>NZ_FNSQ01000005.1:0-703794 GCF_900105205.1 Microbacterium hydrocarbonoxydans | reverse complement strand
TCGGCTTGATGCCCGCCATCCGGCTGGCCCGCGGGTTGATGCCGATCGCCTCGATCATCAGGCCCAGCGCACTGCGCCTGACCACCCAGCCGACCGCGATCACGATGAGCACGGCGAGGATGAACACGACGGGGATGCCGATCACGAAGCCGTTCGCGATCCACCGGAACGAGTCGTTCGAGGCCGTGGTGTTCTGCCCTCCGGTGATGACCTTGGCGATGCCGCGGCCCGCCAGCATCAGCACGAGCGTCGCGATGAACGGCTGCAGTCCGACGTAGGCGACGAGGATGCCGTTGACCGCCCCGAGGATGCCGGTGATCACCAGGGCGAGGCCCACCGCGGCGAGCGCGGCGCCGAACGAGTCTCCTGCGGCGCTGAGGAACTCCATCGACACGGCCCCGGCGACAGCCATCAGCGAGCCGACCGAGAGGTCGATGCCGCCCGTGGCGATCACGAGCGACATGCCGATCGCGATCATCATCACCGGTGCCGCCTGGCGCAGGATGTCGATCAAGTTGCCGACGAGATGGCCGTTGTTGGGGTTGATCGAGAGCGCGAGGTACGTCGGATCCTTGATGACGTTCAGGGCGAGCAGCGCGATGATCGCGACGATGCCCCAGAAGAACGGCTTGCGGATCAGTTCCCGCCAGAATGTGGTGCCGGCTGCGGCGGTCATCGCGCTGCCTCCTTGTCAGTCGTGTGGCCGATGGTATCCGGCAGCGCGCCGTCGGCGTCGTCGAGGGTGTCGGCGGCGGCATCCACACCGTGTGCGGCGATCACGTCGACGATCACCTGGGCCGTGACGTCGGGACCGTTCTGGATCTCGCCGATCTTGCGGTGGTCCTTGAGCACGACGATCCGCTCCGACAGGCGCACCACCTCTTCGAGCTCCGAGGAGATGAACACCACGGCGACGCCCTCTTCCGCGAGCTCGGCCACCGCCTCCTGGATCTCGGCCTTGGCGCCGACGTCGATGCCGCGCGTCGGCTCGTCGAGGATCAGCAGCTCGGGCTGCGTCGCGAGCCAGCGACCGAGCAGCACCTTCTGCTGGTTGCCTCCGGAGAGGTTCTTGATCATCCGATCCGGGTCGGCCGGCCGTACGTTCAGCTGCGCGACGTACTTGTCGACGATCGCATCCTGCTCCTTGCGGCTCATCGGTCGCGCCCAGCCGCGCTCGGCCTGCACCGCGAGGATGATGTTCTCGCGCACGGTCAGGTCGCCGATGATGCCCTCGTCGCGACGGTTCTCGGTCGAGAACGCGATGCGTCGCGGCAGTGCATCCGCGGGAGAGCGCAGATCGACCTTGCGGCCGTGGAGTTCGATGGTGCCCTCGTCGGTGCGGTCCGCACCGTAGAGCAGTCGCGCGAGCTCGGTGCGCCCAGAGCCGAGCAGGCCGGCGAAGCCGACCACCTCTCCCGGGCGGATCTCGAGATCGGTCGTCTCGACCGCGCCCCGTCGCGCGATGCCGGATGCGGCGAGCAGCGGCTTCTCGTCGGCGTCGCGCGGTGCCCGGCGACGGTTGCCGCCCAGCGACTTCAGCGCGTCGAGGTCTTTGCCGATCATGGTCGAGATGAGGGCGTGGCGGTCGAGATCGCGCGTGAGGTACTCGCCCTGGTACTGGCCGTTGCGCAGCACCGTGAGGCGGTCGCTGATCGCGTAGACCTGGTCGAGGAAGTGCGAGACGAAGAGGATGGCGACACCCTGGTCGCGGAGCGACCGGATCACGGTGAAGAGTCCGTCGACCTCGGCCGCGTCGAGGCTGGAGGTCGGCTCATCGAGGATGAGCACCTTCGCCTTGATCGCCATCGCGCGGCTGATGGCGACGAGCTGCTGCAGCGCGATCGAGAGCGTCGACAACGGCTTGCGGGTGTCGAGGTGGCCGAGACCGAGCCGATCGAGGGCGTCGGTCGCCGCTCGGTGCGTGGCCGTCCAGTTGATGCCGAACACACCGCGCAGCTCGTGACCGAGCATCACGTTCTCGCCGATCGAGAGGTTCGGGGCGAGGTTGACCTCCTGATACACCGTCGAGATCCCGGCATCCTGCGCGTCGCCGGCGCCGCCGAAGCTGCGCTCCTGCCCTGCGACGACGATCGACCCGGAGTCGATCTGGTAGACACCGGTCAGTGCTTTGATCAGGGTCGACTTTCCTGCGCCGTTCTCTCCCATGAGCGCGTGGACCTCGCCCTGGAAGAGACGGAAGTCGACCCCGTCGAGGGCTTTCACGCCGGGGAACTCGATCGAGATCCCGCGCATCTCGACGATGGGCAGTTCTTCATTCATCGCTGTCTCTCCGTCCGGAGAGCCCGGGTGGCGCAATCCTGCCGCCCCACCCGGGCTCGCTGCCGGATCACTCCGGCGTCGGTGTCGATGCTCGGTCAGTACTTGCGGTCGGCGAGCACGGCCTGCGCCGCCTCGGCGGAATCGAACGCCTCACTCGGCACGACGATGTACGAATCGACATCCTCGCCCGCGAGGGCCTTCTCGACGACCTCGAGTGCGGTCTCACCGAACAGCGGGTTGTACTCGTGCACGTAGCTGAGCTGGCCGTCGGCGAGCGCCTGCATGGCGTTCTTGGTGCCGTCGATCGTGGCGATCTTGACGTCCTCACCGACGACGAGTCCGGCCTCCTCGGCAGCCTGAGCGGCGCCGAGACCCATCTCGTCGTTCTGTGCGAACACCAGCTGGATGTCGTTGCCCGAGGACTTCAGCATGGTCTCGAAGACGCTCTTGCCCTCTTCCGCCGACCAGTTCGCGGTCTGCGCGTCGAGCTTGGTGAGCGACGAGTCGCCGAGCCCCTCATCGAAGCCCGTGTTGCGCTCGTTCACGACGCCCACACCGGCAGGACCCTCGAGCACGACGTAGTTGCCGCCGTCGGGGAACGTGGCGGCGGCCCAGGTGCCGACCTCCTTCGCGACCTCGACGTTGTCGGGGGCGATGCGGGTCACGTACAGGCTGTCGTCGTCGGGCTCGATGCCGCGGTCGAGCAGGATGACGGGGATCTCCGCCTCCTGCGCACGCTTGAGCGAGTCCTCCCAGCCGGAGGCCTCCGTGGCCGACAGCAGGATGACGTCGACGCCCTCGTCGACGAACGACGTGAACGCGTCGATCTGCGACTTCTGGTCGAGGTTGGTGGCGGGGGCGTACTTGAGGTCGTATCCGGCTTCCTCCGTGAAGGTGTCCTGGATGTTCTGCTCGTTGGCCTCGCGCCACGCGCCTTCTGGGCCGACGGCCACGAAGCCGACGGTGGTGATCTCCTCCGAGCCCCCGCCGTCGCCGCCGCCGGAGTCGCCCGTCGAGCAGGCCGCAAGGCCGATGGTGAGTGCGCCGACTGCTGCCAGGCCGAACGCGACGCGGATGCGCTTCTTCGCGGACATGATTCTCCTCCTTGAGACGCCGGTAGTCACTCCGGCAACGGTGGACCGGTCGTGGTCCCTGTCGTGATTGCAGGACTGCGGCATCGCATGTCCTGCGGTGATGTTACCGGGAACAATTTCTGGAACACAAGTGGTTCCGACGAAATCAGCGTTTCTCGTTGGTCACGATTCTGTTACCGATCACAGTTCGCTCGTGAGGCTCATCTCCGCTGCGATCATCTCGACGACCGTATCGACCGTGACTCCGGGTCCGTTGCTGAGCTCCCCGATCTTGTCGCGGTCCTTCAGCACGATGATGCGATCACTCAGTCGCACGACCTCCTCGAGCTCCGACGAGATGAAGATGACGGCGACGCCGTCTCCGGCCAGCTGGCTGATGCGGCGCTGCACGTCGAGCTTCGCCGCGATGTCGATGCCGCGCGTCGGCTCGTCGAGGATCAGCACGTGCGGCCGCACCGCCAGCGCGCGGGCGAGCAGCACCTTCTGCTGCGTTCCTCCCGAGAGCAGGCCGACCGGGCGATCGAGATCGGCCGGATCCAGATGCAGCGCCTCGACGTAGGTCTCCACGATGCCGGCGGACTCGGCCTGCGAGAGCGGACGAGTCCATCCGCGCAGCGCCTGGAGCGAGAGGATGATGTTCTCGCGCGCGGTGAGGTCGCCGATGATGCCCTGCGTTCCGCGGTTCTCCGCCGACAGGGCGATGCGATGCCGCAGTGCTGCCGACGGGTTCTTCAACTGCACCTTCTCGCCGTCCACCCACAGCTCGCCGCTGTCGGCACGCACCGTGCCGCTCAGCAGAGAGGCGAGCTCCGTGCGTCCCGAGCCTCGAAGCCCCGCGAGGCCCACGATCTCACCGCGCTGCACCTCGACATCCATCCGCTCCAGCTCTCCGCGGCGACCGACATCAGAGGCCAGCAGCGCGGGCTCGCCGTCGGATGCGTAGTGGTGCGCCTTGCGCTCCGAGCCCAGCGCTCTGAGGCTGTCGATGTCCTTGCCCAGCATCTTCGAGATCAGATCGGCCCGCTCGAGGTCCCGCGTCGCGTACTCGCCGACCCGTCGTCCACCGCGCAGCACCGTCATGCGGTCGCTGATCGCGAACGCCTGCTCGAGGAAGTGCGAGATGAAGAGGATCGCGACGCCTCGCTGCCGGAGGCCCCGGATGACGCGCATGAGCGTGGCGACCTCGGCGACGTCGAGGCTCGACGTGGGCTCGTCGAGCACGAGCACCCGCGGCTCGTCCACGACCGCACGGGCCAGCGCGACCAGCTGCTTCTGCGCGGGCGTCAGCATCGACAGCGGCGTCTTCGGGTCGAGGTCGTCGAGCCCCAGCCACGCCAGCGCCTCGCCGGCATCCGCCCTGGTGCGGCGCCAGTCGATGCCGAAGAGCCGGCGGCGCTCTCTGCCGAGCATGACGTTCTCGGCCACGCTGAGGTTCGGGCTCAGCTGCGCCTCCTGGAACACGGTGGCGATACCGGCCGCGCGGCTGTCGGCGACTCCCGAGAAGCGGCGCGGCTCGCCGTCGACGAACACCGTCCCCTCCTCGGGTGCGAGCGTGCCGGTGATCACCGCCACGAGCGTCGATTTGCCCGCGGCGTTCTCACCCATAACGGCGTGCACCTCGCCGGGGAACAGCCGGAAGTCGACGTCGTCGAGTGCGCGCACGCCGGGGAAGTCGACCGTGATGCCCTCGAGCCGCACCACCGGCTCGGGAGCACGGTCGAGTGTCATCGCGACTCCCGGGGAGCCGCCGAGGATGCGCGAGCCACGAGCTCGGTCGGGATTCGGGTGAGCGCCGGGATGTCGCGCCCCTCGATCGCCGCACGCAGCATCTCGACGACCGCGCCGCCGAGCGCGCCGAAGTCCTGGCGGACCGTCGTCAGCGGCGGCAGGAAATGCCGGGCGAGCGGCACGTCGTCGAATCCGACCACGCTCAGGTCCGTCGGCACCTCGAAGCCTCTGTCGTGCAGTCCGTGGATGAGTCCGATGGCCATGTCGTCGTTCGCGGCGAAGATCGCGGTGTAGTCGGGCAGACGCGTCAGGCCCTTGGCGAAGTCGTACGCGAAGTCGGCAGACCAGTCGCCGACGACGATCGGCCGTTCACGGATGCCCCACGACTTGGCCCGCGAGTGGAAGGCGCGCTCGCGAGCCCTCGCGTCCAGCCAGTCCAGGGGGCCCGCGAGATGCAGGATGTCGCGGTGTCCGAGCGCGACGAGGTGGTCGACCACCAGTGTCGTGCCCGCGTGCTGGTCGATCGACACCGTCAGGAAGGTCGGATCGGCGTCGGCCTTCACCACGAGCATCGGCACCGTGATCGCGATGCGACGCAGAGCCGCGACGGACGACGAACGGGGCGCGATCACGCAGAGCGCATCGACACCCTGGGTGACGAGGTTGTCGACCGCCTCCTGCGGCGACAGCGCATCGCCCTCATGGAGCGCGATCGGTGTGACCGAGTACCCCGCTGCACGGGCGGAGAGCTCGACCGCGCGCAGGATGCTGGTCGGGCCATGTGCCACTGCGCTCTCGACGATCACGCCGATCCGACGTGTGCGCTGCGTGGCGAGTGCGCGGGCGACCATGTTGGGCCGGTAGTCGAGCTCTTCGATCGCCTCGAGCACGCGCCGCTTGGTGTCGGGCTTGATGTTGGGGTGATCGTTGAGCACCCGCGACACCGTCATGTGCGAGACGCCAGCGATGGTGGCGACCTGACGGATGTTGGGCTTGTCGGAACCGACGTTCACCATGCGCACCTCCGTCGGCCATGCCTCGGAGAATGTTACCGAGAACACCCCCGGACCTGCAACGGATGACGGGCGACTCGCCCCTTCCTTCGGCGCAGCCGGAAGGAAGGGGCGGGTCATTCGGAGGTCAGTCACTGCCGACGCGCGGCTTCCTCACCTCAGTCCGTCCCGATGTCTGCGACCCGGGCTGTTCTGCGGCGCAGGATCCAGAACGCCGATCCGAGCGCCAGCAGCAGCGCGCCGAGCAACGCCGCCGCCACTGATCCGCTCGCATCGCCGCCGGTAGCGGCCAGGGACCCACCGGTGCCGTCGCCTCCCCCGCCGGAGGATGAGCCACCATCGGTGCCGCCACCGGAAGCACGCGTGACCGTGATCGGCAGTCGCGCGAGCTCGGTCTCACCATCGCGCAGGATGATGTGGTGCAGACCGGCTGTCGCATCTGCCGGGATCACGACGGTGGCCTCGATCGCGCCGCCTTCGACGGCGACCGTGGCGAGCGCCCGGTATGTGCTGGCGATGCCGATCTCGACCTCGTCCGCTGCCACACCGGCAGCGGTGACGGTGACGGATCCACCCGCCGCGACCTTCGACGCGGAGAGTTCAGCGGTCAGCTGCGATCCCGGGCCGTCGTCGACCGTGTCGAACGACCAGTTGTCGACCTCGAACAGGTCGACATCCGCGCCGACGCCCTCGGGGCCGGCGAAGACGAAGAACACATCGTGCTCGCCCGTGGCACCGGTGACCTCGGCCTCGACCGTGGTCCACTCGCCGACCGCGCCGTCGACGGGGATCTCCGCCACTACGGGGCCGTCGACGTCATCCAGACGCACCTGGATGCTGCTGCCGGCGACCGACGGCTTCACCTTCGCAGACACCGTCTGTGCTCCCGAACCGAAGTCGACACCGGAGATGCCGGAGAAGTCCCCGTCATCGATGCCCGAGAGCACCATGTTGCCCGAACCGTTGTGCTCGGGGAACTCGGCCGAGGCGGCATCCGTCTTGGCCGTGGTGATGCCCAGCTGCCAGGCCAGCGTCTCGGCCTCGAAGGTGCGGTACGGGTCGAAGCTCTCGACCTGTTCCACGCCCGCCTTGGTTCCGACGATCGGCTTGATGGTGCCGTCCTGGTTGAACTCGAGCTTGTCGATATGCACCGAGCGGTATCCCTGTGTCGCGCCCGGGGTTCCGAGAGCCGACGCCCACGCCGCCCCACGCGTCTGCGCGTGGTAGGTGAAGTAGGTCTCGCCCTTGTAGCTGAACATGTCGGAGTGGTTGTTGCCGCCGTTGCCCGCTCCGAAGAACGTGCCCTGGTTCTGGAACGCCACGCCCGCGTACTCCGAGGAACCGAGCTTCATCGGGTCATCGGTCATCATGTACGCGATCGCACCGCGCGACGGGTACTGTCCCGGCGCCTCGTTCACCTGGAAGTTCGACGAGTACGAGTAGTAGTACTTGCCGTCGCGCTTGAACATGCTCGACGCTTCGAACATGCCGGGGGCATCGATCTCGACCGGGTCGCCGTCGAGGGTGACCATGTCGTCCTTCAGCTTCACGACACGGGTCGACTTCGGGTTCTGCGGTCCCTGCACGTTCGGCGCGGTGCCGATCTGCGAGTTGCCGCCGAAGTACAGGTAGCCCTGGCCGTCGTCGTCGATGAACACCTCGGGGTCGAAGAGCCACATGCCTGCGGGGAATCCGCCGTCGGCGATGTAGTCGCGCGACACCGTGTCGGGGATGATCTTCTTGCCCAGCGGGTCCTCCCACGGGCCCAGCGGCGAGCCGCCGACGACGACCGCCGTGCCGGTTCCGCTGTCGCAGAAGTAGAGGTAGACCTTGCCGTCCTTCTCGATCGCCGCGGGAGCCCAGGAGTTGCGGGCCCAGGGGGCCGCGCCGCCTTCGCGGGCGATCGGCACCGTGCCGTGGTCGACCCAGTTGACCATGTCCGTCGTGGACATCACGTTGAGCCGGGTGATGCCGCCGTAGCCGTTCGATTGGGTCGGCAGGCCGTTCTCGTCCTTGCTGTTCAGGTCGTACTGCTGGGTGTCATCGGTCGAGTAGATGTAGAGACGCCCGTTGTAGACGAGGTGGTGCGGGTCGGCGCCGAACTTGTGGCCGACGAGCGGGTTGTGGTCACCGATCGGCTTCGTCTGCACCTTCTCGAGGCTCGTGAACGCGGGCCCTTCGGGCGCATCGGCGATCTTGACGAGCGAGAGCTCGTCGACCGAGAAGTCCTGGAGGGCGTCGGAACCCCACGGGGTCTCCACGAACAGCCATCCCGCGGCGACGTGCCTGGCTTCGGCCGTGAACTCCTGCGAGAAGCTGCCCCATTCGCCCTTCGTGAATGTGTGCCCGTAGTCGGCGCAGCCGTTGAAGTTCGTGGGGCAGAAGGTGAAGTTGAACTGCTGGGTGGCATTGCCCTCGTCGTACTTCAGCTTTCCGGTGAGGCGGTACGAGGCACCGAGCTCGATCTTGTCCGCGACACTCGCGAACGGACCCGACTGGGTGTTCTCCCGGCCGGTGACCTTCAGGGAGTGCGCGCCGCTCGCCGCATCATCGCTGAGAGCCAGCGTGCCGCCGCGGGTGTTGGTCCACCCCGTCAGGTCCGAGACGAAGCGGCCGTCAGGCAGGAGGTTGCCCGGCACCGCCGGCGGCTCGGTGACGGCGGGGGCCCCGCCGTCGGTCGTCAGCGAGACGTCGTCGATCACGAACGACTGCACGTCGGTGTTCCAGGGCGTCTCGACGAAGAGGATGTCGTAGTCGGCCGTCAGGGGCGAGAACGTCTTCTCGAGGGTCGACCATTCGCCGGCCGTGGCCGTCGCGGAGACCACCACGTCGCAGCGACTGCGCGTCGAGGTGCACAGCACGACATTGAAGTCCTGCGTGGCCCGACCGGCGTCGAACTTCAGAGACAGCGAGAGGTCGTAGGACTGCTCGGTCTTCAGCAGGCCCGTCACCGTGGCGGTGGGGCCCGACTGGAAACTCGAGCGGTCGCTGATCTCCAGAGCTTTCGCACCCGTAAGGGCGTCGGTGCTCTCCGCGAGCGTCCCGCCCAGCGGAGCAGTCCATCCGGACAGTCCGCTCTCGAAGGTGCCGTTGTCGATGATGCTCGCGGGAGCGGCGAAGGCCGCCTCCGGTACCCCGGCGGCGGTCACGGATGACGCGACGAGCGCCGCGACCCCCAGAATCGCTGCGGGAAGCGAAACGGACCGGCGGTGCCGATCGACGGTTCTCAGTTGTGGTTTCACGTGTTGCTCCTTGCGGTAGGTCTCGCTCGAGGGCGCGCGGGCGCGAACCCGCACCGGCCCGCTTCTTCCGTGAAGAAGCCGTGGACAGTGCTGTCTCGAGCGAAGGTGGGATAGCGACCGACAGCGTCTTCGCAGCAGCGGATCGCCGCGGGCGCGCGTCAGTCCCCTTGTGGGGTCGATGGGATTCGGGAATCGAGGAGTGGTGACAGCGCCGCTCCGCACCGGGGAAGAGCGGATGGATGCGATTCCTCGATCTGCCGGCGTGCTCGAGGCAGATCCCTCAGCCGGCGTGCTGCCGGCAGGGCTTCAGCTCGCCGGCGCCAGCACTCAATGCAGCTTTCGAAGTTCTCGCGTAGCGGCGTGACGCACGCGGAGGCGTCGTGTGGCGCGGTGCGCGACCCGATCGAGATAGACACGGATGACGCCGTTCATGCACTCTCCTCCTTGAGATGCCGAGGTCGCGAACACGCTGCCTCAGTGGCTCCGAGCGGAGCCGCGACGATTGCTGTCCCTCGGATGTTACCGGTAACAGAATTCGGAATGCAAGAGTCTTCGTCGATCCACGACCGACCATCTCTGCAAGAGGCCCCCGCGGGTCCCGAAGGTCACCTCGTGGTGCACAGGAACCGCGCTACAGCCCGAGGCGCTCCAGATACGGGTTCACCAGGCGCCGCTCGGGGTCGAAACGCGCCGCGAGGGCGGCGAAGTCGTCCCACCGGGCGTAGCGCGAGCGCACCTCTGCCGGGTCGAGCGTGAAGACCTTGCCCCAGTGCGGGCGGGCCGTCGCCGGCAGCAGCGCCTCGAGGGTCGGCAGGAACTCGCGCACCGCCGCCTCATCCGGCTTCCACGTGAAGTGGATGCCGACGGCATCCGTGCCCTGCGACGAGCTGAGCCACAGCTCGTCGGCGGCGACCGTGCGGATCTCGTTCACCAGCAGCAGCGGTGCGATCTGCCCCGCGAGGGTGCGGACGGCCTGGATCGCCGCGACCGCGTCGGCCCGCGGCACGAGGTACTCGCTCTGGATCTCGGCGCCGGCAGACGGGGTGAACTCGAGCTTGAAGTGCGCGAGCCGCTCGAACCACGGCCCCGGCTCGCCGAGCTGCTCGGTGCAGGCGACCGGATCGACGCCGAGGATCGGATGCCGCTTGCTCTCGGCAGGCTCCGCACCGAGCCGGGCGAAGAGGTCGGCGCGGGTGTTCTCGCGTGCCTCGGGCTGTCGCTGCTTGACCCAGATCTGGTCGGCGATGTCGGTGCGCTCCCACCGCGAGAAGATGCTGACGCTGGTGCCGATGCTCGTCACCTCGTCGAAGTCCGCGAGGATCGCATCCCAGGACGGATGCTCGAACACGTGCTGGGCGACCTCGTAGGTCGGCTCGACGTCGAGGGTGAGGTCGACGACTGCGCCGAGCGCGCCGAGGCTGACCACCGCACCGTCGAAGTCCGCGTCGCCGCGGGCGAGTGTGCGGACCTCACCAGCGGGGGTGACGATGGTCAGTGCGCGCACCGCGGAGGCGAGCGAGCCGATGCCGTCGCCCGAGCCGTGCGTGCCGGTCGCGACGGCGCCGGCCACGGAGATGTGGGGCAGGGAGGCGAGGTTCGCGAGAGCCAGACCCTCGGCGGCGAGGAGAGGCGCGATGTCTCCGTACCGGAGGCCGCCCGAGACGCGGACGGCATCCCTGGCGTCGTTCACGTCGAACATCCGGGGCATCCGGTCGAGGACGATGAGCACCCCGTCGGTGTCGGCGATGTCACTGAAGCAGTGCCGCGAGCCGAGCAGCCGCACGGCGCCGCCGCGGGCGAGCAGTCCCTGCAACTCGTCGGTCGAGGCGGGGTGCTCGATCGAGGATGCGCGGTAGGTGACGTTGCCTGCCCAGTTGCGTTCGGTGGTCATCGGGCCATAGTAGCCAGCGGGTGCGCCATCGATAGGCTGACCGGATGACTGCGATGCCGCCGCCCCGCCCGACCATGAAGGACGTGGCGGCGCTCGCGGGCGTCTCTCCCAAGACCGTCTCGAACGTCGTCACCGGCACGACCGCGGTGAGCGAGGACACGCGCCGCAAGGTCGAGGCGGCCATGGCCGAGCTCGACTTCGTGCCCAACCTCAACGCCAGAGGGCTGCGCAAGGGGCGGTCGGGGATCATCGCGGTCGCCCTGCCCGATCTTGCGACCGCGTTCTCGGCCGAGCTCATGCACCGCATCGTGGATGCCGCGCACGAACGGGGCCTCGCCGTGCAGATCGAGGAGACCGCGACCGACCCCGAGCGTGAGCGCGAGCTCGTGTCGCGCGCCCGCGCGCACCTCGTCGACGGGCTGATCCTGAACCCGATCCGCCTCGAGGACAGCGTGCTGAAGTACGCCGACCGCCTGCCACCGCTCGTGGTCCTCGGCGAGGTCGAGCAGAACCGCGCGGATCACGTGCGGATCGACAGCCGGCTGGCCGCGGCCGACGTCACCCGCCATGTCATCGCGCAGGGCGCGACCAGGATCGCCGTGATCGGAGCCGACGACGACCCGTCGGTCGCCACGGCCACCAGCAGGCTCCGGCTCGCCGGCGTGCACGATGCGCTGCGCGACGCCGGCATCACCCGCGATGCGGCCCTCGAGATCAACCCGATGCCCTGGTCGATGACCGGCGGCGCGAGAGGGGTGCAGACGCTGCTGCGGCGCGGCGTGCCCTTCGACGCGATCATCGCTTTCACCGACACGCTGGCGCTCGGCGCCCTGCATGCCCTGCACGATCACGGCGTGAGCGTGCCGGACGACGTGATCGTGACGGGCTTCGACGACGTCGAGTTCTCGCGCTACACCGCGCCCTCGCTCACGACCATCGCGTTCGATCGCCGTGCCTTCGCGGACGCCGCGCTCAGCCTGCTCGAGTCGCGGATGGACGACCGCGCCACGGTGCCGCGGGCGCTGACCCTCTCGCACCACCTCCTCGAGCGCGACAGCACGCGGGGCCGCCCGCGCGGCTACCGCCCCTGACCGGCATCCGTCCGCCGCTGCCCTGCCTCGCCGGGCGCCGATCGCGCCTCCGAGCGCGGTCGCCGATTCCTCTTGCGCGTTCGATTACATCGATGTAATGATGGGGCGACCCCGCCCGCTGTCACGAAGGAGTGACGATGACGCCCCCGCTCGATATGTCCAGACGGCAGTTCCTCACAGCCGCCTCGGTGACCGCCGCAGCAGCTCTGCTCGCCGGCTGCGCTCCCGGCACCGTCCCCGGCTCGAACACCACCACCCTGCAGTTCTGGCATCTGCTGTCCGGCGGCGACGGCGTGACCATGTCGCAGCTGCTCGACACCGCGAACTCCGCGCAGAGCGCGTACCGCATCCGCCCCACCGTCCTCGCCTGGGGCACCCCGTACTACACCAAGCTCGCGATGGCGGGTGCCGGCGGCCGTGCGCCCGACGTCGCGATCATGCACGCCACTCGCACGGTCGGCTGGGCGCCGGGCGGGCTGCTCGACCGCTGGGACACCGACCGCCTCGCCGAGCTCGGCATCGACAGCTCGACGTTCCCGAAGCCCATCTGGGAGAAGGGCTTCGTCGGCAAGGACATGTACAGCATCGCGTTGGACGCGCATCCGTTCGTCGCGATGTTCAACACCGACATCTGCGATGCAGCCGGCGTGCTCGACAGCGACGGACGCCTCGCCGAGACCTCCTCCCCCGAGGAGTTCCTCGACCAGCTGCGCACGATCGGTGGCAAGGCCGAAGGCCACGCCCTCTCGTACGGCTACCTGGGCGACGGCGCGCAGATGTGGCGCCTCTTCTACACCTTCTATTCGCAGCACGGCGGCGCGATGGAGCTGCCGGAGGGCGGCAAGGCCGTGATCGACAAGGATGCGGCGGTCGAGTCGCTGACGCTCATGCGCACGCTGCTCGACGGCGAGATCGCTCTCGCGCAGGCCGACTACGGCAGCGCGGTCGCCGAGTTCGCGACCGGCAAGAGCGGGATGCTCTTCACCGGCGTGTGGGAGTTGCGCACCATGCAGAACGCGAAGATCCCCTTCGACGCCACCATGATCCCCACCCTGTACGGCACCCCGGCCGTGTACGCCGACTCGCACTCGTTCGTGCTGCCCCACCAGACGAACGCCGACGAGAAGAAGCGCGACCTGACCTACCGGTTCGTCGCCGACATGCTCAAGGGGTCGTTCGGATGGGCCGAGGCCGGTCACATCCCCGCGTTCCTGCCGGTGACCGAATCCCCCGAGTACGCGGACCTGGTCCCGCAGGCGAACTACGCCGAGGCCGCCCAGCACGTCGTCTACGACCCGACCGCCTGGTTCACCGGCTCAGGGTCGAACTTCCAGAGCGAGTTCGGCGCCGCCGTGCAGGGAGTCCTGCTCTCCGGCGACGACCCCGCCGCCGCGATCGACCGCTTCGAGGCCAGGGTCAACACGCTGCTGCGTCAGCCCAACCCGGCCGATCCCGAGGGGACGTTCGCATCATGAGCACGACCACCGCCACCGACTCCACCCGCACGATCGTCACCGGATCGAAGTCCGGCGCTCCGATCCGTCGCGCCGGCTCCCGGAACCGCGAGCAGCTGGTCAGCTGGGCGTTCCTCACGCCGTTCCTGATCGCCTTCGCCCTGTTCCTCGTCTGGCCGATCGTGCACGGCATCATCCTCAGCTTCACCGACCAGTCGCTCACCGGCGCCGGCGGGGCCTTCGTCGGCTTCGCGAACTACGCCGAAGCCCTCACCGACCCCAAGATGTGGCAGTCGATGGGCAACACCGTCTGGTTCACGCTGCTCTCGACCGTCCCCCTCGTCGTGATCGCACTGCTCATGGCCGCCCTCGTCGACCGCGGCCTCCCCGGACAGTGGCTCTGGCGCCTGTCGTTCTTCATGCCGTACCTGCTCGCCTCGACCGTGATCTCGCAGATCTGGGTCTGGATCTTCAACCCGCAGATCGGTGCGGCCAACAACATCCTCGAGTTCTTCGGCCTCGAGCCGCTGGCCTGGCTGCAGAACCCCGACACCAACATGCTGTCGATCGTGATCGCCACCGTCTGGTGGACGGTCGGATTCAACTTCCTGCTCTACCTCGCCGCGATGCAGAACATCCCGCCGCAGCAGTACGAGGCCGCCTCCCTCGACGGGGCCGGACCGTGGCGGCAGTTCTGGTCGATCACGCTCCCGCAGCTGGGACCCGCGACCGTGCTGATCCTGATCCTGCAGATCCTCGCCTCGCTGAAGCTGTTCGACCAGGCGTACCAGATGCTCGGCGGTGTCGCGAGCGACACCACGCGCTCGATCGTCCAGTACATCTACGAGGCCGGCTTCGTCAGCTACCGATTCGGCTACTCGGCCGCGATCTCCTATGTGTTCTTCGCTCTCATCGTCATCATCGGCGTCGCGCAGGCTCTGATCATGCGCCGCCGGAAGGAGCCGCAGCTGTGATGTCCACCGCCACCCTCACCCGCACCGAAGCCGTCACGACCACGAAGGCCCGCGGCCCGAAGCGTTCGCGCCTCCCCGGCCAGAAGCCGTTCGGCCTCCTCCGCATCAGCGCGCTCGTGGTGCTGATCCTGCTCGCACTCGGCTGGCTGCTCCCGTTCCTCTGGGCGGTCGCGACCGCCTTCAAGACCGAGACGGATGCCGCCTCCGGCGACCCCTCGTGGATCGGCGCCTCCGGGCCGACGGTCGAGGCGTTCACCGCGATCCTGTCGCAGGGCAACGTCTATACCTGGGCGTTCAACAGCCTGTGGACCTCGATCGCGGTGACGCTCATCACCCTGACGATCTCGGCGCTGGCCGCCTACGCGTTCTCCCGACTCGACTTCACCGGGCGCAAGTGGCTGTTCGTCGTGATCATCGCCTCGATCGTGGTGCCTCCGCAGGTGCTCATCATCCCGCTGTTCTACGAGATGCTCGCGTTCAACATGATCGACACCTACTGGGGCCTCATCCTCCCCCAGGTCGTGGCGCCGGCGATGGTGTTCATCCTGAAGCGCTTCTTCGACGCGATCCCGATCGAGCTCGAAGACGCTGCGCGGGTGGACGGTGCGGGTCGACTGCGCATCTTCTGGTCGATCGTGCTGCCGCTCTCCCGACCGATCCTGGCCTCCGTCGCGATCTTCGTCTTCATCGGAGCGTGGAACAACTTCCTCTGGCCGTTCCTCGTCATCAACGACACCACGCTGATGACGCTGCCGGTCGGACTCCAGACGGTGATCAGCGCCTACGGCGTGCAGTACGCGCAGGTCATGGCGCAGGCCGTGCTCGCCGCGCTCCCCCTGATCGTCGTGTTCATCATCTTCCAGAAGCAGATCGTCAAGGGCGTCGCGACCAGCGGCTTCGGCGGTCAGTAGTCCCCCCACCCGGCCGCAGCGCCGGATCCCGGCTCGAGAGCCAGAACCAAGGAGAGCAATGTCTCAGGCCCGCATCACCATCGACCGCGACTTCACCATCGCCGACGTCCCCCGGAGGCTCTTCGGGTCATTCGTCGAGCACATGGGACGCTGCGTGTACACCGGCATCTACGAGCCGGGACACCCGCAGGCAGACGAGCGCGGCTTCCGTCAGGACGTGCTCGCCCTGGTGAAGGAGATGGGTCCGACCGTCATCCGCTACCCCGGTGGCAACTTCGTCTCAGGATATCGATGGGAGGACGGCGTGGGTCCGGTCGAGGATCGGCCGGTCCGCATCGACGGCGCGTGGCACACGATCGAGACGAACGCCTTCGGTCTGCACGAGTTCATGGACTGGGCGAAGGAGGCCGACGTCGAGGTCATGGAGGCCATCAACCTCGGCACCCGCGGCGTCGAGGAGGCGCGCGCACTGGTGGAGTACGCGAACCACCCGAGCGGCACCTACTGGTCGGACCTGCGGCGCAAGAACGGCGCCGAGCAGCCCTTCGACATCAAGCTGTGGTGCCTGGGCAACGAGCTCGACGGCCCGTGGCAGATCGGCGGCAAGACCGCGACCGAGTACGGACGCCTCGCCCAGGAGTCCGCCAAGGCCATGAAACTCGTCGACCCGTCGATCGAGCTCGTCGCGGTCGGGTCGTCCGGGCGCTCGATGCCGACGTTCGGCGCCTGGGAGCACACCGTGCTCACGCACGCCTACGACGAGGTCGACTTCGTCTCGATGCACGCGTACTACCAGGAGCACGACGGCGACGCCGAGTCGTTCCTCGCGGAGTCGGTCGACATGGATGCGTTCATCGACGGCGTCATCGCGACGATCGACGCGGTGAAGGCGGCGGGCAAGCACACCAAGCAGGTGGACATCTCGTTCGACGAGTGGAACGTGTGGGACCAGGTGAAGTACAACGACGTCGAGGCGGGCGAGATCGCCAAGGCGGGGTGGCGGGAGCATCCGCGTCTGATCGAGGACACCTACAACGTCACGGATGCCGTGGTCGTGGGTACGCTGCTCAACAGCCTGCTGCGTCACGGCGACCGCGTGAAGATCGCCAACCAGGCACAGTTGGTCAACGTGATCGCACCGATCCGCTCGGAGGAAGGCGGACCGGCCTGGCGGCAGACGAGCTTCTGGCCGTTCGAGCGCATGGCCCGCCTCGCGAAGGGGCGCATCCTGCGCCTCGCGGTGTCGGCGCCGCAGATCGAGACGAAGCGCTACGGCGGGGTCGACGCGGTGGATGCCGCGGCCACGTGGGACGAGGAGACCGGACGGGTCGTGGTCTTCGTCGCGAACCGCTCGCTGGACGAGGAGAGCGATCTGACGGTGGAGCTGCGCGGCCTGACCGGGCTGCGCGTCGTGAACGCCGAGACGCTCACGATCCCGGAGGGCGGGGACCGGCACACCTCGAACCTCGAGACCACCCCCGACACCGTGCACATGGTTCCGCTGGGTGCGGCGGAGGTCGTGGACGGCGCCGTGCGGGCCACGCTGCCCCCGCTGTCGTGGTCGGTGATCGAGCTGGCTTAGTTCCCTGACACAGTTCCTGGCTTGGTTCCCTGACACAGTCCCCTGACACGCAGATGCCCGGGTCCCTCGCGGACCCGGGCATCGCTGCGTCGAGGGCGATCGACGCCTAGGTCCGCCGTGCGCCATCGGGCGTGACGGGCTTCTCCCCCGACTCCACCAGCGAGAGCGGATCCGCGATGTCCTCCAGCGACTTGCCCGCCGCACTGACGCCGAAGATCCCGCAGACGACCCCTCCCAACATCATGATCGCCGCCCCCAGGACATAGCCCCAGAAGAGCGGGCCCCGGTCGCCGGTCTCCGCGCTCTGGCCGATGAGCGATCCGTACAGCACCGGCGCGATGGCGCCGACGAGCTGGCCGATGGAGAAGACGTAGGAGATCACCTGGCTGCGCAGCTCGAGCGGGAAGATCTCGCTCACGGTGAGGTAGGCGGCCGAGGCGCCGGCGGAGGCGAAGAAGAACGATGCGCACCAGAACGCCGTGTGGGTGCCGGCGTTGAGCACGCCCGCGTTGAACAGGAACGCGCTGACGAGCAGGATGCCGCCGGCGAGGACGTAGGTCGCGAACAGCATCCGCCGCCGACCCCAGGTGTCGAAGAAGTGACCGAGCACCAGCGCGCCCGCGAGGTTGCCCACCGCGAAGACGATGAAGTACTGCGAGGCGGAGGCAGGAGGCGTGTCGTAGAAGTTCTCCAGCACCAGGGCATAGGTGAAGAAGATCGCGTTGTAGAGGAACGACTGCGTCACCATCATGGTGATGCCGACCATCGTGCGGCGGGGGTACTTGCGGAACAGCACCTTCGCGATGACGAGGAACGGCACGCGTCCGTACTCCTTCACGGTGATCGCCTTGCTCTCGTCGACCGGCGGGATGGTCTTGCCCTCAGCACGGATGCGCTCCTCGATCGCGTCGACGTTGCGCTCGGCCTCGTCCTCGCGTCCGTGGGTCATCTGCCAGCGCGGGCTCTCGGGGATGTGGCGACGCAGCCAGATGATGAGCACGCCGAGCACGGGTCCGAGGAAGAAGCTGAGGCGCCACCCGATGTCGGCCGGGAGGATGTCGGTGTTCAGGAAGAACAGGTTCGCCACGGCACCGAGGGCCGCGCCGCCCCAGTACGTCCCGTTGATGGCGATGTCCACGCGACCGCGGTACTTCGCGGGGATGATCTCGTCGATCGCGGAGTTGATGGCCGCGTACTCGCCGCCGATGCCCGCGCCGGCGACGAAGCGCCAGATGTAGAAGAACCAGGGTGCGAAGGCGAGACCAGCGACCGCCGACCCGACCAGGTACACCGCGAGGGACACGAGGAACAGGTTCTTGCGCCCGAGCCGATCCGCGAGCCGACCGAACACCAGCGCGCCGAACACCTGTCCGAGCAGATAGCAGGTGCCGGCGAGACCGACCTCGGCGGGACCCATCCCGAGCGTCGCGGCATAGCCGTTCGCCGCGACGATCTGCACCTCGAGACCGTCGAGGATCCAGGAGAACCCGAGTCCGACGACGATCAGCCAGTGGAATCGGGACCACGGCAGCCGGTCCATCCGCGCGGGGACGAGTGACCGGACCTCCTTGGCGGGGACATCGGTTGCGGACATGGAGCCTCCTTCTCGAACGGCGCACGACGGCACGCTCGATCAGTGGTACTCCGACTGATCCGCTCGCGCACGGCCTTGACCCCGGTGGGATCGCCGCGCTAAGGGCGCTCTAAGCCCCTGCGATGGCGCGTCGTCAGCCCTCGATGTGGCGCTCGTCGACCCCGTCGTAGTGCGACAGCGGGCGGATCAGGGCGTTCGCCCCGGCCTGCTCGATCACGTGGGCGGTCCACCCCGTGACCCGCGCCGCGACGAACAGCGGTGTGAAGGTCAGCGTGTCGAAACCGATGAGGTTGTAGGCGGGGCCGGAGGGGTAGTCGAGGTTCGGGTAGATGCCCTTGCGCGCGACGAACTCCGACTCGAGGGCGTCGTACAGCTCGGCCACCTCGCGGCGGTCGTAGTGCTCGACGAGGGTGTCGAGTGCGGCCTTCATGGTGGGCACGCGCGAATCGCCGCTCTTGTAGACGCGGTGGCCGAAGCCCATGATCTTGCGCTTCTCGGCCAGAGCCTTGTCGAGCCACGGCACCACGTTCGAGGCCTCGCCGATCTCGTCGAAGATGTGCAGCACAGCCTCGTTGGCGCCGCCGTGCAGCGGCCCCTTGAGTGCGCCGATCGCGCCGACCACGGCCGAGTACAGGTCGCTGAGAGTCGACGTGATCACACGGGCCGTGAACGTCGAGGCGTTGAACGAGTGCTCGGCATACAGGATCATCGAGCGGTTGAACGCGTCGACGACGACCGGGTCGGGCTCCTCGCCGAACGTCATCCAGAGGAAGTTCGCCGAGTAGTCGAGGTCGTCGCGCGGGGCGATCGGCTCCTCGCCCCGCCGGCGCCGCTGCCCATAGGCGACGATCGCGGGAAGAGCCGCGAACAGCCGGATGCTGCGCTCCAGGTTCTCCTCCGGGCTGCCGCCGGCATCGAGCACCGACCCGCCCGCGTTCGTGTCTGAGGCGCCGATCAGGCTGACCGCCGTGCGGACCTCGTCCATGGGATGCGCCTCGAGCGGGATCAGGTCGATGGCCGTCTTGACGGTGTCGGTCAGCGCGCGGTGCTCGCGCTCTGACGCCCGGAAGGCTGCCAGCTGCGCGGCATCCGGCAGCTCGCCGTGCCACAGCAGATACGCCACCGCCTCGAAGGGCTGCGTCGCCGCGAGCTCCTGCACGGGGTAGCCGCGGTACAGGAGGCTGTTCGTCTCGGGGTTGACCTTCGAGATCGCGGTCGTGTCGACGACGACCCCCGCGAGGCCCTTCTTGATGTCCGGCTCGGTCATGCTCACTCCTTCGTGACGGTGAAGCCTGCGACGCCCGAGTCGAACTTCGTGTAGGACTCGTAGTCGATCAGGTCGTAGAGATCTGCACGGTGCTGCATCTCACCGAGCTTCGAGGTGAGGTGCCCCTCCTCGTTCAGCGTATCGAGCGCACGGCCCGCCGCGCCCATCGCGATGCGCAGCAGCGACACGGGCCAGATCACCATGTTCACGCCGGCATCCCGCAGCTGGTCGACGGAGAAGAGGTCGCTCTTGCCGAACTCCGTCATGTTCGCCAGGATCGGCACGTCCAGCGCCTCGGCCATCGCCTCGAACTCGGCGAGCGTGCGCATCGCCTCCGGGAACACGGCATCCGCTCCCGCATCCACCAGCGCCTTGGCACGGTCGACAGCGGCGTCGAGCCCGTCGACGGCACGGATGTCGGTACGGGCCATGATGAGGAAGTTCGGGTCGCGGCGGGCGTCGGCGGCGGCACGGATGCGGCGGATGGCGGTGCGCTCGTCGACGACGCTCTTGCCGTCGAGATGGCCGCAGCGCTTGGGGTTGATCTGATCCTCGATGTGGGTGCCCGCGAGCCCGGCATCCTCGAGCTCCTGGATGGTGCGGGCGACGTTCATCGGCTCGCCGAAGCCCGTGTCGGCGTCGACAATGGCGGGGATGTCGGTCATCCGGGCGATCTGCTTCGCGCGGCCGGCGACCTCGGTCAGCGTGGTGAGGCCGATGTCGGGCACACCGAGGTCGGCCGACAGCACCGCTCCCGAGATGTAGACCCCGTCGAAGCCCTTCTGCTCGATGAGCCGGGCGCTCAGGGGGTTGAACGCGCCGGGGAATCTCAGCAACTCGCCGCTCGCGAGCCGTTCGCGGAACAGGCGCCGCTTCTCGGCCGGGGTGACGTGGGAGTACAGCATCAGAACCTGTCTTTCTCGGTGGAAGGCCGTTCACGATTCAGCATGAGCGCCTGCACCTGCGATCCCGCGGTGCGCGGTCGCGGCTGCCCGGTGCGGCGGGAACGATGTCCATGCTGAATTGTGAACGGCGCGGACATCAGAACAGACCCTTCGGGGCGTCCGCGCCCTCGAGCAGGCCGGGCTTCGCGATGATCGACAGCTCGCCGACCTCGGCGGCTGTCAGCTCGGGCAGGCGCTGCACGAGCTCGAGGAAGCGCTCGATCTCGGCGGGCTCCAGCACGGGCTCGGCCAGCAGGCGGAACTTCGCGATGTAGTCCGCTCGGGCGAACGGGCGGGCGCCGAGCGGATGCGCGTCGGCGACGGCGATCTCGTCGACGACGGTCGTGCCGTCGGTCAGGCGGAACTCCACACGACCGCCGAACGCCTTCACGTCGGGGTCCTCCGAGTGGTAGCGGCGCGTCCACTCGGCATCCTCGGCCGTGGTGATCCTGTGCCACAGGGCGACCGTGTCCGGGCGGCCGGCGCGCTCGGGCGTGTACGAGTCGACGTGGTGCCAGCCGCCGTCCTGCAGTGCGACCGCGAAGATGTACGGGATCGAGTGGTCGAGCGTCTCGCGGGATGCCGTCGGGTCATACTTCTGCGGGTCGTTCGCTCCCGAGCCGATCACGTAGTGCGTGTGGTGGCTGGTGTGCAGCACGATGGACTCGATGTTCGCGGGGTCGCGCAGCGCCGGATTCTCGGTGCCGAGCTTGCGGGCGAGGTCGATCCACGCCTGCGCCTGGTATTCGGCCGAGTGCTCCTTCGTGTACGAGTCGAGGATCGCGCGCTTCGCCTCGCCCGCGGCCGGCAGCGGCACTTCGTATGCGGCGTCCTTGCCGTCGAGCATCCAGGCGATCACGCCGTCCTCCCCCTCGTAGATCGGGGCAGGACTCGTCTGACCGCGCATCGCGCGGTCGACCGCCTCGACGGCCATCTTGCCGGCGAAGGCGGGGGCGTGCGCCTTCCAGGTGGAGATCTCGCCCTTGCGGCTCTGACGCGTGGCGGTGGTGGTGTGCAGTCCCTGACCGACGGCCTGGTAGATCGTCTCGACGTCGAGTCCGAGCAGGGTGCCGATGCCGGCTGCGGCCGAGGGGCCGAGGTGAGCGACGTGGTCGATCTTGTGCTTGTGCAGGCAGATCGCGCGCACGAGGTCCATCTGGATCTCGTAGCCGGTCGCGATGCCGCGCAGCAGCGCCCGGCCGTCCTTGCCCGCGTGCTGGGCGACCGCGAGGATCGGCGGGATGTTGTCGCCCGGGTGCGAGTACTCCGCCGCGAGGAAGGTGTCGTGGTAGTCGAGCTCGCGCACCGCGACGCCGTTCGCCCACGCCGCCCACTCGGGGCTCGTCCGGTGGTCGAGCGCCGCGCCGAAGACCGTGGCGCCGACGCCGCCGGTCGAGACGGGGTGGCTGAACGCCTGCGCGCGGGCGGCGTTGATGGGAGCGCGGGTGAGGGATGCCGCGGCCACCGACGCGTTGTCGATGAGGCGGTTGATGATCATGTCGGTGACGTCCTGGTCGACCTCGACCTGGTCGGCCGCGACCTCGGCGATCTTCCAGGCGAGCTGGTCTTCTCGGGCGAGGTTCTCGTCGCTGCGGTGGACGCGGACGTGGTGGGTGACGGTCATTTCACACCTTCGGGGTTAGCGGTCAGGGAGTCGAGGATGCCGGCGAGCGCGTTGTGCAGATGCACGTGCGTGGCGTGGGCGGCAAGGTCGCCGTCGCGGGCGGCGAGCGCCTCCGCGATCGTGCGGTGCTCGGCGGTGGAGGCCGCGAGGCGGGTCGGCTTGTCGCGGGCCATGCGCCGCACCCGCACGAGGTGGGTGCGCACCGTGCGCAGCGCCGACGCGATGTAGTCGTTGTCGACCGCGGCGTCGAGGGCCGCGTCGAAGCGAGCGATGAGGGCGTAGTAGGCGTCACGACCCTCGGCGGCTGCGAGGTCGACGTGCGCGAACTCGTCCGCGAGCGCGGCGAACAGGGCGGCGTCGCCTCGCTGGGCGGCGAGGCGGGCAGAGGTCTCCTCGAGCGCGCGACGGATCTCGAACAGGGCGCGGATGTCGTCGGCATCCAGGTCTGCCACCACCGTCACGCGGGGCGACTGCTGCACGACCAGGCCGTCGGCTGCGAGTCGGCGCAGCGCTTCCCGCATCGGGGTGCGGCTGATGCCGAGACGGGCGGCCTGTTCGACCTCGCCGAGGACGGAACCCGCCGGAAGGGTGCCCGACTGGATCTCCTCGAGCAGCGTCGCGTGCGCCCGCTCGCTCGCGGTGCTGCGGTCTGCGACGGAACTCATGTGCTCAGTGTATACATAAGCGGCAATCTATGGGGCTCGTTGCCGTTTCCCCGCGCCGCTCGTATACATAAACGACCGCGCGACTCGCCTGCTCTGCCACGCATCCCGATCGCCCTCTCGCCCTGTCGCCGCCTCGCCACCAGGCGGGGTCAAGACAGCATCCTCCGTCCAGGTGGGGCCAAGACAGCATCCCCCGTCCAGGCGGGGCCAAAACAGCATCCGAAACGACGCCCACGGATGCGAAAGTGACCCCGCACCGGCACGGGATGCGAAAGTGACCCCGCACGGCACGGGATGCAAAAGTGACCCCGCACGGCCAGGGATGCGAAAGTGACCCCGCACGTGCGCGGGATGTGAAAGTGACCCCGCACCGGCACGGGATGCGAAAGTGACCCCGCCTGCGTGCGCGGGAGCGGATGCGGGATTGCGCTAGCGCTGCGGCTGCACCACCGCATCCGGCACCGGCTCGACGAACTCCTCCGGACGCGGCTCGCCGAGCTTCACGACCACCACACCGACGAGCACCAGCGCTCCGCCGAGCGCCTGCAGCAGGTCGGGCAGCTGCCCGAGAAGCAGCCAGCCGAACAGCAGGGCCGCGACGACCTCGGCCAGTGCGACGAACGACGCCAGGCGCGAGCCCAGCATCCGCGTCGAGGCGATGCCGAGCACGTAGGCGAGAGCCGTTGCGAACAGGCCGATCGCGAGCACTGGTACGAACCACGGCACGGTGCCGAAACGATACGCGATGTCGTCGGTCGTCCAGGCGATCGGCAGGATGCCGACGAATCCGGCGATCGTGAGCGCAATCGCGCCGAGCAGCAGCCCGCCGCCGGCGAGCGCGATCGGCGGCATGCCTGTGTCGGCCTTGGCCGAGAGCAGGAAGTACGTCGCGGCGCCGACCATCGCGGCGAGCGCCCAGAGGATGCCGGCGACATTGACCTCGGCGCCGGTGATGATGTCGAGCATCAGCACGAGCCCGACGAACGCGATGGCCGCACCGATGACACTGCGCCGACTCGGCCGTTCGCCACGACGGAGCCACAGCCAGAGGATGACGGCGATCGGCGCGGTGTATTCGATGAGCAGTGCGAGGCCGACGTCCATCACGGCGACCGCCTGGAAGTAGCAGAGCTGCGTGGCGGTGACGGCCAGCAGGCCATAGGCGGCGACCATGCCGGCGTTCTTGCGGAGAACTCCCCAGCGCCCGCGCAGCGACAGGATCGTCGGCACAAGCAGCACGAGCGCAGCGACCCAGACGCGCGCGGTCACAGCCGCGCCGGGCGTCCACCCCGCGTCGATGAGTCCGCGAGCCCAGGCTCCCGACATCCCGAACGCGAAGGCCGCGCCGATCGCCAGGGGCAGACCGAACCGGACGCCGTGCGTCGAGATGTCATTCGCAACCTTGCTCATGACAGGTGACGCTACTCGTACGCGATGTAAGCTGTCAACATGAACTTCACCGATGACACGGAAGAGGCACTCCGCTCGGCCGTCTGGCTGGTGAACTCGGCGGAGGAACCGGAGACCCTGGCGACCCTCGACGACTACGCGGCGTTCCTGGCGGATTTCCCCTATTCGGGGCGCCTCGACCGCGATGAGGCGGAGCTCGCCGCACTGCGAGACCTGCGTCCGCGGCTGCGCGGGATGCTCCTCGCTCCGCGCGACGAGATGGCCGAGCACGTCAACAGCGCCCTCGCGGAGGCCCACCTCGCTCCCCGGCTCGTGCGTCACGACGGGGTCGACTGGCACCTGCACGCCGTCGCCGACGAACGGCCGCTCGCCGAGCGCGTGCTCATCGAGACGGCCATGGCGCTGATCGACGTCATCCGCTCGGACGAGGGCTCCCGCATCTCGATCTGCGCCGACGACACCTGCGAGGCACTCGCTCTCGACCTCTCCCGCAACCGGTCGAAGCGCTACTGCTCGACCGCCTGCACGAATCGCAACGCCGTGGCCGCCTATCGCGCCCGGAGGGCCAAGGCCTGAGTTCGTCGGCACTGCCGCGAACGGCCCGCCTACCCTGCCGCGACCTGCCGGCGCCGGGCCCCAACCCTGCCCCTGCCCCCTGCCCCTGCTCCTGCTCCTGCCCAAAACAGGACGACCGCGCGAGATCAGGACGGTTCTCGCCGAATCGTCCTTATCTCGGCGCGTCGTCCTGTTCTCGACCGGGCACTCGGATCCCGGCCCGCCCACTGGGTCCATCCGGCCCGTCTGCCCCACCGCCCCACCTGGCCCTCCACCCCCGCCTAGCCCCACCTGGCCCCGCCGCCCCGCCTAGCCCCAGCCTCACCTGGCCCCGCCGCCCCGCCTAGCCCGTGCTTCAAAACAGGACGACCGCGCGAAATCAGGACGGTTCCCGCCGAAAAGTCCTGACCTCGGCCCGTCGTCCTGATCTCGCGGCGCAGCACGGACGCGACCACAGCACGGCAGTCGTGGCCGGAGCACCATCGCAGCACTTCCCGGGCGCGGTAACCTCGTGGCCGATGGCATCCTTCCCCTACGACACCTGGTTCCCCGACGCCGAGTTCGACGGCACCTACGGCCACACCCTCCGCTCGCTGCGCGCGATCACGCCGGCGTCCCCGCCCGCCGGTTTCGCCGACAGGTGGCAGGGCTGGCGCGAGCAGGCGAGGACGGTGGATGCCGCCCCCACCGTGATCTCGACCGAAACCGCACACGGTCGCGAGGTGTCGCTGATCGAGCATGCGGGCGCCGACGGCATCCGTCTTCGGGCGTGGTTCGTCGCCCCTCTCCACGCGCCCGCCCGCGTGGGTGTCGTGCATGGCCACGGATACGGAGGCCGGGATGCCGTCGACCTCGCGCGGGTCCCCGACGACGCCGCGGCGATCTTCCCCGTCGCGCGCGGACTCGCGACCCTGAACACGGGCGTCGGCGCTCCGGAGCTGCCCGACGACCATGTCGTGGCCGGCATCGACGATCCCGAGCGGTACGTACTCGGGCTGTGCGCCCGCGACCTGTGGCTGGTGGCGGATGCACTGACCACCATCGCGGGGCACCTGCCCCTCTATTACGTCGGCGAGAGCTTCGGCGGCGGCATCGGCGCCCTCGCCCTGCCGTGGGATGACAGGTATATCGGAGCCACGCTCATCGTGCCGAGCTTCGGGCAGTACGACGAGCGCCTGGCCGTGCGATGCCTCGGGAGCGGCGAGGCCGTGCGCGCGCACGTCGCACAGCACCCCGACGCACGCGCGGTGCTGGGCTGGTTCGACGCCTCGACGGCGCTCCGATTCGCGCATGTGCCGGTGCGCATCGAGGCCGCGCTCTGGGATCAGTCGGTGCCGCCGCAGGGACAGTTCGCGGTCGCGAATGCGGCGCCGATGCTCGAGCTCGCCGTTCTTCCGGCCGGTCACGCCGAGTATCCGGGCCTCGAGGATGTCACGGCCGAGGGCATCCGCGATGGCCGGGCCCACCTCGCGCGGGCGCTGCGCGCCGCCTGAACTCCACAACTCCGGAGATCCACACGCCGCGGCGCACATTTCGGCACCCCTCAGCCACGAGCGCCCGGGATCTCCGGAGTTCTGGCAGCGCCTGGCAACGCCCCGCACCCCGCACTCCCGCGCGCCGAGCACTGGACTCCACCTGTCATCACAGGTACACTCAACTTGTCATTACAGGTTGCGCAGCGCCGCAGCATCCGATGAGGAGCACCGATGCCCCCGTTCCACACGCCCCCGATCTCACCGATGGCGATTGCCTTCGACGCCGAGAATCTGACGCTCTCCCCCGCGGGTCCCACGCTGACGCGGCGGATGTCCGACCTCGAGGGGCTGTTCCTCGACACGGATGCCTGGGCCGCGGCGGTGCACGGCGACGACCCCGTCGTCTACACGGTGACGAGCTCCCCGGTGCCCGAGATCGACCGCGAGCTGCCGCAGTCGATCACGACGATCATGCCCGGCCATACCTCGGGTGAGCTCTGGATGACGAAGGGCCATCAGCATCCGGACCATCAGGGCGAGATCTACCTGGCGCTGAAGGGTCGAGGCGGCCTCCTCATGTTCGACGGCGAGCGCACCGAATGGCTCGACATGCTGCCCGGCACGATCGGGTACATCCCGCCGGGCTGGGCGCACCGCTCCGTCAACACGGGCGACGAGCCGTACGCGTTCCTCGCCGTGTACCCGGGCGGAGCCGGCCACGACTA
Source organism: Microbacterium hydrocarbonoxydans (assembly GCF_900105205.1). NCBI lineage: Bacteria > Bacillati > Actinomycetota > Actinomycetes > Micrococcales > Microbacteriaceae > Microbacterium > Microbacterium hydrocarbonoxydans. The sequence goes on along the minus strand of NZ_FNSQ01000005.1, from coordinate 676,275 downwards.
CGGCTGGGTGCTCGAGCACGGAATGGGATCCCGCGCCTACCGCGCGACCGACGGCGTGGACCTGCGCCCCTACTCAGCACCAGATCCGGCATCAGACACAGCATCCGCACCAGCCGCGACCCCCTTCGCGGACTAGGCCCGTCATGCTCATCGCGCACGACCTCGGCACCACCGGCGACAAGGCGTCCCTGCACCACGATGACGGCCGCCTCGTCACCTCGGTCACCGTGCCCTACCCCGCGCGGTTCGCGGCCGGCGGCATCGCCGAGCAGGATCCCGCGCACTGGTGGGATGCCGTCGTCTCGGCGACCAGACAGCTGATCGCTCGCGCCGGCGTCGACCCCGCGACAGTCGTCGGCCTCGTCGTGAGCGGCCAGATGATGGGCACGGTGCTGCTCGACGCGCACGGCGACCCCGTCCGTCCCGCGATCATCTGGGCGGACACCCGCTCGGGAGCGGAGACCCGCACCCTCGCGCAGCGCCTGGGCGCCGAGCACGCGTACCGCCTGCTCGGCCACCGCCTCAATCCCACCTACTCGGTCGAGAAGATCATGTGGGTGCGCGACAACGAGCCGGACGTCTGGGCGCGCGTGCGCCACTTCTGCGTCGCCAAGGACTTCATCGTCCACCGCCTCACCGGTCGCCTCGCCACCGATCGCTCCGACGCCTCGGGCACCAACGCGTACGACCAGCTGAGCGGCACCTGGTCGGCCGAGGTGCTGGCGGCCGCCGCCCTCGACCCCGCCCTGTTCCCCGAGATCCTCGATTCGACGACGGTCGCCGGCACGCTCACGGCCTATGCGGCGAATGCGCTGGGGCTCCCGGCATCCGTCCGTGTCGTCATGGGCGGCGGAGACGGACCGCTGGCCGCGGTCGGCTCGGGCATCGTCGCCCCCGGGGACGGCGCCTACGTGTGCCTGGGCACCTCGTCGTGGATCTCGTTCGCGAGCCTCGCACCACTGCACGACCGGCAGATGCGCACCATGACATTCGACAACGTCGTGCCCGGATCCTTCGTCCCGACCGCGACGATGCAGGCGGGCGGCGCATCGGTGCAGTGGATCACCGAGGCGCTCTCGCCCGATCCCGCCCACCCCGACACCGCCAGGCTCACGGCCGAAGCGGCAGGCGACCTCGACACCGAGGACCTCTACTTTCTCCCGTACCTCCTCGGCGAGCGCTCCCCGCTGTGGGATCCGGAGGCGCGCGGCGCCTTCGTCGGCCTCGGGCGTCACCACACGAGGGCGCACCTCACCCGCGCCGTCCTCGAGGGCGTCGCGTACAACCTCCTCACCTGCATCCAGGCGTTCCGCGAGTCCGGCGCGACGATCGACCGCATCGACGCGGTCGGCGGCGGCGCCCAGAGCGACGCCTGGCTCGGCATCCTCGCCGACGTCTGGGGCGTGCCGATCCGCCGCCGCACCATCGTCGAGGAGGCCAACAGCCTCGGAGCGGCGGTCACCGGCGCGGTCGGTCTCGGGCTCGCCGACTTCTCGGCCGCGCGGGCGCTCAGCGAGGTCACGGCGGAGTTCGCCCCGGATGCCGGTCGGCACGCCGTGCACGCGCAGCGGCACTCGCGCTTCGTCGATGCGTACGCGGCACTGGCGCCGTGGTTCGCCGCCGCACCGACCACCGCCGCACCGGCCGCCGACACGCCGACCGAGGGCCGCTGATGGGTATCATCCTCGCCACCAGTCGCTCGTTCTCGGACGGCGACCTCGACCTCGTCGGGCGCGCCCGAGCCGCAGGTCACGAGATCGTCCGAGGACCCGCGCACCACGGACTCACTGAACTCGCGCCGCTGCTCGCTGCGGCGGAGGGCTGGATCGCCGGCACGGGACCGGTGACCGACGCACACCTCGCGGCCGCCCCGAACCTCCGGATCATCGCCCGCTACGGCGTCGGCACCGAGGCGGTGGATCTCGACGCGGCGGAGCGACGCGGCATCCCCGTCACGAACACCCCGGGTGCGAACGCGGATGCCGTCGCCGACCACACCGTGGGACTCATGCTCGCGGCTCTGCGCTCCATCGCCGACGGAGACCGCCGGGTGCGCGCCGGCGACTGGGGCGTGCGCCGCGGACGCGAACTCGGCGCGGCGACCGTAGGCATCGTCGGCTTCGGCCGCATCGGCCAGGGCGTGGCGCGCCGGCTCCGAGGCTTCGGCTCGCGGATCCTCGCCACCGACCCGTACCTGCCGGGAGGGGTCATCGCCGAGCGCGGCGCAGAGCCGGTCGCGCTCGACGCGCTGTTCCACGCCGCCGACGTCATCACCCTGCACGCCCCCGGCGGTCAGACACTCGTCGATGCCGCCCGGCTCGACGGCATCCGACCCGGAACGGTCCTGGTGAACACCGCTCGACCCGACCTCGTCGACGAGGCCGCCCTCGCTACCGCCCTGCGCGACGGACGACTCGGCGCGTACGCGGCCGACACCCTCGACGGCGACACCGCAGGGAGCGCGAGCGCGCTGCTCGCGCCCGACCTTTCGCCCCGCGTGACCGTCACCCCGCACCTCGGCGCCCAGACGACCCAGGCCGTCGACAACATGGGCTCGATGTCGCTCGACGATGTGCTCGCCGTGCTCGAGGGGCGCGCCCCCGCGCATCCCGTGTTCTCCACTCCCGACTCCTCCCGCATCGCCGGGCCCTCCGTCGCCCGCGCAGCCAAGCCTTCCGTCGCCCACTCCTGAAGGACACCGCATGACCAGCACCGAGAACCCGACTCCGACCCCCACGAGCCTCGCCCCGACCGCCGGGTACATGGGCTTCATCGGCGTCAGCACGGGCTCCTCGTCGATTATGAGCGTCTTCCCGAAATGGGCGGAACTGCTGGAGCTGCCGACCGGGAACCTCATCGGACACGACCTGCCGATGGATGCGGCTCCGGCCCAGTACCGCGCGATGGTCGAGCAGATCCGCGACGACCCGAACCACCGTGGCGCCCTCGTCACGACCCACAAGATGAACGTGTTCGCCGCGGCATCCGACCTGTTCGACGAGCTCGACCCGTTCGCCGTCTCGTGCTCCGAGATCTCGAGCATCTCGAAGCGGGGCGACCGCCTGATCGGCCGCGCCAAAGACCCCCTCACGGTCGACCTCGCCCTGAACGACTTCCTCCCGACCGACCACTTCGCCCGCACCGGGGCCGAGGTCGTGATCCTCGGCGCCGGCGGCTCCGGCACGGCGCTCAGCTGGGCGCTGGCGGAGAGAGCGGATGCTCCGTCGAAGGTCACCGTCACCGCCCGCGACGACGACAAGCTCGACCACCTGCGCGAGGTCCACCGCCAGCACGGCACTCCCGACGGTCTGATCTCGTACGTGCGCACCGACACGGTGCAGGATGCCGCGGCCCTCGTCGCGAGCGCTCCCGCGGGCTCGCTGATCGTGAACGCCACCGGCCTCGGCAAGGACCGCCCAGGCTCGCCGCTGCCCGACGACGTCGCGTTCCCCGAGGACGCGTGGGTGTGGGAGTTCAACTACCGCGGCTCGCTCGAGTTCCTGCACCAGGCCCGAGCGCAGGAGGCCGCGCGGGGTCTGCACGTCGTCGACGGCTGGCGGTACTTCATCCACGGCTGGTCACAGGTCGTCGCCGACGTCTTCGAGATCGATCTCACGCCCGAGATCGTCGAGCGACTCGCCGAGGCCGCCGAGTCGGTGCGCTGATGCCTGTCGTGCGGACGGTCCTCGGCGACATCGACCCTGCGCTGCTCGGCGCGACGGACTATCACGAGCACCTGTTCCAGGTCTCGCCGCTGCTCGTGGGCGATGAGCTCGACGACGAGGACCTCTCGGGCCAGGAGGCCGCGCTGCTGAAGGCCAGCGGCTTCGCGGCGATGGTCGACGCCACGCCCTTCGCCCTCGGCCGCGACCCCGAAGCGGTGGCACGGATCAGTGCGGGAACGGGGATGCACGTCGTTTCGACCACGGGTCGCCACCGCGAGGCGCATTACGGCGACGAACACCCGATGCACGTGTGGGACGTCGACCGTCTGGCCGACCTGTTCATCGCTGAGGTGGTGCACGGGATGCCGGTCGACGACGCGCTGGTGTTCGAGACCCCCGACGTCCCTCGATCGGCTGCGCCCGATGGATCGGCCGTGCGCGCGGGGATGCTCAAGGCCGGCGTCGGCTACTGGAGCATCACCCCGTTCGAGCACACGACCCTGCTCGCGGTCGCGGCGACGCACCGGGCGACCGGGGCGCCGGTCATGGTGCATCTGGAGTTCTGCACGGCCGCCCACGAGGTGCTCGATCTGCTCGAGGCGGGTGGCGTGGCATCCGATCGTGTCGTGCTGGCGCATGCGGACCGCGACCCGGATGCAGGGCTGCACGCCTCGCTCGCCGAGCGCGGCGCGTATCTCGGATACGACGGCTTCGCCCGGCCGCGCACGCGATCGGATGCCGAGCTGCTCGCCCTCACCGAGCGGGCCATCTCTCTCGGGTGCGAGGACCGCATCCTGCTCGGCGGCGATGTCGCCCGCCGCACCCGCTACCTCGCCTACGGCGGCATGCCAGGCCTCGCCTATCTCGGCGAGCGCTACCTGCCGCGACTGCGCTCCGCCGTCGGCGACGACGCCGTGGAGCGGATGCTCGTCGCGAATCCCGCCCGTCTCCTCACCCTGGCGTCCTGACCGGTCGCCGCCCCGCCTGCCGCAACGCCCCACCGCCGACGCCCCGTGCCCGCCACCCGACACCGCCGTTCTGGCCCCGACACCTGATACCCGCTGTCCCACATCCCGAGGAGCCCCCGTGACCGAGCCGACAATCCTGCATGCCGTGTTCACCGCACTTCCCGAGAAGGGCGAAGAGGTCGCTGCGCTGCTGCGTGACTTCGCCGAGGTGGTGCGCGCCGAAGAGGGCAACGTCCTGTTCGACGCGACGCGCCTCGTCGACGACCCCGACCGCTTCTTCGTCTACGAGGTCTATCGCGACGACGCGGCCTTCCAGGCGCACATCTCGGCCCCGGCCGGCATCCCGTTCAATGCGGCTCTGCAGCAGTTGATCGTCGAACCGGCATCCGTCCTGACCTTCCTCCGCCGCATCTGACGGGGCCCCGGCCCCCTGCCTGCCACCTGCATGCCGAGAACACACCCGCATGCCGATCCGGCCCCTCTGAGCATGCATCCGTGATCCGAGCATGCATCCGTACTCCGGCTCCCCCTGCTCACCCTGCCCCCCTGCCTGTCACCTGCATGCCGAGAACACACCTGCATGCCGATCCCGCCCCTTCTGAGCATGCATCCGTGATCTGAGCATGCATCCGTAATCGCCCCCCGGACACGAATGCCCCCCGGACACGAAAGAGCCCCCCGCCCGAAGGCGAGGGGCTCCCGTGAACTCCGCGGGTCACTCGTAGAGGACTGCGGCGATCTTCTCGTCCTCGAGGTTCGTGCTGTCGTACCAGTACGAACCGGTGTCGTAGAACTCCTCGACGTCCTTGCCGTTGGCGGCGTCGTATGCCGCCTGCACGACCTGCGCGCCGATGCCGATCGGGTCCTGCGTGATGGCACCGGCCATCGTGCCGTCCTTGATCGCGTTGATCTGCGCGGCTCCCGAGTCGAAGCCGACGATCGTGATCTTGCCCTTCTCCAGGCCGAGCTCGTTCACGGCGTTCACGACGCCGATGGCCGAACCCTCGTTGGTGCCGTAGATGCCCTTGAGGTCGGGGTGGGCAGCGATCAGCGTCTTGGCGATGTCGGCCGACTTCAGGTGGTCGCCGTCGCCGTACTGGATGTCGACGATCTCGATGTCGGGGAAGTCGGCTTCGATCTTCTCGACGAATCCGTCACGACGCTCGACACCGGTGGAGTTGATGTTCGAGTGACCGACGATGGCGACCTCGCCCTCGCCTCCGATCAGCTCGGCCATGTGCTCTGCGGCAAGAGCACCGGCGACCTTGCTGTCGGTCGCCGAGAGGCTCAGGCCGACCTCGCCGTTGCAGGGGGCGTCGAAGTAGACGACCGGGATGTCCTTCGACTTCGCCTGCTCGAGCGGGGCCACGCAGGCCTCGGGGTCGAGTGCGGCGTAGGCGATGGCATCCGGGTTCTTGTCGATCGCGGTCGTCAGCATCTCGAGCTGCTGGGCGATCTCGGTCTCGGCGGCCGGGCCCTCGAACGTGATCTTCACGCCGAGCTCGTCCGCCTTCTCCTGGGCGCCCTGCTTGACAGCCTGCCAGAACTGGTGCTGGAAGCCCTTCGAGACGAGCGCGATGTACATCTCTCCGTCGCCGCCGGCGTCGCCGCCGCCTTCTTCGATGACGTCACCGCCGCCGCCGGCACAGCCGGCGAACACGAGGGCGGATGCGGCCACGAGCGCCGCGAATGCGGTCTTCTTGCCGAATTTCATGGAAACTCCATTGTTCTCTGTGGTGGGTGGTGGGGGGTGAGGTGTGTCAGGTGCGCTCGCGGTTGCGCAGCGAGTCGAGGAAGACGGCAAGCAGCACGACGACGCCGACGACGATGTTCTGCCATTCGGGCTGGATCGACATGATGCGCAGTCCGTTGACGAGCACGCTCATGATGAGCGCGCCGATCACGGTGCCGAGGATGGATCCGCGACCGCCGAGCAGCGAGGTGCCGCCGATGATCACCGCGGCGATCGCCTGCAGCTCGTATCCGGTGCCGATCTGCGGCTGCGCGGAGTCCAGGCGGGCGGCGATCACGATGCCCGCGATGCCCGTGAACGCTCCGGCGAACATGTAGATGAGGATCGTCCAGCGGCGGGTGTTCACACCGGACAGGCGCGTGGCCTCCTCGTTCGAGCCGATCGCGAAGGTGTAGCGACCCAGCAGGGTCTTCGACAGCACCAGGAATGCGACGACGGCGAGGACGGCGGTGATCAGCACCGCGTTCGGGATGCCGGGGATGAGCACTCCCAGAGCGATCTTCTTGAAGTCGGGAGCCGAGGTCGAGAAGTAGATCGGGGCGACGTTCGAGATCACGAGGGCGAGGCCACCCGCGATCATCATCATGGCGAGAGTCGCGATGAAGGGAGGCAGGCGGAGGAACGTGATGTTCACACCGTTCACCAGACCCATCAGAACGCCGGTCAGGATGCCGCCGATCACGCCGACCCACACCGGCAGCCCCATGTTTGTGACGATCACACCGGTCATCACGGCGCACAGCGCCATGCCGGTTCCGATCGACAGGTCGATGCCGCCGGTGATGATGACGAACGTCGTGCCGAGGGCGAGGATGCCGATGACGGCCGTCGACAGCAGCACCGTCGCGATGTTGCTGAAGGTGAAGAAGTTCGGGCTGGCGATCGAGAAGAACAGCACCAGCACGATCAGCGTGCCGAACGCGAGCGACTGCTGAAGCTGTCGCTTCAGGAAGGCGCCGACGTCGCGCTTGTCGGTGTTCTCATCGAGCGCGGTCTGGATGATCGTCGTCGTCGACGATCCGGGCTGCTGCGGAGCGCTCATCAGTCTTCCTCTCCGTGGGCTGCGAGTTGCATGATCTTCTCCTGGCTGGCGTCCTCGTTGCGGAGGGTGCCGGTGACGCGTCCGTTCGCGAAGACCGCGATGCGGTTCGCGACACGGAGGATCTCCGGCAGTTCCGACGAGATGACGATGATGGACTTGCCCTGGTCGGCGAGCTGCTGCATGAGGCGGTAGATCTCCTCCTTCGCACCGACGTCGATGCCACGCGTCGGCTCGTCGAAGATGAGGATGTCGCAGTCGCGCATCAGCCACCGGGCGATGACGACCTTCTGCTGGTTGCCTCCGGAGAGCAGCTTCACGACCTGGTTCACCGAGGGCGTCTTGACCCTCAGCTGCTCGACGTACTCCTTGGTGCGGTTCTTGGCCTTGCTGTCGCCCATCCAGCCGATGCCGTTGGCGTACGAGCCGAGGGAGGCGAGCACGGTGTTGAAGGTCACGTCCTGCTCGAGCATCAGCCCCAGGAGCTTGCGGTCCTCGGAGAGGTAGCCGACGCCGTGCTTCACGGCATCCGCCGGCTGCGCGATGCGCACCGGACGTCCGCCGATCGAGATCGTCCCCTCTTCGCGGTGGTCGGCGCCGATGATGGCGCGGGCGGTCTCGGTGCGACCGGCGCCCATGAGCCCCGCGAAGCCGAGGATCTCGCCCTTGTGCAGCTGGAACGACACGTCTTTGAGGAGGCTCTTGGTCGAGAGACCCTGCACGTCGAGGACGATCGGGTCGTTGACGTGCTCGCGCGCCTGCGGGCGGGTCCCCTCGTCGATCACCCGTCCGACCATCATCTCGATGATCTTCGGGATGCTCACCTCGGACTTCTCCAGTGATCCGATGTATGTGCCGTCTCGGAGCACGGTCACTCGGTCGGCGAGCCGCCGCAGCTCGTCCATGCGGTGCGAGATGTAGACGATGCCGGTGCCGGACGCGCGCAGCTGCTCGATGAGCACGAAGAGGGTCTCGGTCTCGGAATCCGTGAGCGCGGAGGTGGGCTCATCCATGATCAGCACCTTGGCGTTGAACGAGAGCGCCTTGGCGATCTCGACCATCTGCTGCTCGGCCACCGTGAGCTCGCCCACCAGCTGCCGCGGATTCATCCTGATGCCCAGTCGCTGCAGCAGCTCGGCGGTCTGCGCGTTGAGCTTGCGCTCCGAGAGGAACGGCCCTGTGGTGGGCTCACGGCCGACGAAGATGTTCTGCGCGACGGTGAGATCCGGCATCAGGTTCAGCTCCTGATGGATGATCGTGATGCCGAGCTGCTGCGCCTGGAGGGGGCTGGTTAGTTCGACCTCCTGGCCCTCGAACGTGATCGTGCCCTCATCCTTGGTGTAGATGCCGGAGAGGATCTTCATGAGCGTCGACTTGCCTGCGCCGTTCTCGCCGACGAGCACGAGCACTTCCCCCGCACGCACCTCGAGGTGCACATCCTTGAGAGCCTGCACACCGGGGAAACCCTTGCTGATCCCCTCGACTCTGAGAATGGGGTCACTCATGTGCTCACCTGCTTCCTTGAAGGTCATCGCGATGTCATCCGGTCGGGTCCGGAAACATCGGATCAATTGTGCGTCCTGCGCGTGCGTTGCGCAAGTTGTATCTAAATGTAACTAACCGCGTTCCGGATGGGAAGACCTGTAATAACAAGTCGATCACGACTGGGGCGTCTGCCCGGTCAGTGCAGTCGGATCGACTCCACGGCGACGAGCTTGTCGCGGATGTAGGCGTTGGCGTGCGCACCGAGTTCGGCGTTGTCGGTCCAGAGGTTGCGCCAGATGCCGAGCATCCTGCTCAGATCCGGAGCGACCACGGCCGACGAGAACGACTCGAACACGATCGGCCCGTCGTAGCCGATCCGCCCGAGCGCCTTGAAGAAGGTGTCGAAGTCGACGGTTCCGGTGCCGAGGTAGCCGCGGTGGCTCTCGCCGATGTGCACGTACCGCAGCGCCGGCGCGGCGTCGAGGACCGGCGCGAACATATCCGACTCCTCGATGTTCATGTGGTACGTGTCGAGATGGATGCCGAGGTTCGGCCGCTGCACGTCATCGAGGTACGCGAGCGCCTGCCGCGCGGTGTTCAGCACGTTGGTCTCGTAGCGGTTGACGACCTCGAGCGAGACCGAGATGCCGCGCTCGGCGGCGTGATCGGCGACGCGGGCGATCGTGCGGCGGCTGCTGGCGAGTCCCTCCGGGGTGGCGGGGTCCATGTACTTCTTCATGGCGCTGTAGATGACGCCGCAGAAGTGCTGCCCTCCGAGGTCGGCGAGCACGTCGACGGCCTGGAGCAGCAGCGCCTCCCCCGCCGCGACGACCGCCGGGTCCGAGCTCGTGACGTCCGTCGCCTCGGACAGTCCCAGTGAGGCGCTGACGGCGAGATCGTGCTCTTCGAGAGCGTCTCGCGCGGCCGCCACGTCGAACGAGAAGGGGTCCATGAGGGGGAACTCGATCAGGTCGAACCCCGCCTGCTCGGTCTTCTCGACGGCGAGGCGGATGCCGTCGGCATCGAAGTGTCCGGTCCAGACGAGCCCATGGCATCCGATGTTCATGAGACCTCTCGGAGGCGGGTGATCGGCACCGTCGCCTCTGCGGTTGCAACGTGCCAACCGTGTGTGCAGGTCACGCTACGGGTGCCCTCTGCGGTGCGTCAAGAACTTTCTTGGCACGTTGCAATCCCTCGGTTACGCTGGACTCGCCGTCGCCACGCACGGCCAGCCGACGGAGGATCCATGCCAGCCAGCGTCAAGGACGTCGCCGCTCTTGCAGGAGTCTCGTCCTCCACCGTCTCCAACTACCTCAACCACCCGCACGTGCTGGGCGAGTCGAGCGCGGCGAAGGTCAGGGCGGCGATCGAGCAGCTCGGCTACGTACCCAACGAATCGGCGCGGCAGCTCCGGGCGGGATCGAGCAAGGCACTCGCCCTGATCCTGCTCGACGCCTGGCTGCCGTACTTCCTCGAGCTGTCGCGAGGCGTCGAAGACGTGGCCCGCGAAGAGGGATGGTCGCTGTTCTTCAGCAACAGCAACCGCGACGCGGACACCGAGCGCCGCAACATCGACATGTTCGAGGCGCATCGCGTGCAGGGCATCGTGATCTATCCGCTCCAGGACGTGGTGCCTCGGCTCGAACAGCTCGCCGACCGCGGCATCCGCTCGGTCGTCGTCGGTCCGATCCCCGATTCGGCGACGGTCGGGTCCGTGCGTTTCGACGACCGCGGCGGTGGACGCCTCGCCGGTGCCCACCTGCTCTCGATCGGGCGCCGCCGCATCCTGTTCCTCGGGGCGCCGGGCGTGAGCCAGTCGAACGATCGCCTGCAGGGGCTGCGGGACGCCGTCGACGGGTCAGATGCTGAGGTCACGGTGGTCGACGTGCCGCACCTCACCACCGAGGACGGGCTCGACGTCGGCGCTCGCATCGTCGAGATGTCCGCCGCTGAACGTCCCGATGCGGTCTTCGCCGCGAACGACATGGTCGCGATCGGCGTGCTGACGCAGCTGCTGCGGCACGGCATCCGGGTGCCGGAGGACATCGCCCTCGTCGGGTTCGACGACGTCGCGCAGGCGCACCAGAGCGTCGTGCCGCTGACGAGCGTGCGGCAGCCGGGATACGAGATCGGGCGCGCGGCGGGGGCGGCGCTGATCCGACAGCTCGCTGACCCGAGCGCGGATCTGCCTGCTCCGACGCCGTTCGCGGCCGAGCTCGTTGTGCGCGAGTCCACCGTCGGCCGCTGATTCCGGCCTCCGCGCCCTCGTCTCACCGCGCTCGTCTCCCCCGCGCTCGTCTCCACAACTCCGGAACTCTGCACGACGGCTCCGCTGAACGGCCCGCAGCCGCGGATTCCGCTCCGGTTCGCCGGAGTTATGGCTCGCTCCCGGTTCACAACTCAGCATCGAGCCGCACTGAAACCGATGCCGGAGGCCCGAAAACCGCCTCCCGGGCACGCTCATGCTGAGTTGTGAACGACGCCGCGCCCGCTCAAGTCGGGCAACCGCCCGCTCAAGCCGGGCAACACCCGCTCAAGCCGGGATCAGGCCTTCGGCCGCGAGCTCGGCCCACAGTGCGTCGGGAATCTCGAGCGCCGCATACTCCGCATTCTGCGTGAGCTGCGCCGGCCGACTGCCCCCGACCACCACCGACCGCACCACGTCAGACTGCAACGGGAACTGGATCGCTGCCGCAGGCAGCGGCACGTCATGCGCCGCACAGACGCCGGCGATGCGCACCAGCCGCTCCCAGAGCTCGTCGGGCAGCTGACCGTACTCGTACCGCCCGTCGCGCTTCGGCTCGCTCGATGCGAGCAGTCCGGAGTTGAAGACGGATGCCGCCACGATCCCGGTGCCCGTCTCCCGACAGGCGGGCAGGACGTCGGCCGCGGCCGGCTGCTCGAGCAGCGTGTACCGGCCGGCGACCATGATCAGGTCGAGGTCGGCCGATCGCACCGCCGCGGCGAGCGCCTCCGACACCATCGAGCCGATCCCGACGGCCGCCACCTCGCCGTCGCGACGCAGCTGCTCCAGCGCGGGCAGCGCCTCGGCGAGCGCCAGGTCGAGATCGTGACGTTCCGGGTCGTGCAGGTAGACGAGGTCGATGCGGTCGATGCCCAGCCGTTCGCGCGACTCGTCGAGGCTGGCGCGGATCCCCGAAGCCGAGAAGTCCCACACGCGCTGGAGGTCATCCGGCACGTGGAAATCGTTCGCGGTGTCGAGCCCGCCGGCGTGCTCCGGGTTCGGCCGCAGCAGTCGACCGACCTTGGTCGAGAGCACGTACTCCTCGCGCGGCTTGGTCTGCAGAAACGCGCCGAGACGCCGCTCAGACAGGCCGAGCCCGTAGTGCGGGGCCGTGTCGAAGAAGCGGATGCCGCTCTCCCAGGCCGCGTCGAGCACGGCCCAAGCCTCGTCGTCGCTGAGCGCGCGGAACAGGTTGCCGACGTTGGCCGCCCCGTATCCGAGGCGCGGGACCGTCAGTCGATCAGATGCCGACATGCTGTCCCTTCCAGGTGTACGCGGCGATGCTCTCGGCCTTCATCTCCATGCCGGAACCGGGCGCGACGGGGGCCAGGTACGAGCCGCCCTGGATGTCGGTGGGGATCACGAAGTGCTCGTGCAGGTGGTCGACGAACTCGATCATCCGGCCTTCCCGGGTGCCGGTGACGGCGACGAAGTCGAACATCGACAGGTGCTGCACGGCCTCGCACAGGCCGACACCGCCGGCGTGCGGGCACACCGGCACGCCGAACTTCGCGGCGAGCAGCAGGTTGGCGATGTTCTCGTTGACGCCGGCGACCCGCACCGCGTCGATCTGCATGACCGAGATCGCCTCGGCCTGCAGCAGCTGCTTGAAGATGACGCGGTTCTGGGCGTGCTCGCCGGTGGCGACGCGGATCGGCGCGATCCCCCTGGCGATCTCGGCATGACCGAGAACGTCGTCCGGGCTGGTGGGCTCCTCGATCCAGGCGGGGTGGAACTCGGCGAGCGCGTTGACCCACTCGATCGCCTCCGAGACCTCCCAACGCTGGTTGGCGTCGATCGCGATCGGGAAGTCGGGGCCGCACACCTCGCGGGCCTTGCGGAAACGACGGATGTCGTCGTCGAGGTCGGCGCCGACTTTGAGCTTGATCTGGGTGAAGCCGTCGGCCATCGCCTCGCGGGCGAGTCGCTCGAGCTTCTCGTCGGAGTATCCGAGCCACCCGGGGCTGGTCGTGTAGCCGGGGTATCCGGTGGCGAGCAGCTCCCGCTCTCGCTCGGCGCGGCCCGGCTCTGCGGCGCGCAGGATGTCGAGCGCGTCCTCCCTGGTCAGGGCGTTGGTCAGGTAGCGGAAGTCGACGAGATCGACGATCTCCTCGGGCGTCATCCTGGCCAGGAGCTGCCACAGCGGCAGGCCGGCGCGCTTCGCCTTGATATCCCACAGCGCGTTGATGACCGCGCCGATCGCCATGTGCATGACGCCCTTCTCGGGACCGAGCCAGCGCAGCTGCGAGTCGCCGATGATGTCGCGGAACGTCGTGCCCATGTCGTCGAGCAGCGGTTCGAGTTCGCGCCCCACCAGGTGTCCGGCGAGCGCGTCGATCGCCGCGACCTGCACATCGTTGCCGCGGCCGATGGTGAAGACGAAGGCGTGGCCTGCGACGCCGTCCTCGGCATCCGTGCGCACGATGACGTACGCCGCCGAGTAGTCGGGGTCGGGGTTCATGGCGTCCGACCCGTCCAAACTCAACGATGTCGGGAAGCGGATGTCGGTCGTGTCGAGGGCGACGATGCGGCTCACGGGGTCCTCTCGTGCACGGGGTGGGGATTCGTGCAGATCTCTTGGAGTGTAAACATCGGATGTCTATACTGTCAACGAGACGGGCCGCGGTGAAGCGCCCGCTTCCCATGGACACCGCACTGATCAGGAGAGACATGAAGTTCGCACGCCTAGGCCCGTCCGGCGCCGAGATTCCGGTGCTCATCGAGGGCGAGGAGTACCTCGACCTGCGTCCCGTGACATCCGATGTGAACGGCGACTTCCTGGCCGGAGACTTCCGCGCCCGCGTCGAATCCGCCCGCGCTGCCGGCGACCTTCCGGAGCTGCAGGGCGCCGCCGAGATGCGAATCGGAGCGCCGATCGCTCGTCCCAGCGCCGTCATCTGCATCGGCCAGAACTACGCGGCGCACGCCCGCGAGTCCGGCTCCGAGCCGCCGACTGTCCCGATCATGTTCCTGAAGACGCCGAACACCGTCGTCGGCCCGAACGATGCGGTCACGATCCCCCGCGGCAGCGAGAAGACCGACTGGGAGGTGGAGCTGGGCATCGTGATCGGCGCCCGCGCCTCGCACCTCGACTCTCCGGACGAGGCCGACGCCCACATCGCCGGCTACGTCACCGCCAACGACGTCTCGGAGCGCGCCTTCCAGATGGAGGTCTCCGGCGGGCAGTGGTCGAAGGGCAAGATCGCGCCGGGGTTCAACCCGACCGGCCCCTGGCTGGTCACTCCCGACGAGGTCCAGGTCGACGACCTGCGACTGCGCAGCTGGGTCAACGGCGAGCCGCGGCAGGACTCGAACACGAACGACATGATCTTCGACGTGCGCGCGATCGTGCACCACCTGTCGCAGTACGTCGCCCTGGAGCCCGGCGACCTCATCCTCACGGGCACCCCGCAGGGCGTCGCCTTCGGCGGGAAGTTCCCGTACCTGAAGGCGGGCGACGTGGTCGACATCGAGATCGAAGGACTCGGGCATCAGCGCCAGGAGTTCGTGGCATGGGAGGCACAGAAGTGAGCAGCGCACTCGACGGACTCGTCGCGATCGTCACCGGCGGAGCATCCGGCATCGGCGCGGCCATCGCCGCGCGCCTGAATGCCGACGGCGCGCAGATCGCGGTGCTCGACCGCGACACCTCGGGAGCGGATGCCGCCTTCGCCGCGTTCACGGCCGACGTGTCGGACCGCGCGTCGGTGGATGCCGCCGTGGCCGCCGTCGCCGAGAGGTTCGGCCGCATCGACATCGTCGTGAACAACGCCGGCGTCGGCGCGCAGGGCGACATCAGCGCGAACGACGACGACGAGTGGGCGCGAGTCCTCTCGATCAACGTCACCGGCATCGCCCGCGTCACCTCGGCGGCGCTGCCCTGGCTCAAGCAGTCGCCGAGCGCGGCGGTCTGCAACACGGCATCCATCGCGTCCACCACCGGCCTGCCGCAGCGCGCTCTGTACAGCGCGTCGAAGGGTGCGGTCTCGGCCCTCACGCGAGCCATGGCGGCGGACCATCTGCGCGAAGGCATCCGCGTCAACGCCGTGAACCCCGGCACCGCCGACACCCCCTGGGTCGGGAGGCTGCTCGACTCGGCCGACGACCCGCCCGCCGAGCGCGCCGCGCTCGAGGCTCGCCAGCCCCACGGCCGACTGGTGTCGCCGGACGAGGTCGCGGCAGCCGTCGCCTACCTCGTCAGCCCGGATGCCGGATCCACCACCGGCACGTTCATCGAGGTCGACGGCGGCATGGCGCAGCTGCGTCTGCGTCCCGTCGGCAGCTGAGTTCCGGGCCGGGTTCGGCACCGACTCCAGTCCCGATTCGCGGCCGATTCCGGTCCCGAACAGCACAGGGGGCCCCGAACCGCACACGATCCCCGATGGGGGCTGTGCGATTCGGGGCCCTCTGTGCAATCCGGGACGTGCAGTCCGGGAACGACGACCGACGAAGGACGAACGACGGCCTACGAGCGCTCGCCCCTCAGCCATCCGAGGATGCCGCGACGAGGCCGCTCCTCCCGCGCATCCGCGTGCGTCCGGCGTTCCCCGACCCGGTAGAACTCCTCGGCGTTGCGCCACAGGATCGCGTCGACGTCGTGTCCCCGGCGGTCGGCCCAGGCGATCACGGCATCCGCCCAGCGGCTGCGCGCCGTCGGCTGATACATCGGCGCTCCGTCGTCGTTCGCGTACGGATCGCCCGCCTCGGGCGGGCCGATCACCGACACCGGCCAGTCGCTGCCCCACAGCAGTCGCTCCACTCCGAAGGCGTCGGCGGCGGCGTCGAGGAACGGCTCCAGCTGCGCGGGCGACCAGTCCCCTCCGGCTTCGGCCGGCAGCCCCGACAGCTTGCAGCAGACGTTCGGATGCCGCGCGAGGTCGTCGAGGTCGCGCACCCACTCCATCGTCGGGGCGGCCGGAGCATCCGCCGTGCCCACCTCGGGCTTGCCGAGGTGGTCGAGCACCATCCGCAGCTCGGGCACCGCTCCGGCGAGACGCGAGATCTCCGGCAGCTGCGAGGAACGGATGCAGGCGTCGAACGCCCAGCCCCGCGCGGCGACCTCTCTGGCCCCGGTCACGAAGCCCGCGGAGACCGCCAGCCCGTCTGGTTCCCCCTGCAGGTTGTGCCGCACGCCGACGACGAGCGGCTCGGCTGCGAGTCCTTCGAGGTGCGCGGTCGTGTCGGTGCCGCGGTCCAGCCGAGCACCGGCGACGATGCCGACGACGCCGATCGCGGGCGCGAGTCCAGCCACCCAGCGCACCTCGTCGAGGAAGTCGTCTTCGATCGTCTCGGCCTGCACGAAGATCGAGTGCTCCGTGGTGGCCCGTTCGAGCCGGGCGTGCTCGATCTCGGTCCGGCCGAACAGCCAGGCCAGCGGCCCCTCGAGCCAGGTGTAGTGCAGAATCTCGGGATCCCAGAGGTGCAGGTGCGAATCGAGTACGCGCATGTCCACCATCCTGCCCCAGACATCCGATGAATGGCTAGGATGACGCCATGGCAGTGACAGACGATGCGATCGAGAAGATCAAGGCGATGATCGTATCGGGCGAACTCGCCCCCGGCGATCGGCTGCCACCGGAGAAGGAGCTCTCCGAACGGCTCGGACTCTCCCGCAACTCGATGCGCGAGGCGGTCAAGGCGCTCGAGGTCATTCGCGTCCTCGATGTGCGCCGCGGCGACGGCACCTATGTGACCAGTCTCGAGCCGCACCTGCTGCTGGAGGCGATCTCGTTCGTCGTCGACATGCACGACGACGACTCGATGCTCGAGATCTTCGCGGTCAGGCGGATGCTGGAATCCCAGGCCACCGGCCTCGCCGCGACCCTCGGCAGCGACGACGCGATCGGGGAGCTCGAACGCGAGGTCGACTCCATCGACCCGACCGTCAGCATCGAGGCGCTGGTCGAGCACGACATCCGCTTCCACCGGGAGATCGTCGCGATGGCGGGCAACGCCTACCTCGCGAGCCTCATCGAGCACCTGAGCAGTCAGACCGTCCGCGCCCGCGTCTGGCGAGGGCTCACCGAGGGCGGCGCCGTCGAGCGCACCCTGTCGGAGCACCGGGCGATCGCCGACGCCATCGCCCGGCGGGATTCCGGTCTCGCGACCTCGCTCGCCACCGCGCACATCGCCGGTGTCGAGCGGTGGCTGCGCCAAGCGGCATCCGCCTGAGTCGTTCACTTCTCAGCACAGACGCATCCTCGACGACCGCAGACCTGCGGAACCGTGCGGAGCCAGTCCGCCGACTGCCGCATCCATGCTGAGTCGTGAACGAGGCGGCCCGAGCATCAGGCCCCGAGGCGGCCCGAGCATCAGGCCCCGAGACGCCCCATCGCCGCGTCGAACTCCGCGGCCGAGCCGTCGCTGACCTCGTTGTACAACAGCTGCTCGATCACATCGGGCGCGGCCGTGAAGTACGGCACTCCGGCCAGGCGCAGTCCGGTGATGTCCTCCGGTGAGCGCAGGCTCGCGGCGAGCACGTTCGACGAGCTGCCCACGCAGACCTCCTGCATCCGCGCGATCACCGCGTCGCCGTCGATGCCGGCATCCCGCATCCGCCCGAGATACGGCGCGATGTACTGCACACCGATCGAGGCGCAGGCCAGCGCCTGACCCACCGTGTACACCGCGGTCACCAGCACCGTCGCACCATCGCGCACCAGAGCGGATGCCGCGGCGAACCCGTCGCGCGTCGCGGGCACCTTCACGACGACCCGCTCCCCCAGAGCACGGATGCCCTCGGCGTTGCGGAGGAAGGCGGCGGTGTCGCCGCCCCAGGTCTGGAAGAAGATCTCGCGCGCACCCTCCTCGGTCCACCGGGCGTACAGGTCGGGAATCTCGGCGGCGGTGCGACGGCCGCGCTCGAGGATGGTCGGGTTTGTCGTGACGCCGTGCACCACTCCCGCGGCCAGGAGCGACGAGACCCGGTCGGTGTCCGCGCTGTCGACGTAGAGGCGGGGGGCGAGCGCGGTCATCGGGTCTCCTCGGGCGCAACCTGTCGTTACAGGTTGGGTTTCGGCTAATGTAATGACAGCCGCGGAGGATGTCAAAGCGCCCCGCATCGACGACGATCAGGAGTGCCATGACAGCCGCCGCCTCGCCCGATCGCACCGGGGTGGTCATCGTCGGCAGCGTGACCGCTGATGTGACGACCTTCTCGACCCGGCTTCCAGCACGCGGTGAGACGATCCTCGGCGAACAGTTCACCCTGATGCTCGGCGGCAAGGGCGCCAACCAGGCGGTCGCGGCCGGACGCTCCGGCGCCCGGACGAGCTTCGTCGGATGCGTCGGAGACGACCTCTTCCACGACCTGGTGGTCGACGGTCTGAGCAAGGCCGGGGTCGACCTCACGCACCTGCGCACCGTGCCCGGCCCGACGGGCATCGCTCACATCCGCGTCGACGCGTCGGCGCAGAACGACATCGTGATGGTGCCGTTGGCCAATGCAGCTCTCAGCACCGAGCAGATCGATGCCGCACTGGCCGCGCTCGCCCCCACGACCTCGGTGCTGCTCACCCAGCTCGAGACGCCGTCGGCTCTGACCGCGCACATCACCGCACGGGGCCGCGAGCACGGGATGACCGTCATCCTGGACCCCGCTCCCGCAGCTCCTCTCGACGACGCGGTCTGGGCGACCATCGACATCGTGACCCCCAACGAGACCGAGGCCTCGGTGCTGAGCGGCATCGAGGTGACGGATGCCGCCACCGCCGCCGAGGCAGGCCGCTGGTTCCTCGACCGCGGCGTCGGCGCGGCCGTGATCACCCTCGCCGGCCAGGGCTCGTGCGTGGTGACGGCGGAGGGAGCATCCGTCGTCCCGCCGTTCCCGGTCGAGGCGGTCGACACCACTGCGGCAGGGGACGCCTACGCCGGATACCTCGGCGCCGCCCTCGCGAACGGCCGGAACCTCACGGAGGCCGTACGGCTCGCGACCGCCGCCGGTGCCCTCGCCGTGACGAAGCAGGGCGCGTCGCCCAGCCTTCCGCTGCGCGCCGAGGTCGAGGCGTTCCTGGCCGCCCGAGAAGCACACTGACCTCCCGGAGGAGACACCATGCGCAAGACCCCGACGACGATCAATCCCGCCCTGTCTCGCGTGATCAGCGAGACGGGCCACACCGATCTGCTGGTCGTGACCGATGCCGGGCTGCCCATCCCTCCGGGTTCCGAGCGCATCGACCTCGCCTATCGGCCTGGCGCTCCGGCCTTCTTCGACGTGCTCGACACGGTCCTCGCCGAGCTCGTCGTCGAGGGCGCCACCGTCTCGGAGGAGGTCGCCGAGAAGAGCCCCGAGGTGCTGGCCGCCCTGCGCGAGCGCTTCGCCGACGAGGACTTCGAGATCGAGCTCATCCCGCACGTCGAGTTCAAGAAGCTCACCCACTCGGCCCGTGCGTTCGTGCGCTCGGGCGAGTTCACCCCCTACGCGAACGTGATCCTGCATGCGGGAGTGGCGTACTGAGATGAAGGACTCGATCGACCGCCACTCCGCGGCGCCCATGTACGACCAGCTCCGGCAGCTGATCATCGACGGCATCACCCGCGACGGTCTGCAGCCGGGCGACCCGCTGCCAGGGGAGCACCGCCTGTGCGAGCGCTACGGCATCTCCCGCACGGTGGTGCGTCAGGCGCTCGCGCAGCTCGAGCACGAAGGACTCGTCGAGCGCGTCAAGGGCAAAGGCACGTTCGTGTCGCGGCCACGCACGAGCGAGAGCCTCGTGCACACGCTGATCGGACTCTACGACGACGTCGAACGCCGAGGAGGTCACGTGCACAGCGACGTGCTGCGGCACGAGGAGACCCTCGCCGACGACGAGATCGCCGCGGCGCTCGAGGTCGAGGTCGGTGCGCCCGTGGTCGTGCTCGAACGTCTGCGCCACGTCGACGGCGAACCCTGGTCGCTGTCGACGACATGGATGCCCGAGCCGGTCGGCCGGGTCACACTCGGCGTCGATCTGTCGGAGGCGTCGCTGTACCGACTGCTCGCCGAGAACGGGATCGTGGCGACGAGCGGCGTGCGCTCGGCCGAGGCGACCGTCGCGACGCACGAGCAGGCGCAGCACCTGGGCGTGAGCGCTGGCTCGGCGCTGCTGCGGCTGCGGAGCGTCAGCAGGGGCGCCGACGGCATCCCGATGGAGTACTTCGTGGCGCACCACCGCGGTGATAGGTCGCGCTTCGAGTTCCAGCTGCAGCAGGAGCAGTCCCAGGCATCCCTTCTGCACGTGGACGGCGACGGGAGCACCTCCCGCGCGGGCACGGTGCGGTAGGCGAGCGAGCTGACCTACCGGGGCTGTGCCCGCTAGCCTGAAAGCGGAGCACGCGTCGCATCGGATGACGTGAGCAGGGGGGGCAACACGATGGTCGACGACGCGCACTCGAACGGTTCGGAGCCGGATGCTGTCATCCCGCCGCCTCCGGCTGCACCCCCTGGGGACCTGGCGTCCTCCGTTCCGCTGGCGCCGCCACTGAGCGGACCGCCCGCTCCTCCTGCGCCGCACGCGCCCCACCCGCCGGCAGCGGGTCGCCCGTTCGGACCGCCCGCCCCGCCGCTGCCGCCCTATGCCTCGGCTCCGCAGGCCGGGCAGTACCCGCCGCAGTATCCGGCCGGGCAGTACCCGGCCGGGCAGTACCCGCCGCAGTATCCGGCAGGGCAGCCGAGCCAGTTTCCGGCGCAGCCAGGGCAGTACCCGGTCGGGCAGCAGCCGTCGGCCCCCTACGGTTCCGAGTACCCGTACCCCGCGGCGCCCCCGACTCGCCCTTCGCGCTCCGGCAGGACGGTCGGCATCGTCGTCGCGGCCGTCGCGGCTTTCGTGCTGCTCGTCGTCGTCGGCATCGGGGTGGCTGTGAGCCTCCTGCTGGGCTCGAGCAGCGATCCCGTCTCCGCTCCTCCGCTGCCGTCGGTGACGGCGGCGCCCACCGCGCCCTCCGACGAACCGTCTGCGGAGGAGCCGCCGTCCGATGACCCCGGTGACGCAGATGCATCCGGGATCGCCGACGTGCTGCAGTCGAAGATCGACGAGTACAAGCAGCTTCGAGACAGTGGGGCGTTGTGGGAGAAGATCCCCGACAACGAGTTCAACCGCACCGCCGTGTCGGCGTTCCTGTACTTCCTCGTCGACATGAAGTCGGCGACCCTCTGGGGCGTCGACGAGGCACAGGCGCAGGAGTATCAGGAGCGGATGACGATGCTCGAGGAGCGCCTGCTCGCTCAGCAGCCGCTCGGCGACGACATCAAGATCACCCTCGAAGACAAGGTCTTCACGTACGACGGCGAGACGGGCGAGGGCGGATACGTCGAGGAGTGACGCGCGCGTTACGCTCGAGAGCATGAGCGACTGGACCAGCACCGCGATCGCCCTGCTGGAGGCCGACGCGAACCGCAGCGCTGACACACACCTGCACCTCTTCCCCCTGCCACCCGAGTGGGGCATCGACCTGTACCTCAAGGACGAGTCGGTGCATCCGACCGGGTCGCTCAAGCACCGCCTCGCGCGCTCGCTGATCCTGTACGGCCTGGTCAACGGACGCATCACCGAGGACTCGACGCTCGTGGAGTCCTCGAGCGGGTCGACCGCGGTGTCCGAGGCGTATTTCGCGCGGATGCTGGGGCTCCCGTTCGTCACGGTGGTGCCCCGGTCGACGAGCCAGGAGAAGGTCGACCTCATCGAGTTCTACGGCGGGCGCTGCCACTTCGTCGACCGTGCAGAGGACATGTCTCCCGAGGCGCAGCGCCTGGCATCCGAGTGTCATGGGCATTACCTCGACCAGTTCACGTTCGCGGAGCGGGCGACCGACTGGCGCGGCAACAACAACATCGCCGAGAGCGTGTTCAGCCAGTTGTCGCAGGAGCGGCATCCGATCCCGCGCTGGATCGTGGTGGGAGCCGGCACCGGCGGCACGAGCGCGACGTTCGGCCGATATGTGAAGTACCGCCGACACGAGACGCAGATCGCCGTCGTCGACCCCGAGGGTTCGGCGTTCTACGACGGCTGGGCGGGAACCATCGATCCGCCGGCCGGACGCCCCAGCCGCATCGAGGGGATCGGCCGCCCGCGGGTCGAGGCTTCGTTCGTGCCGACGGTGATCGACGAGATGATCCGGGTGCCCGATGCGGGCTCGATCGCCGCGATCCGCATGCTCCGCGAGCGCACCCTGCACCTCGCCGGTGGCTCGACGGGCACCAACCTGTACGGGGCGTTCCAGCTGATCGCGCGCATGCGCGCCGCCGGGGAGACCGGCAGCATCGTCACGCTGATCTGCGACAGCGGCATCCGCTATGCCGGCACCTACTTCAACGACGAGTGGGTCGCCGAGCAGGGCTGGGACCTCGCCCCGCACCGCGCCCGCCTCGACCACTTCCTCGACACCGGCGTCTGGGTCGACTGACCCGCGTTCACAATTCAGCACGAACCCCGCAGACCGGCCTGCCGACCACGGATTTCGCGTGCTCTCTCAGCGTTGGTGCTGCATAGTGAACGACTACGCTGGCCGCATGACTACTCTCATCCTCACTGTCGCGGGTGCTGATCGCCCCGGGCTCGTCGCAGCCGTCGCCGATGTCGTCGATGCCCACGGCGGGAACTGGGAGAACAGCTCGCTGGCCGAGCTCGCCGGCACCTTCGCGGGCGTGATCGAGGTGTCCGTCGCCCCTGAGCGCGCCGAGGAGCTCGAGCGTGCGCTGCGCGGCCTACAGGGTCAGGGACTGCTGACGCTCGCCGTCCTCACCGGCACACCGGCTGAGGATGCGCCCGATCAGGTGCTCGAGATCCAGGTGCTCGGCAACGACCGCCCCGGCATCGTCCGCGAGGTGTCCGGAGTGCTCAGCGCCCACGACCTCAGCATCGAGGAGCTGGCGACCGAGACCCGCGATGCCGCGATGGCCGGTGGTCGGCTGTTCGAAGCGTCGGTGGTGGCCAGGGTGCCCGCGTCGGTCGACCTCGACGCGCTGCGCCGCGACCTCGAGCGCATCGCCACCGAGGTCCAGGTCGACATCACCCTCGCCTGACCCCCACTCACGTCCGACCTCGCGCCCGCCCTGCTCATCACGTCCACACAATCTGCACATCACGTCCGCCCGATCTGCACAGGTTGCCACGCCCCGCACACGAAACGACTGCACCCCTGTGCAGTCCGGGGCGACCTGTGCATCCCGGCACAGCCGCCCACAGAAGGGCACGAGATCAGTCGGTCTCGACCGCCGGCCCCTCGGTGCCCACGCGCGTGTCCGCCTCGGTGTACCGCCGCACCCAGTACTCGGTCTGGGCCACATGAGCGGACGCCGCAGCCGACGCCGCGACCGGATCGGCGGCGGCGAGTCCGCGCAGGATCGCGCGGTGCCCGGCATCCGAATGCAGCTTGAGCTCGGCCGCGTCGCCGGCATCCGGGATGCGATAGGCCCGCGACCGTGAGCGCAGCACGTCGATCAGGCTCGTGAGCGCGTCGTTACCCGCCACCTCCGAGATCGTCATGTGGAAGGCGTGGTCGAGTCGGGAGTGGTCCTCGAAGTCGTCGCTGGCCTCGATCTCGTCGAGCACGCCGCTGAGCGTCTCGATCGTGGTCGCGTCGATGCGGGCGGCGGCGAGCGCGGCGGCATGAGGTTCGAGCACCCGACGCAGCTCGGTCAGCTCCAGCACGCCGGCCATCGGCAGCAGCCCGACCGTGAGCGACAGGCTGCCGATCAGATCGGCGGCCCGCAGCTCGCTCACATAGCTGCCGGAGCCGTGCCGGGTCTCGAGCACGCCGAGTGCGGCCAGCATGCGGATGGCTTCGCGCAGCGACCCTCGTGAGACGCCGAGCGTCTCGCACAGCTCGCCCTCGCTCGGCAGGCGGTCGCCAGGGCGCAACGCGCCGTCGGCGATCAGCGCGCGCAGTCCGTGCAGCGCTGTGTCCAGTGCGCTCATCGTCATCCTCCTGACACCGCCGATCCCCCTGCCGAGTCTGTCGGACGCAGACCCTTCCTCAAATTCGTATGACAACTATGTTTCATCATCACGTTTTCGTAGCCATTTCGGAAGCCGTGTGGCAAAGTTGTGCAACAACTCCCCCACTGCACCGACGAGGACCGATGCCCGCACCACTCTTTCCCGCACCGCTCACGCTGAACTCCGGCATGCGAGCCCGTGACGCGTGGCCCCTCGACCCCGCAGTGATCCACCTGAACCATGGATCCTTCGGCGCGGTTCCCACGGCCGTCGTCGAGCAGCAGGATGCCCTGCGCCGCCGCGCCGACCTCAGCCCGGTCGAGTGGTTCCCCCGCATCGCCGAGCGGGTGCGCGACGCCCGCGAGCGCACGGCTCCGTTCCTCGGCGCCCACGCCGAGGACAGCGTCTTCGTCCCGAACGCGTCGGCCGCCGCGACCGTCGTCTACAACGCCCTGCGCCTCGAGCGCGGCGACGAGATCCTCGTCACCGACCAGGGTTACGGCGCGATCACGATGGGCGCGCAGCGCCTGGCCCGCCGCTTCGGCGCATCCGTCCGCGCGGTCGAGCTGCCGCTGCTCGCCTCCGACGACGAGGTCGTGCAGCGCTTCGCCGATGCGCTCACCCCGACCACCCGCCTGATCGTCGTCGACCAGATCACCTCCCCCACCGCTCGCGTGCTGCCGACCCGGCGCATCGCCGAGCTCGCGGCGCAGCGCGGCATTCGCACGCTCGTCGACGGAGCGCACGCCCCAGGTCTCATCCCGGATGCCGCGGCTGTCGCCGGCGGCGACTGGTGGTTCGGGAACCTGCACAAGTGGCCCTGCGCCCCGCGCGGCTCTGCCCTGCTCGTGACGACCGCCCCCGACCGCGACGACCTCTGGCCGCTGATCGACTCGTGGGCGGCGAACGAGGCCTACCCTGAGCGCTTCGACACCCAGGGCACGATCGATGCGACGACCTACCTCGCCACCCCCGCCTCGATCGAGTTCATCGAGGCCGAGTTCGGCTGGCACAACGCCCGCCAGGCGATGGCGCAGATGGCGGATGCCGGAGCCGAGATCATCGCCGAGGGTCTGCGGCCCTACGGTGACGAAGACCCACTCACGCCGCTGCCGTCCCCCGTGCCGTCGATGCGACTGGTCCGGCTGCCCCTCGGTCTCGGCTCCACCCGTGAGGAGGCCGACGCCCTGCGCATGGACCTGCTCGACGAGACCGGCGTCGAGACGGCGTTCACGAGCTTCCGCGGAGTCGGCTACTTCCGTCTCTCGGCGCACCTGTACACCGAAGCGTCGGACTTCGAGGCGTTCGTCGAGCGCTGCATCCCGCAGATCCTCCGCCGTGCCGGCATCCGCACCGCCGACTCGATCATCGTCTCCTGACCCGCCTGACCCGACCGCACCACCCGATCCACCCCACCACCTACCCGACCCCCCACCACCACACCAATTGAGAGGCATCTCGTGAAGAAGAACAGAATCTTGACGACCGCCGCGGGACTCGGCACCGTCGCCGCGCTCGCGCTCACCGGCTGCTCTGCAGGCGGCGGCGAATCCGCCGACGGCACCGTCACCCTGCAGATGGTCGAGAGCCTGACCAACCCTGCCCGCACCGACCTGATCCGCGGCCTCCTCGACGAGTTCGAGAAGGAGAACCCCGACATCAAGGTCAACCTGGTCTCGCCGCCCACCGAGCAGGCCGACCAGAAGATCCAGCAGATGCTGCAGTCCGGCAAGGGCGTCGACGTCCTCGAGGTCCGCGACATCACCGTCGGCCCGTTCGCCAACAACGGCTGGCTGCACGACCTCTCGGGCGACCTCGAGAAGTGGGACGGCTGGGATGCTCTGACCGACAACGCGCAGTCCGCGTCGGTGGCCGCGGACGGCAAGAGCTACTTCGTGCCGTACGGCTTCTACGGCCTCTCGCTGTTCTACCGCACCGACCTGGTCGAGGCGGCGGGCTTCGACGGCCCCCCGCACAGCTGGAAGGATCTGCTCGAGCAGGCCAGCGCCATCCAGGACCCGTCGAACAACATCTACGGGTACGCGTTCCGCGGCGGTCAGAACGCCAACAGCAACGTCGTCGCCGCGATCGAGGCCTACACGATCGACGACCTCGACGTCGACGACGCGTTCCTGATGGAGGACGGGTCGACCATCTTCGCCGCCCCCGAGGCGCAGGATGCCGTCGACGACTACTTCGACCTCTTCAAGAAGGCCTCCCCGCCGTCCGCCGTCTCGTGGGGCTACCCCGAGATGGTCGCGGGCTTCACGAACGGCACCACGGCGTTCCTGCTGCAGGACCCCGAGGTGATCGCCACCGTGCAGGACTCGTCGCTGACCGAAGACCAGTGGGACACCGCTCCGCTGCTCGTCGGCCCCTCGGGCAAGGCCGCGCAGCCGCTGGCCGTCGCCGGTTGGGGTGTCGCGGAGAAGAGCGAGCACCAGGATGCCGCGGTCAAGCTCGTCGAGTTCCTCTCGTCCGCTGAGCCCGCGACCGAGTTCGCCCAGGCCAACAGTCTCGTCCCGATCATCTCGGAGGCCGCTGACGACGAGTTCTACTCCTCGGGCCCGTGGACGAGCTACGTCACGATGACGGAGGACCCCGAGACGTACGTCAACGTGCGTCAGCCGCGTGGCGTCAGCTGGTGGACCGAGTGGATCCAGAAGTCCGACCAGGATGTGCAGAACGTGCTGCTCGGCAACATGTCGACGAGCGAGCTGCTCGAGTCGTGGGACACCTTCTGGACCGAGAAGTACGCCGCGGAAAAGGGCTGATCCGTGACCCGGACCACTCTCGAAGGGGGCTCCGTCGGCACCGCCGGCGGGGCCTCCCCGGCATCCCGCCGGCGCCGCCCGTTCCGTGGCCGCCACGCGCTGACGCTGCTGGCCTTCATGGCCCCGGCGATCGTGTTCGTGTGCTGGTTCACCTACTGGCCCATGCTGCAGGGCGCACGCATGGCCTTCCACGACTGGAACCTGTGGGACCTGACCTCGACTCCGTGGGTCGGCTTCGACAACTTCGTGACCGTCTTCCAGGATCCGGCCTTCCCCGTCGTCGCGTGGAACTCCGTGCTGTGGGTCGTCGGCTCGCTCGTGCCGCAGCTCGTGATCGGCTTCCTGATCGCGCTCGCTCTGCGCAAGCGCTTCCGTTTCCGCGGGCTCTACCAGGCGCTCGTGTTCTTCCCCTGGGCGGTCTCCGGCTTCCTGATCGGGATGCTGTTCCGCTGGATGTTCAACGCCGAGTTCGGCGTCGTGAACGACCTGCTCATGAAGGCAGGGCTGATCGACGCCCCGCTGCCCTGGCTGGCGGATCCGAAGCTCGCGATGTTCGCGGTCATCGTCGCCAACATCTGGTACGGCGTGACCTTCTTCGCGATCATGATCCTCGCGGCTCTGCAGTCCGTACCCGATGAGATGCTCGAAGCGGCGAGCCTCGACGGTGCGGGCAAGGTGCGCCAGCTGTTCTCGATCATCATCCCGTACATCTCGATGACGCTGCTGCTGACGATCCTGCTGCGCATCATCTGGATCTTCAACTTCCCCGACATCATCTACGCGATGACGAACGGCGGGCCGGCGAACCAGACCCACATCATCACGACGTGGATGATCAACTACACGCAGCAGGGCAACTACGGCATCGCGAGCGCGATCGGACTCATCGTCGTCGCCTTCCTGTTCGTGTTCTGCGCGTTCTACCTCATGGCGATGCGGAGGGTCCAGCGATGACCATCACCGGCACCACGGTCACCGAGACCCGGCGTCTCACCGTCCCCGACATCGCGAAGGCACCCCGCCCGAAGCGCAGGGTCTCGGTCGGCGGCGTCGTGCGCGTCGTCGGTCTCGCGCTCTGGCTCGTCATCACGCTGTTCCCGCTGTACTGGATCGCGCTGACGTCGTTCAAGTCGCCGGGCACGATCAACAGGTTCCCGATCGAGTACTGGCCGAGCGAGCCGTCGCTCGACAACTACGTGAGCCTGTTCGAACAGAGCTCGTTCGGGGTGTTCCTCGGCAACTCCGCGCTGGTGGCGACGATCGCGGGTGCGGTGGCGACCCTGATCGCGCTGCTGAGCGCCTACGTGATCGCCCGGTTCGAGTTCCGCGGCAAGGGCACGGTGCTGGTCGCCTTCCTGCTCACGCAGATGATCCCCGCGTTCATCGCGCTCGGACCGCTGTACTCGATGATGACCGACCTGGGCCTCGTCGACACCAAGCCCGGTCTGATCCTGGTGTACATCGCGGTCTGCATCCCGTTCTCCACCGTGATGCTCCGGGGCTTCTTCGAGAACGTCCCCGACGCACTCGAGGAGGCTGCGATGATCGACGGATGCTCCCGCTTCGGCGCCCTGTTCCGGGTGCTCGTGCCTGTGATGACCCCCGGAATCATCGCGGCGTTCATCTTCAACTTCGTGAACTGCTGGAACGAGCTGTTCCTCTCGGTCGTCCTGATGAACACGGATGAGAACCGCACAGTGCCCTCGGCGCTGAACGGGTTCATCTCGACCTTCAACATCGACTGGGGATCCATGTCGGCGGCCGCCGTGCTGACGATCCTGCCGACCATGGCGATGTTCGCTCTCGCGAGCCGCTGGATCGTGCAGGGCCTCACGGCCGGAGCCGTCAAGGAGTAAGCACATCCGGAGATGACGAAGGCCGCCGCCCCTCAGGGACGGCGGCCTTCGTCATGCATCCGTCAGACGCATGTCTCCGTCAGACCAGGCGGGCCTTCGGGGAGACCGAGTACGTCGCCTCGGCGTCGGTGTTGACCGTGTCGCCCAGCGCCGTGTCGATCGCGGCGAGCGTGTCGGCGTCGAGCGTCACGCCCGAGGCCTTCACCGTCTCGGCGAGCTGCTCGGGCCGCGAGGCTCCGACCAGTGCCGCCGCGACGTTCGGGTTCTGCAGGACCCAGGCGATCGCCAGCTGCGGCATCGACAGCCCGGCCTCCTCGGCGATCGGCTTGAGCCTCTGCACGGCGGTGAGGATGTCGTCCTGCAGGAAGCTCTTGATGAAGTCGGCGCCGCTGTGCGGGTCGGTCGCGCGCGACCCCTCCGGCACCGGCTGACCCGGCAGGTACTTCCCCGACAGCACGCCCTGCGCCATCGGCGACCAGACGATCTGCGAGATGCCGAGGTCCTGCGACGTCGGCACGACCTTGCCCTCGATCACACGGTGGAGCATCGAGTACTGCGGCTGGTTCGAGATCAGCTGCACGCCGAGCTCCTTCGCCAGCGCGTGGCCGTCCTGCAGCTGCTCGGCAGTCCACTCCGAGACGCCGATGTAGAGGGCCTTGCCCTGGCGGACGACATCGGCGAACGCCTGGAAGGTCTCCTCCAGCGGCGTCTCGTAGTCGAAGCGGTGCGCCTGGTACAGGTCGACGTAGTCGGTGCCGAGGCGCTTCAGCGATCCGTTGATCGACTCGAGGATGTGCTTGCGGCTGAGCCCGGTGTCGTTGGGCCCCTTGGGACCGGTCGGGAAGTAGACCTTGGTGAAGATCTCGAGCCCCTCGCGGCGCTGACCCTCGAGCGCCTTGCCGAGGACGACCTCCGCCGCGGTGTTCGCGTACGTGTCGGCCGTGTCGAACGTGGTGATGCCGGCGTCGAGCGCCGCATGCACGGTCTTGACGGCCGCGTCGTCTTCGACCTGTGATGCGTGGGTGACCCAGTTGCCGTAGGTGATCTCGGAGACCTTGAGACCGCTGTTGCCGAGATAGCGATAGTTGACCATGGAACAACGCTACCGGCCGTCGACGACGTCGGGGCCTGATCGCCGTGACCGGTCTCAGCCTGCGTGGCCGCAGGGGTCTCAGACGCGCGGTTCGACCAGCTGCTCCTGCTCCTCGAGCGTCTGAGCCTGCGCGCGCTTCTCGGCGAGCTCGCGCTCCTGGGCAGCTTCCCGCTGCTCGGCGGCCTGCGCCGCCTCCTTGCGCTCGGCGCGGGTCTGCGGCTCGCCGGTTCCGGCATCCGCCTGGATGCCCTGCGACTGCACGCTCACGATCGCCGCGCGGTCTCGGAAGCCCTCGGCGGTGACCTTGTCGAGCGCGACCTGGCGACGGATCGCCGCGGCCTTCTCGTACAGCGACGGATCGCCGAAGCAGGTGAGCACCTTCACCAGCACCGGCAGCAGCTCGATCATGAAGAACAGCGCGGCGATCAGGATGTGCGCCCACAGGATCGTCGGCTCCTTCTCGCTGAGCCTGTTCAGTCCGCTGATCTGGCTCAGCAGCCCGATGGCTCCCGCGTTGCCGGAGGCCACGGACTCGGCGCGCGCGTTGTACGCCGCGAGCGCGGTGTCGTAGCTGTCGCGGGCTGCGGGCAGCTGCGACTTCGCCTCCTCGCGGTTCTGCGCCTCCGAGGTGCTCGTGTTCTCCTTCGCGGCGCTGCCGGCGTCGGCGAGCTCCTCGTTGGCGGTGCGCAGCTGGGCGGCCAGCGCGTCGTACGTCTGCTGCGCCTCGGCCAGCTGCGCCTTCGCGGCATCGGAGCTCGCGCCTTCACCGTTGACGCCGGTGCATCCGGGCACGGTTCCCGCACCCTCGCCGGTGAGCTCGCACTGATAGAGCGTGCGCGCCTGATCGATCACGGCCTGCTGATCGGTCATCTTCGCGGTCAGATCGTCGACCGTGGCCTGAGCGGCGGACTCACTCGCCGACGACGAGTCGGTGCCAGCGACGATGCCCGTCGCGGCCTGGTTCTCGAGTTCGGCCACGCGATCGGATGCCGCATCCAGCGCCTTCTTCTCCGGGCCGGTCTCGAGTGCATCCTGGTCGGCCTGCGCCTGGGTGATGTTGGTGGAGGCGACCTCACGGGCGATGTCGTTGTGGAAGATCTGCAGCACGAGGGGCTCTGCGACGACGAATCCGATGATCGCCGCCATGACGACTCGGGGGATCGCGAGGCCGATCAGCTTCCAGACGTTGCGCGTCGACGTCATCGTCGAGGTGAGGAAGCGGTCGAGGTTGAAGATGATCAGCGCCCAGACGATCGCCAGCGGCACGGCCAGCCAGATCACGGCCTGCACACCGGTGGTCAGCGCGAACAGCATCGAGATCGCCGAGACCAGGGCGGTGCCGGCGAGCACGAAGAACATCTGCACGAAGCGCGGCGTCTCGCCGGGCACACGGTCGAGGATCTCGCCGTCCGCACCGCCGAGGATCGCGAGGCGCCGGAACCCGGAACCCGGCACGCGGGGCTTCCGCTCGCGCGGCTGTCGGCGAGGCTTCGGCTCACGCCTGGGCTCCTGCTCGGCGGACGACTCTGCGGATGCGTCGGCATCCGCGTCCCGCTCGTCGTCGGACATCCGCCGCTCGTCCTGCGCACGCGGCGGAGTCAGGTCGGCGCCGGTGGGCTCGTACTCGCGCAGGAAGTCGAGGTCGTCCGTGTCAGCGTTCGGGTCGCTGTCGAGGATGATCCGACCCTGCGAATCGAACCGTCCTGGACGGTGAGCGGAATAGGGCATCCCGACAATCTACGAAATGTCGCCTGTGGAAAACGTGGACGAACGCTGTGTCCTTGCCTGCTGCGGCGCTCGCGACGGCTCTCGGCGACGTTGGCGAGATCAGCGCGGGAGCATGCGCGTGAGCGCATCGGCACTCGCGGCGAGCGCGGCGTCGAGCGTGAAGTGACCGGCGGCGCACAGCGTCCCGAGACCATGCGCGAGGCCCCAGACGCCGATGACGCCGGTGTCGCCGTCGAGTCCCGCCGCGACGGATGCCTCCGACAGCAGCTCCTCGAGTTCGTCGATCAGCGGCGCCATGGTCTCGCTCGGCTCCCCCGGGATGCAAACGGTGGGGTCGTAGATGACGTCGAAGCCGTGCGGATGCTCGACCGCGTAGCGGATGTACGCACCGCCGCCCTCGATCACCGCGGCACGAGGGTCGCCCGCACCCTCGATCGCCTCGCGGACGGCAGCGACGAGGTCGGCCATGCTGCGTTCGGCGAGCACCTTCAGCAGCCCTCGCCGGTCGGAGAAGTGGTGGTACGGGGCGTTGTGGCTGACATCCGCCGCGCGGGCGACTTCGCGCAGGCTGATCTCCCCCGCGGGCTTCTCGGCGAGCAGCTGCATCGCGGCCGCTTCGAGAGCGTGGGCGAGGTCGCCGTGGTGATAGCCGGACCGAGAACTTGACACAAGCAACATTGTTGCCTATCTTGACAGTGTCCACCAGTACTTGACACTGTCAACATAGGAGTTCGAATGCCTTCCGCCCTGATCATCGACGGCCACCCGGACGCCCGCTCGCTCTCCGCAGAGCTCGCTCGTCGCTATGCCGCAGCGCACGGCGATGCCCGCATCCTCGCGCTGCGCGACCTCGACTTCGACCCGTCGCTACGCTTCGGGTATCGCGAGCGCATGGAGCTGGAGCCCGATCTGATCGACGCCAAGCAGGCACTGCGGGAGGCCGCGACCGTCGTGGTCGTGACGCCCCTCTGGTGGGGATCGGTGCCCGCAGTGCTGAAGGGGTTCTTCGATCGCGCGCTGCTCCCCCAGCAGGAATACCGCTACTCGAAGGCCGGACTCCCCGAGGGCCTTCTCACCGCGGCGAGCGGGCGCCTGTTCCTGCTGGCGGACACCCCGTGGTTCCTGACGCCCTTCACCGGGCTCCCGGCGCGGACGCACGTGGCGCGCGGGACGCTGCGATTCTGCGGCATCCGCTCGGTACGCACGACCCGGATGCTGGGCGTCAAGGACGCGAAGCCCGAGCGCATCGCCTCGTGGCTCGCTCGCGCCGGATCACTCGGTCACCGCGACGGCGTCCGTGACGCCGCTCGCGCCGGCATCAGCACCGGTATCCGCGACCGCGGCGATGAGGCCGAGCCTCAGGCCATCGCGGCGGACGCAGCCTCGTCCTCGGTCGTCGCGACGAGCTGACCGCACGCGCCGTCGATCTCCTTGCCCCGGGTGTCGCGGAGGGTCGTCGGGATGCCGGCGTCGTTGAGCCGGCGCACGAACTCGTTCTGCACCGACGGCTCGGACGAGGTCCAGATCGAACCCGGCGTCGGGTTCAGCGGGATCGGGTTGACGTGCACCCAGCCGCGACCGCGCTCGTTGAGCTTCTCGGCGAGCAGATCGGCACGCCAGGCGTGGTCGTTCATGTCCTTGATCAGCGCGTACTCGATCGAGACACGGCGGCCGGTCTTCTCGTAGTAGTACCGCGCGGCGTCGAGCGCCTCGTCGACCTTCCAGCGGGAGTTCACCGGGATGAGCTCGTCGCGCAGGTGGTCGTCCGGCGCGTGCAGCGACAGCGCGAAGGTCACCGGGATGCCCTCGTCGGCGAGCTTCTTGATCGCCGGCACCAGTCCGACGGTCGAGACCGTGATGCCGCGCGCGCTCATACCGAGGCCGTCGGGCTGCGGGGCGACCATCGAGCGCACGGCGTCCATGACGCGCTTGTAGTTGGCCAGCGGCTCGCCCATCCCCATGAAGACGATGTTCGAGACGCGCTCCATCGAGTGGTCGTCGGCCTTCTTGCCGCCGAGGCCGCCGTCGGCGATCAGCCGGTTGGCGCGGACGATCTGCTCGAGGATCTCGGCCGTCGACATGTTGCGGGTCAGCCCCGCCTGGCCGGTGGCGCAGAACGGGCAGTTCATGCCGCATCCGGCCTGCGACGACACGCACAGCGTGATGCGCCCCGGGTAGCGCATGAGCACCGACTCCACGAGTGCACCGTCGTGCAGGCGCCAGAGGAACTTGATCGTGTCGCCGCGGTCGGTCTCCAGGCGCCGGACCTCGGTGAGCAGGGGCGGCAGCATGCCCGCGACGAGCTGCTCGCGGGTGTCGGCCGGAAGGTCGGTCATCTCGGCCGGATCCGACGTGTAGTGCCGGAAGTAGTGCGTGGAGAGCTGCTTCGCCCGGAACCCGGGGAGCCCGAGCTCCTTGACCTTCTCGATGCGCTCGGCGGGAGTCAGGTCGGCGAGGTGCACCGGCGGCTTGCCGCGCTTGGGGCTCGCGAACTGCAGCAGCGGCCGCCCCTCGGCATCCTTCTGCTGCGTCCAGCCCTCGGTCGCAGGGCGCACCTGTGGCGTGCCGGTCGAGCGGACGGCCCCCGAACGGGACGACGCGGGTGCCGTGGCGGGGCGCGTCTCGCGCGTGCGGGGAGTCTCGGTCATACCTCCAGGGTACGCGGTGCCGGGTGGGAAGGCCCTGGGGCGCGAGGCGCCGGATGCCTAGACTGACCGCATGGACCTCGTCATCGCCGTCGGCAGTGTGTTCGCTGCGATCGTCATCGGCGCGGTGATCGTCGCGGCAGCACTGCGATCCATGCGTCCGAAGGCGCCGGAGCCGCAGGTCTACACCCCCTCGCCGACGATGGCCCGCTCAGTGGCATCCACGTCGACGTCGACGGCCGCCACGTCGCAGCTCACCCCCGCGGCGATCGCTGAGGTCGATCGACTCGTGGCCGCCGGACAGAAGATCCAGGCCATCAAGCTGTACCGCCAGCACACCGGCGTGCGCCTGCAGGAGGCGAAGGATCGGATCGACCACTGGTCGGTCAGCACGACCGCCCCGCACCTCGCCGCGGTCTCGAATGCCGCCGCGGCCTCCTCTTCGATCACCGCCACACCCTCGTCGGTGCGTGGCGCGCTGCCCGCGTCGGTGGTCTCCGAGGTCGACCGGCTGATCGCCGGGGACCAGAAGATCCAGGCGATCAAGCTCGTGCGCGAGCACACCGACTTCGGCCTCAAGCAGGCGAAGGACATCGTCGAGGCCTGGCCTCGTCCGCATCGGTTGTAATGACAGGATGCGGTCGGGGAGAATGGAGCGGTCCCCCACCGAAGGAGCCCCGATGCCCGACCGTCTCTCGCGCGCCCGAGCCACCGGCGTCCTCGCCGTCCTCCGCGCACCGTCGCCTGAGGCCGCCCTCGAGGCATCCGAGGCGATCATCCGCGGTGGGGTGACCGGCATCGAGGTCACGTTCTCGACGCCCGACGCGCCTGCGGTGATCCGTGAGCTCATCGCCCGGCACGGCGACGCCGCCTACATCGGCGCCGGCACCGTCACGACCGCCGAGCAGGCCGCTCTCGCCGCGGACGCCGGCGCCGAGTTCCTCGTCAGCCCCGGCACCCTTCCCGCTCTGACCCGCGCGATGCTCGACACCGGCCGCGTGGTGATGACCGGCGCGATGACCCCCACCGAGGTGATGGGCGCGCTCGAGCTCGGCGTCGACGTCGTCAAGATCTTCCCCGCCTCGCTCGGTGGCCCCTCGTATCTCGGCGCGCTCCGCGGACCCTTCCCCGATGCGCCACTGATGCCGACCGGAGGCGTGACACCCGACAACGTCTCCGACTGGTTCCGCGCCGGCGCCGTCGCAGTCGGCGCAGGCGGCGACCTCGCGAACGGCGCGTCCCTCGCGGCATCCGACTGGGCCGACATCGAGCAGCGCTCGGCACGTTTCGCCGCCGCGCTCGCCTCCGCCCGCTCGTGAGCCTGCGAGCACGGTGAGGGCTCGGTGATCGACCTCGCACCCCTCGCCTGGGCGGCGCTCGGCCTCGCCGCCGTCACGATCGGCATCTCGAAGACGGCTCTGCCCGGCGGCAGCATCCTCGCGATCGCGCTGTTCGCGACCGTGCTGCCCGCCCGCACCTCGACGGCCGCGATGCTGCTGCTGCTCATCGTCGGCGACGTGTTCGCGCTGATCACCTATCGGCGTCACGCGCACTGGCCGACCTTGCTGCGCCTCGCGCCCGCGGTGCTCGCCGGCCTGCTCGCCGGGTTCGCCTTCCTCGCGCTGGCCGGTGACGGCATCGTGCGTCGGGCGATCGGCGTCATCCTGCTCGCGATGATCGCCGTCACACTGTGGCGGCGCTGGCGGCAGAATCGCGCGGATGCCACGGCACCCACGCCCGGCAGCCTCGTGCTCTCGGGTGTCTACGGCACGCTCGGCGGATTCACCACCATGGTCGCGAACGCCGGCGGCCCGGTGATGTCGATGTACTTCCTCGCGACGCGCACGCCGGTGCAGGTGTTCCTCGGCACCTCGGCGTGGTTCTTCGCGGTCATCAACCTCGTGAAGATCCCGTTCCTCGCCGGCCTCGGCCTGTTCGAGGGGCAGGTGCTGCTGATGGATGCCGTGCTGGCGCCGCTCGTCGTGATCGGCGCCCTCGCCGGCATCCGTCTGGCGAAGCGGATGGACCAGGTGCTGTTCGACCGCATCGTGATCGTGCTGACGATCGCCGGTGCGGTGTACCTGCTGTTCTGACGCCGGCCCTGCCTCAGTCCACTCAGTCCAGGAAGATGTCGGGGAACAGGCGGTCGTCGGGGGTACCCGGCACCGCGGCGTAGGCCGAGAAGTCGGTCACACCGTCGGCTTCGAGGACGTCCTCGACGATCAGCGTCTGACCGGTGTACTCGGCCGCGGGCTTGAGCAGCACCGCGTACGCGGCATCCGCATAGATGTCAGGAGTGCGGCTCGCCGCCATGACCCTGTCTCCGCCGAGCAGGTTCTGCACCGCCGCGGTCGCGATCGTCGTACGGGGCCAGAGCGTGTTGGCAGCGATCCCGTCGCGGCCGAACTCCGCCGCGAGGCCGAGCGTGACCATCGTCATGCCGAACTTCGCGAGGGTGTAGCCGGTGTGCGCGCCGAGCCACTTCGGGCTCGGGTTCAGGGGCGGCGACAGCGAGAGGATGTGCGGGTTCTCGGCATCCTTGAGGATCGGGACGGCCGCGCGCGACAGCATGAACGTGCCGCGGACGTTCACGTCCTGCATCAGGTCGTACTTCTTCGCGCCGAGGTCGAGCGAGCGCGAGAGGTCGATGACGCTGGCGTTGTTGATGACGATGTCGATGCCGCCGAACTCGCCCTGCGTCTTGAGCACGGCCTCGGTGATGTCGTCGTCGTCGCGCACGTCGCCCACGATCGGGAGCGCCTGGCCGCCGGCCGCGCGGATCTGCTCCGCCGCAGAGTGCACGGTGCCTTCGAGCTTCGGATGCGGGGTGTCGGTCTTCGCGAGCATCGCGATGTTCGCCCCGTCGGCGGCCGCGCGCAGCGCGATCGCGAGGCCGATGCCACGGCTTCCGCCGGACATGAGGATGGTCTTGCCTGCCAGTGTGCTCATCAGCCACCTTCTCGTTTCGAATCGCGTGGGGTGCGGTGTGTCCGGGTCGAATCGGGTCGATCGCGCGATTCGAACGCCGGTCGGATCACTTCGGGGCCATGCGGATCGCGCCGTCGAGGCGGATCGTCTCCCCGTTGAGGTAGCCGTTCTCGACGATCTGCCGCACGAGCGAGGCGTACTCGTCCGGACGGCCGAGCCGCGAGGGGAACGGCACCTGCTGGCCGAGCGAATCCTGCGCTGCCTGCGGCAGCCCCATGAGCATGGGGGTCTCCATGATCCCGGGAGCGATCGTGCAGACGCGGATGCCGTAGCGCGCGAGCTCGCGCGCGACGGGCAGCGTCATGGCGTGCACGCCGCCCTTCGACGCGGAGTAGGCGGGCTGGCCGATCTGACCGTCGAACGCGGCCACGCTGGCGGTGTTCACGATGACGCCGCGATCGCCGTCCTCGGTGGCGTCGTTCTTCGCGATGACCGCGGATGCCTGCGACAGGACGTTGAAGGTGCCGACCAGGTTGATCCGCACGATGCGCTCGAAATCGGCGAGCACCGCGGGGTTGCCCTCCCGGTCGAGCACCTTGGCCGGCGGGGCGATGCCGGCGCAGTTGACGACGATGCGCAGGGGCGCGGCGTTCTGAGCGGCGGCGACGGCTGCCGCGGCATCCTCCGCGCTCGTGACGTCACCGCCTGCGAACACTCCGCCGAGTTCGTCGGCGATCTCCGCACCTGCCGACGAGGGCAGGTCGAGGATCGTGACCACGGCGCCCGCGGCGGCGAGCGTGCGAGCGGTGGCGAGGCCCAGCCCGGACGCACCGCCGGTGATGAGAGCACTCGAGCCCTGGATCTGCATGCGGTTCTCCTTCGAAACGTGTGCGACTCAGTGTCAGCTTAGCTGATTCCCAGTCCCAAACGCCTCACGGGAGAAGCCGGGGAGCGACGGCGGAATCGACTCCGAGCCTACGCCGTGCGCGACGGAGAGGAAGGACCCCCACGACCCTTCCCCTCTGGCATCCGTTTCGCCTCGCGTGGGATCAGACCTCGATCTGCGCGGCGATGCCCTTCAGTTTGTGGCGGGCGAGCGCGAGGTTCGCCGCAGCGCGGTTGAGCACGAGGTAGATGAACAGGCCACCCGCCCGCTGCGCGTCGAGCACGTTGATCAGGTGGTACTGCGTGCTCAGGCTGATCAGGATGTCGTCGATGTCGTCGGTGACTCCGAGGTCGCGCATGGTGGCGAGCTTCGCCCGCACGACGTTCGAATTGCCCGCCGCGGCGACACCGAGATCGAACGAGCGGCTTCCGCCCTGCGCGAGAGCCATCCCGCTCCCGTAGTCGACGATCGCGGCGCCCGTGGCGCCTTCGATGGCCAGCAGCTGCTGCAGGACGTCGTCCAGTGAACTCATGTCGTCGTACTCCTTCATGGTCGTGCGTGCGTTCACGACAGCGTCGGAGGCGACCGGGGCTCGGTCGTCGTCGGCGCTGATCCATTCGACGAACCGGTCGAGGTCTCCCTCATCCGGCTCTGCCGTGGAGATCGCCGGCGCTTTGGGCAGGGTCGTCGAAGCGGGCGCCGCTGCGGCGTCGGCATCGCTGCCCTGCCGCCGCCACCACTGTGACCGACCTGAAGCGCGCACGAAGACCTCGGGTCTCGAGAAGGAGTGTGTGACGCGGTCGCCGACGGCGACCGCGTCACACACTAACCGCGTGCGCCCCGCACGAACCGGGAGAATACATGCATATCGATATACGTTCGCGAGACGCGAGTTCGCGGGACGCGAGAGGATTGAAGAATGAGCATCCCGTCCGCCGCCGTCGAGATCCCTGCCGCCGTGCGCGCGCTCGCGGGTGATGCCGAGCTCGCTCCGGTCTGGCTGAACGGCATCGGCGGACTCACGTTCCGCACGGATGACGGTCGCTTCATCAAGTGGGGTCCGCACGACGCCGAGGCGAACATGCGCGATGAGGCAGAGCGGATGCGCTGGGCGCGCCGGTGGATCGCGGTTCCCGAGGTCCTCGATCAGGGACAGGATGCCACGCACGAGTGGCTCGTCACTGCGGCGATCCCGGGGCGCAGTGCCGTGGATCCGCGCTGGAGCGACGACCCCGCGACAGCGGTGCGCGCCGTCGGCGCGGCCCTGAGGACCATGCACGACGCGCTGCCCGTCGACGCATGCCCGTGGACCTGGGACCCCGAGTGGCGGATCGTGAACGCCGCCGAGCGTGGCGTCATCGTGCCCGCCGATCTGCGCACGCCGCCACCCGTCGACCGGCTCGTCGTCTGTCATGGCGACGCCTGCATGCCCAACACGCTGCTCGACGACGATGGTCGCCCGGCCGCGCATGTCGACCTCGCCGCCCTCGGTGTCGCCGACCGCTGGGCCGACATCGCCGTCGCGTCGATGAGTACGGAGTGGAACTTCGGCCCTGGATGGGAGGACGCGCTCATCGAGGCCTACGGCGTCGAGCCCGATCGCGAACGCCTCGAGTACTACCGCCGTCTCTGGAACGAGACCTGAGTCAGACCGTTGCTATAGACCATCGAGATTCACCAAGTGGGCCTTGAGTCGAGCCATGGGACAGCGGTAGCCGGCGCAGCATTCGCGTCGGCAGATACGATCCGATCCCCGGCCTGTGCCAAGGGATCGGATCGTGCTCACGGTCAGCAGTTGGCGGCGTACATGTATACGCTTGCGCCCCAGTTGTCGACCTTGTGCCAACGGCCCGAGACCTGGCCAACGCGATTCGTTTTGGTCTCAATGTTCCAGAAAGCCCCGCCGTAGGTCTTCACGCATCGCCCCGCCGGCACCCATACGGCGTCCCAGTCCCAGCCAACAGAAGTCCGACTGCCCGGTGCGACGGTCTGCTTCTTGGCTCCTGTCGCGACTGTGGTTGTGTTCACGTAGTCCGTAGAAGCCTGGAAGCTGTAGCCTCCACTGTTTCTCAGGTAGCCGCACGAGGGCGGATTTTCGGCGCAAGGTTCACCGGCGGCATTTGCTGCCAGCGGAACGCCGAACGTGACGACGGCGGCGAGCACAAGTCCGGCGAGGACCGACTTGACGGTGTGAGACGCGATGATGCGACGTTGCATTTCCATCTTCATTACCCTTTTCATTCTGGGGATTAGCTACTTGCGTAGCTCCTCTCAAGGAGAGGTGTGAA
Source organism: Microbacterium hydrocarbonoxydans (assembly GCF_900105205.1). Lineage (NCBI taxonomy): Bacteria > Bacillati > Actinomycetota > Actinomycetes > Micrococcales > Microbacteriaceae > Microbacterium > Microbacterium hydrocarbonoxydans. Next base: position 636,008 of record NZ_FNSQ01000005.1, on the reverse strand, counting down.
TGAAGCGTCGTGGGGTAACGGGTCAGAAGGCTTAGTGATTTGGGTGTGCGGGTTTCCTCTCACTGCGTTGCTTGACAATTCGTCTTTGCTCAACAATTCCCCCTACGCCGATGATGGCCCCTGCAAGGACCAACCACGACGCAGAGATTATCCCTGAGCCCGGAACAGCATCTGCCGTGTCCCACGTGCCGATCCCCGGGTCGAAGGCCGGATGAGCCGCCACGAGTAAAAGCACTGTTGCAGCGAGAGACGCCCAGCGGCCCACCCGCGACAAAGCACCGACAATCGCGAGCCCGACGCCCGTTGCCCAGAATCCGAAAGCTGTCGGCCAGTGAGCGCGAGCGCTCATGGCGTCAAGGCATTGCTCGGAGACCGCGGAGTCGAAGCAGGGCTGCCATATCTGAATACTGAGGACGATTCCTGCAACTCCCAGAGCAATCAAGCCGAAAGCCGCGAATCGATTGAACATGCCGCGAGCTTAGCCCTACACCGGCACGCAACCAGTACTCAATTCCGCGTCAAATGTGCTCACCTTTGGACGTTCGCTATCACCTGTCATGCCGCCGATACAGAGTCAGCAGCGGGAGGCTACTCGACGCAATCCCGGGAGCAGCACGCCGCCTCCGGAACGAGACGTGAGTCAGCCGTTCACGACGGATCCGCCGCTCCCGACGGGATCCCCGCCGGCCTCCTCGTGCACGACCACCCGGATCTCCGCGATGCGGCGGCGATCCACGGCGGTCACGCGAAGCGTCGCACCGGGCACCTCGACCGAGTCGCCGACCACCGCGAGGCGTCCGAGCATCTCCGTGACGAACCCCGCGACCGTGTCCGACGCCCCACGCGGCAGGGCGATGCCGGTGATCTCGGCGAAGTCCTGCAGGTTGAGTCGGCCGTCGAGCGCGCCGCCGGCATCCGGCATCCGGTCCTCCGTGTCGTACTCGTCGAAGATCTCACCGACGACCTCCTCGACGAGATCCTCGAGGGTCACGATGCCGTCGGTGCCGCCGTACTCGTCGACCACGACGGCGATCTGGTGGCCGGCGGCCCGCATGCGGGTGAGCGTGGGCAGGACGCCCGCCGTCGACGGCACGTACTCGACCGGGCGCATGAGTCCCGAGACCTGGCGCGTCGCGTCGTCCGCCGCCGCCTCGAACAGGTCGCGCACGTGCACGAAGCCGACGATGTCGTCCAGTGACGCGTCGATCACCGGGTACCGCGAATACGGCAGCTCCCTCACCTGCGCGATGGCCTCGGCGAGCGTCGCCGCACCGTCGAGCGCGACGACCTCCGGACGCGGACGCATGACCTCGCTGACCTGACGTCCCCGCAGCGACAGGACGTCGTCGAGGATGCGACGCTCGTCGTCGGGGAGGCTCTGATGCGTCGCCACGATGTCACGCAGCTCCTCCTCACTGAGTTCGTCGGCCGCCTTGTGCGGGTCGCCGCCGAGCAGGCGCACCACCGCGTTCGTCGACACCGAGAGCAGCCAGATCACCGGGCGCATGATCGTCGCGAAGCCGTCGAGCACCGGCGCGACCGCGTACGCGAACTGCGCATTCCGCTGGATCGCCAGCCGTTTGGGCACCAGCTCGCCGAGCACCAGCGACAGATACGCGATCACGAGGGTCAGCAGCACGGTCGCCAGGGTCATGGCGAGTGGCGGCGCCATGCCGAATCCCTCCAGCAACGGAGCGACCGACGGGGCGATCGAGGTCGCACCGTACGCGGCCGAGGCGAAGCCGGCGACCGTCACACCGATCTGCACCGCCGAGAGGAAGGTGTTGGGGTTGCGAGCGAGGCTCGCGACCTTCTCCCCTCGCCGTCCGCGAACGGCGATCGCGTTGATCTGACTCTCGCGCAGAGTGACGAGGGCCATCTCCGTGGCGGCGAACACGCCGCCCACCAGGACGAAGACGAACACCAGGGCGATGTTCACCGCGAGGTCGCCCATCAGCGGGTCGCCTCACGAGGTGCGGGGGCGCCCGAGGTCATTCGGGCGCCGGGTCTGTCAGGGTCTGCGGACGCGTCGGAGCGGCGCGACTGGTTCACGAGTGTTCCTTCTGGGTTTCCGTGGTGCGGGTGTCGGTGGTGAGGGTGTCGGAGGAGGGAGCAGCGGGGTCGAGCGCATCGCGCCTGTCGTCGCGTCGCGTCTTCATCAGGCTCGCGACCGTGGCCACCGCGATGGTGGCGCCGATGAACACGAGCGAGAACCAGATCGGGATCTCGGGCACCCACAGCAGCGGCTCGCCGCCGTTGATGAACGACAGCTCGTTGACATGCAGGGCGTGCATCACGAGCTTCACGCCGATGAAGGCGAGGATGACCGCGAGACCCTGGGCGAGGTAGACGAGGCGCTGCAGCAGTCCGCCGATGAGGAAGTACAGCTGACGCAGCCCCATGAGCGCGAAGGCGTTGGCGGTGAAGACGATGTAGGCCTCTTCGGTCAGACCGTAGATCGCGGGGATCGAGTCGACGGCGAAGATCAGGTCGACGAAGCCGATCGCGATGATCACGAGGAACATCGGCGTGAAGTATCGCTTGCCGTCACGGGCGACCGTGAGCCGGTCTCCGTTGTACTCGTCGCTGACCGGGAGGATGCGGCGCACGAAGCGCATGAATCGACCGTTCGCCGGGTCGGAATCGCCGTGCGCGAAAGCCTGACGGTAGGCGAGGAACAGCAGCAGGGCGCCGAACAGGTAGAAGATCCAGGAGAAGTTCTCGATCAGCGTGGCACCGAGGGCGATGAACCCTCCGCGCATGATCAGCGCGATCACGATGCCGATCATCAGCACCTTCTGCTGATAGATCCTCGGCACCGCGAATCCGGTCATCACGATGAGGAACACGAAGAGGTTGTCGATCGACAGTGCCTTCTCGGTGAGGTAGCCGGCGAAGTACTCCCCGCCGTACGTCCATCCGGACACGGCGCCGATGCCGACACCGAACAGCAGCGCCAGGCCGATGTAGAACGCCGACCAGCGGGCGGACTCGCCGATGGTGGGTTCGTGGGGCTTGCGGACGTGGACGAAGAACTCGTACACGAAGAAGGCGATCGTGACGGCGATCGTGATGATCCACACGAGAGGGGTGATGTTCACAAGGGACTCCGAGACATGGCGTGACAGAAGGTCGACGCCAAGGTCTTCTCCATCCTCGAGATCGAGGACCGGGGACCCGGGATGCAGTGACATCCGTAATGACGAGCCGCCCGTGGTGGAGTACTCCCCTTGGGTTCATTCGATGCTAGCGAATGGATCGGCACGCGAGCTATGAGAACGCTGAGTGCTAGGCGACCGGACCGAGGATGAAGTTCCAGCTGCCGGTGAGCACGGCGACGGTGATCGCGACCGCAGGGATCAGTGCGGCGAGCGCCACGAAGATCGTGTCGCGGATACCCCACACCGACTCCCGTGCCCACGACCTCGGCTGCCGTCCGCCGAATCCTCGCGCCTCCATGGCGGTCGCGAGCGATGACCCGCGACGGATCGCGAGCACGAACAGCGCGAAGGCCATCCCGAACGCACGGCGCACTCGGCCTTGGTCGGCCACCCCACGCGCCCTCCTGGCCAGGGCGAGCGCGCGCCAGTCCTCGACGAGCAGCCCCAGCATCCGCATCCCGGCGAGAGCTCCCACGACGAATCGTGCAGGCAGCTTCGCGCGCTGCGCGAGGTCGTCGGCGAGGTCGGTGGGATCGACCGTGATGAACAGCACGACCGCGGGGAGCCCGATCGCCAAGACCCTGACCGCCGTCGCCGCCGCCAGGGCGAGCGAGCCGTCGCTGACGCGCATGACCAGCCACTCGAAATGGACGACGCCGCTCGTGGCGCCGTAGAGCGCGATCGTCACCGCGCCGAGCGGGGCGGCGATCCACAGCACGGCCGTGCGGGTCCAGAACTCGCGCGCTCGAAGGCCGGCGAGCAGCAGCAGCGGGATCTCGAGCAGCAGAGCGACGGATGCCGAGACGACGTCGATCGTCAGCACGAGGGGCAGCGCGATCAGGAGCGCGGCGATGAGCTTGGCGAGCGCCGACCGGGGGGCGATGGGACCCGGTCGGTCGATGCGAGCCGTCAGCGGATCGATCATCGGCCGATCTCCACACGGCGCGCATGGAGCGCGGCGAGCACCGTCTCGTCGTGGCTGATCGCGACGACGGCGGTCCCCTCGTCGCGGAGCCGGGCGATCAGCCCCACGAGCTCAGCCCAGGTGGTGGCATCCTGGCCGAACGTGGGTTCGTCGAGCACCAGCATGCGAGGCCTCGTGGCGAGAGCGGCGGCGACCGTGAGCCTCCGCTTCTCGCCTCCGGACAGCGTGTACGGGTTCGCGGCGGCGAGGGCGGAGAGCCGCAGCCGTTCGAGGAGGTCGTCGACGCGGACAGCGATCTCGGCCTCGGGGATCCCGAGCGCCCGCGGCCCGACGGACAGCTCGTCGCGGACCGTCTTCGCGAGCAGCTGATGCTCGGGCGTCTGCAGCACGGTCGCGATGCGGGTGAGCAGCGCGCGCGACGACCAACGGAACGGATCGCTCTTCTCGCCAGCAGCCAATGTCGGGAGTGCCGAGACACGACCCCCTTCCGCGGGGATGAGTCCGGCGAGCGTCAGCCCGAGCGTCGACTTGCCCGCGCCGTTCGGCCCCGTGATGCCGAGCACCTCCCCCGCACGCACGTCGAGATCGAAGGGCCCGGCAACGGCGAGTCCGCGCTTCCTGGCGACTGTCAGACCGCGGGCCTCGAGCAGCGTCTCCCCCGGCGGCCGAGAAGGCGATGGCGGCAGCGCCGGCGGATGCCCCGGGACCCAGACACCGGATGCCGCGAGCTCGGCCCCCCTCGCGCCGAGCACCTGCTGCGGAGTGCCGTCGGCGAGCACGACGGTTTCTCCCTCCGACCCAGTCCCCCCGCCCGCAGCCCCGAGCACGATCACCCGCGTGACGAGGGGCAGCCAGACGTCGATCCGGTGCTCGATGACGACGAGAGTCGCGCCGGTGGCATCCAGGGCGGCGGCGACGGCATCCCGCACGTCCTCCACGCCGCCGGGGTCGAGGTTGGCGGTCGGCTCGTCGAGCAGGATCGCGCCGGGGCGCATCGCCAGCACACCGGCCAGCGCGAGACGCTGCTTCTGCCCGCCGGAGAGCGCGGCGGTCGAGCGATCGAGATCGACGTCCAGGTCGACGGCCGCCAGCGCGGCGCGCACGCGGGTCCAGATCTCGTCACGGGGAACGCCGAGGTTCTCGCATCCGAACGCCACGTCATCGCCGATCCGAGCGAGGATCGTCTGGGTGTCCGGGTCCTGCAGCACCATCCCGACCCGACCTCGAGCGGCGGTCGGAGACTGCCCGTCGACAAGCAGCTCCCCCTGGGTCTCGCCCTCGTCGGCACCACCCAGCACACCGCCGAGCCCCTGCAGGAGCGTCGACTTGCCGGACCCCGATGCCCCGAGCAGGAGCACCCGCTCTCCGGGCTCGATGCGGAGGCCGACGCCGCGCATCGCCCAGCGGCGCCTCGTCGCGTACCGCCACCCCCAACTGCGGGCTTCGAGGGTGGCGGCCGCGTTCTTGTGCGCGTCCGTGGCCTCGGTCACACCCGTGCAGCGACCTCGCGGCCGGCGGCGAACCGACCGAGTGCGCCCGTGGCCGCGAGTCCGCGAGCGATCAGCCAGGCTCCGAGGCCCGCGATGACCGCGCCGGAGATCGTGGTGGAGGCGATGTAGACAGTGGTGAAGAGAGTGTCAGCGCCCGCGTACCAGAGGATGCGGTCATTGATGCCGCACGCGAGCCCGGCGCCGGCGCCGGCGAGCATCACGACGGGCAGCCGCCAGACGCCGTAGAGGAAGAGCAGGAAGATCAGCTCGGCGCCGAGGCCTTGCACGAGTCCGGACACGATCGTGAGGGGTCCCCACTCGTTGCCCACCAGGGCGGAGATGGTGGCGGCGACGAGCTCGGTGTAGAGCGCGGCACCCGGCTTGCGGATGATGATCGCGCCCAGCACGCCGGCGATGAGCCAGGGGCCGGCCAGCAGGCCCTGCACGCCGGGCAGGAGCGGCTTCAGGATGCTGCTCGGTACCTCGTAGCCGACGTTCCAGAGCAGGAAGATCAACGCGCAGGCGACGGCGATGACGCTCGCGACGACGATGTCGACGACCCGCCAGCGCCAGAGCTCCGGTCGACCGAGCCCTCCGGACGTGACTGCGGTGGGTGCCGATCCCGTGGTGGATCCGGACGTGGATGCACTCATCAGTAGCTCCTCCCTGCGCTGGCATGACCCAGATCAGGTTCGACGGTCGAAGCGCGATTCGCTCCCTCTCAGCCCGGCTCGCCGGACTCCCGTGGTTGTCTTCCGATCTTACCCAGTGGCGACACTCCCGCGCGATCCCGGTGCAGCGCCGCTGATCTCCGACGGGATTCGGTACCGTGAGGAGGTGACCGCTCCCCACTCCGTCGAGGCCGCAGACTCCGAGGCCCCGCTCCCCAGGGATGCCGCGGACGTCCCTGAGCAGACGGATGTCGCGGAGAGCAGTGATGCCATCAAGCCTGCCGATGACACGGATGCCGCAGATTCGCCCGAACCGCAGTGGGCGGAGGAATCGAGCGGCGGCACCCCGCTGACCTGGGTCGACCCGATCGCAGTCGCGCAGCAGACCACTCTCCTTCCACTCGACGAGACTGCGGAGGCGTCGACCGGCGGCGGAGAGCTGCTGAAGGATGCGCATCTGCGACCCGCGATCGCGCGCCCCGGAGTTCTGGTCCCGCTCGGAATGCTCGTCGGGTTCCTCGCGACCTATGCGGGAACGACGATGCTGTGGCCTCTGCACGAGGTGGCACCGACGGTGCAGTCCGTCGAGTTCGAGCCGACCGCGTCGCCGGCAGCCGTCATGACCTGGCCGTCCCAGGGGAGCGCGGCCGTGGGCGTCGGCGGAATCGGCACGAGCTCCTCGTCGCTCGATCCAGCCGTGATCGCGAGCGTGACCAAGGTCGTCTCGAGCATGATGGTGCTCGACCGAATGCCTCTGGCTGTGGGCGAGCAGGGGCCGAGCTTCTCGTTCACGTGGTCCGATTCCGTGGAGTACTGGGACTACCGACGCTCCGATCAGTCGGCCCTCGACGTGCCGGTCGACGGATCGCTCACCGAGTACCAGCTCCTGCAGGGGACGCTCCTGGGTTCGGCCAACAACTACATCGACCGCCTCGCGGAGGAGATCTGGGGATCGCAGTCCGCCTTCGCCGACGCCGCCGCCGAGTGGTTGAGCGACCGCGGACTCGACGGCATCACGATAGCGACCCCCTCCGGTTTCGACGACCGAAACAAGGCCACCCCCGAAGCGCTCGTGGCGCTTGCCGAGGTGGCCATGGAGAATCCCGTCTTCGCAGGGATCGTCAGCACCCCGTCGGTGGATCTGCCCGGTGCGGGAACGGTGCGCAACACGAACGGGATGCTCGCGGATGCCGGCGTCGTCGGGGTGAAGACCGGCACCCTCGGGGACAGCTGGAACCTCCTGACCGCCAAGGACATCACGGTCGACGACACGACCGTGCGGGTCTATGCGGCTGTTCTCGGTCAGGCGGACGACGACCAGCGCCTCGCGCAGACGCGCTCGCTGTTCACCCAGGTTGAGACGGCGCTCGCCGAACAGGCGCCGGCGGTCGCGAAGGGCACAGTGGTCGGCACGGTCACGACGCTCTGGGGAACCACCACCGAGGTGGTGACGGATGCCGATGCCGACGTCGTGCTGTGGAACGGCGCGTTCGCCGAGTCGTCGGCGACCTTCCGTCTGGGAGATAGCCGCGAGGAGGGCGACGAGGTCGGCACACTCACGAGCGTCGGGCCGCTCAACACGATCACCACGTCGCTGTCGCTCGCGGACGACGTCGAAGCCCCGAGCCCGTGGTGGCGCCTCACGCACCCGCTCGAGCTGTTCGGGGTCATCGAACCCGAGGAGTGACCTGCCCAGCCGGTGCTGGTGCCGGTGTTGATTCCGGTGTTGATGCCGGTGCTGGTGCCGGTGCCGGTGCGGTTTGACCGCAGTGCAGAACGCCCCACCCCGGGTCGACCGGGATGGGGCGTCCGACTTCCGTTGCGTCGCCGCGGCGATTCCTGTGACGGTTTCAGCGGCGACGCCGATCAGGCCTGCGGGCCGCCGGCATCCGGTCGTTCGACGACCGACTGCGCGGCGGCGGCCTCGGCCGTCGGGACCTGCGGCCCCACGGATGCGCCGACCTGCGCTGCCGCTGCCTCGTCGTCCGCGTCGCCGCTGACGACCACAGGCGTGGATCCCGTGAGCGCGTCTTCCGCGTCGAGGTCGGTCGCCGCCTGCTCGAACTGCGACTGGTACAGCCGCCAGTAGGCGCCCTGTGCGGCGATGAGCTCGTCGTGCGTGCCCTTCTCGACGATGTCGCCGTGCTCCATCACGAGGATGAGGTCGGCATCGCGGATCGTCGACAGACGGTGCGCGATGACGAAGGAGGTGCGCCCCTGACGCAGCGCTGCCATGGCGTGCTGCAGCAGGACCTCCGTGCGGGTATCCACGGCCGAGGTCGCCTCGTCGAGGATCAGGATCGATGGCTGGGCGACGAACGCGCGCGCGATCGTGATCAGCTGACGCTCGCCTGCCGAGACGTTCGACGCGTCCTCGTCGAGCACCGTGTCGTATCCCTCGGGGAGCGCGTGCACGAAGCGATCGACGTAGGTCGCCTTCGCGGCTTCGAGGATCTCCTCATCGGTCGCTGTGGAGCGGCCGTATCGGATGTTCTCGCGGATGCTGCCGGCGAACAGCCAGGGATCCTGCAGCACCATGCCCGTGCGGGAGCGGAGCTCGTCGCGGGTGATCTGCGAGATGTCCTGACCGTCGAGCAGGATGCGCCCGCCGTTCAGCTCGTAGAACCGCATGATGAGGTTGACGAGGGTCGTCTTGCCCGCACCCGTCGGTCCCACGATGGCGACGGTCTGGCCCGGCTCCACGCGGAAGGACAGGTCGGTGATGAGCGGACGCTCGGGGTTGTAGGAGAACGCGACGTTCTCGAACTCGACGACGCCCTGGCCGTCGACCAGCTTCGGAGCGTCGGGGGCGTCTGCCTCCTGCTCCTCGGTGTCGAGGAGCTCGAAGACCCGCTCGGCCGACGCCGTGCCGGACTGCACGACCGCGGCCATTCCGCCGAGCTCCGACAGAGGCTGAGTGAACTGCTGCGAGTACTGGATGAACGCCTGGACGTCACCGAGCCGCAGCTGCCCGCTGGCCACCATCAGACCGCCGAGCACGGCGATGCCGACGTAGGTGAGGCTTCCGACGAAGGTCATCGCCGGCATGATGATCCCGGAGAGGAACTGCGCCTTGAAGCTCGCCTGGAACAGCTCTTCGTTCTCGTCCTTGAACTTGTCGAGGGCGTCCTGCTCGCGGCCGAAGACCTTGACCAGTGCGTGACCGGAGAAGGCCTCCTCGACGCGGGCGTTCAGACGACCGACCTTGCGCCACTGCGTGCCGAAGGCCTTCTGCGACCGCGGGCCGATGACGCCGAAGATCACACCCATGAGCGGAAGAGCCACGAGCGCGACGAGGGCCAGCTGCCAGGAGATCGAGAACATCAGCACGAGCACGCCGACGACCGTCAGGACGGCCGTGATGGCGCCCGACAGCGACTGCTGCATCGTCTGCGTGATGTTGTCGATGTCGTTGGTGACGCGGGAGATGAGGTCACCGCGCTGCACCTTGTCGAAGTACGACAGCGGCAGTCGGTTGATCTTCGCCTCGACCTGCTCGCGCAGCCGCCACATGGTGCGAACCATGATGACGTTGATGACGTAGCCCTGGATCCAGCTCAGGAACGCGGCTGTGACGTAGATGGCCAGCACCGCGATGATGACCCACCGCAGCGCCTCGAAGTCGACGCCGTCGCCGACCCGGAAGTTCCCGAGAGCCGAGACCTGGTTGGCGAAGTCGTCCTGGCCGCCCTGGCGGAGGGCCGACACCACGTCGTCCTTCGACGTGCCGTCGGGGAACCCGGGGAAGTCCCCGTTCGGCTGTCCGAGCTGCACCGAGATGAAGCCCTTGTAGATGAGGTTCGTGGCCTCGCCGAGCACCTTCGGTGCCGCGACGGTGAGCACGACGCCGACGGCTCCGGCGATCGACACGAGGATGAACCACACAGCCGACGGCTTGAGCAGTCCGATCATGCGGCTGAAGCTCTTGCCGAAGTTGTCGGCCTTGCCCGGTGCGACGCTGTCCCAGCCGCCGCCGTTCTGCCGAGCCTTCTCGGCGAGCTCTGCCTCGTACTTCTCCTCGTCGGTCATCTCGGGCTCGACGGTCGTGGTGCCGGCGGCGTTCTGTCCTGCTGCCCGCTCGCGGCGTGCTTTGCGCGTGTCCTGCTCGCTCATGCGTCCACCCCCAGCTGCGATTCGACGATCTCTCGATAGGTCGTGCTCGTCTCGAGGAGCTCCTCGTGCGTGCCGACACCGACCATGGTGCCTCCTTCGAGGACGACGATGCGATCAGCATCCGTGATGGACGAGACGCGCTGCGCGACGACGATCTTGGTCACGTGCGGCAACTCCCGCCACAGCGCCTGCCTCAGGCGGGCATCCGTGGTGAGGTCGAGCGCTGAGAACGAGTCGTCGAACACGAGGATCTGCGGCTGCCGCACGATCGCGCGTGCGATGGCGAGACGCTGGCGCTGACCGCCCGAGACGTTGGTGCCGCCCTGGGTGATGCGGGACTCCAGGCCCTCGGGCATCTCCTCGACGAAGTCTCGGCCCTGCGCGATCTCGAGCGCGTGCCAGAGCTCTTCGTCCGTCGCGTCCTCGCGGCCGTACCTCAGGTTCGACGCAACGGTGCCGGTGAACAGGAAGGGGCGCTGGGGCACGAGACCGATCGTCGCCCACAGGGCTTCGACGTCCGCCGCGCGGACGTCTGTGCCGCCGACGAAGACCGCACCGCCCGAGGCGTCGAAGAGCCGCGGGATCAGCGAGACGAGCGTCGTCTTGCCTGCACCGGTCGACCCGACGATCGCGACCGTCTCGCCCGGCTCGGCGGCGAAGCTGATGCCCGTGAGCACCGGTGAATCGGCGCCGGGGTAGGTGAACTCGACGCCATCGAAGGCGACGGAGCCCGGGGTCGGGAAGTCGGTCACGCCGTTCTCCGGGCGCTCCATGCTGGACTCCGCGTCGAGGACCTCGCCGATGCGCTCAGCGGAGACCGCGGCACGCGGGATCATGATCGCCATGAAGCTCGCCATGATGACACCGCCCATGATCTGACCGATGTACTGCATGAAGGCGAAGATCGTGCCGACCTGGACCGTGCCGCTGTTGACCTCGATGCCACCGAACCAGACCACGGCCACGATCGTGACGTTGAGGATCAGCATGAACAGCGGGAAGAGGAGCACGAAGAGCGAGCCGACCTTGCGGCCGACCACCATGATGTCGGTGTTGGCGCCGCGGAAGCGCTCTTCTTCGATGCGCTCGCGCACGAAGGCGCGAACGACGCGCACTCCGGTGAGCTGCTCGCGCATGACCCTGTTGACGGTGTCGAGCTTGCCCTGGTAGCTGCGGAACAGCGGCACCATGCGGCTCACGACGAGCCCGGCGACGATCAGCAGCAGCGGCACCGAGACGGCGATCAGCCAGCTCAGGCCGATATTGGTCTGGACGGCGAAGATGATGCCGCCGATCGCGAGCAGCGGGGCGGTGACGAGCATCGTGGCGCCCATCATCGCGAGCATCTGCACCTGCTGCACGTCGTTGGTGTTGCGCGTGATCAGCGAGCCGGCGCCGAACTGCGAGACCTCGCGCTCGGAGAAGCCGCTCACCTTGCCGAACACGTCGGCGCGGATGTCACGGCCGGCCCCCATGGAGGCACGCGCGGCGAAGTAGGTGGCGATGACCGAGGCGATGATCTGGCCGAGGGACACGGCGAGCATGAGCAGGCCGGTGCGCCAGATGTAGTCGGTGTCGGACTGTGCGACGCCCTTGTTGATGATGTCTTCGTTCAGGCGCGGCAAGTAGAGGGTCGCGATCGCGCTGGCGAACTGGAACACCAGCACGGCCACGAGCAACCACTTATAGCGGGCGAGATAGCGGACGAGGATTTTTCCCAGCACAGGCGGACTTTCTAGGAAGGATGAAGTGGCAGGTCTCTCGGCGGGCGGACGCAGGCCGACGATCGCGCACATGCAAGAGTGCCATGAACCGACGACATTCGTATCCCCCTGCGGGTGGACCTTCGCTCACAGCGAACCTTTTCGGGCGCGGGCCAGCGGTTTGTGTACCGTGGCAAAGAACTCGCGACGAGGCCCGGCGGCGTGACGCGACGAGCGGATGCGCGTCAGAAGAGCGGATGCTCCGGCACGTACTCCCTGGCCCCGGCGCCGGCATCGGCGGGGAGGTCGTCGATCGTCGCAGGGTCCCACCGCGGATTGCGGTCCTTGTCGATCAGCTGCGCCCTGATCCCCTCGACGAGGTCGGGATGCTGCGTCACGAACCACATCACCCGCCGGTACTCGCCCTCGAGGGCGGCACGGAGGCCGGGCAGAGCCCGCGCCTCGCGCACGGCATCCAGCGTCACCGCGAGCGCCGTCGGCGCCAGGCCTTCGAGCAGATCGGCGGTCGCGTCGGCGTCCGCCGCCCCATGCGCCCGGAGGCGCGCCACGATCTCGGCGACCGAGTCGGCCGAGAAGGCCTCGTCGATCCACTCCCGGGACGCGGGAAGCGCCGACGGCTCGGGCGTCTCGTCGAACAGCAGCACGATCTCCGACGGACCGGTGGGATCGGCGCGGTAGGCGAGCGCCTCCCGCAGTGCGTCGAGTCGCTCGGAGGGGACGATGTGATCCGCGAAGCCGAGGAACACGGCATCGGCTGCGTTCATCGTCGACCCGGTCAGGCCGAAGTACTCCCCGAACCGGCCCGGAGCGCGGCCGAGCAGCCAGGTGCCTCCGACGTCAGGGGTGAAGCCGATGCGCGTCTCGGGCATCGCGAGCTTCGAGCGCTCGGTGACGATGCGGATGGCGGCGTGCCCGGAGAGGCCGACGCCTCCACCCATGGTGATGCCGTCGGCGATCGTGACGAGCGGCTTCGGATACTCCGCGATCATCGCGTTCAGCGCGTACTCGGCGCGGAAGAACTCCGCCGTCTCGTCCGCGCGTCCCGCCACGATCTGGGCGTGCAGGCCTCGGACGTCACCGCCGGCGCACATGCCGCGCTCCCCTTCGCCGTCGATGAGCACGATCTGCACATCGGTGTCGTCGCGCCATGATTCCAGCGCCTCCGCGATCGACCGGACCATCCCGACATCGAGAGCGTTGATCGCCTCCGGACGGTTGAGAGTGAGTCGACCGAGAGCGCCTTCGGTGCGGATGAGGACCCGTGGGGCGGCGTTGAGTTCGGTCACGCGTGCCAGGCTACCCCGTCGACTGACCCTTGCATCCGAGTGCGTTTGTACGGTAAATGCACGATCCGGCGGCTTTTCCGGCAGGATAGACAGAACTGCCCACTGCAACGAGAGGTCGCAGATGCCCGACGGACAGGTGCTCGAATTCACGCGCGTCACGAAGCGCTTCAACGACGTGACGGCGGTGTCCGACTTCTCCGCGCGCGTCGAACCCGGTGTCGTGACCGCTTTCCTCGGCCCGAACGGCGCCGGCAAGACGACCACGCTGCGCATCCTGCTCGGCCAGGTGCGTGCCACCAGCGGCACCGCGACCATCGGCGGCATCGCTTTCCCTGAGCTGCGCCATCCGCTGCGCACGATCGGCTCGGTGCTCGAGGAGACGGTCTACCGCCCGCGGCGCTCGGCCGCGCGTCAGCTGACGATCGCAGCCAAAGCCAACGGCATCCCTCTGTCCCGCGTCGACGAGGTGCTCTCCCTTGTCGGCCTCGAGCACGAGAGCGAGGGCCGCATCGGCAGCTTCTCTCTCGGCATGCGGCAGCGGCTGAGCGTCGCGCACGCCCTGCTCGGCGACCCCGGCGCGCTCGTGTTCGACGAGCCGGCGAACGGCCTCGATCCCGAGGGCATCCGGTGGATGCGTCTGCTGATGCGCCGACTCGCGGACGAAGGACGCACCGTCCTCGTCTCCTCGCATGTGCTGAGCGAGATCGAGCAGGTCGCCGATCATGTGCTCGTGCTGTCCAAGGGCCATCTGGTTCTCTCCAGCGACATCGAGAAGCTCGCCGATCCGTCGACCGGGGCGGTCGTCGTCGACGCCGCCGATCGCGCAGCGCTCACTGCCGCGCTGTCGGCCGCAGGGCTCGAGGTCGAGGTGCTGCGCTCCGGACTCACCGTGCGCGGAAGCGATGCCGGCACGGTCGGCGCGATCGCGGCATCTGCGGGCATTGCGCTCAGTACCCTGGTGCAGCGTGGACCCACGCTGGAAGACGTCTTCATCGACCTCATGCGCGGCGGGCGGTTCTCCCCCGGCGCCCTGACCTCGGCGGCGCCGACCGTGGCTCCCGAGGCCCTGGCCGCGCCCGTGTCGGCGGGTGTCGGTGCGAGTGTCGCCGAAGCGGAGGCCGCCTCGGATGCCGAAGCGGGCGACGAGGAGGCCGTCTCGGATGCGGACGCGGAGGCCGCCTCGGATGCGGACGCGGAGGCCGTCTCGGATGCGGACGCGGAGGCCGCCTCGGATGCGGACGCGGAGGCCGCCTCGGATGCCGACGCCGAGGCCGTCTCGGACGCCGCCGAGGTGCAGGCGGATGCCGACGCCGACGCTGCCGACGCCGCAGCAGACGTCGAGTACGCCGCGGCCGAGCTCGGATATGCGGCAGACGCCTCGGACGCGAACGACGCCGAGGACGCGGCGGACGTCGTCTCCGAGGCGGCGGACACGCACGTCGAGGACGGTCAGATCGAGGCCGGCGAGGCCTCGGATCCCGCTCCCACCTCGGCCCCCGCACCGACCCCGTCGTTCGACGACATCCTCTTCGGCGCACCCGCAGCGGCAGCGGCCGACGAGGCGGCGGCCGTCGACGAGACGCCGACCGAGGAGGCAGCCCCCGAGGATGCTTCGACCGAGGATGCGTCCGGGGTCGAGTTCTTCGCCGAGCTGCAGGACGCCGACGAGTCATCCCCAGAGTCGGACGTCGACGCCGGCGACGCGGAGACCACGAGCGAAGGCGATCCGGACGACCCTCGTTCTGCTGCCGTCAGCTCGATGCTCGCGGCCGCCGCACGGGCCTACTACGAGGACGAGCCGCGCGACTACCCGCTCGGCGAGAACACCGCCGCCGAGGATGGCGATGCGGACGCCGCGCACTGGTCCGTCGCGAGCACCGGAGTGATCGACCAGGTTCCCGGCGCTGCGGTCGACTCCGCCGATGCCCCGGCCATCGAGCACGGTGAGGGCGAGCACCACGAGCACCACGAGAGTGAGCACCACGAGCACCACGAGGGCGAGCACCACGAGCACCACGAGGGCGAGCACCACCACTCCTGACCGCTCGTCGGACTCTCGATGAGAACGCCCTCCGCGCCATACGGCGGCGGAGGGCGTTCTTCGTCAGGAGCCCGCGGTGGCGGGCGTCACGCCGGGCGCGGTCGGATCACCGGGCGGCGGCTCCCCTTCGACGCGGGGGTGGGCGCCGTGGCGACGATCTCCTCGACGTCGGCGGGCTCATCCGAGACGTCGAGGCGGAGGGCCTGGGTCAGTGCGAGTCCGTGGCGCGTGGTGAGGATCAGACGGCGGTACTGGTCGTCGCCGGCGAGATCGATGACCACGCTGGGCCGACGCCTGCGGATCAGCACGAAGTCGACGCTTCCCGCGGCCTTCCAGGTTCCGGCGGCGAGCACGCCCGGAATGTGCGTCCCGGGGTTCGGCACTCCACGGAGCCAGGTCCATGCGTCGTCGATCAGCTGGACCTTGGTGATGGTGTCCCTGGCGAGACGCAGGTTGTCGCGGTGGAAGCTCGCTGCGCGCTCGATCGGCGAGAGCACGATCTCGAGTTGCGTCTGGTCCAGCAGCAACGTCACCATGCGTCCAGTCTGCCAGCGGCGCTCTCCGAGTTGTCTGTGTCTTGCTCACAGGAAGGCAACGATCCGTTGTCGGGTCCCACTGTTCCGCTCCTCTTCCATACTGATGTTCCGCTCGACATTCGAACAAATATACTAAACTCGGAGCATGCCTTCCACCACCCATGACGACCTCGATGAACGCATCGAGCTGCTCGATTCATGGGTCGAGACCCGTCGGCAGATCGCCTGTCTCGAGGCGGAGGCGTCGAGCCTTCTCGCACGCCGCATGCGCCTCGGCAGAGCCGACGGCGACGAGCACTCGCACCATCGAGACTCCATCTATCGATCGATGATCGCCGAGTACTCCGCGGCTGGCCGGATAGCCCAGGGGAGCATCGAGTACGCGTTCACCGACGCTGCGTTCCTCGAGAAAGGGCACCCGCATGTGCAACAGGCGTTCCGCGCCGGGATCGTCTCGGCGGCCCACGTGCGCGAGATCGTGCGGGCGGCAGGGGTCGTCCACGAGGCTGTCAACAACGGCAGAGCGGATGCCGACGCGCTGCAGCGCTACGACGTCGTCGCCGTGACGGTCGCCGAGAAGGAGACCCCGGCCCGCACGAAGGCGCTTCTCACAGGTGCGGCCGCGGTGCTCGCGGGTTCCACGACCACGGCGCGCCACGCGCGAGCGGCCTCCGAACGCACCGTCAGCGTGCGTCCCGTCGGTGATGGGCTCGCCGTTCTGACGGCCGTGCTTCCCGACTACCTCGCCGCAGCGGTCATCGATCGGCTCACCCAGCTCGCGCGTGCCGTCATCGCGGCGCGCGCAGACCGTGAACCGGTGCTCGAGCCGATGGATGACGGCGACAGCCCCCTCTATCCCGACGACATCGCTCACGACTCGGCCTCCCGCGACGACCATGCGATCTTCGGAGACGGGACGTTCACGACCGATCCCACCACTGATCCCACGACAGGTCCCGCCGCGGGCCCCACTGTCGAGCAGGTCCCGGCCGACACTCGCACGATCGATCAGGTCAGGGCCGATCTGCTGATGGATCTGCTCCTGGCGGCGGAACCGAGTGCGGAGAACGGCTCAGGACTCGACAACATCCGCGGTCGGATCCACGTCACCGTCGCAGCGACGACTCTCAGCGGGTGCGACGACCGTCCGGCCGAACTCGACGGGCACGGGCCACTGCATCCAGACGTCGCCAGAGACCTCGCCGGGCGCATGCCCGGGTGGTCACGGCTGTTCCTCGATCCCACGGGCCTCGTCGTCGAGACCGACAGCTATTCGCCGACCGAGGCGATGCGCAGACACCTCCGCGCCCGAGACCAGCACTGCCGATTCCCCGGATGTCGGATGCCGGTGCACCGGTGTCAGATCGACCACACCTTCGACCACGCCAAAAGCGGCCGGACCGCGATCCACAATCTGGCTCACCTGTGCGCCGGACATCACGCGCTGAAGCATCCCGATATCGCAGACGCACACCGGTGGACGGCCATCCAGCTCCCAGACGGCGCGATCGACTGGACGAGTCCCCTCGGTCGGACCTATCGAGACGACGCCAAGCGACGGGTCATGTTCGTCTGAAGCAGCCAAGTTCTGCGAACCTGGTCGGTGCTTCGGCCTACTGAGCCACATCCTCAGCAGAAGGCGCGGCAGACGCCCCCGCAGAAGCGGCAGCACCGGGCGTGGCAGAAGCCGCAGCGCGCGCTGCAATGGGCAGAGCGGCTTCGATGCGCTGCAGCTCCTCCTCGCCATGCGCGGCGGTGAGGAACCAGGCCTCGAAGACGCTCGGCGGCAGGGCGACGCCCTGCTCCCGCATCGCGTGGAAGAACGCGGCATACCGGAACGACTCCTGATCCTGGGCCTCGGCGTACGTCCGCGGCGCCGTCGCGCGGAACGACGCGCTGAACAGGTTCCCCGCGTGCGCGACCGCGTGAGTCACACCGGCATCGGTGAGAGCCTCGTCGAGGGCGCGGGAAACACGGGCCGCGGCCGCGTCGACCGTGGCGTAGACCTCCGGCGTCGCGAGCCGCAGGGTCGCAAGACCTGCGGCGACCGAGAGCGGATTGCCCGACAGCGTCCCCGCCTGGTAGACGGGTCCCAACGGCGCGAGCAGATCCATGACGTCGGCCCGGCCGCCGAGCGCAGCCAGCGGCATCCCACCTCCGACGACCTTGCCGAAGGTGATGATGTCAGGCAGGTACTCCTCGCCCGCCTCGGCCTGGAGACCCCAGAAGCCGGCCGGATGCACGCGGAAGCCCGTGAGCACCTCGTCGAGGATGAGCAGTGCGCCATGAGCGTGGACGGTGTCGGCGAGCAGACGATTGAAGCCGGGCAGGGGCGGGACGACGCCCATGTTGGCCGCCGCGGCCTCGACGATGACGGCGGCGATGCGCTCACCGTGCTCCGCGAACACGGCAGCGAGAGCATCGGGGTCGTTGTAATCGATCACCAGCGTCTGAGCGGCGATGGGGGCAGGAACGCCGGCCGAGCCCGGAAGCGCCAGCGTTGCGACACCCGAACCCGCCGCGGCGAGCAGCCCGTCGGAGTGCCCGTGGTAGTGGCCCGAGAACTTCACCAGCAGATCGCGGCCTGTCGCGCCGCGCGCGAGGCGGATCGCCGTCATCGTGGCCTCGGTCCCGGTCGACACCAGGCGCACGCGCTCCACGGGCCGCGCCTCGCCGACGCGCACGCGGTCGGCGATCAGGGCCGCGAGCTCGACCTCTCCCTCGGTGGGGGCACCGAACGACAGGCCTCTGGTCGCGGCCTCCTGCACCGCGGCGACGACCTCAGGCTGCGCATGACCGAGCAGCGCAGGACCCCAGGACGCGACGAGGTCGACGTACTCGTTCCCGGCCGCGTCCGTCACCGTCGCACCCGACGCGGACGCGAGGAAACGCGGCGTCCCGCCGACCGAGCCGTATGCGCGCACCGGCGAGTTCACACCGCCGGGGATCACCTCGCGGGCAGCGGAGAACAGGTCGTCATTGCGGTCGGTCACAGCACACTCCTCAACGATGCGCGGAGCTCTCCCGGCATCCCCTCCAGGCTATCCCGCACACCTGAGCACAGGACTCAGATGCCGGGTGCTCTCCGGGCACTCGACCGAGACGAGGTCAGCCGCGCAGCCAGCGTGCGGCTTCGGTCGCCCAGTAGGTGAGGACGACGTCCGCGCCCGCGCGCCGGATCGACAGCAGCGATTCGAGGACCGAGGCACGGCGATCGATCCAGCCGTTGGCAGCGGCGGCCTCGATCATCGCGTACTCGCCGGACACCTGGTAGGCCCACACCGGAATGCTGACGGTATCCCTGACCTCGCGCAGCACGTCGAGGAAGGCCATCGCCGGCTTGACCATGACGATGTCCGCGCCCTCCTCCTCGTCGACGACCGCCTCGCGTACGCCCTCGCGGCGGTTGCCGGGGTCGAGCTGGTACGTGCGGCGATCGCCCGTGAGCTGGGAGTCGACGGCCTCGCGGAACGGGCCGTAGAACGCGCTCGCGTACTTGGCCGCATACGCGAGGAGCAGCGTGTCGGTGAAGCCTTCGGCATCGAGCGCCCGGCGGATCACGGCGACCTGGCCGTCCATCATCCCCGAGAGGCCGAGCAGCTGCGATCCCGCGCGCGCCTGGGCGAGCGCCATCGAGGCGTAGCGCTCCAGGGTGGCGTCGTTGTCGACCGAGCCGTCCGCCGCGAGCACTCCGCAGTGACCGTGGTCGGTGAACTCGTCGAGGCAGAGGTCGGTCTGCACCACGAGGGCATCGCCCACCTCGGCGGCAAGAGCCTCGGTGGCGACGTTGAGGATGCCTTCGGGGTCATCCGCACCCGAGCCCCGGGCGTCACGGACCGCAGGGACGCCGAACAGCATGACGCCGCCGACTCCGGCCTCGGCCGCCTCGGTCGCTGCCGCACGCAGCGAATCCAGCGAGTGCTGCGCGACCCCCGGCATCGACCCGATGGGCAGCGACTCAGTCAGGCCCTCGCGCACGAACATCGGGAGCACCAGCTGCCGCGGCTCCAGCGACGTCTCTCGCACCAGGCCTCGAACCGCCGGAGACTGGCGCAGTCGACGCAGTCTCACCTCGGGGAAGCTCATGGCGCCAGCTCATCCGCCGCGTGCGGAAGGGTGAAGCTCGAGACCGCATCGATCAGCGCGTCGACCGTCTGACGGTCGGCGACGACCGTGATCGGCAGTCCGGCCCTGTCGGCATCCTTCGCCGTGCGGGGTCCGATGGCTGCGAGCAGCGTCTCATCCGGGATCCGCGGGAACTGCTCACGCACCTGCTCGGCGACCGAGCCGCTGGTGATCAGGATCGCGTTGATGCGGCCGTTCTCGACATCGCGTTTGATGCGCTCGGTGACCGGGACGCCGACCGTGCGGTACGCCACCACGCTGTCGACGTCGTGCCCCGCCTCCTGCAGCAGGACGCTGAGCACGGGCTTCGCGATCTCGCTGCGCAGGGCGAGGATGCGCCGGGGTTCCGTCTCGAGGGCGATGAGCTGCTCGGCCATGCCGCCGGCCGAGTTGTCCTCGTCCGGGACCATCGCGACCTCGTAGCCCACGGCCTGCAGCGCGGCGGCTGTCGTCTCGCCGACGGCGGCGATCTTCGTGCGGCGCGGCACGACGGCGCGGTGGGCGAACATCACGTCCACGGTGGTCGCACTCGTGACGGTCAGCCAGTCGTACTCGCCGGCCGCGAGGCGTGCCAGCGCCTGGTCGAGGGCCGCCTGGTCGGTGGTCGCTGCGAAGTTGATCAGCGGCGCGACGACGGGCACCGCACCGCGCGAACGGAGGCTGGCGGCGACACCGTCGCCCCACGGGCCTCCGCGGGGTACGAGGATGCGCCAGCCGTCCAGCGGTCTGTCCTGCTTCGAATTGGTCATGATGAGGAATGCTCTCGGGAGACGAGGTCGGCCGCCCCTTGCTCGAGCAGCCGATGGGCGACAACCAACCCGAGCTCGCGTGCTGCGCGCATCGGGTATGCACCATCGGCAGCATCCGCTCCGTTGCCGCTGCCGTTCCGACGAATATACTCCCTGTTCAGGGGTTCGGTGACGTCGAGGCCGATCCGGCGGTCGCCGTCCGGTGCGTAGACGACCGCCCTGACGCGGATCTCGTCACCCTCCACCTGCGCGTGCGCGGCCATCGGCGCCTGACATCCGGCATCCAGTCCCTCGAGCACACCGCGCTCCACGGTGATGGCGAGGCGAGTGTCCGGGTCGTCGAGGGCTGCGAGTGCGCGGAGCAGCTCCTCCGGAGCATCCGTCGGCGTCTCCACGGCCAGCGACCCTTGCCCTGGTGCGGTCGGCCACTCTGCGAGCCCGAGCTCCTCACGGCGCAGGGGCGAATCCGTGCCGAGGCGCGACAGACCGGCGGCAGCGAGGATGACGGCATCCAGCTCCCCCGTGGCGACCCGCTGCAGCCGAGAATCGACGTTGCCGCGGATGTCGACCACCTCGGCGTGCGGGGCACGGCGCCTGACCTGCGCGATGCGGCGAGGAGAGCCGGTTCCCACCGTGCTGCCCGTTCGCAGCTGGTGCAGGGGCGTGCCTCCCCGCGTGATGACGACATCGCGGGCGTCCTCGCGAACCGGAGTCGCGGCGATCACGAGCCCGTCGGGGATCGCGGTCGGCAGGTCCTTGAGGGAATGCACGAGGAAGTCGCATTCGCCGGCCAGCAGCGCCTCGCGGAGGCGCGTGGCGAAGATCCCCTGACCGCCGATCTCCGACAGCGAGGCGCGATTCGTATCGCCCTCGCTGGTGATCGGGACCAGCTCGACCGCACGCCCCGAGACCTTCTCGAGCGCCGCGGCGACGTGACCGGACTGGGCCTGCGCCAGCGCGCTGCGGCGGGT
The DNA here is from genome assembly GCF_900105205.1 of Microbacterium hydrocarbonoxydans. NCBI lineage: Bacteria > Bacillati > Actinomycetota > Actinomycetes > Micrococcales > Microbacteriaceae > Microbacterium > Microbacterium hydrocarbonoxydans. Next base: position 614,216 of record NZ_FNSQ01000005.1, on the reverse strand, counting down.
GCCCAGTCGGATCGGGGTGGACCGGTTGATCGGAGTGCTCATGGTCGACCTACTGCAGCACGTCCGCGATCTCGTCGAACCGGAGGCGGCGTCCCGTGTAGAACGGGACCTCCTCCTTCACGTAGAGACGCGCATCGGTATAGCGGAGGTCGCGCATCAGGTCGACGAGCTCGGTAACCTCGTCGGCCTCGAGCGGCAGGATCCACTCATAGTCGCCGAGTGCGAATGCGGCGACCGTGTTGGCGATGACGCCGGTGAACGCCGCGCCCTTGCGCCCGTGGTCGGCGAGCATCTTGCGGCGCTCCTCCTCCGGAGCGAGGTACCACTCCGGAGTGCGCACGAATGGGTACAGGCACAGCCAGTCCTTCGGCTCGACGCCGCGGAGGAATCCCGGCACGTGCGCGCGGTTGAACTCCGCGTCACGGTGCACGCCCATGACGTTCCACACCGGCAGAAGCGAGCGCAGCAACTCGGTGCGGCGGAGGCGCCGCAGCGCCTTCTGCAGCTCCTCGGCGGTGTCGCCGTGCAACCAGACGAGCAGATCCGCGTCGGCCTTCAGGCCCGAGACGTCGTAGAAGCCGCGGACCGTGACTCCGGAGTCCTCGATGTACGAGACGATCGTCTCGAGTTCCGTGGAGTCGGACTCGGTGACGGGGACATCGGGGTTTCGTCGCCAGACGGCCCAGAGGGTGAAGCCGGACGGGTTCTCTTCGCGCACTTCGGACATGGATCCAGTCTGCCCCCTTTGTGGAGAGCTCGCGAACGGAGTGGGGTTGCGAGAGGTCGGCCTTCGGTCAGCGGGAGAACGCGGTCAGCGGGAGAGCGCGCGGTCAGCGGGAGAGCGCGCGGGCGATCGCCCAGACGGCTCCGCCCACGACGACGGCGATGCCGACAGCGCCGGCGATGGCGGCCGCAGGGTTGCGGTCGGCGAACACCCGGGCCTGAGCGGCAGCGCGCTTGGATGCCTTGTCGATGCGTCGAGGGAAGTTGCCCTTCACCTCGATCGCCGCGAGAGCGGCCTTGAGTTCCGCCCGAGCGGACTCGACGGGGTCCACGATGCCGGCGGGCACCGCCGTCTTGGGCAGCGACCTCGTGATGTCAGAGTTCGTCATCGCCGGCCTCCTTCACGAGTCGGATGTCCTCGCCCACCGCCTGTGCGGGGTTCTTGCGGGCGAGCACCTTGCGGAACTTCAGGATGCCGAGCAGCGCGAACAGCAGCACGGCGAGGATCAGGATGCCGAAGACAGCAAGCGCGGACAGCCACACGGGCCACCACGACGACAGCCCGGCGATCGCGAAGACCAGGATCACCGGTACGGCCCAGAACAGGAAGAAGAGGGCGACCAGGAACCAGACGGACCCGATACCGGCATCCTTCGCCGTCCTCGACACCCACGTCTTCGCAGCGTTGATCTCCGCCTTGACGAGGCTGCTGATCAGCTCGGGGAGGTCGCCGATGAGCGACAGCAGGCTGTCTTCCGCGCGGTCACGATATCCGCGGGGCATGTCAGCTGCCAGACTTCGCGGCGGTCGTGCTCGAAGCGGCGGGCTTCTTGGCTGACGGCTTCTTCGCTGCGTCCGACTTCGCGGCATCTTTGGCCTCGTCGAGAGCGTCCTCGGTCGCGTCGACGATGTCGTCCGCGGCCTTCTTGCCTGCGGCGACGGCGGAGTCCAATCGCTGACCGGCGGTCTTGTCGCCGCCGGATGCCGACTTGACGACCTTCTGCACTCCGGTCCAGATCGCACCGGGGACCGCGGCCGCCTTGTCGCCGACGTAGCCCTTGACCTTGTCGACCTGCTCCTGCACCGGGTCGAGGTTCCAGACCTTGAGCCACTGCGTCTTGATCTGCTCGTAGCGCTCGCGTCCTGCGCGCGTTCCGAGAACGTATCCCACGCCAAGTCCTACGACGAGTCCGATCTTCCCCTTCATGGGGTCTCCTCACGTTGTTCCGGGTGTGAACGCCTGGGGCGAACCGGCGGCTCGGCGCCGCCTGCCAGGTGTCCAGCGTAGCCCCGTATGCCCGATTCGGCATCTACGGCCGCAGAGGGTTGACAGATGGCCGATCTTCGGGTTGTCACTCCCAGAGGAGCTCCCGACGGAGACGGGCGGCCTCGTCCCGCGCGTCTGGGATGACCTGCGCGAGACCCGTGCCCGCGAGCCATGCGCCGACGGCCGCGAGGCCCGGAACGGCCCTGATCGCGGCACGCGCTGCATCGCGGCGTCCGGCGGAGCCGATGATCGAGGCGGGCTGGGACTGCACGTGGCGCGCTCGGTGCGCGGCGATGAGGTCGCGGTCGGCGAGCGGCACCCCCAGCAGTGCGGATGCTTCGCGCAGCGCGAGCCGCGCAGCCTGGTCGTCGTCGAGCGCTGCCGTCGCGGCCGGCTCGCCCTGCGCACCGAACGAGACGCGGACGAGGTGTCGGTCGCCGGCCGCGGCACGCAGCCACTCCCACTTGGCGGTGGAGTGGGTCAGCGCCTTGGCGGTGTGGCTGCCCGGCACAGTCAGCACACCGGTGCCTCGGGGGGCTCCGGTGAGCGCAGAAGGTTCGAGCAGCAGGGTGACGATCTCGATCTCCGGAGCATCGGCCTGCTCCGTCTCCGCGAGAGCCGGAACGACGGATTCGAGCAGCGCCCGCGCCGCGCGTTCCGGCGTCCCGATGACGACACCGTCCGCCGTGTACTCCGTCGCGTCGGCGTCAGCGTCCGGATCGGCAGCCGAGTGAGCATCCGCGCCGGGTTCGACGAGGACGGTCCAGCCATCGCCGTCCCGCGCCACGCTCGTCACGCGTACTCCGGTGCGGACGACACCGCCGAGCTTCTCGATGTCGGCGACCAGGGCGTCGACGAGAACCGTCATCCCGCCGGCGATGCCCTCGACTGCGGCCCCCGGCGCTCGAGCCGGAGTCCCGCCGTCGCCACCGCCGGTCGCCCGAGCCGCGCGGTCCACCGCCTCCTGACGAAGCGCCTGCACTGCTCCGGAGAGCGAGCCGACGCTCGTGAGCGCGGCGTTGAGTCCCGGTGCGGCGACATCGACGTCGACATCCTCTGGTGAGGCCGAGTAGACGCCGGTCGTCACCGGAGCGACGAGGCGATCCCGCACCTTCGCGCCCATGCGCGAGGAGACCAGGGCGCCGAGGCTGCGATTGTGGCCGATCGTGAGCGGCGGACGGATCCGGTCGAGGTACGCGCGCCACACTCCCGACCAGCCGATGATGCGCCGCACGTCCTCCTGGAAGGGATTGCCGGGGATGCCGAGGATGCCGCCGACCGGCAGCGGGGCGGCGCCGACCCCGGGGATCCCCGCGAGCCAGGCGCTCCCGGCCGCGGGGGCGACGATTCGGTCCTCGAGTCCCAGCTCGGCGAGCAGGGCGCGCACGCGGCCGCCCCTCGTGGCATAGCTCTCCGCACCGGCGTCGATCACGATGCCGTCGAGCTCCGCACGGCGGATCGCGCCGCCGACCGCATCCGACTGCTCGAGCACCGTGACGCGCATCCCCACCTTGACGCACTCTCTGGCCGCGATCAGCGCGCCGATGCCGCCGCCGACCACGACGATGTGCTGCTCTGCGGCCCTCGCCGCGAGCGCTGCGGGTTCGGGCCGAGCAGAGCCAGAGGTCCGGTCGGCGGAGGAGCCATCACTGTTCGCGGGGGCTGACGTCATACGTCGATCCTTTCACCCGGCGTCCGTGCTCGCGCACTGCGGGGCGGGAGAAAACGCGTCAGGCGTCGACCGCAGCGGATGCTCCGCGACCCGTGCCACGCTTGCGCACTTCGCGCAACACGATCTGTTCGGGACAGACGGTCGAGAGGAAGTCCCCGACCGAGAGGGCGAGCCGTTCGCCGACGAGTGAGTAGAGGATGCGGTTGGCATCGCGTCGCTCGCTGACGAGGCCGGCCTGACGCAGCACGCTGAGGTGCCGCGAGATGGTGGGACCGCTCGACGAGAACCGCGACGCGATCTCCCCCGCCGCGAGCTCTCCCTCTTTCAGGTCCTGCAGGATCTGACGCCTGGTCGGATGGGCCAACGCGGCGAAGATGTCTGACGCGCTATCTGCCATGGTTGCAATATAGCACTGCTGCTAGATACGGCCCCTGGCGTCCGTGCAGCGATCGCCGGACCCGCTCCGCGCTGCCCGGTGGCGCCGCCGTGCCGTCAGAGCGAGTGCACCAGCTCGACGATCCGAGTGAGCTGGTCGGGGTCGGCCTCCGGCGGCACCCCGTGTCCGAGGTTGACGATGTGCCCCCTGGCTGCGCGGCCCCGTTCGACGACATCGCGCACGTGCGCCTCGAGCACCGGCCACGGAGCGGAGAGCAGCGCCGGATCGATGTTGCCCTGCACCGAGACCTCGTCTCCGAGGATCGCTGCGGCCTCGTCCAGCGGCATCCGCCAGTCCACGCCCACGCCGTCGGCGATGCCGTCGAGGCGCATGTCCGCGAGGAACGGCCCGGTGCCCACGCCGAAGTGGATGCTCGGGACGCCGATCGCATCGAGCGCGACCCGAGAGTGCGGCGCGACGAAGGCCCGGTAGTCGGCCACGCTCAACGACCCGGCCCACGAGTCGAACAGCTGGACGACGGATGCTCCGGCGTCGCGCTGGATCTCGAGGAAGCGGCGCGAGATCTGCGCCAGCCAGCCGGCGAGGCGATTCCAGGACTCGGGATCGGAGTGCATCAGGGCGCGGGCCCGCAGATGCTCTTTCGACGGGCCTCCCTCGACGAGATAGGCGGCGAGTGTGAAAGGCGCCCCCGCGAAGCCGATGAGCGGGGTGTCGCCGAGCTCGGCGGTGACGATGCCGACCGCCTCGGCGATCGCGGTGCCGTCGAGCGACAGCGGATCGATGGCGGTGATGCGGTCGACGTCCGCCGCAGAGCGCACCGGGTTCGCGAACACCGGCCCGCGGCCGGGCTCGATCTCGACGTCGACACCGGCCAGACGCAGCGGGATCACGATGTCGCTGAAGAACACGGCCGCATCCACCCCGTGCCGGCGGACCGGCTGCAGGGTGATCTCGGCCGCGAGTTCGGGCGTGAGGCAGGCGTCCAGCATCCGCGTCCCGACCCGCAGCTCCCGGTACTCGGGCAGCGACCTGCCCGCCTGACGCATGAACCAGACGGGGGCGTGCTCGGGGCGGGGTCCGGTGAGGGCACGCAGCAGCGGAGCGTCGGAGAGGGCCATGCATCCATCCTCCCATCCGCTCCTGGGCCGACCTGCATGAAGCCTCAGGTAGAATCGATGCGTGCTGCTGGTTGTCACGGCGAGTCACAAGACCGCCTCCTTCGAATTGCTCGAACGCCTGAGCCGCACCCCCGATGACGTCGCCTCCACCGTGGTGGACATGGCGTCCTGCGTGCAGGGTGCGGTCGTTCTTGCTACCTGCAACCGGTTCGAGGCGTACGTCGAGATGGACGAGCCCGTCACCGCCGCCGGCGCGATCGGCGTCGAAGCGGTGCTCGAGGCCGTCGAGGCCTCCACCGGGATCTCCGCCTCCGAGCTCGAGGGCGCGTACGACGTCCACTCCGGTCGTCGGGTGGCCGAGCACCTCTTCTCCGTCGCCTCCGGACTCGAATCCGTGGTCTCAGGAGAAGGCGAGATCGCGGGCCAGGTGCGCCGCGCCCTGAAGTCCGCGCGCAAGGAGGGGACGACCTCCCCGGAGCTCGAGCGCCTCTTCCAGCGCGCGAGCCAGGCGCAGCGCAAGGTCAAGAACGTCACGGCTCTCGGCCGCGCAGGGCGCTCGCTCGTGCGTCTCGCTCTCGAGCTCGCCGACAGCCGCATCGCGGACTGGTCGACCGAGCGTGTACTGCTCGTGGGCACCGGCGCATACGCAGCCGTCACGCTCGCCACTCTGCGCGAGCGCGGCGCAGTCAACATCTCGGTGTACTCGCCCTCCGGCCGTGCCGAGAAGTTCGCTGCGAAGCACGGCATCCGCGCTGTCGCCGCAGACGACTACGCTCGCGTCGCGTCGCGCTCGAGCCTGCTCATCACCTGCACGACGGCCGCCGCCCCGGTGCTCACGCCTGAGCACCTGCAGGCACCCACCGGGATCGCCGTCGAGGGATGCCCCGTCGGTTCGCACAGCCAGCTGGTCGTCGACCTCGGCATGCCCCGCAATGTCGACCCCGCCGTCGCCGCACTCGAGGGTGTCGCGCTGCTGGATCTCGAGACCATCAGCCTGCACGCCCCGCTCGAAGAGCTGCAGGCGACGGATGCCGCGCGCACCGTCGTGCGCGAAGCGGCCGACACCTTCCACGTCGTCGGCAGTCGGCAGAGCGTTACCCCGTCGGTCGTGGCACTGCGGTCGCACATCTTCTCGCTGCTCGAGTCCGAGATCGGCCGCGCCCGCGCGCGTGGCGATGAGGACGGTCGCGTCGAGCAGGCGCTCCGCCACCTCACGGGTGTCCTGCTGCACACGCCGACGACCCGAGCGCACGAGCTCGCCGCCGGCGGGCGCGCAGACGAGTTCGCCGCTGCCCTGACGACGTTGTACGGCATCGAGCCGGCTCCTGCTGTCGGTGCGGATGACGTCGACGACGTCGCGACGGCCTGAGTACCCGCTCCTTCTGCACAGGAGCCCCACCGGGGCATCTCTCCCCCATGCTCGGATTCGCCCCGTCGCGGTGCCCGCCGATCGTTCCTGCTTCATATCGTCGAACCCATGACAGCGTCCGGTGACCGGCGCAGACTGGGAGGATGCTCGTGGACCCGGATGTGATCGGCATCGTCATCGCCCTCTTCGCTTTCACGGCCACCGTGCTCGGCGGCGTCTCGCGCATGCTCGCACGGCAGACCCGTGGGCTGGACATCCGTTTCGACAGGATCGATGAGCGCTTCACCAAAGTCGAGACGGGGCTCACCGATCTCAGAACCGAACTCAAGGGCGACATCGCCGAGGTCAGAGCCGAGATGGCCGACCTGAAGACCGAACTCAAAGCCGACATCGCCGAACTCAGAACCGAACTCAAGGGCGACATCGCCGAGGTCAGAGCCGAGATGGCCGACTTGAAGACCGAACTCAAAGCCGACATCGCCGAACTCAGAACCGAACTCAAGGGCGACATCGCCGAGGTCAGAGCCGAGATGGCCGACCTGAAGACCGAACTCAAAGCCGACATCGCCGAACTCAGAACCGAACTCAAGGGCGACATCGCCGAGGTCAGAGCCGAGATGGCCGACCTGAAGACCGAACTCAAGGCCGACATCGCCGATGTGCGCGTCTCGATCGCGCGTCTCGAAGGTCCTCTCCCGAAACTGCAGCGCATCTGATCCGAACACGCGGGATGCCAGACTGGAGTCATGGCCCTTCACATCACCGGAGACACCGCCGCAGACGACCTGCTGACCGAGAACCCGCTCGCCCTGCTTGTGGGTATGCTCCTCGACCAGCAGGTCCCGATGGAGACCGCCTTCGCCGGTCCCCTCAAGATCGAACAGCGGACGGGAGCGTCCGACGCCACCACGATCGCGGCGATGGACCCTGACGAATTCCTCGAGGCCTTCAAGACGACCCCCGCGGTGCACCGGTTCCCCGGCTCGATGGCCGCCCGCGTGCAGACGCTCTGCCAGGAGATCGTCGATCGGTGGGGCGGCGATGCCTCGGCGATCTGGACCGAAGGCGACCCCACCGGCGCCGAAGTGCTCAAGCGGCTCAAGGACCTCCCCGGCTTCGGAGAGCAGAAGGCGAAGATCTTCGTCGCGCTGCTCGGCAAGCAGTACGGCTTCACCGGCGCCGGATGGCGGGAGGCTGCGGGTGACTACGGCACTGACGGCTCGTACCGCAGCGTCGCCGACATCGTCTCGCCCGAATCGCTCACGAAGGTGCGTGAGCACAAGAAGGCCATGAAGGCCGCGGCGAAAGCGAAGGCATGAAGCCGACCGGCGATGACGTCGCCGGCCTCATCGCCCGCTCCTCCCCGGCGGCCCGCCGTCGGGATGCCGAGACCCTGACCGCGATGATGCAGGAGATCACCGGCCGCCCTCCGCAGACCTGGGGCACGATCATCGGCTTCGGCACCTGCCACTACCGCTATCCGACCGGCACCGAGGGCGACAGCGGCCTGCTGGGCTTCGCACCGAGGAAGTCCGCGACCACCATCTACCTCCTCGATGGCGTGGATGCGCACGCGGACGCACTCGAGAAGCTCGGCCCGCACACCGCCGGGGCCGGCTGCCTGTACATCAAGGACCTCGAGCAGGTCGACCTCGACGTGCTGCGTGGCATCCTCGAGCGCTCGCTCTCCTGGGTGGAGGCCGGCGGCACCGATCAGATTCAGTTGACCGTCACCGGCTGACGAGAAAGGCCCGCTTCCCGTTCGGGCAGCGGGCCTCTCGCTCGGATCGTCCACCTCAGGCGCCCTGCAGACGCTCCGCGAGGTAGGCGTGGAGCTCGTCGATCGACACGCGCTCCTGCGCCATGGTGTCGCGATCCCGCACGGTGACCGCACGATCGTCGAGCGAGTCGAAGTCGACCGTCACGCAGAACGGCGTGCCGATCTCGTCCTGTCGGCGATACCGGCGACCGATCGCGCCCGCGTCATCGAAGTCGACGGCCCACGAGCTGCGGAGGGTGTCGGCGACCTCGCGCGCGAGCGGTGACAGGCGCTCGTTGCGGCTCAGCGGAAGCACCGCGGCCTTGATCGGCGCGAGGCGCGGATCCAGCTTGAGCACCGTGCGCACGTCGGTGCCGCCCTTGGCGTTCGGCACCTCCTCTTCCCGGTAGGCGTCAACGAGGAATGCCATCATGGCGCGCGTCAGGCCGAACGAGGGCTCGATCACGTATGGCGTGTAGCGGTCGCCGGTGGCCTGGTCGAAGTAGGTCAGGCTCTGCCCCGACGCCTCACTGTGGCTCGACAGGTCGTAGTCGGTGCGGTTGGCGACGCCCATGAGCTCGCCCCACTCCTTGCCCGTGAAGCCGAAGCGGTACTCGACATCGATCGTGCCGGCCGAGTAGTGGGCGCGGTCGTCTTCCGGGACGTCGAACTGACGCATGTTCTCGGGGTCGATCCCGAGGTCGATGAACCAGTTCCAGCAGGCCTCCACCCAGTGCTCGAACCACTGCTGCGCCTCGGCGGGCGGTGTGAAGAACTCGATCTCCATCTGCTCGAACTCGCGAGTGCGGAAGATGAAGTTGCCGGGCGTGATCTCGTTGCGGAACGCCTTGCCGACCTGGCCGATGCCGAACGGCGGCTTCTTGCGGCTCGCGGTCAGCACGTTGGAGAAGTTCACGAAGATGCCCTGAGCGGTCTCGGGGCGCAGGAAGTGCAGGCCGGATTCGTCGTCCACGACACCCAGGTAGGTCTTCACCAGACCCGAGAACGACTTCGGCTCGGTGTACTGGCCCTTCGTGCCGCAGTTGGGGCACGGCACGTCGGCGAGCCCGTTCTCTGCCTTGCGGCCCTTGCGCGCCTCGAAGTCCTCGATGAGATTGTCGGCGCGGAAGCGCTTGTGGCAGCTCAGGCACTCGACCAGCGGGTCGGTGAACGTGGCGACGTGGCCCGACGCCTCCCAGACGCGCTTGGGCAGGATGATGCTGGAATCGAGACCCACCATGTCACCGCGACCGCGCACGAACGTCTGCCACCACTGACGGCGGATGTTCTCCTTGAGCTCCGTACCGAGGGGCCCGTAGTCCCACGCGGACCGCGAACCGCCGTAGATCTCACCCGCCTGGAAGACGAACCCGCGGTGGCGGGCAAGGGCGATGACCTTATCGAGACGGGACTGTTCGGCCACGGTGGCTCCAATGGTCGGCTGCGGGAGGACCCGTGATCACGGGTACGTCAATCTTATCCGCGACCCGTTCACGCGAAGACCCCAGCGTGGCCCTCTCACGCCGTGAAGAGATACCCCTGCTCGACGTCGAATCCGGAGAGCGTCAGCCCACTGCCGAGCAGCCCCTCCATCTGGGCACGCAGCCGCGTGCGCCACTCATGAGCGGCCTCGGGGTCCTCGACGCGCATCGTCTCGATGTCGGAGGGGATCTGCAGCGTCTCCACGACGGCATCGGATGCCGGGGGCTTCGCGATGTCGGCGAGCGCCCACTCGACGTCGAGCCTGTCGCTCTCGTCGCCCGCATCCCCGCCGCCGAAGATGCCGTAGCGATTCACCGAGTAGCCGGTCGCCCTGGCGCCGAGCACCGTGAGGAAGAAGTGCGCGTTGCGCGCGACGAGGGGGTCGAACGTCCAGGTGATGCGTCCGACGTCGTTGGAGAACGCCCACTGACGCTGGTGCTCCTTGAGCTCCCTGCCCCAGCCGCGACCACGGTACTCCGGCAGCAGCGCCGTGATGTGCGAGTGCATCGCCCGGCGACCCGGCGCTCCGAAGAAGGCGATCGAGGCACCGACCATGCGCTCCTCGCCGCCTTCGGCATCATCGGCGTCGAACAGGCCGACGACGTAATTGCCTGACTGCTGCAGCGCCCTGAGCGTGCCGGCGTCGATCACGCGCTCGGGGCCGCGGATCGAATCCAGCAGGCCCTGCGCATCGATGATGAGTTCAACGGTGTCGAGATCACGGATGGTTCGCACGATCCCCAGTCTGCCCCTCTCGCCGCGGAATGCGGAATCGAACACGGCGCTCACGCCTGCTCGCGCTCGGGGAAGGCCGTGCCCCCTCCCGAGGCGAGGGACGTGGCGACGATCTCGAAGAACTCCTCCGTCATGTCGGCGGGCATCTCGGGCAGCATTCCGTCCCAGTACGGGAGCACGGACCCACGCCCCTGCATCATCCCCGCCGGCCGCGCGAACGCCCACAGATGCAGATGCGCGGATCCGTCGTTGAAGCGGCTGAAATGACAGCGCGCCACACCAGGGATGCTCTTGACCGCCTCGGAGATCCGCTGCATCAGCGGGCCGAGACCTGCGAGCACGGCGACCGGAGCGTCCTCGAGCAGCCAGTGCGCGCGCGGGGAGATCGCTCCGATGAACGGAAGACCTCCCGGCTCCCATCCTCCACGTACCTGCCACACGTCGTCGCGCCAGATGGTGTGCGGATCGGGCGCGCAGTGGCCGCACTCCTGCGGATCGAGTTCTCCCTGTCTCGGCCTCTCGGGGACGAGCATCGGATCGAGCGGTCGCATGACCACCGACTCGAACGCGTTCGCGGGTCCGCGGGTCATCCACGACCCGTCCGGACGCTCGCCGTAGACGAGTCGGCGGTGGAAGGGCGTGTCGGCCGGGTGCTGATCGAAGTCCGCGTTCATGCCCCCATGGAAGCACGAACACGGTCTGAAGCCTGCGACGACGGGGCGTACCGTGGAGGGATGGCATCCAGCGAGACATCCGCCACGACAGCGGACACCCGGTTCTTCGGCCAGCCCTGGGCTCTCGTCCACGTCTTCGGCGTCGAGATGTGGGAGCGGTTCAGCTTCTACGGCATGCAGGGCATCCTGCTCCTGTACCTCTACTACTCGGCCACCGAGGGCGGCCTCGGGCTTCCGGAGGCTGTGGCGGGCGGGATCGTCGGCGCGTATGGCGGATCGGTGTACCTCTCCACGATCCTCGGCGCATGGGTCGCCGACCGGATGGTCGGCTCCGAACGGGTGCTGTTCCTCAGCGCAATCGTCATCGTCGCCGGGCACGTCGCCCTCGCTCTGCTGCCCGGCTTCGTGGGTGTCGGGGTCGGACTCGTGCTCGTCGCACTCGGCTCGGGCGGCCTCAAGGCCAACGCGACGTCGGTCGTCGGCACCCTCTACAGCGCGGACGACTCCCGCCGGGATGCCGGGTTCTCCCTGTTCTACCTCGGGATCAACCTCGGCGCGTTCATGGGTCCGATCCTCACCGGCATCCTGCAGTCCTCGCTGGGCTTCCACTACGGATTCGGGCTGGCAGCGATCGGAATGACGCTCGGACTCGTGCAGTACTCGTTCGGGCGCAAGGCACTGCCGGACGAAGCCCGCCGCGTCCCGAACCCGCTGCCCGCACGCCGCTATCCGCTGGTGGCGATCATCGCCGTGGCCGCGATCGCTCTGATCGCCGTGCTCGTGCTCGTCGGCGTCATCCAGGCCGGCAACCTGTCGACGATCGTCATCCTCGGAACGGTCGCCGCCACCATCGCCTACTTCGCGGTGATCCTGAGCAGCCGCCGCATCGACGCCACCGAGCGCTCGCGCGTGTGGGGATTCCTGCCGCTGTTCATCACGAGCGTCGCCTTCTGGTCGCTCTACCAGCAGCAGTTCACCGTCCTCACCCTGTACTCCTCCGAGCGCCTGGATCGGAACATCCTCGGCTTCGAGATGCCCGTCCCCTGGGTGCAGTCGATCAACCCGGTGTTCATCATCATCCTGTCCGGCGTCTTCGCGGCCGTGTGGACCCGCCTCGGCACGCAGCAGCCGTCGACACCCGTGAAGTTCGCCCTCGGTGCGATCGTCATGGGCGCCGCCTTCCTGCTGTTCCTGCCGTTCGCAGGCGGCGGCGCGAACTCGACGCCGCTCCTCGCGATCGTCGGCATCCTCCTGGTCTTCACGATCGCCGAGCTGCTCATCTCACCTGTCGGGCTGTCGGTCACCACGAAGCTCGCCCCGAAGGCGTTCCACACCCAGATGGTCGCGCTGTTCTTCCTCTCGATCGCACTCGGCACGGCCATCTCCGGCTGGCTGGTGCAGTTCTACGACCCGACGAACGAGGTGCCGTACTTCTCGATCCTCGGCGGCATCGCGATCCTGGTCGGCGCAGGGCTGCTGTTCTCGGTCAAGCCCGTCCTCCGACTCATGAAGGGTGTGAGCTGACCCTCGGGAGTCGCGGGCGCCGATAGCCTGGAGGGATGGGAGAGAACGAGGATCGCGCACGCCGACGGCTCTCCCGGACATCGCCGAAGTGGGCGATCGTCGCGGTGCTGGCCTTCGCCGGCCTCTGCTCGTCGTTCATGTTCACGCTCGTGGTGCCGTTGCAGGCCGAGCTGCCCCGACTGCTGAACGCCTCGCGCGAGGACACCACCTGGGTCGTCACGATCACGCTGCTCGTCGCCGCCGTCGCCACCCCGATCTCGGGCCGGCTCGGCGACATGTACGGCAAGCGCCGCGTGGTGATCGTGCTGCTCGCCCTGCTGATCGTCGGATCGCTGATCGCGGCGCTCTCCGGCTCGATCGTCGGAGTCATCATCGGGCGGGCCCTGCAGGGCGCGGTGACGGGCGTGGTCCCGCTCGGCATCGCGATCATGCGCGACGTCCTCCCGCCCGAACGACTCGGCACCGCCGTGGCCCTGATGAGCGCGACGATGGGCGTGGGCGGTGCGGTCGGGATGCCCGTCGCGGCGCTGCTCGCCGAGAACGCCGACTGGCACTGGCTCTTCTGGCTCGCCGCCGCACTCGGAGGCGTCGGACTCGCGCTGGTGCTGCTCGTGATCCCGGAAGACGTGCTGCGCTTCCCCGGGCGCCTGGACGTGATCGGCGCCATCGGCCTCGCGATCGGCCTCACCGGCATCCTTCTGTTCGTCTCGCGTGGAGCCGAATGGGGCTGGACCGCACCGCTGACCCTGACCTGCATCATCGGCGGCGTCGGAGTGCTCCTCGTCTGGGGCTGGTACCAGCTGCGCACGAAGGATCCCCTGCTCGACCTGCGCGTCGCCGCCCGCCCCGCGGTGCTGTTCACGAACATCGCCGCGATCGGCATGGGATTCGCGCTGTTCGCGTCGAACGTGACCTTCCCCCAGCTGCTCGAGATGCCGGTCGCCGCAGGCTCCGGGTTCGGCCTCGACATGGTCGCCGCCTCGCTCGTGATCATGCCGGCGGGCCTCGTGATGATGGTGATCTCGCCGCTGTCGGGATGGCTGGAGCGCACCGTCGGCCCCCGCCCGCTGTTCACCGTCGGCGCGGCGGCGATCGTGCTCGCCTACGTCTTCGTGCTGCTGTGGTCGAGCGAGGTCTGGCACATCCTGGTCGGCAACCTGCTGATCGGCGTCGGCATCGGATTCACCTTCGCCGCGATGCCGATGATCATCATGCGCTCGGTCCCGGCGAACGAGACCGGCGCCTCCAACGGCCTCAACGCGCTCTTCCGATCGGTGGGCACCTCGAGCGCCTCCGCCGTGATGGGAGGAGTGCTCGCCGCCATGAGCATCGACGTCGACGGGGTCGCCGTGCCGTCGCGGGCGGCGTTCGACCTGTGCTTCTGGCTGGCGATCGCGGCGGGCATCGTCGCCCTCGTGCTGTCGCTGTTCATCCCTCGCCAGCGCTCTGCAGAGCAGCACCCCTCACTGCCCGGCTGAGCGGGATCAGAACACGCGCGGGTCGGGGTCGCCCTGCGACGGCGCGCGCAGGCGGTCGGGGATCGGCCAGGGCAGAGAGAACTGTTGCGTCTGCGGTCGGGTGACATCGCCGAAGTCGTCGACCTTCACCAGGATGCGTCCCGGCACCCCCTCCTCATCCGGCGTCACCTCGAGGATGCGGACGCGCAGCGCGCGGTCGCTCTCGCCCTCCAGCATCCAGGGGTCGGCGAGCCAGCCGATCCCGTGCTCCTCCAGCGCCGCCTCGGCATCCAGCCAGTCGACGGCGTCCGACGCTCGACGGCCGAGCACGTCGACCGCGACCCAGGCGTCGCCGTCGGGGTGGATCCATCCGAGCAGCTCGCCGTCGTCGCGGCGATGGGGAGTCCAGTCGGTTCGCGGCATGCCTCGATGCTAGATCAGTGCGTGTACTCCATGAGTTCGACACCGAGCACGCGGAAGGCGTCATGCGCGCGCAGGCGGTGCGTGATCGACAGGTCGTCGAAGCACACGATCAGCGAGTAGGCGACGCCGGCGCGGGGTCCGGCGAGGACGCCGGCCTCGGCACGCACGCCCCGGTCGCGACCGGTCTTGTTGATGAAGAGGAGGCCATGGGCATCGTGGTCGTGCGAGAACGGATCGAGGCCCGTCGACGCCGCGACGAGGCTCAGGTCCTGGTTCAGGCTCAGCCATTCCGACACCTGAGCGCTCACCGAGGCGCCGACGACCTGCGAGTTCACCAGCGCCGAGAACAGGCCGGCGAGCTCGCGCGCCGATCCGACGGCCACCTGCGGCGCATCGTCCGGTCCTCGCTCGTCGCGGAACCGATCCAGGAGCGCGGTGCGACGCAGCCCCAGCGATTCGATCCGCTCCCGTACGCGGTCGTGCCCGACGCGCTGGAGCAGGGCGTTCACCGCGATCGGATCGCCGGCCGTCGCCGCGAGCACCGCGAGGTCCTCGAGCGGAAGAGCTGGTGCATGCAGATGGCGCCACAACCCCGACGTCGACACGGACTCGACCGCGGCCCGATCGACGATCTCAAGCGGATCGAGGGCGCCGGTCTCGAAGGCGGCGGCGACCTCGATCAGCAGCGGGACGACACCCAGGCCGGCGACGGGCATCGTGACGTGGTCGTCGCCCGCGAGGACGTGCACATGGTTGTCGAGGTCGACGACGTGCACCGACACCTGAGCCCCGGCATCCGCCAGCTCCTCGAGCGCCCGCAGCGTCGAGGTGAACGACCGGCGCCCGGCGGCAGCGCGGCGCGGCAAGCGCCGGCTGGTCCGCTGAGACCGGCGCAGCGAGGCCAGTGACGGCCCATCGACAGGCTCCGAAGCACCCACGCGTGATCCTTAAAGGGGGGTTGGATTGGCGGGATGCTGCGGGGTCCGTCCCCCGCAGCACGGATATCGTAACCCTCGCAGGTGAGGATGCCCTACATACTGCGGAGTTTGGTCACCAGATCGTCACGCGCGCGTCCTGCGGCAGCCACAGCGCGTCGGATTCCGCCACGTCGAAGGCCTCGTAGAACGCGTCGATGTTGCGGACGATCTGATTGCAGCGGAACTCGTTCGGCGAGTGCGGGTCGATCGTGAGCAGTCGCAGGGTCTCGGCATCCCGGCTCTTCTGCTGCCACACCTGCGCCCAGGACAGCAGCAGGCGCTGCACTCCGGTGTAGCCGTCGATGACGGGAGCCTCGGCGCCACCGAGCGAGAGCTCGTACGCCTTGAGGGCGATGCCGAGTCCACCGAGGTCCCCGATGTTCTCGCCGATCGTCAGAGCGCCGTTGACATGGTGTCCGGCGTCGAGCCCTTCGGGCACCAGCTCGTCGTACTGCGCGATGAGCGCCTTGGTGCGCTCCTCGAACGCCGTGCGATCGGCATCCGTCCACCAGTCCTCGAGCTTGCCGTCGCCGTCGTACCGGCTGCCCTGGTCGTCGAAGCCGTGACCGATCTCATGGCCGATGACCGCGCCGATGCCGCCGTAGTTGGCCGCGGCGTCGCGTGCCACGTCGAAGAACGGGTACTGCAGGATGGCCGCAGGGAACACGATCTCGTTCATCGACGGGTTGTAGTACGCGTTGACCATCTGCGGGGGCATGTGCCACTCGTCGCGGTCGATCGGGTTGCCGACCTTCGCCACGTTGCGGTCGTGCTCGAAGATCGCCGCACGGCGCACGTTTCCGAACAGGTCCGATCGGTCGATCTCGAGGCTCGAGTAGTCGCGCCAGACGGCGGGGTGGCCGATCTTGGGGGTGAATGAGTCGAGCTTCGCGAGGGCGCGCTCGCGCGTCTCGGCCGTCATCCATTCGAGGTCGGTGATGCTCTGCCGGTAGGCCTCGATGAGATTGTCGACGAGCTCGTCCATCGCCGCCTTCGCCGTCGGCGGGTAGTGGCGCTCGACATAGATCTTGCCGATGGCCTCGCTCAGTGCCCCCTCGGTGACGGAGACGCCGCGCTTCCAGCGCTCGCGGATGGTGGGAACGCCGGTGAGCTCGGTGCCGTAGAACGAGAAGTTCTCCTGCACGAAGTCGTCGGTCAGATACGGAGCGGCCGCATGCACGACCTGAGCGCGCAGCCAGGCCTTCCAGTCGTCGAGCCGCTCGGCGACGAGGAGGGAGCCGAGGCCTTCGAGGAAGCTCGGCTGCGAGACGACGACCTCGGCGAATGCCTCAGAGTGGGCGGGCGCGACGGCGTCACGCCACGGCTCGAGGTCGATGCCTGCGAGCTCCTGGATCTCGGCCCACGTCTTGAGGTTGTAAGTCGCGACCGCATCGCGGCTGCGCACGTTGTCCCAGTGGTGTCCGGCGAGCTCGGTCTCCAGCGCGATCGAGCGCTCTGCGGTCGCTGCGGCATCCGCGATGCCGGCGAGGGCGAGGAGACGCTCGAGGTGCGCACGGTACGCGGCGCGCGTGTCGGCGAAGGTGTCGAGGCGGAAGTAGCTCTCGTCGGGCAGCGACAGGCCCGACTGCACGACGACGGGGACGTACCGCTCCGGATTGCCCGGGTCGCCGTCGACGTAGAACCCGATCAGGTGCGCGCGTCCGTCACGGTCGTAAGCGCCGACGGTGCGCAGGAACGAGGGGATGCTGTCGATCGCCTCGATCTCGGCGAGCGTCTCCGCGAGCGGGCTGACGCCGGCCGCCGCGATGCGATCGGTGTCCATGAAGCTCGCGGACAGATCGCCGATCTTGCGGGCGAGGGTGCCGGGCTCGGCATCCTGCGATTCCTCGATGATCGCGCGGACGTCCTTCTCGGCCTGCTCCGCGAGAAGGTGGAACGACCCCCACCGCGCCTTGTCGCCGGGGATCTCGGTGCGCGCGAGCCAGGCGCCGTTGACGTGGCGATACAGGTCGTCCTGCGGGCGGATGTCGGAGCTGAACTCGGAGGTCTCAAGGCCAGAGAGGAGCACGTCGGTCATGCCAACAGCCTATGCGCCCCTCCGACATCGGGCAGGGATCGTGCCCGACTCAGGCCCGGCGGCGCAGGCCGAGCCGACGGCGCCGCGGCCGTTCCGGCTCCTCCGGTGCGCGTGCGGCGAACCGCGCCGCCCTGCGCTCCGCCCACGCCGCGACCTCCGCGTCGATGTCGCGCGGAGAGGTGACCACGGGTGGACCGCCCTGCAGCTGACGGCGCGCCTCCTTCACCCGACGGTTGAAGTCCTCCAGCACGTCGCGCACGTCGGATTCGCGGCCGAGCAGATCGAGCTGGTCGTCGAGCTCCCGGTCCTCGGTGCGCAGCAGGATCGCGGGCGGACCGAGGCCGGTCAGGTTCTCCTGCTCGATCTTGCGGCGGATCCACCAATCGGGATCGTGATGGGTGCCGAGCCCCTCAAGAGGCTTGCCCGCCCCGGGCAGGTCGTCGAAATCTCCGCGGCGGATGGCGACCTGGATCGCCGTCTCGATGAAGGCCGCACGGTCGGTGGCCGCCGCGATGCCGGGCTCGGCCTTCTCCTCGGCATCCTCCTCACCCGCGCTCCTGCTCCGCTGCCGCGCGCGATACCTCGCAGCGGCCTCTCGGGGATCCGTCATGATGCACCTCCGTCGCATCCGGGTTCCCTTCCAGGGTACGACCGCCTCGCGTCACCAGCCCATAGGCTCGGAGGATGACCGAGCGCACCCTCAACCGCGAGATCCTGCGCCTGGCCGTCCCCGCCCTCGGGGCGCTGATCGCCGAGCCCGCGTTCCTGATCGTCGACGCGGCCCTGGTCGGGCACCTCGGCACCACCTCGCTCGCCGGACTGGGCATCGCGGGCGCCGTGCTGCAGACGATCGTCGGGCTGATGGTCTTCCTCGCCTACTCGACGACCCCGGCCGTGGCCAGGCTCTTCGGCGCCGGACGCCCCGGCGCCGCGGTCTCGGTGGGCATCAACGGCATGTGGCTCGCCCTGGCGATCGGCGCGGTGCTCGCCGCGGCCGGCGCCGCCTCCTCGCCCTGGCTCGTCTCGCTGTTCGGCGCCGGCGATGCCGTGGCATCCGAGGCCAACGCCTACCTGGTCGTCTCGATGTGGGGCCTGCCCGCGATGCTGATCGTGTTCGCCGCGACCGGACTCCTGCGCGGGATGCAGGACACGATGACACCGCTGTGGATCGCCGGTCTGGGCTTCGGCGCGAATGCGCTCCTGAACGTGCTCTTCATCTACGGGCTCGGCTGGGGCATCGCCGGCTCCGCCGCCGGCACGGTCGTCGCCCAGTGGGGCATGGTCGGCGCGTACGTGCTCGTGATCCGCCGCCTCGCCGCGACGCACGACGCCTCCCTGCGGGTGCGACGAGAGGGCATGGGCAGCACCGCCCGCTCCGGCGGCTGGCTGTTCCTGCGCACCGTGAGCCTGCGGGCTGCCCTGCTCGCGACGGTCGCGGTCGCCACCGGCATCGGCACGGACGAGCTCGCCGGGTGGCAGATCGTCTTCACGATCTTCTCCGCTGCGGCCTTCGCGCTCGACGCCCTCGCGATCGCCGCTCAGGCGTTGATCGGCAAGGAGCTCGGCGCCGGCGACGAACGCCAGGTGCACCGGGTGCTCCGCCGTACTGTGGCATGGGGCGCGTGGTTCGGCGTGGTCGTCGGCGCGCTCATCGCGGCTCTCTCGGGTGTGCTCGGCATCGTGTTCACCGGCGACGCGACGATCGCGGCGCTCGTCCAGCCCGCTCTCCTCGTGCTCGCGGTGGCGCAGCCGATCGCCGGGGTCGTGTTCGTGCTCGACGGCGTGCTGATGGGGGCGAACGATGCGCGCTACCTGGCGCTCGCCGGCGGGCTGAATCTGCTGCCCTTCCTCCCGGCGCTCTGGATCATCGCGGCGACGGGAGTGGACGACGCCCCGGGGCTCGTCTGGCTCGCGGTCGCCTTCTTCGGTGTCTACCTGCTCGCGCGGCTCGGCACGCTCGGCTGGCGAGTGCGAAGCGGTCGCTGGGTGACCGCGGGCGTCGCGTGAGCCCGACGGGTGAGGCGGGCCGCTGAGAGTCAGGCGTTCTCGAGCTCGGCGATCACGATCTTCTTCATGTGCATGAGCGCCTGGATCTGCTCCGGACGCTGCTGGAGCAGATCGAACCCCGCAGGTACGACCTGCCAGCTCACACCGAAACGGTCCTTGCACCAGCCGCAGGCCTCCGCATCCGGAACAGCGGACAGAGCAGCCCAATAGTGGTCGATCTCCGCCTGGTCGTCGCACCCGATCACGAACGAGATCGACTCGTTGAACGTGAACTGCGGCCCGCCGTCGAGGCATCCGAAGGGCGTGCCGTTCAGCGTGAACTCACCGGTGAGCACCTTGCCGGTCATCCCCTCGAAATGACGATCGAGGGACTCGTCCGGGTAGAGCACAACCTGATCGATCGACGAGTTCGGGAACACCGAGACGTAGTACTCCATCGCCTCCTGCGCCCGACCGTCGAACCACAGGAACGGGCGGATGGAACGGATGTCTGCCATGACGGCCTCCTCGGATCGGCACTCACGCTACGCCTGCTGCCCCACCGTGTCGAGGGATGGCGGGGAGTCGTGAGCGGAGAGCCTCTCAGCCCGCGTGCCGCCGGCACCACTCGTACATGATCACGGCGGCGGCCGCACTCGCATTGATCGATCGTGTCGATCCGTACTGGGTGATCTCGATATGGGCGGATGCCGCGGCGAGCGCCGCCTCGGAGAGGCCGGGGCCCTCCTGCCCGAACAGCAGCACGCAGCGCTGCGGCAGGTCGGCGCGGTCGACGGGCACGGCGCCGTCGACGTTGTCGACGGCGATGATCGGCACACCGGCGCCGGCAGCCCACGCGGCGAAGCTCTCCACGTCTTCATGGTGCACGACGTGCTGATACCGGTCGGTGACCATGGCGCCGCGTTTGTTCCACCGTCGACGCCCGATGATGTGCACGGTGTCGGCCAGGAAGGCGTTGGCGCTGCGCACGATCGAGCCGATGTTCATGTCGTGCTGCCAGTTCTCGATCGCGACGTGGAACGGATGCCGTCGGGTGTCGAGGTCCGCGACGATCGCCTCCATCCGCCAGTAGCGGTACCGGTCGATCACGTTGCGGGTGTCGCCGACCGCGAGCAGCTCAGGGTCGTACTGCGCGCCGTCCGGCCACGCGGAGGGTCCCCCGGGCCATGGACCCACCCCGTACCCCGGCTGCGCGGACGCCTGGTCTGACCGTCGCTCGTCCGGGGGTGTCTGCTCATCCATCCCGTCAGGCTATCCGCCACCCCCGATACAGATATTTAGGTGCGCCGAAATATCCGCTACTATTTCGGCATGCCTAAAAATGCGTCGCTCGACCGGGGCGTCCCCGCGGTCCGCGTCACGCCGTCGCGCAGCCTGTGGCTGCTCGGTCCTGCATTGGTGGCGGGCGTCGCGTACCTCGACCCCGGCAACGTCGCCAGCAACATGACCGCCGGCGCCCAGTACGGATACCTCCTGGTCTGGATCGTCGTCGCCGGGAACGTGATGGCCTGGCTCATCCAGTACCTCTCGGCAAAACTCGGCGTCGTCACAGGGCAGAGCCTGCCCGAGGTGCTCGGCACCCGACTCAGGCGCCCGTGGGCCCGACGGGCATACTGGCTGCAGGCCGAACTCGTCGCGATGGCGACCGACCTCGCCGAGGTGATCGGCGGTGCCGTCGCCCTCAACCTCCTGTTCGACGTGCCGCTGCTGCTCGGCGGCGTGATCACAGGGGCTGTGTCGATGATCCTGCTCACGGTGCAGAGCCGCCGGGGCGCACGCCCCTTCGAGTTCGTCATCATCGGCCTCATGGTGATCATCGCGGTCGGCTTCGTCGCAGGGCTCTTCGTCGCTCCCCCGGATGCCGGCAGTGTCGTCGCGGGCCTCGTCCCCCGCTTCGAGGACACCGGCTCCGTGCTGCTGGCCGCCTCGATCCTCGGCGCGACGATCATGCCGCATGCCATCTACGCCCATTCCTCTCTCACACGCGACAGGTTCGGGTCGCTCGGGACGCACGCCGCGACCGAGGCGGCGCGCACCGAGACCTCACGCATCCGACGACTCCTGACCGCCACACGGTGGGACGTGTCGATCGCGATGCTGATCGCCGGGACCGTGAACCTCGGCATCCTCCTGCTCGCCGCTGCCAACCTCGCCGGCGTCGAGGGCACCGACTCTCTCGAGGGCGCCCACGCAGCGCTCGCAGCCGGTCTCGGCCCCGTCGTGGCGACGTTCTTCGCCGTCGGCCTGCTCGCCTCCGGCCTCGCCTCCACCTCCGTCGGCGCCTACGCCGGGGCGGAGATCATGCACGGCCTGCTGCATGTCCGCATCCCGCTGCTGGCCCGCCGCCTGGTGACGCTGATCCCTGCGCTCGTGATCCTCGGCATCGGCGTCGATCCGACGCTGGCGCTCGTGCTCAGCCAGGTCGTGCTCTCGTTCGGCATCCCGTTCGCCCTGATCCCGCTCGTCGCGCTGACCGCCCAGCGTCGTACCCTCGGCCCGTGGGTGAACCGTGCATGGACGACGGCGGCCGGCATCATCGCCTCGGTCCTGCTGATCGCGCTCAACGGCGCGCTGCTCTGGCTCGTGCTGACCGGAGCCTGAGAGCGCGACGCCGACGCCGGGTCGGCCGCCGGACAGAGAACCACCCCGAGTCGGCACGGGAAGGAGTCGACTCGAGGTGGGGCTTCTCGGCGCTCGGTCAGCGACCGCGCCGCGTCAGCGCTTCCGCAGCGTCTCGGTCCACTGCGAGGCGACGCCGTCCGCGAGGCGATAGCCGGGGTCGGGGACCGCGATCACCGTCACCTCGCCTGTGACCCGCACCTTGCCGTTGCGCGCCTCGACCCTCTCGCCGTTCACGTAGTACGTGACGCCCTTCACCCCGGTCGGGACCTTCACCTCGTCGCGGGACGTGCCGCGCTTGTCCGTGAACGTCGGCGCCTTGGGCGTGGTGGGCGTCGTGAGCACCGGCACGGTCGACCAGTCGACATCGCTCGCGAGGTAGAACGAGGTGTACGCGGGCTGGTTGTACGTCGTCTGCTGACGCGCGGTCTCGACCCGGTACTGCACGTCGTGCATGAGAGTCGTGAGCTTATGCGTCGTCGGCTCGGTCGTCGTGAAGATGCGCAGCGCCATCGAGTCGGCCGTGCGCACGAGCAGCTCCTCACGCCAGTCGCCCAGCACGTCGGCGACGAGTGAGGGGTTGCCCTTCGTGCCGTTGTTCGTGAGGGTCCCGGTCGCAGTGAGCAGCGTGCCCCTGGTCCAGTCGTCGATCGTCGGCATCTGAGTGCCGCTGCCGTTCACGAGCTGCGTGGTGAGGTCGCCCGACCAGCGGATCGACATGTTCGTGCCGGGTGTCTCCAGCTGCAGCACCGCACCGGAGGCGCTCAGCAGGCCGCTGCCCTCGGTGCCCCCGGGCATGCTCGACCAGACCTCGATCCCCGGCACGTCCGGACGCACATCTCCGATCATGGCGCGGCCGGTGTCGCGTCCCGAGTACGCCCCGAAGAGGGACTCGCCGGTCGCGGCATCCCGCATCACCGATCCGTAGGGTGCGCTGGTCGCACCCTCATGGGCGGTCCAGATCTCGAGCCCTGGTCGGGCGGGGTCGATGTCGGTGACGTGCATCGCATCGCCATGACCGAGTCGCACCGTCGCGCCGGGATCGGCGCTGCCCTCAGGCAGCACGTCGAACGAGCTGTACAGCAGGCCGCCGTCATCGTCGATCGTCGCCGACCCGTAGACCAGCTCCTGTCGTCCGTCGGCATCCACGTCGGCGAAGCTCAGCGAGTGGTCGCCCTGCGTCGTGATCGTGCCGAACTCGCGATCGGTGCCGTCGCGTCCGTGCGGGGAGTCGTTGAACGGATTCGACAGAGGGACGTGACCGCTGTCGACATCCCAGCGCTCCTTCAGTCGCTTGCCGTCCCAGTCGAAGGCGGCGACCGTCGTGCGGGTGTAGTACCCGCGGGCGAACACGGCGGACGGATGCTGCCCGTCGAGGTATCCGACACCGGCGAGGAAGCGGTCCACCCTGTTGCCCGGCTCGATGCGGGACATCGCGTAGTCGCCCCACAGCAGGCCGTCGTCTCCGCGCTCGGTCGGGTACGGGATCGTCTGCAGCTCCTTGCCCGACGCGCTGTCGAAGACGGTCAGATACTCGGGCCCGTCGATGATGAAGCCCTCGAACTCGCGCAGCAGGTTGCGGCTGCTCCGGCTCGGGGCGTACACGTCGAGGAACGTGTCGGCGAGCTCCTCGGCACTCTCCCTGCTCAGCGGGTAGTCATGGGTGACCGGCATGCCCCAGGCCTCTTCGAGAGTCGCGGGCCACTGTCCGGAGACGACCTCGTCGCGTTCGCTCCATCCGAGGAACAACTCGACGAGGTGCTCCTCGTAGTCGGCGGCGCTGAGACGGTAGTCGTCGTCGTTCGAGTAGCCGGCCTTGCGATCGGACTTCGGCAAGGTGATGTAGGACTCCTTCTTCACCGAGCCGTCTGCAGCGAACTGCACCGACTTGGTGCCTGGTGCCGTCTTCAGCATCGTCTCGGACCGGCCGTCGCCATCGAAGTCGTAGACGAGGAACTGCGTGTAGTGCGCGCCCGCCCGGATGTTGACGCCGAGATCGAGCCGATTCAGCAGCGTGCCGTCGAGTTCGTAGGTGTCGAGGTACACCGGTCCGGTGTAACCGCGCTGCGAGACGTCCTTCGAGTTCGACGGATCCCACTTGACGACGTACTCGTACTGCCCGTCTCCGTCGACGTCGCCCACGGAGACGTCGTTCGCCGAGTACGTGTACGACTCCCCCTTCGGGGTGACGCCGTCGGCGGGCTTGCGCAGCGGCAGGTCATGGTGCCCCTGCGCCCACGCCGTCACGGGAGCGGAGGCCGAGTCGGCCAGCTCGACGCCGTTCACCACCGGCACGACGGAGTACTCCGAGTCGGCGGCGCCCTCGGCATCCGCGTGGTTCGTGCTGTCGGTCACGGTCGCGATCTTCGTGCCATCGCGATAGACGGCGAAGTCGGGCCCGGTGAGCCCCGTCGCGGTGGCGCCGGTCGCCTCGGTGGCCAGGAGCCGCCAGCTGAGGAAGACCCCGTCGCCGGTCGACACGGCGACGAGCCCGCGGTCAAGCGCCTCCAGCTGAGGGGTCTTCGCGCCGTGGTCGTGTCGGCTGGCGTCGGGAGCGATCGGCGCGGCCGCTCCTGCGCTCTGCGCGCCTCCCGCCAGGAGGCAGCCGACCGCGGCGACCGCCACGACGGCGCGGAACGAGTGGTGTCGGATGTTCATCGTCGAAATCCATCTCTGGGCATGATGCCCGCTCGGATAGCGTTTTCCCGTGCCCGGTCGAAGCTACCCTCCGCGAGGGATCGCGTCAAGGAAACTGGCTCGAATTGACACGATTCAGCCGGTCTCGGGAGACCGGCCGGGCGATTAGGCTCGGAGAATGTCTGCCGAAACCGCGCCCCGTCGCATCCGCATCCTCACCTGGATCGGGCTCGCGACCGGCGTCGCCGGCGGTCTCCTCGTCGCCTTCCCCTCCGTGCTGCCGGTCGGCGGCCCCTGGGTGCAGCTCGCGCTGGGCATCGCCACGCTCGTGCTGGCCTTCCGAGCGCGCCGGATCGGCATCGCCGAGATCGAGGGATTCGACGGCCGCCTCTCGCTCTTCGCGGCACTGCTCGGCTTCCTCATCGTGTTCTTCGCGGGGCAGGTCGCCTTCGGCATCCTCGTCGATGTAGCGAACCCCTGATCACAGCCCCCTCTGATCACAACCCTCCTCTGATCTAGGCTGGACCGGTGGCATCCCCGGCAGCAGACGACTACCTCAAGACCGTCTACGCGCACACCGAATGGCAGGATGCGCCGATCACCCCTTCGGTGCTCGCCGCGAAGCTCGGCATCGCGCCGTCGTCGGTGACCGAGATGGTCAAGAAGCTCGCCGCAGCCGGACTCGTCTCGCACGTCCCCTACGGCGCGGTGCGTCTGACGGATGCGGGCACGAGGCGAGCGCTCGCCATGGTGCGCCGCCACCGTCTGATCGAGACCTGGCTCGTGCAGGAGTTCGGCTACGGCTGGGACGAGGTGCACGACGAGGCCGAGGTCCTCGAGCACACCATCAGCGATCGACTGCTCGAAGGCATCGACGAGCGCCTCGGACGCCCCCGCTTCGACCCGCACGGCGACGCGATCCCCGACGCCGCCGGCGCCGTGGACCGCGAGCCCTTCGTCCTCCTCGCCGATGCCCCGGCCGGTCACGTCGGACGCATCCTGCGCGTCGACGACCGCGACCCCGAACTGCTCCGCGCCCTGGAGGCCGCAGGGGTCGTCGTGGCGGCGGTCGTGACGACCACGACGTCGGGCATCACGCTCGACGGCACCGAGACCGAGCTGCCCGCGGGCGCCGCCGACGTCGTCTGGCTCAGTGCCTGAGAACCTCGTCAGAACCTGACACCTGCCCGTAACGGCGGCCCAATAGGCTGTGCACATGGCACACCGCGACGACATCGAATGCTGGCTCACCGACATGGACGGCGTCCTCGTCCATGAGAACGACGCCATCCCCGGAGCATCCGAACTGCTCGCCGGCTGGGAGCAGAACGAGATCCCGTATTTGGTCCTGACGAACAACTCGATCTTCACGGCGCGCGACCTCTCGGCCCGTCTCCGCGCGAGCGGCCTCATCGTCCCGGAGGAGCGGATCTGGACCTCGGCGCTCGCCACCGCCGACTTCCTCGCGCAGCAGCTGCCCGGCGGCTCGGCGTTCGTGATCGGCGAGGCGGGCATCCTCACGGCGCTGCACGAGGCCGGGTTCATCATGACCGAGACGAACCCCGACTTCGTGGTCGTCGGCGAGACCCGCAACTACTCGTTCGAGGCGATCACGAAGGCCATCCGTCTGATCATCAAGGGCGCGCGCTTCATCGTCACGAATCCGGATGCCACCGGTCCGTCGTCCGACGGAGTGATGCCGGCCACCGGGGCGATCGCCGCTCTCATCACCAAGGCCACGGGCAAAGAGCCGTACGTGGTCGGCAAGCCCAACCCGATGATGTTCCGCTCGGCGCTGAACAAGATCGGCGCGCACTCGAAGAAGACCGGCATGATCGGCGACCGCATGGACACCGACATCATCGCCGGCATCGAGGCGGGGCTGCACACCGTGCTCGTGATGACGGGCATCAGCGATCAGGCAGAGGTGGAGAAGTACCCGTTCCGCCCCGATGAGATCGTCGACTCCGTCGCCGACCTCCTGCCGACCGTCACCCAGTCGATCCCCACGCTCGACGAAGACTGAGATGGGCGCACTCGACGAGGGCGAACGGGTCACGGCGGCGGATGCCGCGCTCTGGCGCGCCTGGCTCGAAGCGAACCACGAGCGCGCGGCCGGGGTCTGGCTGCTGAGCGTGCGAGGAAAGGACGCCGGCGGCGTCGGCTACGACGACGCCGTCCGGCAGGCGCTGTGCTTCGGCTGGATCGACGGCCCCGTTCGCAGGTTCGACGACCGGACCGTCGGCCAGTGGTTCTCGCCACGACGCCGGGGCAGCGGCTGGGCGGCCACGAACAAGGCGCGCCTGGTCGAGCTCGATGCGGCCCGGCTGCTCGCTCCCGCCGGCATCCGGGTCCTGGAAGCCGCGAAGGCCGACGGGTCCTGGACACTGCTGGACGGCCCGGAGGCCGGAGTCGAGCCACCCGAGCTCACCGCCGCACTGGATGCGGTGCCCGCCGCCCGAGCGCACTGGGATTCGTTTCCGAAGTCGGTCAAGAAGTTCGGACTCACGCACATCGCGATGGCCAAGCGCGACGAGACGCGATCCGCCCGGATCGCCAAGATCGTGGCGGATGCCACGGAGGGGAAGCGCCCGTGAACCAATCCGACCTGCTGTTCCTGGTGCTGATCCTGATCACCCTGAGCACGCTGACCGTCATCGTCGTGCAGCTGCTCCGCTCCCGTCGCCGCGGCGACGGGAGCACAGGCGACGGTCGCACCGGATGGTGGGAAGGCCCCTGGGACGACGACGACCGCAAGCGCTGAGCGCTGAGCGCTCCGGAGCCAGCGCCCTGTCGACCGGGTTCAGCGCAGCGTCAGGCTGCGCACGCGATCCACGGGCTCCGGCATCCGCAGCGGCCCCGCGCCCGGCGTGATCGTACCGAGGATCCGCGGCTCCCGCGCTCCCGTCCCGCCCGGCGTCACAGCCGCGACGCCGTTCATCGTGCACCACCCGATCAGGGCGAACAGGATCGCCTCCTTGCTGTCGACCGGGGCGCCGAGCTCGTCGGCCAGCACCACCTCGACCTCGGGGAGCGCGTCGCGGAGACCCTGCATGATCAGCGGGTTGTGACATCCCCCGCCGGAGACCGCGAGGAAGCGGATGCCGGCGGCCCGGACGTCCTGCGCCACGGTGCGGACCGTGAGCTCGGTCAGGGTCCGGACGAGGTCCGCCGGCGCGATGCCGGATCGCATCCGGTCGACGTGGGCACGGACGTAGTCGAGATGGAAGTGCTCCTTGCCCGTGCTCTTCGGGGCGGGCTGGGTGTAATACGGGTCGGCGAGCATCTCGGCGAGCAGCACCTCGTCGACGGTGCCGGTGCGGGCGATGACGGCATCCGCGTCGTAGCCGCGCGCGTCCAGCCCCTCGGCCACGACGACTGCGTCGACCAGCGCGTTCGCCGGGCCGATGTCGTAGGCCGTCAAGCCGTGAGGACCGACGACGGTCATGTTGGCGATGCCGCCGAGGTTCACCGCGGCCGAGACGCCTGCACGGCCGCGCAGCAGCAGCTCGTCGAGGAACGACACGAGCGGGGCGCCATGTCCGCCGACGGTGATGTCGCGGATGCGCACGTCCGAGACGACCGGCGCTCCGACGCGCTCGGCGATCCAGGCAGGCTGACCGATCTGCAGGGTGCCGAGAGCGTGACCGTCAGCGACCCAGTGGAACACCGTCTGGCCGTGCGTGCACACGGCATCAACTCCGCCGACCGCATCGGAGGCCGTGGCCGCGACCTCGGCGAAGGCCTGTCCGATCAGGGTGTCGAGCTCGCAGACCTCGGCGAGCGTCGTCGGCGCCGGCGGGAGGGCGGCGACCAGTCGGGCTCGCAGCTCGGGGGCATACGGCACGCTGTCCTCGTGCAGGACGGTGCCGCGCAGCGCGCCGTCGCTCTCGTCGAAGTCCACGACCGTGACGTCGATGCCGTCGTGCGAGGTGCCCGAGAGCAGTCCGAGTACGCGCATGCGTGTGTTCCTTCCGTCGCCTGCTAAGAGCGTAGGCCGCTTTTGTTAGGGAGGCGAACGGAAGAGAGGACCTCTCCTGCACCGTCGATAGCCTGACCGAGTCGTGCACACTCATCGGCGCCATCCTCACCATCGCTCCGTCCTGTATCCGTCACGCGCGTAGCATTCTGCGAGACCCCACCCTCCACCCGCAGAATGGGAGCATGTTCGTGTCCGCAGAGATCATCACGATCGTCCTCAGCGCCGTCGGCCTTCTGCTGACGCTGGGCGGCACCATGGTCGCGGGCTTCGGCTGGTGCATCCGTAGAACCGACCGCCTCGAAGAGAGACTCGGCGCCCGCATCGACGGCCTCGACGACAAGCTCAGCGCCCGCATCGACGGCCTCGACGACAAGCTCAGCGCCCGCATCGACGGCCTCGACGACAAGCTCAGCGCCCGCATCGACGGCGTCGAGGACAATCTCGGCGCCCGCATCGACGGAGTGCGATCCGACCTCGCCGAGGTCGAGAGATCGCTGGGCGCCCGCATCGACGGAGTCGCGGCCGACACCACCGAACTCAAGATCGCGATGGCCCGCATCGAAGGGCCACAGCGTCACCTGATCGTCGCGGCCCGCTGACCTGGTCGGTGCCGAGAGTCAGCGCAGGACGAGCGCCGCAGCGCCGATGAGCGGCCCCTCGTCGCCGAGTCCCGAGCGCACGACCCGGGTGCGCCGCGAGTACTCGTGTGCGGCACTCGCCGTGAGCGCCTGCTGCACGAGGTCGATGTAGTCGGCCGACACGCGAGAGAACCCGCCGCCGATCGCGACCATGTCGAGGTCGACCAGGGTCGCGGCATCCGCGAGTGCTTCTCCGACGGCCTTCGCCGAGCGCTCGATCGCGGCACGGGCGATGGTGTCGCCCGCGGCGGCATCCCGCGCCAGGTCCTCACCGGTCGCGCCCGTCCAGCCCTGTGTCTGCGCCCACGCGGCGCTCGCGGGTCCGGAGGCGATCTCCTCGAGCGTGAGCCCGCCTTCGCGACGCACCTGTCCGAGATGCCCGGCGTTGCCGGTCGCACCGGGGATGTACGCGCCGTTGACGACGAATCCGCCGCCGACGCCGGTCGAGACGACGATCGACAGCGAGGATCGGGCATCCTTCGTGGCACCGAGCCAGGACTCGGCGAGCGCGAGCGCACCCCCGTCGTGGCCGAAGACAGTGGGCAGCGCGCGGCCGAGGATGCCGGAGGCGGTGGAGCGCACCGCATCCGCGAGACCGTACCCGCGGGCTGCAGGCATGTTCACGGGGAGGATCTGGCCGACGTTCCGGTCGATCGGGCCAGCACTGCCGATGCCGGCGCCGATGAGTTCGGCGTCCTCGGGGAGATGGGCGAGAGCGTGGGCGATCACGGTCGCGATCGCCTCGTCGAGGGACGCGGGAGTGGCGTCGCGGCCCGTCGCCCGGCGGCCGCGGCTTCCCGGAACGAGCACGCCGTCATCGCCGACGAGCGCGGCCTCCATCTTCGTGCCGCCGACGTCGACGGCCAGGGCGTAGCGGGTCACTGGGGGTCGAGTCCGAGGTCGTCGAGGTCGAAGGCGGCGCGCCATTCGAGTCCCTCGGCTTCGATGGCCGCCTGAGCGCCGGTCTTGCGGTCGACGATCACCGCGACGGCGACGATCTCGGCCCCTTCCTTGCGCAGTGCTTCGACCGCCTTCAGCGCCGACTGACCGGTGGTCGAGGTGTCCTCGAGCACGACGACGCGCTTGCCCTTGACGTCCGCGCCCTCGATCTGGCGGCCGCGTCCGTGGTCCTTCGGCTCCTTGCGCACGACGAACGCGTCGAGCGGCTTGTCGGTGGCGACGGAGGCGTGCAGCACCGAATTCGCGATGGGATCGGCGCCGAGGGTCAGGCCTCCGACGGCCACGACGTCGAGATCGCCGATGAGGTCGAGCATGATGCGGCCGATCGCTGGAGCTGCGCGGTGATCGAGTGTGAGCTTGCGCATGTCGACGTAGTACGTCGCCTTCTTGCCACTAGAGAGCGTGAAGTCTCCGTGGAACACGGCCTCGTCCTTGATCAGGTCGAGGAGGGTCTGGCGGTCTGTGTCGAGTGCGGTCACGGCATCCAGTGTAGGAGGCAAGCCCTAGGCTTGACGCATGCGCTTGGCCACCTGGAACGTCAACTCCATCCGCACCCGCGTCACCCGCACCGTCGAGTTCGCCGTCCGAGAGGACATCGACGTGCTCGCGATGCAGGAGATCAAGTGCAAGCCCGAGCAGTTCCCCTACGCCCCGTTCGAAGAGGCCGGCTACCACGTCGAGGTCCACGGTCTGAATCAGTGGAACGGCGTCGCGATCGCCAGCCGCCTCCCGATCACCGATGTGCGCACGGCGTTCGATGGCATGCCCGGCTTCGCGAAGGGACACGAGGGCCCGGATGCTCCGCTCGAGGCGCGTGCGCTCGGGGTGCTGGTCGACGGTGTGCGCGTCTGGAGCCTGTATGTGCCGAACGGCCGCTCGCTCGGCGACCCGCACTACGCCTACAAGCTGCACTGGCTCGAAGAGCTGAAGAAGGCCACCGCGGCGGAGCTGTCGGCGAATCCCGATCTGCCGCTGGCCCTGGTCGGTGACTTCAACATCATCCCCTTCGACGTCGACAACGGCGATCCCGACATCGTCGAGGGCGTCTCCACCCATGTCTCGCCCCTGGAGCGACAGGCGTTCTTCGCGTTCGCCGACGCGGGTCTGACCGACGTCGTGCGTCCACTCATCCCCGAGGGCTTCACCTACTGGGACTATCAGCGCCTCAAGTTCCCTCGCAACGAGGGCATCCGCATCGACTTCGTCCTCGGGTCCCGCACACTGGCCGAGTCCGTGACCGGTGCATCGATCCACCGCGAGGAGCGCAAGGGCGAGCAGCCCAGCGACCACGTCCCGGTCGTCGTCGAGTTCGATCTCGGCGGGGCTGAAGAAGACGACGACATGCCGATGATCTTCTCCTGACCGTGCGCCTGATCGCGACCGACCTCGACGGGACTCTGCTCGACTCCTCGTCGTCGGTCACGCGGCGCACACGCACGGCCCTCGATGCGGCCAGGAAACGGGGCATCCCCGTCGTCCCGGTGACCGCCCGTCAGCCCATCGGCCTGCGCGCGATCGCCGCGGGGGCCGGGTTCGACGGCTGGGCGCTGTGCAGCAACGGCGCCTACGCCACCCACCTCACGGACGGGCGGATGCTGTTCGCCGAAGAGCTCCCGGCCGAGACGATCCGCACTCTGGCGGAAGCGCTGCGCGCCAGCATCCCCGACCTGCTGTTCGCGAGTGTGCGCGAGGGCGGCGAGACCTTCGTCGCCCAGCACGGCTACGCCGAGATCGCCGACCTCTCTGATCACAAGCGCGACCCTCGCACTATGGGCGGGGTCGCCCTCGATCAGGTGCTGGACGCGCCGAGCCTGAAATTCGTGATCCGGCATCCCGAACTCGCCCCCGCCGAGCTCTTCCGAACGCTCCAGGCACTCGGACTCACGGGGTTCGAGGCGACCCTCTCAGGGGCGCCCTTCGTCGAGGTGATGGCCGAGGGCGTGACCAAGGCCACCGGGCTCGCGCGGCTCTGCGAGCATCTCGACATCGACCGGGGCGACGTCGTCGCTTTCGGCGATGCACTCAACGACGTGGAGATGCTGCGGTGGTCCGGCCACGGAGTCGCGATGGCGGACGCCGACGACGTCGTGCGTGACGCAGCCGACGAGACGACCACCTCGAACGACGACGACGGCGTGGCGCGCGTCATCGAGCGGCTGCTCGCGCGCGGCTGAGCACGCCGAAGGCAGGGCCGCCGACGCGGGACGACCGCTCCGGCGCGACTTCAGCCGTGGATGCGGCGGCGACGAACGAGCAGCAGACCGGCGAGCAACAGCCCCGAGGCCGCCATCACCGCGAACGTCGGCAGGTCGGCACCGGTGGTCGCCAGCGCGCCGCCTACGGAACCGGACACAGCCCCGCCGGACGCCGCCGTCACCTGGATGGTGGCACGAGCGACGATCGCCCCCGACGCGTCCAGCGCCACGAGCGTGTGCGTTCCCGCCGGGGTGCCTGCGGGGATGCGGAACGTGCCACCGAGTCGACCGCTCGCATCGGCGGTCAGAGAGCCGAGTGCCACCGGGTCGGACCGCAGCTCGAACGCCAGCTTCTGCCCGGGGGCGAACCCGGTGCCCGCGACGGTGATGTCCTTGCCGGCGACGATCGAGCCGGCGGAGAGCGTCAGCACGGGCTTGGGCGCCGGCGTGGCATCCGTGACGAGCGTGAAGTCGACACCGGTGAGGGCACCCCGGCCCTCGGCGACGACGGGCGTCGCCTCCGCCGCGGTGGCGACGCCGTCGTAGTACTGCGGTGCGGCCGTCGTGCTGCTCCCGGGGAAGACCGCAGAGGCCTTCAGGATGTACGTCCCCTCCGGCACGTACAGGGTGTAGGTGCCATTGGTCCGATGCACCGTCGCCGTGCCCTTGATCTCTCCGTCTGCCCACGCCTCGACGGTCACGGTGCGCTGCTCGTCGGAATCGAGCTCCACCGTGCCGGAGATCTTCGAGGAGACCTCGACCTCCGCGTCGATGGCGGCGACCTCGTGACCCGGGGCGACCGTGACGACCGTGGCGTCGTCCCACGACCGCGCGTTCTTCCACCACTCCTCCAGGAGGCCCGTCTCCTGGGCGCGGAACCGCACCCTGTACGTCCCGGGAGCGACGGCGATGCGGTAGTCCCCCTGAGCATCCGTCATGCCCCAGGGATCGAGCACAGGGGTGTTTTCGCCGTAGACGAGGACCATCGCGCTGAGCGGTGCCCCGTCGCTGCCTCGGGTGACCGTTCCGCTGATGTATCCGACGACATCGAGGTCGGCGTCGATGCCCGAGATCAGCTCCTGCGCGGCCAGGGTGATCGGCAGAGCGTCCTCCCAGAGATAGGCGTTCTTCCAGTACTCGGAACCGAGTTCCTCGTCGGGCGACCCGAAACGGATCCGATACGTCCCGGCGGGCAGACCGCCGAGGCTGTATGCCCCCGCGGCATCCGTCTCGGTAGCTCCGACGATCTCGTTGTTCGGGTCGAGAGCGGAGATGTACGCCCCCTCGACCGGAGCGCCGTCGTCGGCGCGGGTGATCACGCCCTCGATCCCTGAGCCCACGCTGAGCGCGGCGTCGATGCCCGTGACCGGCCCTCCGGACACGGCGATGCGCGTCGCCGCACCGAAGTCCTCGGTGTCCTCCCAGTACTCGCGCTTCAGATCGGTACCGGACGCGTAGAAGCCGACGACGTACGAATCATCGAAGAGCGAGCTCAGGGTGTACTCCCCGTTCGCATCGGTGACCGTCGAGTCCCAGGCACCGCTGGCACCGCTCGCCGACACGGTGACGCCGGCGACCGGGGTCTCGTCGTCGTCCCGGGTGACGGTTCCACTGATCGACCCGGTCGGTGGCGTCGCGAGCGCCGCGTCGATGCCGGACACGGCCGCGCCATCGACGATCGATATCCGCTCGGCGCGCCACTGCTCCCGCGTGTCGTTCCAGTACTCGGCGAGATGGGCGTCGTCGGGAGTGGCGAATCGCACCGTGTAGTCGCCGTCGACCAGGTCGGTCAGGGTGTAGGCGCCGGAGGAATCGGTGACGGCATCCGCAGTCGCACTCCCGTCGTCTGTCTCAGCATGCACGACGGCACCCGCGAGCGCCGCCCCGCCGACCTCGGTCACGACTCCCGAGATAGATCCAGTGCCTGTCACCGGATCGTCGTCCGCTGCCATCGCTGTCGTCGCGCCGCCGATCGCGAGCGCGAGCGCCGCCGCCCCCGCGACGATCGCTCGAATGAATGCGCGCCGTCGCGCCATGGTCCCACCCTCCGAAGGGAGACCTCGCGCGACGTCGTCGCTGTGCTGCTCGGCCTCGGCTGCTCTGCCGATCACGCGGCACCGTCGGTTCCGAATCTAGGCGATCACCGCACAGGAAAGGAATAGTCGATTCGAAGGTTCAATCCTCGAAGGTGTCGACCTGAGGCACCTGGTCGGTGCGCGCGTACCGCAGCAGCATCACGCCGGCGTCGTCGGCGACCGGGGGCTCGATCAGACGGAGCACCGACGGCATCGCGCCGTCGTCGAAGACCTTCTTGCCTGGTCCGAGCAGGATCGGGTAGGCCCACAGATTCAGCTCGTCGAACAGCCCGCCGGCGATCAGCGAGTGCGCGAAGTCGACGCTGCCTATGACGTGCACCTCGTCGTGCCGGGCGCGCAGCTCGGCGATCTCCGCGGCGAGGTCGCCGCCGATGCGGGAGCTGTGCTGCCAGTCGAGCGCGATGTCGGCGTCGCGGGAGGCGACGTACTTGGGCACCCGATCGAAGAGGCGGCCGATCTCGCCCGACGGGCCGTCGGTGTGGTTAGGCCAGTAGCCGGCGAAGATGTCGTACGTGCGACGCCCGAGCAGCAGCGCGTCGAGCCGCTGCATCCCCTGCTGCACCTGAGGTCCGACCCCGGAGGAGGGGTACCCCGCCTGCCAGCCGCTGAACTCGAACCCGCCCGAGGGATCCTCGCCGATTCCGCCCGGCCCCTGCGCGACACCGTCGAGGGTCATGAAGAGGTCGATCACGATGCGTCCGGCCATCAGAGTGCTCCTTCGCCCGAGAGGTCCTGCGCGATGACACGGCCCAGACTAGGCGCTCATCCGAGATCGCGGGAGGGTGTCTGTCCGACGGGCCCCGACCCCTCCGCACCCCAGCGCGCCAGCGCGCCGATCGCGTCCCGCAGCGCGAGGCCACGATCGGTGAGGGCGTACGCCCGCGTGTTGTGCCGCAGGGGCAGCCGCCGCAGCACTCCCGCAGCCTCGAGCTCCCGGAGACGGGTGGCGAGGATGTTCGTCGGCGCCCCGAGCTCACGCTGCAGATCGCCGTAGCGCTGCGGCCCGTCGAGCAGCTTCTCGACGATGAGCAGCGCCCAGCGGGCACCGACGACCTCGAGCGCGGTGGCGAGGTCTCTCACGCGCTCGGATCGGCGTCCGGCTTCATCCAGAACGGCGAGTAGTGGTAGCCGTCCGGATCGTCGAACTGGCGCTGGTACATGAACGGATAGTCGTCGGTGTCGCCGACCCGACCACCCGCAGCTGTGGCCCGTTCGACCATCTCATCGACGGCCTCGCGGCTGTCGAGGTCGAACGAGACGGTGACTTTCGAGGGGGTGTCTGGGCCGCCGATCACGTCCTCGGTGCCGCCGACGCTCGCGTACATCTCGCGGCTGCCGAGCATGACGTACTGCTCGGGCGCGATCGCGAAGCACGACACGTTGTGATCGGACATCTCGGCATTGAGGGTCCAGCCGAGAGCGGTGTAGAACGCGGTGGCCCGGTCGACGCTCTCGACGGGGCAGGTGATGAAGAGGCTCATGTGCTGATACTTGCAAAATACAAGTGCGCCGTCAAGGGCTTCTCGCGTCCGCCTGATCCGCCGCACGGGGGATGCCGCGCACTCCTTTGCGCCCTACGGTGAGAGGATGTCCGCCGTGTCGTTCACCCGCGTCCCCAGCATCCGCGAGCAGCGCAGCGACCTGGTCCTGGCCGCCGTCATGTTCGTGGGTGCCGTGCTGAGCGCCGCCCTCTCGACCGTCGCCGACATCTACGGAGACACGAGGGCGGAGCCGTGGACCGCCCTCGTCTACGCCGTCGCGGTCACCGCGCCTCTCGCCGTCCGACGCCGATGGCCTGGCCCTGTCGCGGTGGCCGTCTGCGTCGCGTACTTCCTCGCGATCTCGTTCCAGGTGCCCGAGATCTACGTCGGCAACATCGCGATGTTCGTGTCGCTGTACACGGTGGGCGCCTGGATGAACAACCGCAGGGCCGCGCTGATCGTGCGGGTCTCGATCATCCTCGGCATGTTCGTCTGGCTCATCATCACGATGTACCGGGAGGCGATCGAGGAGGCTGACAAGGCCGAGGTCGCCGCAGGCCTGCTCTCGCCATACCTGGCCTTCATGATGATCCAGCTGCTGCTGAACGTGCTGTACTTCGGCGGCGCCTACTACTTCGGCGAGCGCTCCTGGAACGCGGCGCAGGAACGGGAGGTGCTCGAGCAGCGCACCGCGGAGCTGGAGCAGGAGCGCGAGGTCACGGCCGCTCAGGCCGTCGCGCTCGACCGCGTACGCATCGCCCGCGAGCTGCACGACGTCGTCGCCCACCACGTGTCGGTGATGGGGGTGCAGGCCGGCGCCGCACGCCTCGTCATCGACCAGGATCCCGAGCGGTCGAAGAGCATTCTCAGCGGTGTCGAGGGGTCGGCCCGCGATGCCATCCACGAGTTGCGCCAACTGCTCGAGACCCTCCGCTCTCCCGGCGGCGAGACCACGGATGCCGCATCGACCGTCACTCTGGATGACATCCGCTCCCTGGTCGAGGCCTCGACGGATGCAGGGCTGCCCACCGACTACACCGTGATCGGCGAGCCCGTCTCCGTCCCCTCGCTCGTCGCCGTCAACCTGTACCGCATCACCCAGGAGTCGCTGACCAACGCCCGTCGCCATGCCGGCGTCGGCGCGACCGCGGACGTGCGGGTGAGGTACGAGGACGAGGGCGTCGAGGTCGAGGTCGTCAACACCGGCCGCAGTGTGACGGCGCTGCGCCCCGGGC
The DNA here is from genome assembly GCF_900105205.1 of Microbacterium hydrocarbonoxydans. NCBI lineage: Bacteria > Bacillati > Actinomycetota > Actinomycetes > Micrococcales > Microbacteriaceae > Microbacterium > Microbacterium hydrocarbonoxydans. The sequence goes on along the minus strand of NZ_FNSQ01000005.1, from coordinate 576,751 downwards.
TGGGCCAGCTCGGCATGCGCGAGCGCGCGGCGGCGTCCGGCGGCACCCTCGACGTGACGCCGCGCCCCTCGGGAGGACTGCGCGTGCGGGCCCGTGTACCGCTGGCCGGTGGCGCGCAGACCGTATCGCCGATCGAGACGGATGTCGCCTCATGAACCGGACCGATGCGCTCATCCGCGTCCTCCTCGTCGACGACCACGCGATGCTGCGGGCGGGCTTCCGGACCATCCTCGACAGCCAGCCCGACATCACCGTCGTGGGCGAGGCGGCGACGGGTGCCGAAGCCGTGGCCAAGGCGTCGACGCTGCGACCGGACGTCATCACGATGGACGTGCAGATGCCCGACATGGACGGCATCGAGGCCACCCGGCGCATCGTCGCCGATCACGAGGTCGAAGCGGCGATCGCGATCATCACGACGTTCGATCGCGACGACTACCTGTATCAGGCGCTGGATGCCGGAGCCAGCGGATTCCTGCTCAAGAACGCCGGCGCCGAGGACCTGATCGCGGCGGTGCGCGCCCTCGCCGCCGGAGACGGGATGCTCGCCCCGGAGGTCACCCGCCGCGTGCTCGCGCGTTTCACGAGGGCATCGGAATCCGTCCCCGCGCTCGCCACCGCGCCCTCGCCCTCGCCCTCACCCCAGGGTTCGACTGCGCTCGTCGAGCCGCTCACCGATCGGGAGGCGGACGTACTCGCGTTGCTCGCCGACGCCCGCAGCAACGCGGAGATCGCCGGAGCGCTGTACATCGGCGAGGCGACCGTCAAGACGCACGTCTCGAGGATCCTGCAGAAGCTCGGGGCACGCGACCGGGTGCAGGCCGTCGTGCTCGCCCACCGGATGGGTCTCGCCTGACTCCTTTCATATCGCCATACTCCTGTCGCCTCGACAAGCTGAAGGAGTAGAAGCGAGAGGAGTGAGACTGTGCCCACTGCGACGATGACATGCAAAGGACAGATCACGATGCCGAAGGTGGTTCGCGATGAGCTCGGTCTCATCGCGGGTTCGAAGGTGATGTTCGTGAGGATGCCGGATGGTCGGTACTCCTTGATCCCGCGCACGGGCCGGATCTCAGATGTTTTCGGAGCAGTCCCTGTCGAATCGTCGCTGTCGCTCGAAGAGATGGACGCGATCGTGCGAGACGGCGCGGTCGAAAGCGACCAGCGCACCCGAAACATATGACGCCGCTCACGAGCGGCATGCTGCTCGGAGTCGACACCAACATCATTCTCCGCGCGGTTCTGGGCGATGACGCCATACAATCCTCGCTCGCTCGACAGGCCTCGGGTGATCGCACCCCAGAATCGCCCGCTTTCATCACAGGGATATCTCTTGCCGAGGTGTTCTGGGTACTGCGCTCTCGTGTCTGCCGGGAGGCGGCTCCCCATTCTTCGCAGGCTGGTCGAGTCGGAGTCGATGGAGTTCGATGATGGTGAGGGTGTCGTCCGCGCGCTCGCATTCGCTGATGCCGGCGCGGATTTCGCCGACGCCCTCATCCACGGCACGATGGAGCAGTTCGGCGCTTCGACGACGGTGACATTCGATCGAAGGGCGTCCGAGCATCTGGGCTGGCGCCTGCTCGGGGCATAGATACCCTCGGATGGTGTCCGTTCCCGCGCCGTCCGCACCCGCCGCACCCCTCTCCCGCCCCATCCTCGCCGGGGTGGTCACCGCGCTTGTCGGGTTCACGAGCTCGTTCGCCGTCGTGCTCACCGGGCTCAGCGCCGTCGGAGCGACTCCCGAGCAGGCCGCCAGCGGACTGCTCGCGGTCAGCCTCTCGATGGGGCTCGCTTGCGTCGTGCTCGCCTGGCGGTACCGGATGCCCATCACCGTCGCCTGGTCCACTCCCGGCGCCGCCCTGCTCGCCGCCACGGGGATCGTCGACGGCGGGTGGTCGGCCGCGGTCGGCGCGTTCCTCGTCACGGCCGCGCTCATCCTGCTCACAGCGCTCTGGCCCGCCCTTGGGACCCTGATCGCCCACATCCCTCCGTCCATCGCGCAGGCGATGCTCGCCGGAGTGCTCCTGCCCCTCTGTCTTGCACCGATCACCGGGCTCGTGGCGAATCCGTGGGGCGTCATTCCGGTGGTGATCACGTGGCTCGTCTTCGCGCGCCTCGCGCCGCGGTGGGCCGTGCCGCTCGCCTTCGTCGCGGCAGCGGTCGTGGTGGCCGTCTCGTTGGTGCAGGAGAGCACGGCTGTGGATGCCGGACTCCTCGTCCCCCGGATCGAGCTGACCGCCCCCACGTTCACGGTCGGCGCTCTGGTCGGCCTCGCGCTGCCGCTGTTCATCGTGACGATGGCCTCGCAGAACGTGCCCGGCATCGCGATCATGCGCAGCTTCGGCTACGAGGTGCCCTGGCGTCCGGCGATGCTCGTGACGGGTGTCGGCACCGCGCTCGGCGCGACGGCAGGCGGTCACGCCATCAACCTCGCGGCGATCAGTGCCGCCCTCGCCGCCTCTCCCGACGCCGACCCCGACCCGAGACGCCGGTGGGTCGCGGGCGTCTCCACCGGTGTCTCCTACCTCGTGCTCGGCGGGTTCTCGGCGGCCTTCGCCGCCCTGGTGCTGCTCGCTCCCGAAGCGGTCATCCCGGCGGTGGCGGGGCTCGCACTGTTCGCCGCCTTCGGATCTTCGGTGCAGCAGGCGATCGACGACCCCGGCGAGCGCATCCCCGCCGTCGTCACCTTCCTGGTGGCGGCATCCGGTGTCACGGCGCTGGGCGTCAGCGCCGCATTCTGGGCTCTCGTGGCCGGTCTGCTCGTGCGCACCGCTCTGCACGTCGGCCGTCGCTGAGAACACAGGGCGTCACTGAGAACACAGGGCGTCACTGAGAGCACCGGGCAGCCCCTCGGCTACCGTGGACGCGTGACCGTTCCCGCCTCAGCCTCGCGTCCGCCGGCAGCGCCAGCCGGGTCCTTCGACGCGCGCGCACTGCTGGCCCCCGTGAATCCGGCCGACGTCGACGCGTTCACCCGCGCCCGCCGCAGCGCGAATCCGACGTCGACCGGACAGATCGTGGCCTGGGTCGCAGCGATCTTTGCGCTCGTGTGCGTGCTGCCGGTGGTCGGGATCATGATCCTCGGCCTCGGCTACGCGATCGGTCGCGGCACCGGGGTCGCGGTCGCCGCTGTGCTCGCCATTCTCCTGCTCGCGGGCGTCGTCGTCGGCATCGTGCTGCTCGTACGCCGCAGCATCCGCCTCCGCAACCTCACGCGATTCCGGCTCGCGCACTTCGCCGAGGCGAATGCGATGACCTACCTCGAGCGCATCGACGCCCCGCCGCTGCCCGGCATGATCTTCTCCTCCGGGTCGAGCCGGATGTCGACGGATGTGCTGCGCGGCGTCGAACCCCGATTCGTCGAGTTCGGCAACTACCAGTACACGACCAGCAATGGCAAGCAGTCGACGACGCACCGCTGGGGCTACGTCGCCGTCAAGCTCGACGTCCCGCTGCCGAACATCGTGCTCGACGCCCTCGGCAACAACACCCTGGGGAGCACGATCGCCGCGGCCTTCCGCAGCGACCAGCGCCTCTCGCTCGAAGGCGACTTCGACCGCTACTTCTCGCTGTACTGCCCGAGCGGCTACGAGGTCGACGCGCTCTACCTCTTCACGCCGGATGTGATGGCCCGGTTCATCGACCATGCAGCCCAGCTCGACGTCGAGATCGTCGACGACTGGCTCTTCCTCTACGCCCGTCGCGAGCTGTCCACCCTCGACCCCGCGACGTGGGCGTGGCTGTTCGGCGCGGTCGGAGCATTGCTCACGAAGCTCGATCAATGGGCACGGTGGCGCGACGATCGACTGCGGATGATCGGGCAGCCGGGCGGACACCAGGGTGGACACCAGGGCCTGCCGGTCGCGGCATCCGGCGCTCCCGGTGCGCCCGGCCTCCCCGCTGCACCGGCACCCGGCATCCCCGGCGCGCCCGCGCTGCCGTTCGCGGCACCGACGGGACTCCTCACGCCCCCGCCGCCCGGCGTCGCGCCCCCAGGTCAGCGCCTTCGCCGTCGCAGCCCCTGGCTGATCGTGGGCATCATCGTCGGCGTCATGTTCGTGGTGACCACGGCACCGTTCGCGATCGGGATCTTCTCGGTCATCTTCCTGCGCTGAGGCGCACTGCTCCCGAAGCTCCCCCGCACGCGCTCCCTCGCACGCCCTCCCCCGCGCGCCCTCCCCCGCGCGGCTGACGACCACGCGCCTCGGCGAGCGGCAGATCCCCCCGGAGTCCGCCGTACGGGGGATGTCGTGCCCGTATCGCCCGCCCTAGCGTGAGGGCATGACCACAGGAAAGCTCGTACTCACCGGCATCACCAAGAGCTACGGCTCTCGGCGCGTGCTCGACGACGTCTCCTTCGAGGTGTCCCCGGGACGCCTCACCGGGTTCGTCGGCGGCAACGGCGCCGGCAAGACCACGACCATGCGGATCGTCCTCGGGCTGCTCAGCTCCGACGGCGGCCGAGTCGAGCTCGACGGCCGCCCGCTCGGCAGCGCGGACCGCCGCCACTTCGGCTACATGCCGGAGGAGCGCGGGCTCTACCCGAAGATGAAGGTGCTCGAGCAGATCGTGTACCTCGCCCGGCTGCACGGCTTCAGCAAGGCGGATGCCGCGACGCGCGCGACCGCGCTGCTCACCGAGCTCGGCCTCGGGGAGCGGCTCGACGACACGATCGAGTCACTGTCGCTCGGCAACCAGCAACGCGCCCAGATCGCCGCCGCCCTCGTGCACGACCCGGAGGTGCTGATCCTCGATGAGCCGTTCTCCGGACTCGACCCGCTCGCGGTCGACGTGGTCGCGTCTGTGCTGCAGTCGTCCGCCGCGAAGGGCGCCTCGATCCTGTTCTCCTCCCACCAACTCGATGTCGTCGAGCGACTCTGCGACGACCTCGTGATCCTCGCCGGTGGCACGATCCGCGCCGCGGGCTCCCGCGACGGCCTGCGCGCCGAGCATGCCGGCAGCCGCTACGAGCTCGTCTCCGCGGGGGACGCCGGCTGGCTCCGCGCAGAACCCGGCGTGACCGTCGTCGACTTCGAGGGTGGGTACGCCCTGTTCGACGCCGAAGACGCCGACACCGCGCAGCGCGTGCTGCGCACCGCCGTCGACCGCGGCGATGTCGCCAGCTTCGCCCCCAAGCATCCGTCCCTCGCCCAGATCTTCAAGGAGGTCATCCAGTGAGCACTTCGAACACCCCCGCCTCGCCGTCGCAGGCGTCGATGATCTGGCTCGTCGCCGAGCGCGAGATCGGATCGAAGCTGCGCAGCAAGGCGTTCCTGATCTCCACCGGCATCCTGCTCCTCATCGCCCTCGCCGGCATCGTGATCGGCGGATTCGCGAGCAAGAACACCGACACCATGCCGGTGGCCGTGACCTCGGAGACGGCGTCCATCGTCTCAGCTCTGCCCGATATCGAGATCACCGAGGTGTCCGATCAGGCCGAGGCCGAAGAGCTCCTGCGCGCGGAGAAGGTCGACGCAGCGGTACTCCCCGGCGACGGTCCGACCGGTGTGACGGTCGTCGCGCTCAAGGACGCCCCGACGAGCCTCGTCTCGGCGCTGTCGCAGTCTCCCGAGATCGAGATCCTGGAGCCGGCGACGACAAACCCGCTGCTGCGATACTTCATCGCGATCGCGTTCGGCATCGTGTTCATGGGCGCGGCGGCGACCTTCGGCGGCACGATCGCGCAGAGCATCGTGGAGGAGAAGCAGACCCGCGTGGTCGAGATCCTGCTGTCGACGATCTCGGCCCGCACGCTGCTGGCCGGCAAGGTGATCGGCAACACGATCCTCGCGATGGGGCAGATCCTCGCCCTCGCGGCGGTCGCGACCATCGGGCTCATCGTGACGGGGCAACGCGAGGTGCTGTCGACGCTCGGCGCCCCCATCATCTGGTTCGCCGTCTTCTTCCTCTTCGGCTTCATCCTGCTCGCCGCGCTCTTCGCGGCCGCGGCATCGATGGTGTCGCGTCAGGAGGACATCGGCTCCACGACGACCCCGATCACGATGCTGATCATGGCGCCGTACGTGCTCGTGATCGTCTTCAACGACAACCCGCTGGTGCTGACGATCATGTCGTACGTGCCCTTCTCCGCTCCGGTGGGGATGCCGATGCGGCTGTTCGTGGGCGAGGCGCAGTGGTGGGAGCCGCTGCTGAGCCTGGTCATCCTGCTCGCCAGCTGCGTCGCGGCCATCGTCGTCGGAGCGAAGATCTACGAGAACTCGCTGCTGCGCATGGGCTCGCGGGTGAAGCTGGGCGAGGCGCTGCGCGGCTGATCACTGCCTCCACCTGCCCGCTTCTGCGGGCACAACTTCGGATGCCGCGGCCGACACGCCGCGGCATCCGTCGTTTCTGCGGCGTGTCGGTCGTCAGCTCCGAAGCTGTGCCCGGTGAGGAGACCAGGACAGGGGGAGATCAGGACAGGGTCAGATCAGGCCGTCGGACAGCGTCGTCGGGTTGCCGAACCGGTGGTTGGTGATCGAGACGGCCTGCTCGTGCAGGAACGGCAGCATCTCCACGCGACCCGCACCCGTGACGGCGTGCGACCAGACGGCGACATCCGGGGTTCCGCCGAGCGCCGCGAACAGTGCCGAAGCGTCTCCGCCGACCAGTCGTACCCGCTGCCAGGTGTGCTGGGCCTTCGCCGCGGCCTTCGCGTAGCGCGCGACCCACGCGGCATCATTCTCGATCTTCGGGGTCACACCCTGGGCGCGCAGGGCCTTCTCGACGCGCGAGGGCAGAGCGGATGCCGACACGGTGAACGGGCTGCCGCTGCGCAGCGCGGCGGCGATCACGCGGATGCCGTCGCCCAGAGGTGCGTCCTCGCCGATGCGCACGTCGACAGCGACCGGGCGGTAGCGGAAGACGTTGCGCTCCACTCCCAGACCGGACTTGTCGCTGACGGCACCGAACTCGTCGACCCAGGCGCGCTCGTCGGAGGCGGCGGCACGGTGCAGCCATTCGATCTCGACGGCGCCGAGGTCGGATCCGGCTGCCGTGAGCACCGCGTCCACCGCGGAATCGACCGCCGCACCGGGGGCGGCGGCGGGGAGCTCGGCCGGAGCCCACTCGCCGAGTCCGAACAGGTAGTTGGGTCCACCGGCCTTCGCACCGGCGCCGACGGCCGAGCGCTTCCAGCCGCCGAAGGGCTGACGCTGCACGATGGCACCCGTGATGCCGCGGTTGACGTAGAGGTTGCCGGCTTCGACGCGGTCGAGCCAGGTGGCGACCTCGTCGGAGTCGAGCGAATGGATGCCGGCGGTGAGGCCGTAGTCCACGGCGTTCTGCAAGCGGATGGCCTCGTCGAGGTCCTTCGCGCGCATGATGCCGAGCACGGGTCCGAAGAACTCGGTCAGGTGGGTGGTGGAGCCGGGGGCCACGCCGATCTTGACGCCGGGCGTCCACTGCCGGCCCTCGTCGTCGAGCTTCTTCGGCTCGACGAGCCAGCGCTCGCCCCGCTCGAGGGTCGTCAGCGCGGTCAGCAGCTTGCCGTTCGCCGGCTCGATGATCGGGCCCATCTGCGTCGCCGGGTCCTCGGGCAGACCCACGCGCATCGAGGTGACCGCGTCGACGAGCTGACGCTCGAAGCGCTGCGAGTCGGCGACCGAGCCCACGAGGATCGCGAGGGATGCCGCCGAGCACTTCTGCCCCGCGTGGCCGAACGCGCTGCGGGCGACGTCCGCTGCCGCCAGGTCGAGGTCGGCCGACGGCGTGACGATGATCGCGTTCTTGCCGCTGGTCTCGGCGAGCAGCGGCAGGTCGGATCGGAATGAGCGGAACAGCTGCGCCGTCTCGTAGGCGCCGGTGAGGATGACCCGGTCGACCTCGGGGCTCGCGACGAGACGCGTGCCGAGGTCGCGGTTCGCGAGGTCGACGAGGGCGAGCAGGTCGCGCGGCACTCCGGCGGCCCACAGCGCCTCGACCATGACCGCGCCACAGCGCTGCGTCAGCTTCGCCGGCTTGATGATCACACCGGATCCGGAGGCGAGACCTGCGAGCACTCCGCCGGCGGGGATGGCGACCGGGAAGTTCCAAGGCGGCGTGACGACGGTCACCTTCGACGGGACGAACTCCGCACCCGAGACGTTCTCGAGGTCGAGGGCGCGCTCGGCGTAGTAGTGCGCGAAGTCGATCGCCTCTGAGACCTCGGGGTCGGCCTCGGCGATGGTCTTGCCCGCCTCGTGCGCCATGATCTCGATCAGCTGGCCGCGTCGGGCGGCGAGCTCGTCGCCGGCCCGGTGCAGCACGGCGGCGCGCTCAGCGGCGGGGCGCGCGGCCCAGGCCGTCGCGGCGGCGGAGGCGGCGGCGAAGATGTCGTCGAGCTGCTCGTCGCTCTCGACCCGCGCCGCGGCGATCGCGTCGACGCCGAGAGTCGAGTCGACCGACCGCTGCAGGATCTCGCGGCCCCAGGCGCGGTTGACCGCAATCGCCGGGTCGCTGTCCGGCTGGTTCTCGAAGCCGGTGGTGGGGTCATCGCCTGCGCCGGCCGCAGCCTCGGCCGCACGGTCCTGCACGCGATTCGAGGAGGGCACCGAGCGGTCGGCCTCGAGCCCTGCCAGCGAGCGCTCGAAGCGCTCGCGCTCCCGCGTCAGCAGAGCGGGATCGGAGGCGAGCTCGAACACGGCCGACATGAAGTTCTCGGGGCTGGCGTTCTCCTCCAGTCGGCGCACCAGGTACGCGATGGCCACGTCGAACTCGGCGGGGTTCACGACGGGTGTGTAGAGCAGCAGCTGGCCGACGTCCTTGCGGACGGCCTCGGCCTGCCCCGTCGCCATGCCGAGCAGCATCTCGTACTCGACGGCATCCGTGACCCCGCGTGCCTGCGCGAGCAGCCAGGTGTAGGCGATGTCGAACAGGTTGTGCCCGGCGACGCCGATGCGCACGGCATCCAGGCGCTCCGGAGTCATCGACCAGTCCAGCACGCGCTTGTAGTTGGTGTCGGAGTCCTGCTTGGTGCCGTAGGTGGCCAGCGGCCAGCCGTGCACCTTCGAGTCGACCTCCTCCATCGCCAGGTTCGCGCCCTTGACGACACGCACCTTGATCGGCGCGCCGCCCTTCGCACGGCGGGCGGTCGCCCACTCCTGCAGCTGCTGCATCGCACCGAGCGCGTCCGGCAGGTACGCCTGCAGCACGATGCCCGCCTCGAGGTTCTCGAAGCCCGGCTGGTCGAGGATGCTGGTGAAGGCCGCGATCGTGAGGTCGAGGTCGCGGAACTCCTCCATGTCGAGGTTGATGAACTTGGTCCGGCCGGCGGCCTCCGAGGTCGCGGCGAGCTCGTACAGGGGGGTGAGCTTGGTCACCACATCGGCGACGGCTTCGTCGAAGGACCACATCGACAGCTGGCTGACGACGCTGGACACCTTGATCGAGACGTAGTCGACATCCTTGCGGGCGAGGAAGTCGTACGTGCCCTGCAGGCGACGACCGGCTTCGCGCTCTCCCAGCACGGCCTCGCCGAGGAGGTTGAGGTTCAGGCGGTTGCCGGTCTTGCGCAGCTTCGCGATCGCCGGACCGAGCTTCGACGGGGTCGCGTCGAGCACGAGGTGCCCGACCATCGCGCGCAGCACGCGGCGGGAGATCGGCACGACGACACCCGGGAGCTTGGGCGCCCAGAATCCACCCGTCCTGATGGCCGCACGGAGGTAGCCGGGGAGCAGCGACGGCGTGATCTCCGAGAGGTCGGCGAGCGCGCGACCGGCGACACGGAGGTCTTCCGGGCGCATCACGCCGTCGACGAAGCCGACCGTGAAGGCGAGTCCGTTCGGGTCCTTCAGAACCTCGGCGAGGCGCTGGGCGGCGGGCTCGACGGGGTGGGTCTCGCTCTCCGCGAGCCAGCGCTGCACCAGGGCGGCGACCTCGGCGGTGGTGGGTGCGGCGGCCGGGGTGGTGGCCGGAGTGGTGGTGTCGGCGGCGACAGTCATCGGGGGACCTTCCAGGAGATCGCACACCCGGGTTCGTGTGCGGCTTCGATCATTCTCAGGTCCGCGAGTAGGCTACGTCTATCAACCGATTTGGATGCTTTCTGTTCAGTCGTACTGAACAGACCCGCCCAGGGAGAACGACTGCGATGCTCGACATCAACCGACTGCGGATGCTCGTCGAACTGTCGCGCCGCGGCACCCTGTCGGCTGTCGCTGACGCGCTGTCCTACAGCAAGGCGTCGGTGTCCCAGCAGCTGAGCGCACTGGAGCGCGATGTCGGCGTGCCGCTGCTCCGGCGCGTCGGCCGCGGCGTCCAGCTCACCCCGCAGGGCGCGGTCCTGGTCGAGCAGGCGATCGGCATCCTCGACCAGCTCGAGCACGCCGAGGTGGCCGTCGCGGAATCGCTCACCGAGGTCACCGGCACCGTGCACATCGCCGTGTTCCAGACGGCTGCGCATGCGCTGCTGCCCCCGGCGCTGCTCGCTCTCCAGCAGCAGCATCCGTCACTCCGAGTCGACGTCGCGGAGTGCGATCCGGAGACGAGCCTCGACGGCGTAGCGAGCCGCGACTTCGACCTCATGCTGGCCGAGCAGTACCCCGGACGCACCCGCCCGATCAACGCCGACCTCGATCGCGTGGTCCTCACGCATGACGCCATCACGCTCGCCCGGCGCCCCGGAAGCACACCCGCCTCGGATGCCGCAGCGGCGCTCTGGGCCACGAGGGACGAGCCCTGGGTGCTGGAGCCCGCAGGGACGGCGTCCCGCGCGTGGGCCGAGCAGCTGTGCCGCACCGCCGGCTTCGAGCCGGACGTGCACTTCGAGGTCGCCGACCTCACCACGCACATCCGGCTGATCAGGGCCGGACTCGCAGTGGGCCTCCTGCCCGAGCTCGTCTGGGCGGGCGATGACCCGACGGTCGCCGTGACTCCGCTGCCTGGCGCACCACGACGCGAGGTCTTCTCCTCGGCCCGTCGGGTGTCTGCGGCATCCCCCGCGATCAGAGCCGTCCGCCAGGCGCTCGCGGAGGCTGCTGCCGTGATCCTGCCGGACGACGCCTGAGCTTTCCGGACGACGGCCAGGTGTCGCACGACGGCTCCTGCTCGTCCGACAGCAGAGATCAGTGCGTGTGCACGTGCTGGTCCCCCACGCCGATGCCGGCCGCGACGGGGTCTTCGGCACGAGCACCGGTGGCCGCGGCGAGCGCTCCCGCAGAGTGGGCGAAGCGCCCGCCGACCACCGTGAGTTCGGCGTGCTGGTCGAGGAGACCGGCCGGATCCTCGGCGTGACGGTAGAGATCATCCGACCACACGACCAGATCGGCGAGCATCCCTGCGCGCAGGCGGCCGCGGTCGCCCTCGGCGTGCCAGGCTCGGGCGCCGTGGACCGTGTAGGCCTCGAGCGATCGGTCCAGGCCCACTGATTCTCCGGTCGTCCAGGCCTCCGCTCCGTCGAGTCCCGCGCGGGTCGCGGCGGAGTAGAGCCCGACCAGGGGGTCCATCTCGCCGACCTGCCAGTCGCTGGAGAAGGCCACGGTCGCACCACTGTCGAGCAGACTCCGGAACCGCCACGCCCGCGACCAGCGGTCCTCGCCGATGTTCTCCATCCAGGTGCCGGCCACGAGGTCGGGCGAGCAGTGCCTCGGCTGCATCGCCGCCGTGACACCGAGCTGCCGGAATCGCGGCAGATCGTCGGGATGCAGGCACTCGACGTGCACGACACCGTGTCGGCGATCGACGGTGCCGTTGCGACGACCGGCCTGCTCGATCGCATCGAGGGCGAGGCGGATACCGGCATCCCCCGTCGCGTGCGTGTGCGTCTGGAAGCCGAGCCTGTCGAGCTCGGAGATCACCTCGACGAGCTCTCGACCGGGATAGCTCGGCCGCCCGCGCACTCCAGGGCGATTCGCGTAGTCCTCGAGCATGAGTGCGGTGTGCGGTTCGATCACGTCGTCGGCGTAGAGCTTGAGCGGTCCGAGCCGGAGCATCCCCTCGGCGTCGGCATCCGACGCCGCCTCGCGCACGGCCTCGACGAGCCGCTGCCGGAACGCTCCGTCGGCGCCGACCGGGTGGAACAGGGCGGTGATCACTCGAGAGGTCAGCTCGCCCGCGGCAAGCGCGCGCTGGAACAGCCCGATCTCCGCCAGCGGCACCTGCGGCTCGACGGCGGTCGTGATGCCGCTCGCGGTGGCCATCCGGATGCTCGAGAGGAGCTTGCGGTAGCGACGCTCCGGCGAGTACATCGGGATGTCGCGCTGCAGCTCCGCGAGGCCGGCGATCGTCATGGCACTCGTGTAGAAGTCGGTCACCCATCCCGTCGCCGCGCCTGTCGCCGCATCCCGCTCCGGGCGTCCCCAGGCGATGTCGTGCCCGTCCGCGATGCCCAGCACCTGCAGCGCCTGCGCGTTCAGCCACACCGAGTGCTGATCATAGGTCGTGACGAACACCGGGCGGTCGGTGACCCCGGCGAGGTCGGCGGCGTTCGGGCGGCGTCCCTCGACGATCGAGTAGACGGCGTTCTCCGCGCAGATCCAGGGCAGATCGGCGCGGCGGGCGGCGAACTCGGCGATGCGGCGACGCACCTCGTCCAGCGTGTGCGCCCCCTCCAGCGACACCGCGTCCTCATCGAAGCCGAGCAGCAGATGGTTGTGACTGTCGATGATGCCCGGGGTCAGCAGGCGCCCCTCCGCGTGAACCGTGCGCCGGGCCACCGGAGCCTCGGATGCCGGTCCGACATAGGCGATCCGGTCCCCGTCGATGCCGACGGTCTCCGCCCAGGGCTGCGCGGGATCGAAGGTCCGAACGCGGGCGCCGGTGATCAGGGTGTCGACGCTCATGCGGTGCGCTCATCGTCGTCGGCCTCGAGCAGATGGATCGCGCCGGGGTTCGCCCGCAGGTACAGCGCGTAGTAGAGGAACCCTGCGGCGATGATCCCCGCGGAGATGCCGAGGCTCAGCCACTGGGCAGGGTCGAGGATGCCGATCACGAAGATGGTCGCGATCGCGACCATCGCGATCACGGGCGGAAGCGGCCACCACGGCATCCGGTAGCTGCCGCCGGCGACGTCGGGCTGGCGGCGGACGACGAAGGCGGCGAGCGCGATGAACCCGTAGGAGAAGGCGAGGGTCGAGCCTGTCGCGTTCAGCAGCACGTCGAACGGGACGAAGCAGCCGATCAGGGCGATGACCCCCATCGTGATCGTCGAGGCGACCGGCATCCGGGTGCGCGGCGAGACGCGGGCGAGCCTCCCGGCGACGGCGGGCGGCATCGCTCCGTCGCGAGCGGCCGCGAACAGCAGGCGACCTGCCTGCAGGACGATGGCGATGATGGCGTTGACGATCGCGAGGGCGATCGCGATCAGGATGACCGTCGACACCGCATCGCCGGAACGCGCGGAGAGGAACGACTCAACCGGGAGGTCCGCTCCGAACAGCTCCTCCAGCGTGTCGGCACCGAGCATGATCGCGGTGAGCGGGATGATCTCGGCCAGCACCGTGATGACCGCGCTCCACAGCAGCGCCTTCGCGATGGTGCGACGGGCGTCCTTCGTCTCCTCGGCGAAGTAGATCGCTCCGCCGTAGCCGTTGTACGAGAAGATGCCCTGCGTCACGGCCAGCACGAGCCCCGCGATGCCGAGCGGCGCGAGGCCGCCGGCGTCGTTCAGCGCCTGCGGGTTCAGCAGGTCGCTGAGCGGGCGTTCGATGTGGATGGCCCCGAGGACGGTGAGGTAGGCGAGCGCGGCCATCTCGATGAACAGGAACGCCCCGGTCACCCAGGCGTTGGTGCGGATGTTGAAGCACGCGGTGACCGTGGCGAGCACGATCACGACGACCGCCGTCCACAGCGGGTCGAGGCCCGCGATCGCGACGCCGAGGTAGTCCGCGACGCCGAGGGCGAAGATGGCCACGATCAGGGGCAGCGAGATGAGGCTGATGAAGAAGACGGCCGACCCGGCGGCGGGTCCGAGGACGCGGCTGACGAGGGTGTAGTCACCGCCGGCGAGCGGATGCCGCGACCCGAGCTCCGCGTAGCAGAGCGCGACCAGCAGGCTGATCACTCCGGCGAGGATGAACCCCCAGAAGACGCCGGTGCCGTAGCCGGCGAATGCGGCGCCGCCCAGGATGAAGACGCTCGAGGCCGGCGAGATGCCGGAGAGCGTGATGAGCACGTTGCCGCCGACTCCGATCGCGAGAGCTGACCGCCGTGGGTCGTCGACGCTGCGGTGTCCAGCGGGGGCAGCCCCGCTGCGGGGTTCGGGTGGGACATGATCGGGCTCTCTTCGTCGCGGTCCGAGTCGTGCGGGTAGTTTTTTGACTCCAACGTCAAAGAACTCCCCGAGTGTGACACGGCGCTCCGGTAGTGTCAAGGAATGGCACGACCCAGGCGACAGGAGGAGCGGCGCGCAGCCCTCATCGACGCCACCTATGCGGCGGGCAAGGAGCACGGACTCCGCTCGCTCTCGCTCACCGACGTGGCCGCGACCGCCGGCCTCACCCGCGGGGCGATCCTGTATTACTACGAGGACCTCGACGCCCTGCTCGTTGAGGCGCACGCGGCGGGCATCCAGCGCTTCTGCGACGAGCGCGACGCCGTGCTCGCCCGCATCGACGACCCTCGGGCCCGGCTCGGCGCCGCGATCGATGCCGGCCTCCCCGACGGCCCGGACGACGCCCTGATGAGCCTGCTGTACGAGTTCGACGTCCTCGCGGGCAACTCCGCCCTGCATGACGAGCTCGTGCAGAAGCTCTACGTGCGCCAGCTCGAGACGTACCGGGGCGTGATCGCCGCCGGACGCGAGGCAGGGGTCTTCAACCCTGGCCTCGACGACGAGCAGCTCGCCATGACGTTCGTCGCCCTGGAAGACGCGTACGGCCTCCACATCGTCGGCGGCAACGCCCTTATGACGGTGCCGAAGGCCGCCGCCGCGATGCGCGCGGTCGCCGAGCAGCTGGGTTGCCCGACCCGTTCCTGACCGCTTTCGACGAGCAGGCGGCGACACCCGTCATCGCCGGGAATATGCATTCACATGCATTCGTTGAGATCCTCGTACGCGGACGACGGAGTCCGATCCACCCCAGTCGAAAACTCCTGTCGAAAGGCATACCCGTGAGCACTCCCGTGATCGATCGCACCGCCCCCACCGAGCACCCCGTCCTCGACGTCCTCGCCGGGCGCTGGAGCCCCCGCGCCTACGACGCGCAGAACGCGATCGACGAGGCCAAGCTCGCCACCGCTCTCGAAGCCGCCCGCTGGAGCCCCTCGGCCAACAACTCGCAGCCGTGGCGCTTCATCGTCGCCCGCCGCGGCACCGCTCTGCACGCACAGGTCGTCGACTCACTGATGGGCTTCAACCAGGCCTGGGCCGGCAACGCGGCCGTGCTCGTCGTCGCGATCGCCGAGACGGCAGCCGCAGACGGCACCCCGATCACCCACGCCTTCTACGACCTCGGCCAGGCGGTCGCGCACTTCTCCGTGCAGGCGCACCACGACGGACTCGTCGTGCACCAGATGAGCGGCTTCGACCCCGAGGTCGTCCGCGAGTTCGCCGATCTCGACGAGCGCTTCGTGCCTGCCACCGTCATCGCGGTCGGCGAGTTCGGCGATGTCGAGACGCTTCCGGAGGTCCTGCAGGAGCGCGAGGTCGCCCCGCGCGTCCGCCGCCCGATCGCCGAGACGGTCGTCCTCAGCGCCTGACGCATCGCCCGCGGGCGACACACGAGAGGGGCGGATGCGACACCATCCGCCCCTCTCGTCATACCCGGGTCCGCTACTCGTCGAGCAGCTCGGCCTCGATCACATCATCGTCGGAGCCGGGCTCGGGTTCGGGCGAGGTCGAGGTGAGCACCAGGCTGTTGCCGTCGACCGAGACGTCGACCCGCACCGTGTCGCCGTCGTGCACCCCGCCCGCGAGAAGCGCGGTGGCGAGCTTGTTCTGCACCTCGGTCTGGATGAGGCGGCGCAGCGGCCGCGCGCCGAACACCGGGTCGTAGCCGCGCTCGGCCAGCCACGACCGCGCGTCGGGGGTGACCGCGAGCGTGAGCCGGCGATCGTGCAGACGCTGATGCAGCTGGTCGATCGACAGCTCGACGATCTGCGCGAGGTCGTCTTCGGTGAGCGTCGAGAACATCACCACGTCGTCGAGACGGTTCAGGAACTCCGGACGGAACGCCTGGCGCACGAGCGCCATCACCTGCTCGCGCTTCTCATCGGGCGAGAGCATGGGGTCGATGAGGATCGGCGATCCGAGGTTCGAGGTCAGGATCAGGATGACGTTCGAGAAGTCGACCGTCCGCCCCTGGCCATCGGTCAGGCGACCGTCGTCGAGCACCTGCAGCAGCACGTCGAAGACCTCGGGGTGCGCCTTCTCGACCTCGTCGAGCAGCACGACGCTGTACGGACGCCGCCGCACGGCCTCGGTCAGCTGACCGCCCTGCTCGTAGCCGACGTAGCCGGGAGGGGCGCCGACGAGCCGGGAGACCGAGTGCTTCTCGCCGTACTCCGACATGTCGATGCGCACCATGGCGCGCTCGTCGTCGAAGAGGAAGTCCGCGAGCGCCTTGGCGAGCTCGGTCTTGCCGACGCCGGTGGGGCCGAGGAAGAGGAACGAGCCGGTCGGACGTCCGGGGTCGCTGATGCCGGCGCGCGAGCGCCTGACCGCGTCCGAGACCGCCTTGACGGCATCCTTCTGTCCGATGAGGCGCCGGCCGAGCTCGGACTCGAGGTGCAGCAGCCGCTCGCTCTCACCCTGCAGCAGCCGACCGACGGGGATGCCGGTCCATGCGGCGATCACGGCGGCGATGTCCTCGTCCGTGACCTGCTCGTTGACCATGCGGCCCTCGGTCGAAACCGCGGCCTCGGCCTGCTCCGCCTCGGCGATCTCGCGCTCGAGGCGCTTGATGGTCTCGTACTCGAGCTTCGACGCGCGGGTGTAGTCGGCCTCGCGCATCGCGAGATCGCGCTGCGTGACCGCATCGTCGAGCTGCTTCTTGAGGTCACCGACCCTGTTCAGCCCCTGGCGCTCGCGCGCCCAGCGGGCCTCGAGCTCGGCGAGCTGGGCCTCCATGCCGACGAGCTGCTCGCGCAGGGCGCTCAGGCGCTCCTTGGACGCGGCGTCCTTCTCGCGCTTGAGGGCGAGTTCTTCGAGCTTCATCCGATCGACCTGGCGCTTGAGCTGGTCGATCTCGACCGGCGAGCTGTCGATCTCCATCTTGAGCCGCGACATCGACTCGTCGATCAGGTCGATCGCCTTGTCGGGCAGCTGCCGGGCGGGCAGATAGCGGTTCGAGAGGGCGGCGGCAGCGACCAGGGCGCTGTCGGAGATGGTCACCCCGTGGTGCGCCTCGTAGCGCCCCTTGAGTCCGCGCAGGATCGCGATCGTGTCCTCGACGGTCGGCTCGCCGACGTAGACCTGCTGGAAGCGCCGCTCGAGGGCGGCATCCTTCTCGATGAACTCGCGATACTCGTTGAGGGTGGTCGCACCGATCAGACGCAGCTCGCCTCGAGCGAGCATGGGCTTGAGCATGTTGGATGCGGCGACCGATCCCTCGCCACCACCCGCCCCCATCAGCACGTGCAGCTCATCGATTAAGGTGATGATCTGCCCCTCGGACTCGGTGATCTCCTTGAGGACGCTCTTCAGCCGCTCCTCGAACTGGCCGCGGTACATCGCACCGGCCACGAGGGCCGAGATGTCGAGAGACACCAGTTCCTTGTTCTTGAGGGATTCGGCCACGTCACCGGCGACGATGCGCTGCGCGAGCCCCTCTACCACGGCGGTCTTGCCGACGCCGGGCTCGCCGATCAGCACGGGGTTGTTCTTCGTGCGACGGGTGAGCACCTGGCTGACCCGGCGGATCTCACTGTCACGACCGATCACCGGGTCGAGCTTGCCCTGCCGGGCACGGTCGGTGAGGTTGATCCCGAACTGCTCGAGGGCGGACTGCTGGTCATCGTTCTGCGCGCTCTGTGGGCCTGGCATGCGTTCCTCCTGGGAGACTCCTTCTGGTCACGGATGGCTCAGCGTTCGCAGCATGAGCGTCCGAAAAGTTGAGTGGACTTGACTCAAGTTTAGCGCACGCCGAGCACAACGTCCAGAATCGCTGCCGCGACCTGGTGTTTGGTTCCCTCCGCTGCCCGCACGACGGCACCCCCCTCGCCCACGATCTCGACCGCATTGTCCAGTCGCTCGAACCCCCGCTCCGCGTTGGCGAGATTGACCGCGAGCAGGTCGACGCCCTTGCGCTCGCGTTTGCGGCGGGCCCGGTCGCGGCGCTCCTCGGCATCCTCGGAGGTCTCGGCTGCGAACGCGACGATGGTCTGCCCGCTCGGCGCCCCGCCCTGCGCACGCGCCGAGGCGAGAGCGGCGACGACATCCTCGTTCTCGACGAGGTCGAGGTGGGTGAGTACGCCCTGCTCCTTCGTGAGCTTATGTGCGGCGACCGAGGCGGGACGGTAGTCGGCGACGGCCGCCGCCATGACCACGACGTCGGCAGCTGCGGCGGCTCCCTTCATCGCGGTGGCGAGTTCCGCGGCCGTGCCCACGGCCACCACCCGGACGGACGGATGCCGGGCCTCGGCCAGCACGTCGGCGGAGATGTTCGCCGCGACCAGGGTCACTTCGGCTCCCCGTGCGGCGGCATCCGCGGCGAGCGCTGCCCCCTGGCGTCCGCTGGAGCGGTTGCCGAGGAAGCGCACCGGGTCGATCGGCTCGCGCGTGCCTCCGGCGGAGACCACGACGCGCAGCCCCTCGAAGTCACGCGGACCGAGCAGTGCGACGACCCTGTCGAAGATCTCCTCCGGTTCCGCCATGCGCCCCGGCCCGCTGTCGCCGCCGGCGAGCTCGCCGTCCGAGGGGCCGACGAGGTGCATGCCCCGACTCCGGAGCGTGGCGATGTTGGCCTGCGTGGCGGCGTTCCGCCACATCTCGGCGTGCATGGCCGGGGCGAGCAGCACCGGAGCTTCGGTGGCGAGCAGCGTCGTGCCGAGCAGGTCGTCGGCGATGCCGGCGGTGATCTTCGCGATCGAGTTGGCGGTCGCCGGTGCGACGACGACGAGGTCGGCGCCCTGACCGAGCGCGACGTGACGGACGCGGGCGACATCGTCGTGCACGCTGGTCGTGACGGGATGCCGGCTCAGCGCCTCCCAGGTCGGGGTGCCCACGAAGCGCAGTGCGTCCTCGGTGGGTACGACGGTGACGTCATGACCCGCCTTGGTCAGCAGCCGCACCAGGTGCACTGTCTTGTATGCGGCGATGCCACCCGTAACCCCGACGACGATGTTCACGATTCGATTCTGCCGCAGCATCCGGTCTCATGGGCCCGCTCTCGCACCCCGCTCGTCCGGTCCGCTCGTCCGGCCCGCTCGTCGGGCCCGCACCCATGCCCCGCTCGTAGAATGAGGGCCGTGTGCACAGTGGTGATCGACGTGGCAGGGACCGGTGACGCCCGGCTGCTCGCCGTGCGCGACGAGGATCCGCAGCGCGAATGGGATGCTCTGGGCGACTGGTGGCCGGACGCGTACCCCGGCGTCTCGGGCATCCGCGACCGTCGGGCCGGTGGCGCCTGGATGGCGGTGAACGCCTCCGAGAGACGGCTCGCCGTCCTGCTGAACAGGGCAGACGTGGGCGACCTCGCCGCGGACGCAGCGGTGTCCCGCGGCTCCCTCGTGCTCGAATCCGCTCTGGGCCGCTCCCCTGTCGCCCCGCTGCCCATGCATGGGTTCAACCTGCTCGAGGTCGGTCCTGACGGAGCGCGGGTGCTCAGCTGGGACGGCGCCGACCTGCGCGAGACGGCACTCGCCGACGGCATCCACATGATCGCCCACGACGATGTCGACGACCCTGGCACAGCGCGCATCGCCGCCTGGCTGCCCGAGTTCCGCGCGCTGGGTCCGACGGCCGAGAGCGCGGACTGGGCGAGCGCGTGGACGGGCCTTCTCGCGTCGTCCGCACGACTCGACCCGCAAGACGATCGGGCGATCATCCGCGACAACCGCCCGCACGGCTACCCGACCCAGTCGCTGCTGTACTGCACGGCGGAGATCACGCCAGCAGCAGTCGAAGTCGATTATCAGGCGCTGCCGAGCCCCGGGCACTGGGATGCGGCACCGGGCGGTCAGGCCGCAGACGACTCGGCGTCGTCCGCACACGAGAAGCGCGCGCGGTAGGCCGTCGGCGTCGTCCCGAGCACTCGCGAGAAGTTCTGTCGCAGCACAGCGGCTGATCCGAAGCCGCACTCGTCGGCGATCTGCTCGAGCGGCAGGTCGCTGCGCTCGAGCAGCCGCTGCGCATGCAGCACCCGCTGCCGGGCGAGCCACGCCGCCGGCGTCGCGCCGTACTCGGCCTTGAACCGCCGGGCGAAGGTCCGCGGCGACATCAGCGCACGGGCGGCGAGTTGATCGACACCCAGGTCATCGCGCAGATGCTCGACGGCCCAGTCGGCGACGGCGGCGAGCGAATCGCTCGGCACGACCGGGATGGGGCGGTCGATGAACTGCGCCTGGCCACCGTCGCGCTGCGGCGGCACGACCATGCGCCGGGCGATGCGGTTGGTGAGCTCGGCCCCGAGCTCCTGGCGGAGCAGGTGCAGGCAGGCATCGATGCCCGCCGCAGTGCCCGCACTCGTGATGATCCGCCCGTCCTGCACGAAGAGCACATCGGGGTCGATGTCGATCTGCGGGTACATCTCGGCCATCACCTCGGAGTACATCCAGTGCGTGGTCGCGCGTCGCCCGTCGAGCACTCCCGCCGCTCCCAGGATGAACGAGCCGCTGCAGATCGTCAGCACCCACGCGCCGCGCGCGACGGCATCCCGCGCGACCTCGAGCAGCAACGGGTCGATCTGGCCCCAGTACTCCCTGGGCACCGGGCAGAAGATGACGAGGTCGGCCTCGTAGGCGAATGACAGGTCGTGCTCGACGTTCAGAGAGAACCCCAGCTTCGAGGTCACGACCCCCGGATGCGGAGCGATGACGCGGAAGTCGAAGTTCGGCACCCCGTCGTTCGATCGGTCGAGTCCGAAAGCCTCGCACGCGAGACCGAACTCGAACGGCGCGAAACCGTCCTGGATGATGCAGGCGACGGTCTTCAGCATGAGGCACTCCCGGGGTTTGGCAGATTTCCTACGTTCAGAGTCTATTCGGCCACTCGTGGCAGATCAAGAGTGAACGTAGCGTTTCTGCCATGATAATTCTCATCGCACTCCTCGCCCTCGGCCTGTGGGCGCTCGTCGCCACCATCGTCGAGCTCCGTCGCGACGGCTACCGCCCCATCCCCACCGATTGGTCCCGCGTCAGCCGACGCGACAGTCTGGACAGCGCCGAAGCCGGCCACCTCTACCGCTGAAGCGGAGGCCCCCTCACCCGCTTCGCGCAAGGGTCTCCCGCGGACCCGACAGCGCGGGCTACGCTCGTGACATGAGCGAGCCGCAGCAGCCACCCGCGCAGCAGCATCCTGACCAGCCGCACCGGACTCCTGGCCAGCAGCAGCAGAAACAGCAGTATCAAGGCCAGCCGCAGCAGCCACCCGCGCAGCAGCATCCTGACCAGCCGCACCGGATTCCTGGCCAGCAGCAGCAGAATCAGCAGTATCAAGGGCAGCCGCAGCATCCGGGGCAGCCGTACCTGTCGGGCCAGACGCACTCGTACCCGGGCGCGCCGGCGAAAGCCCCCGGCAACGGTCTCGGCCGAGTCGCCCTCATCCTCTCGCTCGCCTCGTTGGCCATCGGGTTCCTCGTAGCCCTCGCGTTCCCCGTGATCATCCGCACGCTTCAGGACACCTACGCCATCGGGCTCGTCAGCGCGGTCGGGAACGGGCTGGTGCTCGTGGTCGCGATCGTCGCGCTCATTCTGGGCCTCATGGCGGTGCGCCGTCCGGGCTCGCCGATCCTGGCGGGCATCGCGATCGGCATCGCGGCGACGCAGATCGCCGGAATCGTCATCTCCTGGGTGTCGAACCTCTTCTACGCCTTCACGTTCTGAGCCCGGAGACATCCATGACAGATCCGCAGCAGCCCCAGCCCGACCCGCAGCTCGGCCAGCCGTACTCGCAGCCCGGCCAGCCGTATGCCCAGCCAGACCAGTCTTCTGTCCATCAGGGGCAGCCGCGCCCCGGCCAGGCGTCCTCCCATCCCGGCCAGCCGTATGCCCAGCCGGGTCAGCCGTACTCGCAGCCCGGCCAGCCCTACTCGCAGCCGGGCCAGCCCTACGCTCAGCCCGGCCAGCCCTACGCTCAGCCCGGCCAGCCCTACGCTCAGCCCGGCCAGCCGTACGGTTCGCCCGCCGCCGGCGTCCCGCAGGGCACCACCGGCCCGGGCGCCCGCGGCAACCTCGGGCGCACGGCGTTCATCGTCGCACTGCTCGCGGTCGCGGCCGACCTGTTCGTGCTGCTGATCACCCCGTTCCTGTACTCCAGCGTCGGATACGACGCCGTCGAGGTGGTGTCGAACCTCATCCTGGTCGTCGTCCTGATCGCCGCCGTCGCCGGACTCGTGCTCGGCCTCATCGCGCTGCGCCGCCCGGCACCGCATCTGCTCGCCGCGATCGCCGTCGGTCTCGCCGGCAGCACCGTCGCCACCGTTCTGGTGTCGTGGATGTCGAGCCTGATGTACTACATCGGCTTCTGATACTCCGGCTTCGGGCACGCCGCCGACACTCAACGCTCGCACTCTGCAGCACGACAAGAGCACGCGCCGTCATCCCTGCACGGGCACGCGATGATCAGCCGACCGACGCGGGCCGCATTCAGCGCGCGAGCACGCGCCGGTACACCTCGATCATGGCCGCGGTGCGCGACGACTGGCGGAAGGCCTCCGCCACTTCCCGCATCGGAACGGGCGCTGTGCCTGCGGCGATGTCGGAGGCGGCGCGTCGGAGTACCTCCACGAGACCCGCCTTGCGCTGCTCCTCGTTGCCCTCGGCTCCCGGGACCGCCCAGAGTCCTCCTCCGAGCTCGGCCGCGATGTCGGGGTCGCTGATGACGGACGGTGTACCGAGGGTCGCCGCTTCGAACGGAGTCATCCCCTGCGTCTCGAATCCGATGGACGTCTGGACGAGCGCGTCCGCCGCGGCGATGCGAGCGAGGGTCTTCTCGTAGCTGAGCTTGCCGGCGAAGCGGACATTCGCCGTACCGGCGACGATCCTCTCGGCGGCAGGACGCTGCGCACCACCGCCGATGATCTCGAGGTCGGCGTCGACCCCTGAGTCCACGAACGCCTCGAGGAACGGCAACAGGCGCTTCTCGGGGCTCATACGCCCGAGCCACACGAAGCGCGGCCGGCCCGGTTCGCGATCCGACGGTGCTGTGGCCAGCGTCGCCTCTCGGATGTCGTCGTCGATGCCGTTCCAGACGACGTCGACCGGAGTGAAGACGCCGTGCTCTTCGAGGCGACGGGCGAAGTGGGTCGATGGCGCGGTCACGGCGGATGCTCCGCGGGCGAGGCCGCGCAGGAACGCCCAGCCGTCGCTGCCGCGCACGCTCTCACTGTCTCGCCCGTTCTCGACCCCGCGCACGCTGTCGCTGCCGGCGGCCTTCTCGACGGCGTCCCGCAGCGTGGCGCGGCGCCAGAGGTTGAGCGCCGCGAGCACCGGCCGGTGCAGCGGAGTGACGGCGGCGATGCCGACATCCACCCGGTTGTGCATGGTGACGATGACGGGGATGCCGTGCCGCGTAGCGTAGCGGCGGCCGATGAACGCGCCCCAGAAGTCGGCCTGCACGTGGACGAGGTCCACCGGAGGACGGCGGGTCATCGCACGGTCGAGGAAACGATCCGTGGCTCGTCCGGGCCAGCTCATCGAGTACTCGCGGTCGACGGTGATCGGCACGGATGGCAGATCGATGGAGGAGAGGGTGCCACTGCGACCGGCGCGCGCGCCGTGCATCCGGGGCGCCACCACTGTCACGGTGTGCCCGGCCCGTTCGAGGAACTCGCGCTGCAGTCGCATCGACACCTGCGCTCCGCCGAGCGAGTCGAGGTGCTGGTCGGCGAAGAAGACGATGTGCATGGCGCGCGAGGTCACTCGGGCAGCGGCTCGTCGCGGTAGAGCGCCTCGAAGGTGTCGAGTGTGCGGTTGATGTCGTGGATCACGACGCCGTCGAGGGATGCCTGCTGCATCCGCTCGAACTCCGCACGGTCGGCAGTCAGCACATCGGTCAGCCGTGCGGCGAGGGCGTCGGCGTTGCCCGGCTCGAACAGGTACCCGTTCTCACCGTCATGCACGAGGTGCGGCAGCGCGACCGCGTTCGCCGCGACGATCGGCAGGGCCGAGGCCATAGCCTCCATGGTCGCGATCGACTGCAGCTCGGCGATCGACGCGATCGTGAAGACCGAGGCGCGCGAGAGCAGCGCCCGCAGTTCCTCATCGGTGGTGCGGCCGTGGAAGACGACCTGCTCATCGAGGCCGAGATCGTGGGCCAGGTGCTCGAGCTTCTTGCGCTGATCGCCGCCGCCGACGATGTCGAAGGTCGTCTCGAGCGCGGGGTCGAGCTTCGTCATCGCGTGCAGGATGACCTCGATCTCCTTCTCCGCCGTGAGGCGGCCGACGAAGATCAGGCGGTTCCGCTCGCGCGGACCGATCACCGGGAAGTACTGCGTGCGGTCGATGCCGCAGCTGACAGGGATGACACCGGTGAGGTCGATCGTCTTCTCGAGGAAGTCCGCGGCTCGGCGCGTGGGCGTCGTGACCGCGCGGGTGAGCTTGAGCGTGCGCGCGGCATCGGCCCAGGCGAGCTTGATGATCGGGAGATTGATGAAGTCGGGGAACACAGAGTGGTCGAGGATGTTCTCGGCCATCACGTGGTTCGTGGCGATGACAGGAATGCCCCGTTGGTGGGCGATCCGAGCCAGGCCGCGACCGATCACGATGTGCGACTGGATGTGGACGACATCAGGCTGCACTCGGTCGAGCACCTTCCGCGCGTAGTGCTTGGCGCGCCACGGCCAGACGAAGCGCAGCCAGTCGTGCGGCAACCAGCGCACCGACGGAAGCCGGTGAAGCGTCATCGGCTCGCCCTCGATCACCTCGGTGCGCGGCGTCGTGCGGCGGTACGCCTGGTTGGGCGCAGAGACGTGCACGTCGTGTCCGCGCTGCACCAGACCCGCTGCGAGACGCTCGGCGAAGCGGGCGGCGCCGTTGATGTCGGGTGCGAAGGTGTCGCATCCGATCAGGATGCGCAGCGGGCGCTGTCCGGAGTCGGGGGCGACGTCGGGAGCACTCGTCGGATCGGAGGTAGAGGAGGACATTCTGCCTTACGGTACGGCGGCCAGGGAGCCCGATCGGGCGCTGGCCACTCTACCCGAGGGCCCTGATCGGGCGGCCGAGGCTTACCGGCATCCCTCAGCCTCACCCTCTAGCGTGGAGCCATGCGACTGACTGCCGACGCCGACCCCCAGCTGTGGATCCCCGTGACGGAGTCGCTGGGGTGGCGGGGGCGCCGCCATCGCAAGGCGGCGATCCGGATGCTGCTGGGACAGGTGAACTCGGCCATCGGTGTCACTGAGCGACCGGGGTCCCGGTTGGGTGCGTGGGCGATGAGCCAGGCCGCCCCGCTGCTGATGCGGCGGGCCGACGCCCGGGTGCTGGTGTGGACGTGGAAGGCCGACCCCGAGCTGGTGGTCGCGATGGCGACGGTGCAGGCGCTGACTCCGGAGGTGCGCATCGCCCGAGCCTCGATGCCGATGGACTACGACGACACGCAGTCGTTTTCGAGTCGCTGGCTGGGCACCGGGGAGAAGCTCGTGGTGGCGATGCCGCCGACGCCCGCGACGCCTCCATTCGTGACGTACACCTGGGACACCGGTACCCACCTCGTGACTTTGACCGCCGTCAGCAGCGACCGCGAGCGCTTCGGAGCCCTCGACGGTGCGCTCGACGACCTGGCTCGAAGCATCCGCATCGCCGACGAGCTGACCGGCGGCGAGTCGCCCGAAGTGCTGCGACTCGACCCGGCCTGATCGGGGCTCGGGGGGTCTGGTCAGGTTCGGGGCGGGCTGGTCAGGTTCGGGGCGGGCTGGTCAGGTTCGGGGCGGGCTGGTCAGGTTCGGGGCGGGCTGGTCAGCTCTCGTCGGCTGTCGTCGGCGGCTCCCAGAGTTCGATCGCCAGCCCCTCGGGATCGTGGATCCGCGCGAACGTGCCGTACTCGTCGGTGTTCCATTCGTCTCTGCGTTCGACGGGAATCCCCGCCGCCTCGAGTCGCGCGGCGAGGCCTTCGAGGTTCTTCACGCGAAGGTTGATCATGAACTGCTGATCGGCCGCGAAGTAGTCGGAGTCCGAGGCGAACGGGGCGAACACCGTCATCCCGGCTTCCTGGTTCCACATGCCTTCGTCCCCGGCGCCGATGCCGAGGTGCTCGCGATACCACTCGGCGCGCGCCTCCGGATCTCTGCTGCGGAAGAAGAGTCCACCTATCCCTGCGACGTCTGTGCTCATGGTGCTGTTGTACTCCTTTGACGAGCGAATTGTGCGTTGACGATCGAGTCCGGCGGTCGCTGGGTCAGCCGGCGCGACGGAGTGTCGGTTCGACGGTGCCGTGTTGTGGGGTGTTGCCCGGCGGGCTCCCCGAGTCGGCTGGTGTGCTGTGTCGTGGGGTGCGCCAGTGGTGGGCGGGGTCCCACCATCCTGGTCCTCTGACTTGGGGGAGGCCGTTGTTCATGCGGATCTCCCAGAGGGAGGTGCCCAGGGAGCGGTGGTGCCACCAACACAACGGGACACCGTTGTCGGTGTGGGTGGGGCCACCCCGGGCGTGCTCGGTGACGTGGTGGATCTCACACCAGGAGGCGGGGACGTGACAGCCGGGGATGAGGCATTCCTTGTCGCGGGCGATGATCGCGCGGCGTTGGTGGACGGTGAAGACCCGGTCGGTGCTGGTGATCCCGATGATGCGGCCCTCATCGAACAGGACCCGCTGGATCGCCCCCGAACATGCGGCCTGTGCGGCGACGGAGACGGGCAGGTGTGCGCCCGTGCGGGCGATGGTCGCCCACCCGGTCCCGGTGGCGAGATCGGTCGCGTCGACGGTGACGACCACGGTCGGCGCCGCCCCTCCCAGGGTCGGCATGTCCGTGTGGCGGGCGGCGATCGCGAGCGCAGCCGCGAGAGCGTCATGGCGTTTCTGTTCCGTCGTGCGGTCATCGAACACGTTCCGCGGATCCGAATTGAACGGATCCTCCCCATCGTGAGCATCTGTCGCATCCGTGCCGGCGTCAGCGTCAGCGTCAGCGTCAGCGTCAGCGTCAGCGTCAGCGTCAGCGGAGTCAGCCGACTCGAAGTTCGCGCCCGTGTCACTGGTGTCGGTGGAAGTGCTGGTGTCGGTGGCAGTGCTGGTGTCGGTGGCAGTGCTGGTGTCACTGGGGGTGAAGAACACCCCGGGCATCGGAGCTCCCGGGCCTTTGGGGTTCAGGATCGCGTCCATGATCAGCAGCAACTGTGCTGCGACCTCCGGGGTGAGATACCCGCGGATCGCGTGCAAGCCGTTCTTCAACCGGCCGATCGTCACACCCCGGCGACGCCGCGCATCCTCATCCTTAGGCTCTTCCCCATCCGGATCGAAGATCGACGCAAGACCCTCCCCCAGGCTCGACAGATCATCCGTCGTCGGAGCAGGGCCATCGTCATCGACGCCCGCCTCCGCATCCGCAGCCTCGTCAGCGTCATCCACGTCACTCGCGTCGGGGTCGTCACCGTCGGGGTCATCGACCGGGGCGAGACCGTGCCCGCGGGCAGCACCGGCCAGGGCGAGGTCCGCGGCGAGACGCTGATCGGTGCTCAGCCGGTCCCAGACCTTCTCGATCGGACCCGTCGCCGCCAAGAACCCCGCCACCCCCACCACCCCATCCAACAGGGCCTCCCGCATATGCGGCCACCGGGCCGGGAGCCGCTCCCCCGACACCAGACTCGACTCCCGACGCACCCGCGTCACCGTCGTCCCCACCCGCGTCGCCGAACGCACCTCGACCCGCACCGTCCGCTGCAACAACTCGGTCGCGTTCCGACACCCCACCGCATGCGGGAACCCCACCGCATCCGCCGTCGCGAGCGTCTCCACCACCACCGCTTCCGCCCGCCGAAACGCCGCCCCCGCCCGCTGCAGCACCTCCACCCGCTCCGCGTCTGACAACCCCGCCAACACGTCATCACACAACACCCCGGACAGGTCACTGATGACCTGATCCAAACGCTGCACGGTGCTGTTCATACCCGCCAGTCAACCCCACCCCACCGACATTCGCCCCCCGAAACCACCCCCCAGAACCCCAGATCAGACCCCGTATTCCAATCTCCCGGCATAGCACGCGAAAGAGCCTGAACTGGGGAGAGCGAACGGGACCGGAGAACCCGACCAGGGGAACGCGAGGGGGAACGGAGAACCCGACCAGGGGAACGCGAGGGGGACCGGAGAACCCGACCAGGGGAACGCGAGACGGACCGGAGCGCCCGAACCGGACCAGACACAACGGAGTGAACAACCGAGGCAGAGCGCAGAGGACGGATCAGAGGAGATGAACAAGAGCGCACGGACGCGAAGCGGGGGCCCGTGAGGACAGGGAGGGATGGCGCTCCGAAACCATGGACGAACGCCGAAATCCACCGCCCGCTCAGTGCGGGGTCAAATTCGCACCGCTGGAGGCCATTCCCGGTGCGAAATCGACCCCGCCAGCGACGCACGGTGCGAAATCGACCCCGCCAGCGACGCACGGTGCGGAATCGACCGCGCTAGCGGCACCGGTGCGGAATCGACCCCGCCACCGCCTCCCGGTGCGGAATCGACCCTAACGGTCACCCACCGAAGCCAAAATAGTGAATATAGGTAACAATGTAGTACCATCACAATCATGGACATCCTCTTCGTCGACCGACTCCTGCAGATCGGCGACCTGTTCCAGAGGGACATGGCGCGAGCCTTCGCGGGCACCGACCTGACGCCGACCAGGGTCCATCTGCTCTGGGTTCTGCAGCATTCCGGCCCCTCCACCCAGCAGACCCTTGCGACACTGTGCGAGGTCACCCCGCGCAACATCACCGGGCTCGTCGATGCCCTCGAGCGCTCCGGACATGTCCGCCGCACGCCGCATCCCACCGACCGACGAGCCGTCCTGGTCGAGCTGACCGATGACGCGAAGGCGACCATGGCTCGGATGCAGGAGGAGCACGCCGAACTCAATGCCTCCCTTCTCGAGGCGGTCGCACCGGAGGACCGGCCCGCTCTCGAGAGGGGCCTGACCGCGGTGGCGACACACCTCGAGCGACTCGTCCACGCCGCCACGAACGACACAGCACCGGCCACCCCAACCACACCACCCACCCCAACCGCCCCCGACACCCCCGCGACGCCATGACCGAGCAACTGCACGCCACGACACCCACCCCGGCACCCAACCCGACGCCGCTCGCCCGCGCACTCGACTTCCTGCGCAGAGCATGGATCGCCGAGCTTCGCGTGTACTCCAGCATCGGCCGGGCGATCGCGCGCCGCCCCGCCGTGGCGAAAGGCGCGACGGGAATCGGCTACCACCGCCCCGTGCTGACGGTGCTGTCCATCTTCATCGGCCTCTCCGCCGTGGAGATCCCGATCACCGATCTGATCGTGCACCCGTGGCCGGCCGTCCGCATCCCACTCCTGATCCTCGGGATCTGGGGCGTCACCTGGATGCTCGGACTCCTCTGCGCGATGCTGATGCGGCCGCACACCGTCGGCCCCGACGGTGTGCGCGTGCGCAGCGGATTGGAACTCGACGTCCCCCTCGCCTGGAGCGACATCGCCTCCGTCGCGATCGACCGACGCGTCGACGAACCGAAGCAGCGCCGCGTCACCGGCTCGGAGTATGCGGAGCGGATGCAGGACGAGACCAACATCGAGCTCGAGCGCCCCGTCGAGATCCGCCTGCCAGGACTCGCGCCGAAGGGCGGGATCCACGTGGTCGATCGAGTCCGGCTCTGGGCCGACGATCCACGCGCCTTCCTGGCGGCGGCACGCCCCCTCCTCCTGCCCGACTGAGCACTGCCCGCCGGGGCACTGACATCCCGCACCCCGACCCGACCGCGCAGTGGCACCCTGAGCACTGGCATCCAGCCTGCCAGCCCTCGCCCGCGATCAGTCCAGCCCGCGCTCCGCGAGCCACTTCTTCGCCACGAGCACGGGTGCCCTGACGAGCCAGGCGTCCGCGAGGATCTCGGCCAGCCGGTCGCGTTCGACGGCGTCCAACCGCACGAGCAGCCCCGGGTATCCGTCGAAGTGCGGGATGGAGAACAGTCCGTCCGGTTCGGCGGCGAGCAGCGCGGCCTTCTCCTCCACACTTCCGACTCGGACGCCGAGCACGGGCCCGTCCGGCCACTCCAGGCCGAGGTCGGCGAGCTGACGCAGATCCACCTTGCTGGGTCCGCGGATCCAGGCGATCTGCCCGCTGGGCAGCCGCCAGGACGGCTCGCCGGTGTGACCGCCGACCCGCTCCGTCACACCGGGGAGCGTGAGAGCGATCTCACGGACGTCGTCGATGGTCGCCATCCGCCTATCGTCCTCCCGCAGACCGACTGCCACAATGGCCCGATGAGCACAGAGTGGTCAGCGCCGCCATCCCCCGCCCGGCTCCGCGCCAGAGGGGCCGATGCGCGCCGCAGCACTCCACGTCGCGCCCTCGCCGACCTCGGCGCGGGTGAGCGTGATCCGCTGGGCATCCTGGCACGACAGGACCGCACACGCATCCCCGAGCTCGTGCCCCTGCGGGCGGAACGGATGGCGGCCAGTCCGTTCGCCTTCTACCGCGGTACGGCCGCGCTGATGGCCGCCGACCTGGGCGACGCGCCGCACAGCGGCATCCTGGTGGCGTCCTGCGGCGACGCCCATGTGTCGAACTTCGGCTTCTACGCCTCAGCGCAGCGGAGCCTGATGTTCGATCTCAACGATTTCGACGAGGCCGCCTGGGCTCCGTGGGAGTGGGATGTGAAACGCCTCGCGGCCAGCATCGTCGTCGGAGGGCGAGCCACCGGGCGCGCGGATGCCGTGATCGACCAGGCCGTGCTCGCCGCCGTCGACTCCTACGCGCGCGGCATCCGGCGCATCACCGCCCTCAGCCCGAAAGAGCGCTACTTCACCCACTTCGACGTGGAGTCCACGCGCGGCATGCTCGACAAGCCCTCGCGGCGCGCGATCAGCGCCGCCGTCGCCCAGGCCCAGCGCCGCACCGGCGAGCGCGCGGTACGACGGCTGACGGAAGCGGATGCCGCCGGCCGTCGTCGTTTCGTGCATCAGGCACCGACCACGACGCCGATCGACGACGACCTGCGCCTCCTGGTGCACGACCTCGTCGAGCAGTACCGGCGCACGGCGAACGCCGACATCGCCCTCCTGTTCGAGCACTATGCCGTCAGCGACGTCGCCCGACGGGTGGTCGGCGTCGGCAGCGTCGGGACGCGCTGCTACCTCGTGCTCTTCCAGGACGGAGAGGACGGCACTCTGCTCATGCAGCCGAAGCAGGCATCGCAGAGCGTTCTCGTCGAGTACGGGCGCATCGAGCAGCCCGCGTCGCTGCGCGACCTGATCGACGCACACGGCGAGGGGGCGAGGGTCGTCTCGATGCAGCGGATCCTGCAGGCACTGTCCGATCCGTTCCTCGGTCATCTGCGCAGCCCGTCAGCAGACTTCTACGCCCGCCAGTTCCACGACATGAAGGGCAGCGTGGAGGTCGAGGAGCTCGACGACGGACCGTTCGTCACGTACGCGCAGGCGTGCGCGGCGGTCATCGCACGCGCCCACAGCCAGTCGGTCACCGCGGCCGAGGTCGCCGGTTACATCGGCGGCGGACGCAGCGTCGCCGCATCCCTCCTGCAGTGGGCGCACGCGTATGCGGCGGTATCGCTCGCCGACTACGAGGCGTTCCGCGCCGCGAGCTGATCTCGACGCGGAACGCCCTGGGTGCCAGGAACCGGCGCCCCGGCCTCAGCGCGCGATGCGCAGGGTCCGCACCTCGAACGGCCGCAGCCGCAGCTCACCGCCCGTGCGGGGCTCCGCGATCTCATCCTCGATGAGGGAGACCTCGCGGATCTCCCGATGCTCGAAGTCCGCCGTGAGCGCGCCGACGGCACGGCGTCCGAGCGCCTCGTACAGGCGCACGATCACGTCACCGGACCCGTCGTCCGCGAGCTTCACGCCCGAGACGACGATGCCGTCGCCCTGGACCGAGACGAGCGGGGCGACCTCGCGGGCACCACGCACCAGCGAGGGCATGGTGTTGAGCCGGATGCCCTCGGTCGTCGCGACCGCGGCATCCGCCCCGATCACGAAGCCGATCGTGATCTCGTGGTGCCCGTGATCGGTGTCGGGGTCGGGGAACCGCGGCGCGCGGAGCAGCGAGAGCCGCACCGTCGTCGACACCGCGTCGTCCGAGACCTCGCGCGACGTGTCGTAGCCGTAGATCGAGTCGTTGACCAGGGCGACGCCGAAGTCCTGCTCACGCACCAGCACGAAACGGTGCATCGACGTCTCGAACTTCGCCGCCTCCCAGCTGGTGTTGGTGTGCGTGACACGCGACTGGTACCCGAACTGCGTCTCCGCCTCGGTGTGCGTGGCCTGGATGTCGAGCGGGAAGGCGAGCTTGAGCAGCTTCTCCGTCTCGTGCCAGTCGACGTCGTTGCGCAGCAGCACGGTGCGCTCTCCGGGGGCGAGGGTGATCGTCTGCTCGATCGTCGACTCCGAGAACGACCTCGTCACCACGACGCTCGCGACGCCATCGACGACGGAGGCCGTGATCGATGCGGCGGCCGTCACGTCGTCGACACTGTTCCGGTAGTACTTGTCGATGTCCCACGCGTCCCACATGTTGGGGAAGTCCTGGTGCAGCTGGAAGAGGTTGGCGGCTCGGCCTTCGGCGACCGCCTCGCGCCCCGTCGCCTTGTCGACAGCCGAGACGATGAGCCCCTCGGCGGAGACCAGCACCGAGACCAGTTCATTCTCGAGTCGCCATCCGCCGTCCTCGCCGGAGAGCAGGACGGATGCCGCTTCGGCAGTGCTCTCGGCATCCGCGAAGGATGCACCGAGTGCATGGCCGCCGCCGACGGAGGTGCCGACGGAGGTCGGCACGAACCGCAGAGCACGGTCACCCTCGCCCGCGAGCGAGCGGCGGGCGGCATCCGCGAGGTCGCGGGCATCCGACAGCACGTTCGAGAGGACCTCGACGGCCTCCCGGTGCACCCACGCGATCGACGTGCCGGGGAGGATGTCGTGGAACTCGTGCAGGAGCACGGTCTCCCACAGTCGATCGAACTCGGCCTGCGGGTAGGCGGTGCCGGTGCGCACGGCATCCGTCGCCGCCCACAGCTCCGCCTCGACCAGCGCGTGCTCTGCCCAGCGGTGCAGCGCCTTCGTGGCGTGCTGACTGGTGAGGGTTCCGCGGTGGAGCTCGAGGTACAGCTCGCCGACCCAGACCGCCGGGTTCGGGAGCTCGGCTCTGGCGGCGTCGAAGAAGTCGTCCGGGTGCTCCCACACGACCTGGGCGCTGCCTTCGAGGTTCTCGAGACGCTTCGCCTTGCCGGTCATCTCGCGGGTCGTCCCGCCGCCGCCGTCGCCCCAGCCCACCGGCGCGATCGAGCGCGAGGTGATCCGGCTCTCCTTGAACTGGCGAGACGCCTTCGCGACCTCCATGCCGCTGAGCTGCGAGTTGTACGTGTCCATCGACGGGAAGTGCGTGAACACCTGCGAACCGTCGATGCCCTCCCAGAGGAAGGTGTGATGCGGGAACACGTTCTGCTGGTTCCAGGAGATCTTCTGCGTGAAGAACCACTCGAAGCCCGCGCGCCGCATGAGCTGAGGCAGCGCCGGCGAATAGCCGAAGCTGTCGGGGAGCCAGACGCCTTTCGAGCGGATGCCGAACTCCCGCTCGAAGAACCGCTGACCGAATGAGAACTGCCGCACGAGCGACTCGCCGGACGGCATCACGGTGTCGGATTCGACCCACATGCCGCCGAGCGGCAGGAAGCGCCCCTGGGCGACGGCTGCCTTGACCCTGACGTAGACCTCCGGCCGGTGCTCCTTGATCCAGGCGTACTGCTGGGCGCTGGACATGCCGTAGAGGAAGTCGGGCTGCTCCTCGATCAGCGTGGTCATCGACGAGGTGGTGCGGGCGACCTTGCGGATGGTCTCGCGCACCGGCCACAGCCAGGCGGAGTCGATGTGCGCGTGTCCGACGGCCGAGATGCGGTGGGCGCTGGCCTCGGCCGGAGCCGCGAGAGCGGGGGCGAGTCTGGCGCGCGCATCGGGCGCGGTCTCGACGATGCGCTGCAGGTCGAGCACGTCGAGCGCGTCGTCCATCGCCTGCAGGATCCGCATGCGCCGCGGCGAGGTCGCCGGCAGCTCGGCCTGCAGCTCGAACAGCACCTCGAGGTCGAGGGAGAGCTCGAACACCTCCTGCTCGAACACGGCGAGGTCGATGCGGCGTGTGCGATACAGCGGCTCGCGCGAGGACGTCTGGATGTCGCCCTCCTGCGTCGGGAGGAAGGGGTGGTAGTCGAGCAGCACCGGGTTGGCTGCCGCCTCCAGGTACAGCTCCACCGGCTCGTCGCCGTGCGCCGTCTCGGTGATCGGCAGCCACTGGTTGCGCGGGTTGATGCTCTTGACCGGCGTGCCGTCCGGTCGGTAGACCAGCGCCTCGCACTGGAAGCCGGGCATGTTGATATCGAATCCGAGGTCGATGACCGCCTCGACGCGGCGTCCCGACCACTCGGCGGGAACCCGTCCGGTGATCTTGAACCAGGTCGTCGACCAGGCGGGTCCCCAGAGGGCGGGGACGGATGCCGGCGCGAAGTCCAGCGCCAGCCCCTCGGCGGGGCTGATGGGCTCTCCCGGGAGCTCGTTCACCTCGATCGTCAGCGGGACCGAGGCCGAATGGACGGCCGGGCGGATGCGCTCGTCGAGCACGCGCTTGACGCGGCCGACGGTGAGGGAGGTGTCGTCATGCATGGTCTGTTCTCCGGGCTCGACGGTGAGAGGGGGCTCGACGGACGTCCGCTGCGCGGACGGGGTGCCGACAATGCTATCGGATTTACTAAAGCGATCTAGCACCACTCGCGATCCGCGCTCCGACTCGCACTTCCTGGCCTCTAAACCGATCAAGTAGGGTGATGCCCATGACTTCCGGCAAACGCGTCACAATCGCGGACATCGCGCGTATGGCCGGTGTCTCCCCCGGTGCCGTGTCGTTCGCCCTCAACGGTCGTCCCGGCGTGAGCGACGAGACCCGGCAGCGGATCCTCTCGATCGTCGAGGAGAACCACTGGCAGCCGAGCTCCGCCGCCAGAGCGCTCGTCGGCGCACGCGCCAACACGGTCGGATTCGCGCTCGCGCGTCCTGCCCGCTCGCTCGGATCCGAGGCCTTCTTCACCGACCTCATCGCCGGCATCGAGTCGCGACTCTCGGAGAGCAAGGTCAGCCTGCAGCTGCGGCTCGTCTCGGACATCGCCGAGGAGATGGAGGTGCACCGGCAATGGCGCTCGTCGAACCAGGTCGACGGCATCATCATGATCGACCCACGCGACGACGACCCCCGCAGCGACCGCATCACGGCCCTCGACGCCCGCGCGGTGCTGATCGGCTCGAAGCCCTCGCCCGTCGGCGCCGTCCCCAGTGTCTGGATCGCCGATGACGAGGTCGCCGAGACGCTGTTCTCCTACCTCGCCGCCCTCGGCCACACGCGCATCACCTACGTCGCGGGTCCCGACGACCTCGAGCACACACATCTGCGGGCGCAGGTGCTCGCACGCATGGCGTCCGATGGCGTCACCGGCGATGTGATCACTACGGACTTCTCCCCCGCCCGCGCGTCGGCCGTGACCAGGGCACAGCTCTCGGGGAGGGTGCGCCCGACCGCGATCGTCTACGACAACGACGTGATGGCGGTGGCGGGCCTCCGGGTCGCGCAGGAGATGGGACGCTCCGTGCCCCGCGACGTCTCGATCGCGTCGTTCGACGACTCCGTGATCGCGGGTCTCATCAACCCGTCGATCACGGCCATGACCCGCGACACGTTCGAGCTCGGCGAGCGCGCGGCCACGCTGCTCCTGGAGCAGATCGTCGCAGGGACCACCCTGCCCAGCATCCAGGGACCGACTCCGACCCTCACCGCACGCGAGAGCACCGCGCCACCCACCGCGGCTTCCTGACGCGCTCGGATTCCGGCCGCGCCCGAGTCAGCCGTTCAGGCCCGCGTCAGCCGTTCAGGCCCGCCTCAGCCGTTCAGAACCGTGTTGACCGAGCCGTAGCGGTCGACCTCGCCGGCCGCGAGATCAGGACGGATCAGCGAGCGGATGCCGCGCGCATCCAGCGCCGCGGGATCGAGCGCCGCCCGCGAGGTGACGAACGCGGGATCCACGCCAGCGGAGCAGGCATCCACCCAGGCCTGGAACACCGCGCCGCCCGGGCTCAGCGCCGCCCGGCTCACAGGCACCTCGTGCTCGTCGACCTCGACCACGATCGCGGTGTCGCGGGCGGGAGCAGCCGTCCGCGCACGCAGCTCGGGGATCAGCTCCGCGAAGCGGCGTCCGATGGGCTTGGCCGCTCCGCTCTGGTCGATGAGCCCGAGCGAGTACTCCAGCTCGGGGAAGTCACCGAGGTCGCGGCTGACGTCGTGCGAGCACCACCACGTCACCCCCCAGAGATCGTCGGTGCGCACCGCCGAACGCAGCGTCGCCTCGAGGAAGTCGGGCATCTCGCTCTCCTCCAGGCAGTTCGAGGGGGCGCCGACCTCCTGCAGCCACACCGGTCGGTCGCTCTCGGTCGCGAACGCGCGGGAGAGCTCGATGAGGTACTCGGCATGACGGTCGGCCGCGACAGACCTTCCGCCGTAGCGCTGGGCGGTGCCGTTGAAGATCCAGGAGTGGATGGTGGTCATCGCGCCGAGACGCGACGCGTGGGCCGGGGTGAAGCCGTGCCCGTCCATGTACCAGACGGCGTCGTACTCGCTGTGCACATGAGGGAGCCCCGGTGCCGCCTCTTCGGCAGCGGCCAGCAGCGTCTCGATCCATCGCCCGGCCTCATCCGTCGTCACCGGCCAGGGCGAGGGGTGCGTGTGGGCGGAGAACTGGTTGACCTCGTTGCCGAGGGTCAGCCCGAGGAAGTTGGGCGCATCGCGCAGCGACCCGGCGAGCGCGCGCACGAGAGCCGCCTGCCCCTCGAGCGCCGTCGGGTCGGTGAACATGTTGCGGTCGTGCCAGGTGTAGAGCCACGACGGCACGAAGTCGAAGCTCGACAGGTGGCCCTGGATGACGTCGACGCTGACGTCCAGGCCGAACTCCGCGCCGATGTCGACCATGGCGCGCACGTCGTCGACGGCCTTCGTGCGAATCAGGGTGCGGTTCGGCTGCAGCACGTTCCACAGCGGGAAGACCCTGACGTGGTCGAGGCCCAGCTCCGCGAGCGCTGCGAAGTCACGCCGCACATCGTCGGGGGTGAAGTCGAGCCAGGAGTGCATCCACTCCTTCGACGGCGTGTAGTTCGCCCCGAATCTCAGTGGAGCATCGAGAGCGCGGCGCTGCGTCATGTGTCCGGACCTTTCCGAGAGAGCCCTCCGACGAGGACAGGTCGCACCACTATAACGCTTGAGCAACCAGAGCCCTACCCGTCTCTCACTCTCTCGATTGACGACACGATGGCTAGCCTTGACAGAGGCGGCTTCCGATGGTTTCATCTGCTAAAGCGTTGTAGTCCACGGGAGTGGACACCGCCAATCGCCCGCCTCGAGGAAGAAGCACGATGAAAGTTCCCGCACGCATTGTCGCTCTGGCAACATTCACGATCGGCGCCATGGCGCTCGCCGGTTGCACCGGGGGCGGCGCCCCCACAGGCTCAGACGGCCCCATCGACACCTCCGGCGAACTGAGCGGAACGATCCAGTTCCAGACCTGGTCGCTGAAGAACGAGAAGTTCACCCCGTACTTCGAAGACCTGATCGACGCCTTCGAGAAGGAGCACCCCGACGTCACGGTCGAGTGGCTGGACCAGCCGGGTGACGGCTACCAGGAGAAGATCCTGAGCCAGGCCAACGCCGACACCCTGCCCGACGTGCTGAACCTGCCGCCGGACATCGCCTACCCGCTGGTGGCCGCCGGCAAGCTCCTCGACCTCGAGAAGGCCGACCCCGACCTGAAGTCGGAGTACAACGCCGGGGCGTGGGACGCGTACAGCCAGTACCCCGAGGTCGAGGGCACCTACGGTCTGCCCTGGTACCTCTCCAGCGATGCGTCGTGGTGGAACCTCGCCCAGCTGGCGCCGTACGGCGTCACGGAGGACAACCTCCCGACCACGGTCGACGAGCTGCTCGACCTCGCCGAGGACGTCGCGACCGAGTCCGGCGGCAAGGTGCAGCTGCTCTCGTCGATCCCGGCCCTCGACACCTTCACCTCCGCAGGCATGGAGGTCATCAACGACAAGGGCGAGTTCGACTTCAACACGGATGAGGCGGCGGCGATCATCGAGAAGTACGCGGATGCCTACGCCGCGGGCGCGATGCCGGCCGAGGCGCTGACCGGCGACTACGGCGGGAACGCCGAGGCCTACATCCAGGAGAAGGTCGCATTCACGACCGGCGGCACCGGCTTCACGACCGACCTCGCCAAGGACGCCCCCGCGCTGCTCGAGAACACCGTCGCCACGCAGCGACTCGGCATCCCGCCGCTCTACGTGCAGGGACTCAACGTCTCGGCCGACTCCGACAACAAGGAAGCCGCCCTCGCCTTCGCCGAGTTCGCGACGAACGAGGAGAACCAGGTGGCCTTCTCATCGCTCGCCGTCGGCACGGCGCCCGGCACCTCGGGCGGCGGGGACGCCGTCGTCGAGAACATCTCGTCGTCGATCACCGATGAGAAGCAGCTCGCCGCGATCGACACCGTGTTCACCGCGATGGAGGATGCCAAGGCCATCCCGTTCCAGTGGACCTCGGACATGGCGACGTACATGACCCAGCAGATCGCGCTGGCCGTCAACGGCGAGGCCGACGCGAAGGAGCAGCTCGACAAGATCGTCGAGTACGCCAACGCGAACCGCGTGGACCAGTAAGCCATGAGCGCGCACACCAGCACCCGGACCAGGAGGACCACCATGAGATCGCACCGGTGGTTCACCCCGTGGCTCCTCCTCGGCCCCGCTGTCATCTGGGTGCTGGTGTTCGCGCTCTGGCCGTTCCTCAACACCGTGTTCCTGAGCTTCACCGACGCGCGCCCCCTGCGGACCCCCGAGTTCGTGGGCGGGGCGAACTACGAGCGGATGTTCGGGGACGAGATGTTCTGGAACGCGCTGACCACGTGCATCATCTACGTGGTGGTCTGCGTCCCGCTGCTCACGATCCTCCCGCTGCTGCTCGCCCTGCTCGTGCAGAAGAAGCTCCCCGGCATCGCGTTCTTCCGCACCACCTTCTACTTCCCGGTCATCGCCTCTGTGGTCGTGGTCGCCCTCATCTGGACGTGGCTGTTCGACAGCCGCGGCATCATCAACCAGACGCTCGAGTTCCTCGGACTCGTCGACAAGCCCATGGCGTTCCTCGTCGATCGCTGGCTGCTGCTCGGCTGCGCGATCCTGCTGACCGTGTGGAAGGGCCTCGGCTACTACATGGTCGTCTACCTGGCAGCCCTCGGGAACGTCGGCAAGGAGCTGCACGAGGCCGCGATGCTCGACGGCGCCGGATCCTTCCGTCGCTTCCTCTCGGTGACGATCCCCTCGGTGCGAGGCGCGATGCTCCTGATCGCCGTGCTCATCGCGGTGTCGGCCATGAGGGTGTTCGCCGAGCTCGACGTCCTCTCCAAGAGCACGGGCGGGCCGGGCGGCTACGACATGTCGCTGGTCATGCTGATCCGTCAGGTCGGCTCCGGACTCAACGGCAACATCGGCTATGCCTCGGCGATCAGCGTCGCCCTGTTCCTGCTCACCCTCATCCCGCTGGCCGCGATCGCCTTCATGAATCGCGAGAAGAAGGCGAAGGTCTCCGCATGAGCACCCTGACTCCGCCCCGCATCGACGACGAGCGTCGCCCCGACGACCAGCCGGCTGCGACCACGCGCGAACCCATCTTCCGTCGCCGCGGCTCGGGAGACTTCAGCAAGCCCACACTCGGCGGTCTGATCGGCCGATACGCGCTGCTGCTGCTCGTGCTCGTGCTCGTCATCGGCCCGTTCCTGTGGCAGCTGTCGACGTCGTTCAAGGGCCCGCAGGAGAACATCTACTCCTTCCCGCCGAACCTCATTCCCCGCGAGCCGACGCTGCAGAACTACGCCACCGTCGCCGAGATCGTGCCGGTGTACCTCTACGCGTGGCACTCACTGCTCGTCTCGGTCGGCACGGTCGTCAGCAACGTCGTGCTCGCGACCTTCGCCGGCTACGCCCTCGGATGCATGCGGTTCCGCGGCAAGTGGATCGTCATGGCCATCCTCCTCTCGACCCTGCTGTTCCCAGGTGAGGTCACGGTGACGAGCAACTTCCTCACCATCCGCGCCCTCGGCCTCGCCGACACCCTGTGGGGCGTGTTCCTGCCCGGTGCGATCAGCGCCATGAACGTGCTGCTCGTCGCCACGGCGTGCCGGATGATCCCGAAGGACGTCCTGGATGCGGCGACGGTCGACGGGGCGACGACCTGGCAGCGCATCAGGCACATCGTGTGGCCGAACATCCGCGGCATGGTCTCCGTCGTCGCCATCTTCGCCTTCATCGGCGCGTGGGACGACTACCTCTGGCCGCTGATCGTGCTCTCGGATCCCGCGAAGTACACGCTGACCGTCGGCATGGCGTACCTCAACAGCAGCTTCTCGGTCGACCCGCGCCTGATCGCCGCCGGCACCATGATCGCCCTCGTGCCGATCGTCATCATGTTCTCCTTCACCCAGCGCTTCTTCTTCAAGGGCGTGCAGGAAGGCGCGATCAAGGGGTGAGCACCGCGCATCTCACGCCAGCCGACGGTCCGGCGGATCCTCCCTCGTCCCGGCCTCGTGCCGGCGTGCTCTCCGGTCGGGTCTTCGCCTTCTCCTTCGACCCCGCCGCCGGCGAGCAGCGGGTCGAGGTGCCGGGGCTGACAGACGTCGACATCACGCCGCAGACGGTGCTGCACTGGGCGTTCTATGCCGACGGCGCGGCGGCCGCCCTCGCTCCGCACGCGGCACTCGCCGTCACTGTCGATGTGCGGACGGGCGATGTGCGCGGCGGGGAGGGGACGAGACTGAGCGGCATCGGAGCCGTCCGCGATCGCTACGACGTCGCCCTCACCGCGGATACGCAGTTCGACGCCCGCTGGAGCATGCCCGAGCAGTGGAACGCCGACACCGTCGCACTCGAGCCGCTGCAGGGCGGCACGGCCACGGTCGAGATCGTCCTCGGCACGGACGCGCTGGCCGCGCATCCGAACCTCCCTCCCGTGGTCACCGGCTTCGTGCAGTGCGTCCTCGAAGAGCAGACGGCATCGGGCGAGCCTCGGCCGGTCGACCGCGTCGACACCCGCCGCGGCACGCACTCCGGGCCGAGGTTCTCGCGGGGCAACACGATCCCCGCGGTCGCGGTGCCGCACGGGTTCGCCTTCGTCACCGCGGCCACCGACGCCTCGGACACGCGCTGGCCGTATCGCCCGAGCATCCACGACGACCCCGACGGCAGACGGCTGGAGGCGCTGCAGTTCTCGCACCAGCCGAGTCCCTGGATCGGCGACCGCTCGGTGCTGCAGCTGATGCCCTTCGCGGGGCGGCCGGCGTCGGAGCGCTCGACGCGCCGTCGGTGGATCACCCCGGGGTCCGAGCGCGCGAGGCCGCACGAGTACGCGGTCGAGCTGAACGGCGGGCTGTCGGCCTCGATGACCGCGGCCTCGCACACCGCGGCGTTCCGCGTCACCGCGACGGATCCCGAGGCGACCGTCGGCTTCGTGAT
Source organism: Microbacterium hydrocarbonoxydans (assembly GCF_900105205.1). Taxonomy (NCBI): domain Bacteria; kingdom Bacillati; phylum Actinomycetota; class Actinomycetes; order Micrococcales; family Microbacteriaceae; genus Microbacterium; species Microbacterium hydrocarbonoxydans. Next base: position 534,963 of record NZ_FNSQ01000005.1, on the reverse strand, counting down.
CGATCAGCCCACCGACGAGGGGCTGCTGCGGTGGACCTCTCCCGATCGCTTCGAGGGATGGCTGCCGGAGGGCACCGAGGACTGGGGCAACGCGCCCCGCGGCTACTTCGCGGGTGTCGTGCGCCGGCCTCGCAGTGATGCAGGTGCGGACGCGACGGATGCGTCCCGCACACACGGGATGCTCGACGACGACGGGCGCGGCCGCGTCGCCGGACACGTGAGCGGACGCGGTTCCCTCGAGGTGCGGGTCGCGGTGTCCTTCCTCTCCGTGGAGCAGGCCAGGCGCAGCCTGGAGCTCGAGGCACCGGAGGACGTGACATACGACGACCTCCGCTCCCGAGCCGCGGCGGCATGGGACCGGGTGCTGTCGCGCGTGAGCATCCCGGCGCTCCCCCCATCGCAGGCGCCGTTCCGGAGGCTGGCCGACGAGGAGCACCGAGCCAGGATCGCCGCCGCCCTCCATCGGATGCACCTGTATCCGAACACGGCGGCGGAGGAATCCGGCACCGCGGCGCACCCGCGCCCGCGCTTCGCGGACGTGTACACAGCTCGACTGCCGTTCGGTGAGGAGATGACCAGCGCGCCGATCGTCGACGGAGAGCTCGTCGTCAACAACGGCTACTGGGACACGTACCGCACCGAGTGGCCGGCGCTCGCCCTGCTCGATCCCGCACTGACCGGTCGACTGCTGGACGGTCAACTCGCGCAGTACCGCCGAGGCGGCTGGATGGCCCGATGGAGCGCCCCGGGCTACGTCGACAGCATGGTGGGCACCTCCAGCGACCAGATCTTCGCCGACGCCGCCCGCTGGGGGGTGCGCTTCGACCGCACCGCCGCCTTCGAGAGCGGATGGCGCAACGCCTGCGAACCGGGTCCGGATGCCCTGCGCGGTCGCAAAGGCATCGCCAGGGGTCGCTTCACGGGCTACATCCCGTTGGAGGTCCCCGAGGGGATGAGCTGGAGCATCGAGAACGCGGTGAGCGATGCCGCTCTCGGCCGGTTCGCCGCGCAGCTCGCCGAGGACGCGGAGTCGGAGTCGGATGCCGCGCGCTTCCGCTCGTTCGCGCGCTACTTCGCCAATCGCGCGCTGTCGTATCGCACGCTGTTCGACGCCGAGTCGGGCTTCTTCCGTGGCAGGGACTCGGCCGGGGCGTTCGCCGAGGACTTCGACCCGAGGGTCTGGGGCGGTGACAACGTCGAGACCAACGCCTGGGGCATGTCCGTGGGCATCGTGCACGACGGCGCGGGTCTTGCCGAGCTGCACGGCGGCCCTGAGGGTCTCGGTCGTCACCTCGACGCTCTGTTCGCGGAGCCCGAGACCGCCGACGAACGGTTCGGCGGCGCCTACGGCACCGTCATCCACGAGCAGCGCGAGGCGCGGGCGCTGCGCTCGGGCATGTGCGCCATCTCGAACCAGCCGGCACACCACATCCCCTTCATGTACGCGTTCACGGACCGGCCGTGGCGCACCGGCGAGATCGTGCACGACCTCGCCGGCCGCCTGTTCGCCGGTGCCCATATCGGCCAGGGCTTCCCCGGCGACGAGGACAACGGCGAGATGAGCGCCTGGTGGCTGTGGGCGGCCCTCGGCCTCTACCCGCTCGAGCTCGCCTCGGGAGTGCTGCGCATCGGCTCGCCCCTCTTCGACGACATCCGCGTGCAGCGGGGCGACGGCCGCTCGCTGCGGATCCGCTCGCGACGCAGCAGCGACCCGGCAGCATCCGTCCTGCAGGCCGCGGCACTGAACGGTGTCTCGCTGACCTCGGCCGACCTGGCCGTCGACGCCCTCCTCGTCGGGACGGAGGATGCCGAGCTCGAACTCGTGTTCGGCACCGATCCGGCGACCGCGCTCGAGTCGGGCGTCCCGGCGCGCTCGGAGGTCGTCGCCTGGCGACCCGATCTGACCGCGGGCGGGGGCGGCGCGATCGCATCCGCCTCTGTCGCGCACGCGGATCACGCCTTCGACGACGGCGATCCGGCCGGCCGTGAGGGAGTGGCACTCTCGGCGGGGGAATGGATCGGGTGGCGGTTCACCGAACCCCGCGCGGTGAGCGACCTGACCGTGACGATGGCCGCCGAGGCATCGTCATCGCATCTGCGGTGGGAGGTCGAGCGCCAGGACGGCGGCTGGACCCCTGCCCCGGTGACGCAGGAGAGCGACCTGCCCCGCGACCGTACGACGCCGTTCACCTTGGCCGCACGAGTCGTGACCTCGGCCATCCGCGTGCGGGCGGAGGCCGAGGTCACGATCCGTCAGCTCGAGGTCTTCGACCTCGGCTGATCACTTCGTCAGGACGAACGACACCTCCGTGGTGTTGCCGGCGACGTCGAGCACCTGCAGCGTGTTCTCGCCCTTCACGGCACCGAACGCGCCCGACTTCACGAAGTTCAGGTCGCTCCACCGGTCGTCGGTGAGGTCCTTGAGGACGCCGTTGACGTAGAGCCGGTCGATCTGCCCCTCGTCGTGCAGTCCGAAGCTGATGCGCTTGTACCCGTCCTCCGCGTCGCCCTTGGTGTACTTCGCGCCGGACTTGATCGTGACCGTCGGAGGCGTCGTGTCGCCGGGCGCTGCCCGGTACACGGTCGACTCCCCCTTCAACGCCTCGGTGATGCCCGAGAGGTACGCCGACTGATCGGTCGCCGTCAGGTTGTAGGCCACGTACACGCCGTAACCGTCGGCCACGGTGCGCTCGGCGAAGTCCGCCGCCGTCGCCGCGCTCGTGTTCGAGAGGTCGATCGCGGCCGCGCCGAGCCGCCCCCTGTCGTCGAGTCCCGGCACCGTCGGGGCGTCATAGGTCGGGTAGTACGGGTTCCACGCGTAGTCGAGCACGCCGGCCGCGTCGAACAGCGAGAAGTCGGTCGTCGTGTATGTGGGGCCGATCGCATACAGGCTGATGATCTTGTCTGGTCCGAGCCGATCGCGCAGCGCCGTCGCGAGCCATCCGAACGACTGCGCGTTGGGCTGCGGCGTGCCGTTCGCCCCGTATTCCGTCCACTCGTCGTCGAAGTCGATGCCGTCGAGACCGTAGGTGTCCACGGCATCCTCGAGCTGGGCGGCGAAGGCGTCGGCCTCCTCGAAGGAGGAGAAGTTCGCGAACCCGGCACCCTGATGGTTGCCGAGCACCGAGAGCAGCACCTTGGTGCCCTTCGCCTGCACCGGACGGATCTGCGTCTGGGCGTTCTCGAGCGTCTCGGTGACGCGCTCGTTGAAGTGCAGGTACGCCTTCTCGCCGTCGTAGTTGATGTTGGCGGCGAAGATCATCGCCATGTCGATCGCGGCCTCGCCCGACTCCGCGAGCGTGTAGTCGGCGACGTTCGCTAAATCGTTCGAGTTCACCTCCACGTAGACCGCGAGCTGCGGATCGACCGGCTCGGTCGTGTCGGCGGTGGCACCCGCGGTCCCGACGAATAGGCCGGCAGCAGCGGTGGCGAGCGCTCCGAGACCGGCGATGCCCTTTCGGAACCGGTGATTCCTGACGTTCTGGTTCATGACTGATCGTCTCCTTCGGCGTCGTTGTCGAATCCGGTCGCGCCGTCGCGACCTGACGCCGACTATAGCGCTTAAGTGATCTCATCGGAAGGCAGAGAAGAAGGGGCGGATGCCGCAGCATCCGCCCCTTCCCGACCGCCTTAATCCCTCCGCTCAGACGTTCACGTCTCCGACGAGGTTGACCCGGATCCCCATGCCGGCGAACATCGCGGCCTTCGCGATCAGAGCCTTGTCCGCGGTCTCGGCGTCGGGCGCGTAGACCAGCTGGGCGTGATTCGCCTTGTGCCTGGCCATGAACTGGTCGCGGGAGACGCCGTGCAGCACGACGTGCGCGATCGGCCACTCCGGGTTCGTGGCGTCCTTGCGTCGCTGCGTCTCCTCTTCCGGCAGCTCGACCACGGAGGCGCGGAAGATGTCGGCCTGCAGGATGCCGTCGGCGATGAACACACGCGAGAGCACGATCTCGCCCGGCTTCGAGACGCCGTTGATCGTGGCGCCTCCCGCGGGGAAGAAGACGTGGCCCTGTCGCCAGCCCTCGGCGTTCTGCCACCCGCCGAGATGCGAGGCGGGCACCGAGCCCGAGATCTCGTAGACCCAGACGAACTGCCCGTCGTAGTCCTCGCCCCAGCGCACGTCGTGGAGGGTGTTGTCCGGCACGAGTCCCATCGCCCGCCAGACGCGGTCGGTCACCAGGGCGTCGACCGCGACCCCCTCGTCGGCCTCGTTGAAGTGCGGGAAGGCACGACCCTCGTGCAGCACCCGCGAGCCGTCGCGCGAGGTCACCGGCGGCCGCTCCGTCGAGTTGAGGATGCCCTCGGCGAGGTCCGATGCCGGCACCAGGTCCTTGAGGCCCTGCTGATACTGGATGCCGACGGCGTCGAGGCCGAAGTCGTCGGCGATCCGCAGCGCCGCGATGTACATCTTCAGCTGCCACTGCACCTGCTCTCGGGTCAGCTCGGTCACGGCATCCTCGCCGTAGCGGAACGTCATGCCGCGCTCGATCAGCCAGTCGTAGGCGGCATCCGCCTCTTCCTCCGTCACGTTCAGCATCTCGGCGTAGAGAGCCGACTGCGACAACCGCTCCTTGTAGATGCCGGTGCCGTTGAGCAGCTCGTCGTCGAAGATGGCGTTGTACATGCCCATGCAGCCCTCGTCGAACACGCCGATGATGGCCTTCTCCGCGAGCAGCTCCGCGGCGAGCGCCTCCCCTAGCGCCTTCTCGGGGCTGTCCGGCAGTGCCGGCAGCGGGCGCACGTGCGAGGCGTCATGCGTGATCGAGCCGGTCTCGGTCCACTCCCTGATGCCGGCGGTGAACCAGTCGTCCGTGAAATCGACCGACCAGATCGTCGAGTAGGGCTTGTTCATCTTCGTCAGCCCCGCGTTGAGCCCGAGGAGCCCGACGAGTCCCGGCCAGTCCCCGGCGAAGTTCGCGACCGTGAGGATCGGCCCCTCATGCGTGCGGAGTCCGGCGAGCACGTGGTGCGAGTACTGCCACACGGCCTCGGCGACGATCAGCGGGGCATCCGTGGGGATGTTCTTGAAGACCTCGAGACCCATGCGCTGACTGGAGATGAAGCCGTGCCCTGTCTCGGGGTCGACGTCGTTGGCGCGGATCACGGTCCAGCCGAGGTCGGCGAAGACGCCGGTGACACCCGCCTCGAGTTCGACCTGCACCGGCCAGCCGCCGGTGTTCGCGGCCTCGCGGAGGTCGCCGGATGCGATCAGGTAGGCGGTCCGGGGTGCGGATGCCGGACGGGATGCCTGTGCCGGGAGGGTGTAGGTGCTCATGATGCCTCTTCGCTGGTGCGGGTGGTGCTGGTCGGTCGGATGGTCGTGGTGGTGTCGGGCGGGAAGAGCTGCGTCTCGCCCGCTCGGAGTCGGATGCCGCGGCCGAGGCTCCGGCCGCGCAGCTGGAGGTCGTCGACGTCGAGCGTGCCGCCGTCGAGACGGAGCGTCAGGCAGTCGCCATCGATCTCGACGCGCCCCCACCCCGTGCCCGTGGTGAACAGACTGCGGAAGGCGCCCTCGGATGCCGGGGCGAAGGAGAGGACGCCGGTCGGTGCATCCCACTGCGCACCGCTCGCGCCGAGCAGCAGCGCCCAGGAGGCGAGGGAGCGCGCGTAGTGATTGCCGCACTCGATCTCGTTCCAGGGGTTGCGGTGGGTCCCGTCGTATCGGGATCGCACGGCACGTTCGATGCGCAGCGCCTCCTCCGTCCGCCCGGCGAACAGCAGAGAGGCGGCGACCTGGTGCTCCACCCCCGTCCACACCTCGTCGGAGTAGACGAACGGGATGCTCGGACGCCCGCCGTGCGGCCAGGAGGCGAGCAGGAGCCCGGCCTCGTCGTTCAGCGCGTAGACGCGCTGCGTGCTCTCGTGGGCGGTGAGGTCATCTCGGAAGTTGTGCGCGACGATCGCCGTCAGCGCGGACTCGACGCGCTCGGCGGGAAGGATGCTGCCGAGCCCGTTGAGGTACGCGTGGAACTGCCCGAGCAGCTGGTCGGAGAGCACGCCGTCGCCGTACTGGTAACGGTGCGCATCAGGGTCGTCGATGACCTGCCGGTAGTACTCGCCGTTCCACAGCGTCTCGTCGATCGCGGCGGCGACGTGGTCGGCCCGCCGATCCCACGCCGTCGCGCGTTCCGTCTCACCGAGATGGCGCGCCATCCGCGCCCCGGCCCGGAGAGCGGCGAGGTACACGCCGTTCGCGAGGGGCTCCGCGCCGTGGAACTCGATGTCGTAGGTGTTGTGCATCTCGCCGTCGAGCAGCCCGTCACCGTCGCGGTCCCACTCGCGGATCGCGTAGTCGAGCGTGCGGGAGGCAGCGGGCCAGAGCTCGCGCAGGAACGCGTCGTCGCCGCTGAACCGCCATTCGCGATGCAGTCGCAGCAGGGTGCCGAGCTGCCCGTCGACGGCGGGGCCCATGAACCACGACGGCCCGCCGAAGATGCGGTTGCCGCGGAACTTCTGCGCGCCCTCGTCGTCGGTCTCCAGCAGGTACTCGGCCCGCCGCGCGCTGCGCTCGAGCGTGGGGAAGAGCCACGCGAGCGTCTGCGCGTACGACCACACGTGCGTGCAGGTGCCCTCGCAGGACCCGCCGTGGTCGAAGGATCCTTCCCAGGCGGCGAACACCGGTCCTTCTCCGAGCTCGGGCGTGGGCGAATCGAGGACGAAGCCGGTGGTCGAGCGCGCCGCGGCGATGTTCGCGCCGATCGCATCCGCGAGCACCGGATCCAGACTCCCCCCGTAGAGGGCGTCCACGAATGCATCCGTCGAGCGCTCGAGCTCGTCGAGGTTCGCATGCAGGTGCCGCGCGGCGGCCCAGGCATCCGGCCAGAGCGTCGCGTAGTGGTTGTGGACGATCTCGTCGCCCGGCGGGTCGGCGAACACGATGTGCCCGTGCCATCCGCGCCGCCGGTTCGGGAAGCCCCAGGACAGCACGAACTCGAAGTCCCGGCTCTCCCCCGGCGCGATCTCGTGCACGAGCCCGAGCGATCCGGTGCGCAGTCGCGGGAGCTTCGCGAGCATCTCCTCCTCGGTCAGCGGGGCGGCGTCCGGGTCTGCATCGAGCTCGGCGAACAGCCCGCGCGGGCGGTCCTCGAGAGTCAGTCGCGGCTCCGCCTGCAGCAGGCCGTCGGCTGTGAGGTCGTCCCAGAACAGGCGAGCCCCGTCCGGCCAGTAGCTGGTCACCCACTGGGGCTTGACGGTGGTCGCGGCATCCGTCGTGGTGAGGCTGAGCGTGCCGTAGCCGGGGTCGTCGTCGGGCAGGTCGATGCCGAAGTCGAGGCCGCGCACGTCACCGTCGTCGCGCCAGCGCACCGTCTGGGTCGCGCGCATCCCCCACGGCGCGTCAGGGCCGGGCGTCCCTCGACCGGCCGTGTGCGAGACGCTCCCGACGATCGTGACCGTCATCGGCACGTCGGCGGGATTGGTGACGCGGTAGCGCAGCACCGCGGTGGGGATGCCGGATGCGTCGGCGTCGAGCGGCACCAGCGGAGTGAACGCGTGCAGCGAGACGTCGACGGGAAGCACGTCGTCGTCGAAGTCGACGTCGACCACGGGGTACTCGCCGTGCAGGGTCGCCCCGGCGAGACGAGGGAGCCCGGCGAGCTGGTCGAAGGCGTACCCCGCATCCGCGTCGTGACGCCCGGTCAGGCGGGCCTCGAGCACGCGCGTCACGGGCGAGCCCCCGGCGGGGGCGGCATGGATCGCGAAGAACGAGTGCGGGTTCCGTCTGCCCTTGTCCGGCAGGTTCTCCAGCTCCCAGTCGCGCAACTCCCCCCGCGCGCCGATCGAGACGTTGCCGGTGCCGATGCCGCCGAGCGGGAAGGCGGTGGCCTGCGAGGTGTGCGGGATGCCGGGGGCGCGACGCGTCATGCGGCAGCTCCTCTCTGGTCGGCGGCGAGCTCATGCGACACCGTCGCGGTGGCGTCGTACAGGCGCAGGTAGCGGTCGAACAGTGCGTCGTAGCGGGCGCGCGCCCCCGGGTCGGGCGTGATCGTCCGGGCGACGGGGTTCCAGTCCTCGATCGCCGGTGCGTCGCCGTGCTCGGCGGTCGCCTTCGCGGCGAGGAACGCGGCGCCGTAGCTCGCCCCCAAGGTCGTCTCCGGCACCTGCTGCACGAGCCCCGTGACGTCCGAGACCACCTGCAGCCAGAGTGCGCCCTGGGTGCCGCCCCCCACCGCGACGATGCGACGGATGTCGGCTCCGGCCGCGCGCATCGTCTCGACGTTGTGCCGCACGCCGAGCGCCGTGGCCTCGAGGGCCGCCCGATACAGGTCACCTCTGGTGTGCGCGAGGGTGAGTCCGGCGATGACGCCCCGAGCATTCGGGTCCTGGATGGGCGTGCGCTCGCCCGCGAAGTACGGCAGCATCAGCAGTCCGCGCGCACCCGCGCCGGACTCGACCGCCTCGGCGAGAAGCTGCCCGTAGTCGGCGCCGGTCAGATCGGCGAGCCATGCCGTGAGGGCACCCGAGGTCGACAGACCTCCCGCCAGATTGCGGGTGCCGGCGAAGGCGCCGGCCGTCGTCCACATCGAGGGGCTGCGCAGCGTCTCGGAGCCCGTGGCGACGAGGAACATCGTCGTGCCGTACATCAGCATGAGGTCACCGGTTCCGTGCGCGCCGACGCTCACCGCCTCGGCCCAGGCGTCGATCGTGCCCGTGATGACCGGGGTGCCGATGGGTATGCCGGTGGCTGCCGCCGCGTCCGCGGTGACGGCTCCGGCGATGTCGCCCGCCCAGCGCAGCTCCGGCTGGGCGATCGTCGGCGCGTAGCGCTGCCACCACTCGTCGTGCCAGGCTTCGCGGTCGATGTCGTAGAGCGGTGAGACCTGGCTCGCGGACTGGTGGTCGAGCACGTACGCGCCCGTGAGTCGACGCACGAGCCACGAAGCCGGCATGAACAGCCGTTCGGCGCGCGACCAGGCCGTCGGCTCCTCGTCGGCGATCCAGACGATCTTCGGGCCACCCGCCTGAGAGGTGAGCGAGGAGCCTCCCACCCTGACGATCTCGTCCTCGCCGAGCTCGGCGGTCAGGCGCTCGATCTGGTCGCCGGCGCGAGTGTCGACCCCGTACAGGATCGCCTCGCGGACGGGTCGATCGTCGGCATCCGCGAGCAGGATGCACGGCCCCATCCCGCTCACGCCGACGCCGGCGACCTGCGCCTCCGGGGCAGCGGCGAGGAGCTCGCGGGAGAGCTGCGTGAACTCCTCCCACCAGACGTCGGCATCCATCTCCACCCAGCCGGTGCGCGGACGGCTGACCCGGTGCGCTCTCGTCGCCGAGGCGACGATCGCGCCGGTCGCGTCGACGAGCACGCCCTTGCTGCTGGATGTGCCGATGTCCACCCCGAGGGTGCAGCGCATGGCGTCCTCCTTGAAACCGATGCCCGTGATTCTGAAATCTCTCGCAACTGTACGCGAAATCGATTTCACGGCGCAAGGAGCTGTACGCAGGTTTCCTGCGGATGCCGATCGCGGGCTGCCCGGACGCCGGGAAGGGCGGAGCGACCTCGCGCGGCGGGTCAGCTCCGGACGGCGCTCGCGGGCTGGATCTCGTTGCGCAGCACCACGGTGCGCGAGGGCTGGGCGTCGCCGCCGATGCGGTCCAGCAGCATCCGCGCCGCCGTCACGCCCATGTGCCGCGCCGGCAGTCGCACGACGGTCACCGCGGTGGGCGACAGCGTCGTGAACGGCAGCGAGCCGATCACCGCGACGCCCACCTGCGGGGGCGTGAGGCCGCGCTCGGTGAGCACCTGGATCGCTCCGACGCCGATGAGGTTGTTGCCGGCCACCACGGCATCCGGCGGTTCGGGGAGCGCGAGCAGCTCCTCCATCGCCGCACGTCCGCCGTCGACGCGGAAGGTCGCGAAGCGCTCGAGCTCGTCGAGGTCGAGCTCGGGGCGGGCGGCGCTCAGCGCCGCGCGCCATCCTGCGGCGCGCTCGGCCGCCGTGTCGATGTGCTCGGGCCCGCCGATGTAGGCGATACGCCGGTACCCGGCGTCGAGCAGGTCCTTGGCGGCCGAGGTGCCAGCCGCCCTGTTCGCCATCACGACGCCGTCGATGTCGTAGGTCGTGCTGCGGTCGACGGCCACGACGGGACGTCCGGTGGCGAGGATGCTGTCGAGGTTGGAGTTCTCATCCGCCGTCGCGATGATGATGCCCGACATGTGCTCGGCGATCGCGATCCGCAGATACGTCGCCTCCTTCTCGACCTGGGCGTCGGAATTGCACAGGACGACCGAGTATCCGGCCTCCGAGGCGACGTCCTCGACGCCTCGCGCCATCTCGGTGAAGTACGGGTTCTCGATGTCGGGGATCACGAGCGCGATGACCTCGGAGCTCTGACGTCGCAGGGTCCTGGCCGTGCGATTCGGCGTGAAGTTGAGCTTCGCCGCGGCGTCGCGCACGGCGGCGACCTTGTCCTCCGACACGCTCGTGCCGTTGAAGACGCGCGACACGGTGGCGGGAGAGACCTTCGCCAGCTCCGCGACGTCGTAGATCGTGGCCATTCGAACCTCACTGCCTCGTCCGGCTGCGCCGGATCTGAAGTAACAGTATCGCGCCCACCCTTGATCTCTGGCGCTTCGTTCTGAAATCGATTACATTAGCGCCCATGACTTACGCACCCTCCGATCTGGCGAGCCTCGCAGCGCTGCGACCCGTGCAGACCCGCTCCATCTCCCCCGAGAACTTCGACGGATCCGCTGGGGGCGGAGGCCGGGCGACCGAGGGTACCGGGGCCTCCTGCGCCCGTGACCTCGGCCCCGGCTGGAAGATCTCCCCCAGCGTCGATGTGAAGGCCGGCGAGACCTTCGACCTCGCGAAGATCGAGGGTGCGGGCAAGATCACGCACATCTGGATCACGACGCACACCGACAACTGGCGCACGCTCCTGCTGCGCGCGTACTGGGACGGCGCCGAGGAACCCGCGGTCGAGGTGCCGTACGGCGACTTCTTCTGCAACGGGTGGGGCGTGTTCGCTCAGGTGAACTCGCAGACGATCGCCGCGAACCCGCACGGCGGCTTCAACTCTTACTGGCCGATGCCGTTCAAGGACGGCGCCCGCCTGACCATCGAGAACACCTCGGTCGTCGACGTGCGCATCTACTACCAGGTGACCTACGAGATCGGGGGCGACCACTCGAACGACGCCTACTTCCACGCGCAGTGGCGGCGATCGAACCCGCTCGAGGAGCTGACCCCGCACGTCATCCTCGAGGGCATCGAGGGGCAGGGCCAGTACGTCGGCACCTACATCGCGTGGGGCGTCAACTCGAACGGCTGGTGGGGCGAGGGCGAGATCAAGTTCTACCTCGACGACGACAGCGATTACCCCACGATCGCCGGCACCGGCACCGAGGACTACTTCGGCGGCGCCTGGAACTTCGACATCCCCGGCAGCGGATACACCCAGTTCTCCACGCCCTACCTGGGCATGCCGCAGGTCATCAAGCCCGACGGACTGTATGTGAGCCAGCAGCGTTTCGGGATGTACCGCTGGCACCTCCTCGACCCGATCCACTTCTCGACCGGGATCCCGAAGGTCGACATCCAGGCCCTCGGCTGGCGGAGCGGATGGCGCTACCTGCCGCTGCGTGACGACATCGCCTCGACGGCCGTGTTCTACCTCGATCGCCCGACCGCACGTCGACCAAGGACGCCCTCGGCCGACGACCTGGAGGTGCACCTAGGAACCGCTCCGGTGCCCGACCTGGGAGCGACCCCTCCGCGCTGATCGTCCGAGGCGCTCAGCCGTTCGATCCACGGCCGGGAGGAACGGAGCGCCGACCGAGGGTAGAAGCGAGGATGAGAAGGACCCGCGCGAGTTTCCGTGCGGGCCCTTCTCAGATGTGTCGGTGGTTCATGATCGGGTGCGGAGGAGCCCCCACTTGATCAGGAACACGAGGAAAACGATGACTGCGGCCACCCCAAGAACGACGGCCCAGATGGGGAGAACAACGCTTTCGGTCGAGGAGTCGGCGAGGACCCCGAGCGTGAAGATGTACACGGCGACGGAGACAGCAACGAGGAGCCCTGCCCCTGCCGCGATGAGGTAGGCGGCTTTTCGAGTCATCATGGTCGCAGCCTAGTTGGGGTTGCAAAGGTTGAGAACAAAGTCCGCGTAGCTCACGTTGGGACGACGAGTCTCCAGATTCCAGGGGTTCTTGACGGCGCCGATATTCCTCGCATGACAGATCAGCTGCTTCCTCATCGTCTCGGCTTCGTACTTGGAGGGCACCAGGCTCTTGTACGACTCCCAGATGGCGCTGTCGCTGGCACGGCTGAAGTTGTAGGTCCCGACGGTCACCGAGACCCTGTCTCCGCCGGCGGGATCCGCGGCTGCGGAGATGTTCTTGTACATCGTGTTACCGCCATAGTTGGTCGGATCCGCGACGATCGGGTACTGGAAAGAACCCGAGGAGTGGTCAACCACCTGGGTCAGAACGTTCCCGTCCAGCTCGTACCACGTCGGCACAGGGGCTCCTGAGGCGTCGAATGCCCACGGGAGGTCGACGACCAGCTGCACCGCGCCGCTTTCGTCGTACCCGACCACCCCGCCGTCCTGAAACAGCACGAGGTCCACGCCCGTGTAGGTGTAGGAGAAGGAGTCCTGACTCTGAGCGGATTGGAGCACCGACGTGATCCGCAGGCTGCCATCATCATTCAGGTTCACCACGGATGCGTCCCCATCTGCGTGGGCGAAAGCAGCCGCATGACCTCCCACTGCGAGCGATGCGCCCGACACGGCCGCATCGATCCCTACAGAGATCTCGGCTCCGTCGGACACCAGCTGAATCGGCTCGGTCGCACCATAAGGAATCGCCACGTCCACATCTCCCACGTGTGCCTCGAGCCCTTCCGCCGATGCGTTGAGAGGAGCCGTGGAGGCGAGAGCCTCCGGAACGATCTGCGTTACGAAAGTCGCGGCATCAGGCTCCTCGCTGCTGTCCGCGTGAGCGGCAACCGCACCGAATGACGACGCGGCCAGACCTACTGCAGCCGCCATGGCCAATTTCGGGGGACACACGGCGCCAGATGGCAGACCTGGAGCGCTACCGCATGGGTGTTATTTGAGTCCCGCCATCTTGATGTTGCCGATGATCTGGCGCTGGAAGATCAGGAACAGGATGATCACCGGCGCGGCCGCCAGCACCGACCCGGCCATCAGGAGTCCCAGCTCGGTCGAGCGCTCGGAGCGGAAGGTCGCGAGGTACTGCTGCAGCACGAACCGCTCCGGCGAGGTGATGGTGAGGATGGGCCACACGTAGGAGTTCCAGTACGCGAGGAACGCGGTGATGCCCATCACGACGAACGGCGGCTTGGACAGCGGCAGGAAGATCCGCAGGAAGATCCCGAAGCGACCGCAGCCGTCGAGCATCGCCGCCTCCTCGAGGCTCTTGGGGATGTTCAGATAGAACTGCCGGATGAAGAAGACCATCCCGGCGCTCGCGAGCCCGGGGATCACGAGCACGGCCAGGGTGTCGAGCATCGACAGCCGCGTCACGACGATGAAGCTCGTGAGCAGGATCGTCATCCCGGGGATGAACATGGTCGTGATCACGACGGTCCAGATCACGCCCTTGAACCGGAAGTCGAGTCTGGCGAACGCGTAGGCCGCCAGCGAGTTGACCGCGAGGCTGCCGACGGTGAACAGGACGGCACCGAAGAACGTCCAGATGAGCGTGCGGAGGAATGTCGGGTCCGCCAGGATCTGGGCGTAGTTCTGCCAGAGCCAGACCTCGGGGAAGAACTGGAAGGGCGTCTCGACGACCTCGGTCTTCGACTTGAATCCGGCGATCACCATCCACGCGAGCGGGAACAGCGAGGCGACGACGAAGAGCGCGCCCACGATGGTCTTGCCGACGAGCACCAGCCAGCCGCCGGTGCTGCGCGGGACGCGCGGCGACCTCGGCTCCTTGCCGGCGAGCACGATACGAGTGGTCTCCTGGATGACGGCCATCTCAGTCCACCAGCCTCTCGGAGTTGACGAACTTGAACACCAGGGCCGAGATCGTGCCGAGCACGACGAACAGCAGCAGCGCGGCCGCGATCGAATAGCCCACGTTCACGTCGTTGCGGAAGTGGTTGAAGATGAAGAGGTTGGGCAGTGTGGTCGAGTCCAGCGGACCGCCCTGGGTCATCACGAGAGGCAGCTCGAACTGCTGGATCGCGGCGACGAACCCGGTGATGAGCAGGTACAGCACCACGTTCTTCATCTGCGGGAGGGTGATGTACGAGGTCTTCTGCCACCAGTTGGCGCCCTCCATCGCGGCCGCCTCGTAGTACTCGGCCGGGATGTCGACCATCGCGGCGACCATGATTAGGGAGGTCAGCCCCATGCCGAGCCAGATGGCCGGCACGGCGATGGCGATCAGCGCCCACTTCGGGTCGCCGATCCAGGCGATGGGCTCGATGCCGAACGTACCCAGGAAGGCGTTGAGCAGCCCGCCGGAGTAGTTGTAGATGAGCACGAAGATGATCGACGCGATCACGGCGGAGATGATCGTCGGGATGTAGATGCTGACCTTGAGGATGCTGGCTGCGCGACGCGACACCGCGACGACGAGGCTGGCGAAGAGGAACGCGAGCACGAGCATCACCGGCACCGTGAGGAGCACGAACGCGAATCCTCGTCCGATGGTGGCGAGGAACAGCGGATCTTTGAGGACGTTGGAGTAGTTGCGGATGCCGACGAACTCCGGATCCTTGTAGAAGCTCCAGTCCTGGAAGGACAGATACCCCGCGTACACCGCCGGCCAGATCACGAAGATCCCCAGCAGCACCACCACCGGCAGCAGGAACCAGTAGGCCGTCCTGTTGTCGCGATAGCGGTAGCGATTCTGTCTCAGCCGGATCTCCCGGCGCTCCTGCACAGCCTGACTGGCCATTTCCACCTCGTCGTGATGTCGGTGATGTCGGTCGCGTCACCGTGCGGGGGCGGACATGCCCGCCCCCGCACGGTCGACACGGTCAGTTCTTCGGCGCCTTGTCCGGCAGTCCGTCGCGGTCGATCACGGTCTGGATCGCCGCGGTCGCGGTCTTGATGGCATCGTCCACGGAGGCCGATCCCTTCATGACCGACTCCATCGCGGTGCCGACGGCGAGGTTGACGTCCCACGGGTAGGTCGCGCCGGCGATGGCGTCGGGGGCGATGTCGTCGACGATGACGCTCGACCACGGCGCGTCCGCGGCCTCTTCGCTCTCGGCGACGGCGTCCTGCACCGACTGACGGACCGGCACCTTGGTGAACTGGGTGTCCACGAAGAACGGCACGAGGTTCTCGGGGTCACCGGCGATCGCCCAGGAGAGGAACTCGCCGGCGGCATCCGGGTTCTTGCTCTTCGCATCGACCACCCACGTGAAGTTGCCCATGGTCGTGGCGGTGCGGCCGTCGGCATCCGAGGAGCTCGGGAACGCACCCACGCCCGTCTTGCTCAGCAGGTCGGGGTAGTCCGAGCCGATCTCGGACATCATCCACGAGCCCGAGACCTTGAAGGCGACCTTCTGCTGGCCGAAGTCCTCGCCCGCGACATAGGCAGCGAGGGGCTGCTTGGGCATGTATCCCTTGTCCCACAGCTCCTTGTACTGCTCCATCAGCGAGCGGTACTCGTCGTTGTCGATGTCGGGGGCGGTCCAGTCGTCGCTCAGGGCCAGGTGGCCGGCGAAGTTGTACTGCTGACCGACCGTCGACCAGGCGAAGGTCACGGCATCCTGCGCCGGCGAGATGCAGTACTGGCCGTCCGAGAGTGTCGGCTGGATCTTCGCGCAGGCGTCGAGCAGGTCGTCCCACGTCTCGGGAGCGCTCGAGGAGTCCACACCTGCCGCGTCGAGCATGTCGGTGTTCCAGAACAGCACCGTCTGCGGCTCGAGCAGCAGCGGGTAGGCGTAGTGCGTGCCGTCGACCTCCGAGATCGACTTCGCGTTGTCGAGGATCTCGCCGAGCGCATCCTCGGAGACGATCGAGTCGAGCTCGTGCACCGAGCCGGCGTTGACGAGATCGAGCAGGTTGGCCGAGCTCGTGTAGATGTCGGGCGCCTTGCCCGCGGCCTGCGCGGCCTTCATCTTCTGATCCCAGGCGTCGGCGGGGACCTCGGTGTCGACGACCTTGATCTCGTCCTGCGACGCGTTGAACTTCTTGACGATGTCGGCGTACCACTCGTTCTCGACGGGGGTGAAGGTGCGGTGCCAGAACTGCACGGTCGTGACGCCGCCCTCTCCGCCGTCGCCTCCGGCGGATTCGCCGGGGGTGCCGGATCCGCAGGCCGCGAGCATCGCTCCGACCGTCAGCACGCCGACGGCGGTGACCGCCGCCCTGCGTGTGCGTGTGGTGATTGTCATGGTTCCTCCTCAGGAACGGACTCGTCATCGAGTCGCTGCTGTGTGCTCGGGCTGCTGAAGATCACCGGCCGTGCCAGACGATCGACGGTGACCGGGTATGCGCCAGAGTATGCGAAATCGATTTCATGCGCAAGAGATCGAACCGGGCATCATCCGCCGACGCGGTCCAGATCGGCCGAGAACCAGAACACGTTGTACGGCCCCCAGAGCGAGAGTGCGAAGTGGATGCGCCGCCCACCCTCCGTGACATAGCGGGGGTTGAGGTACGGCGAGTACAGCCCCTCGTACTCACTGCCGGACACGAGCTCGATCGGCTCGCCCCACGGCCCCCACGGGGTGATCCCCTCTCGGATGTAGGCGCTGCCGGCATCCGAATAGGTCATGATCCATCGCTCGAGGTAGGTCGACCACATCACCGACAGCTCGCCGATCGTGCCCTCGACGATCGTCTCGGCGTCGGCCATGTCCGAACTCCACTGCGGGGTCTCCCCATCGACGCCCGCGAAGTACGAGTACGCGGACTGATCCTCGACGGCCTCCTCCGTCGCCGGCACGCGCATGAGCTGCACGCCGCCGAACCGTCCGGACGGGATGGACCAGAAGTAGATCCAGCCCTCCCCGCCGTCGGTGACTTCGGCGGTCGCGACCTGGACGAAGTTCGAGTCGCCCGGCCACTCGACGCCCTCCACGGGTGACCAGGTCGCGCCGTCGTCACGCGACACGATCAGCGCGGCATGGTTGGCATCCCAGGCCCCCGGCTCTCCCCAGAAGCGCACCGACATGTACGAGACGTAGATCGTCTCGCCGATCGCGAACCCGTAGGTGGGGATCTTGGTGACCTCCCCCTCGGCGCCGTTGGCGTCGTGATCCCCCTCGATCAGGGCGCCGGCGAGGCCGATGTCGTCCTCCACCCATCCCTCGAACTCGATCCCGTCCGAGGGGTCGTCGTCGGTGGTCCAGGCGGCCACGTTCGAGCGCCAGAACCCGCCCTGCCCGCCGATCGACTCGGGGTCGCGCTCCCCGAAGGTGTCGCCGAAGAAGAAGTACGTGCGGTCGCCCACATTGGTCATCGACCCCAGATCGGTGCCGGCCACCGACACCGCCGCAGTGTCGTTCATGGCGTCGGGACCGGTCAGCTGGGCGATCTCGGTGAGGCCGGAGACGCCCTCCAGCACGAAAGGCCTGTCCTGGTCGATGTCGATGCTCACGGCGTCGCCGCCCGTGCATCCCGCGAGGGCGAGGACGAGCGCAGCGGATGCCGCGAGGGCGATGGCGCGGCGGGATGAAGACGGGACACGGGGCATGATCCTCCTCGATCAGCGGTCTGCGGTCACCCCGAATCTAGCGAAATCGATTTCAAGAAGCCAGGGTCAGTCCCGGCGACCGTCGCGCCTCAGGTCACTCGGCGAGCATCCGATCGCGCACCTGCCGGCGCAGCACCTTGCCGATGAGGGAGCGCGGCAGGTCGTCCACCGCGACGACGCGCTTCGGCACCTTGTACGGCGTGAGCCGCGTGCGGCAGAAGTCCCGCAGCGCGGCGGAGTCCAGGGCCGCGCCCTCGCGGAGCACCACCGCGGCGGCCACCTCCTCGCCGCCGTTCGACCGCGGCAGGCCCACCACCGCCGCGGCGACGACGTCGGGATGAGCCTCGAGCGCATCCTCCACCTCGCTCGGCGACACGTTGAAGCCGCCGGTGATGATCAGCTCCTTGAGGCGGTCGACGATCGTGACGAATCCGTCCGGCGACACCTCGGCGATGTCCCCGGTGCGCAGCCACCCGTCGGCGAGCAGCACGTCGGCCGTGTCGCTCGGGCGACGCCAGTACCCGGTGAACACCTGCGGACCCCGGATGAGCAGCTCGCCGCGCTCCCCGACCGGCAGGTCGACGTCGGTGTCGGCGGGGTCGACCACGCGGATCTCGGTGCTCGGGAAGGGCACCCCGACCGTGCCGGGGCGCCGTGTCCTGCCCATCGGGTTGCCGAGCGCGACAGGAGAGCTCTCCGTCATGCCGTAGCCCTCGACCAGCAGGCCGCCGGTCGCCTCCTCCCACCGCTGCACGGTCGCCACCGGCAGGCTCATCGCGCCGGAGATCGCGAACCGCACGGTCGAGAGGTCGATCGTGCCGCGGGATGCCGCCCGCGCGAGCTGATCGTAGATCGGCGGGACCGCGGGCAGGAAGGTGGGCGGGCTGGTCTTGGCCGCCTTCGTCACCAGGCCGAGGTCGAACGTCGGGAACAGCACCAGTTTCGCGCCGATGCTCATCGCGAACGTCAGGCAGAGCGTCATCCCGTAGGCGTGGAAGAGCGGCAGGACGCCGTAGAACGTCTCCTCGCCGTCGACGAGTCCCGGTACCCACGCGCGTCCCTGCATCGCGTTCGCCCGCAGATTGGCGTGAGTGAGGATCGCGCCCTTCGGATCGCCGGTCGTGCCGCTGGTGTACTGCAGCAGCGCCGTGTCATCCAGCGTCGGCCCCGGCACCCGGCGCGACAGCGGCCGGTGATCGATCAGCTTCCGCCAGGCCAACGCATGGCGCGTGCGGGGCGTGGCGGTCAGCTTCGCCCGTGCCGCGCGTGCCTTCGGCACCGGCAGTCGCAGCAGCAGCCGCTGACCGGCGGGCATCGCCTCGGTGAGGTCGACGCTCACGATGTGCTCGACGCGCAGGTCCGAGGGGAACTCGGCGATGGTGTCGACGGTCTTGTCCCAGACGATCGCGACCTTGGCGCCGTGATCCTCGAACTGGTGCCGCAGCTCCCTGGCCGTGTAGAGCGGGTTGTGCTCGACGACGATCGCGCCGAGGCGGAGCGCGGCATAGAAGGCCACCACGTGCTGCGGACAGTTGGGCAGCACGAGCGCGACCCTGTCGCCGCGCCCGACTCCGAGCCGCCGCAGCCCCTCGGCTGCGCGCAGGATCTGCGCACCGAGCTCGCGGTAGGTCGTCACCGAGCCGAAGAACTCCAGAGCGGGGCGCCGGGCGAAGGCCGTGACGCTCGCGGCCATCATCTCCGGCAGCGTCTGGGCCGGTGTCTCGATCTCCGCCGGGACGCCGTCCGCGTAGGAGTCGAGCCAGGGTCGGGATTCGTACGGGGTGGGGGACATGGTTCCATCCTCCCTCCGGTTCCCCTGGTTCAGCTGAGCCAGGCGGGCGCGCGTCCGCGGAGGAAGGCGCCATCGAGCGAGAAACGGCCCGCGCCGGTGAGAGCGAGCGCGAGGGACGCGACGCCCAGCACGGCGACGAACTCGTATCCGCCCTCGCCGACCCAGAGGCCTGCGGGCAGGTGCACCGCGATCAGGGCGACGATCATGTCGACGGCCAGGAGCACGCCGACCGGGCGAGTGAACAGCCCGAGAATGAGCAGGGTCCCGCAAATCAGCTCGATGAAGGCGACCACGGGAGCGGCGATCTCTGGCAGGGGGATCCCCATGCCTTCGTGGCAGGACACCGCGCGCCAGGCGCGGAGCAGGTTCGATCCCTCCTTTCAGGCCAGGAAGCACGCTTTTCCATCTCCTGAGTGCCGCCGTGGGCACGCCTGCCGCCGGCCGCCTTCCGTAGACTCGCCGGGTGGCGCGAATCGCGTGGCCGGAAGGGAGCAGGGACACAAGGTGAGGGCACGATCCGTGTTCGGCGTGCTGCGCCTGGCGACAGCAGCCGTGTGCACCGTCGCCCTCGTGCACCGACTGCTCTGGGGGCTCAGCTCCCGCACGATCGCCGGCGAGAACTTCTTCGCCTATCTGACCGTGCAGTCCAACTGCGCGCTCGTCGTGGTGCTGCTGATCGGCGCCGTGCTCGCGTTCCTCCGCGCGAGCGACCCTCGCTGGTTCACGGTCGCGCTCGCTCTCGTGCTCACCTGGACGATCACCGCGGGCCTCGCCTTCGCGCTGATCGTCTGGCAGGCGGGGCTGCGCGGCATCCGCGTCGACGTCCCCTGGTCCGATCAGGTGCTGCACTTCTGGCTGCCCGCGTGCACCGCCCTTGCCTGGGTCTTCACCCCCGGTCATCGCGGCGTGCCGTGGTGGGTGGTGCCGACGGCGCTCGCCTTCCCGCTGGCGTGGGGCGGCGTGACCCTGTGGCGCGGTCCGTCGGTGGGCTGGTACCCCTACTACTTCCTCGACCCCCGCCAGGTGTCGGGGCCCCCGGAGTTCCTGCTCACCAGCGCCATCGCCCTGGCGATCTTCGCGCTCGTCGCCACGGTGATCGTGTTCGTCAGCCGGATGCGCCGGCGCGGCCGGGAGCGCCCAGAGGTCTGACGCGCCTCAGGCCGGCGCCGGGAGGAACGGCGCGAGCGAGGCGATGGCGGCTTCCAGCGCCTCCTGGTCGTCGAGATCGGCGAACGCCTCGGCATCCGGTCCGCCCACGATGCCGACGACGATGTTCTCGCCGGTCGCCGGAGCGAGGTTGAGCCAGGTGCGGATCAGCGCGTCGCCGCCCACCACGTGCCAGATCATCGCCTCGGGGTCGGTCGCGACCGCGGGATCTCCGTCGCCGTCGGCGTTCTCGGGCGCCTCGGGGATGAGCGGCTCATCGAATCGCAGCCAGACCGTCTCGATGTGACCCATGCCGAGTTCGGCGATGGCGCCACGATGCGCGAACGGGAGGGCGGGGGCGAACTGCAGGCCCTCGCTCTTCAGCACACCCAACGGCACCGTGATCAGGACGCGACCGAAAGACAGCGACTCCCCCGAGGCGATGCCGAGGCTGACGCCGGCCTCGTCGTATGCGACCCGGCTCACCGGCGACGACAGGCTCAGCTTGGCCCCCTCGAGGAGTCCGTCGATCAGAGGCATGAGGTCCCCGAGCGGAGCGGTGCTCTCGGCCGGGGGCAGGGTCGGAGGGAACCAGGTCGAGAGCTGTGCGGCATCGGCCCCCGCCGACGCCGAGATCGAGGCGAGCAGCGCCGCGAGGCCGGGCTCCGTAGGGTCTGCGCCGGCGGCCGTGAGCGCGTCTTCGAGGGAGGTGTCCTCGAGCCCCTGCTGCGCGGTGGAGATCGCCGCCTGCACGGGCTCCGCGCTCACGGCGGCGACGTCTCCCTCGGCGGAACGCCACACGTCTCCCGAGAGCGCAGCGGTGCGGACGTCGAGCCGGTCGAGGTCGTCGAGCAGCGCCGCATCCGAGGAGCCGAGCAGCCAGCCGCCCAGCTGCGCCGGGAACGGCCACGCCTTCTCGTCCACCACCGACTGGATGCGCCCGCCGATGCGGTCGCGCGCTTCGAACACCGTGACCTGCAGCCCGTCCGCGACGAGCAGTGCCGCGGCGGTCGCCCCGGCCAGACCCGCACCGACGACGGCGACGCGCTCACCCTCGTCGGCGGCGCGCCGGAGTTCGCCCGCAGCCCTTTCGCCGGAGCGCACCGCGGCGGCCATCGTCCCCGGTGCCTCGACGTCGGTCGCCTCGCCCGCGAGGAAAAGGCGGTCATCGATCGGCTCGGCCAGCGCTTCTCGAGCACTGGCCTGCGCGCCCACCGGCGTGAAGCTCGCCGCACCCAGGGCGAAGGAGTCCGTGGCCCAGGAGCTCCGGGCGAACGCGGCAGGGGTGATCGGCCCCGCCGTCGGCTGCGGGGTCGGGGATCCGTCCGGCGTGGGAGTGGGCGCCGGCTCGGGCGTGCAGGAGGCCAGCAGGACTCCCAGGACACCGGCTCCGGCGCCGATCAACAGTGTGCGACGCGTCATCCTCATCGTGTCGCAACGATACCGCGCGCGCGGTCGCCCGACGAGCGCGGAGCGGCGACTCGGCTGCCTCCGCTGCCGCCGGCGTCTGGTCGCGTGACCGTCTCTGCACCGAAGCCCCCTCAGAGGCGGACTGCACAGCGGACGGCGGCCAGCGGGGGCCGCGCCGCGGGGACGATGCCACACTGCCATTCTGGCCGGACGCTCACAGAATGGATCCATGGCGATGAACGACCCTCAGATCTGGACCCTCATCGGGGTGTTCGGCGCTGCTCTCCTCGGCGGCTTCACTCTGGTGACCACCCACTTCGGTCGCGTGATCCGTGCCGAGATCGGACGGCTCGACGGAACCGTCTCCGGCCAGATCGGGGCGCTCGACGGAACACTCTCCGGCAAGATCGAAGCGCTCGACGGAAAGCTGACAGGCCAGATCGAAGCGCTCGACGGAAAGCTGACAGGCCAGATCGAAGCGCTCGACGGCAAGCTCACGGGCCAGATCGAATCCGTGGAGGGGCGACTCTCGGGCCGGATCGACGCCCTCGATGCGAAGTTGAGCGGTCGCATCGACACGCTCGACAAAGAGGTCGCCACGATCGCCGAGCGGTTCTGGCGCTCGTCGTAGGACGGATCGGCTCGCCTGAGGACGGGCAGAGATCGACCGAGGTCAGCCGCGTCCGATGCCGGGGTGCCACAGCACGACGTCGGTGGAACGGCGCAGGCGGCGACCGCCGGGCATCGGGATGACGCCGGCGGATCCAGCCGCGAAGATGCGGACGCCCGGGCGGTTCTCACGCTCGGCACGGAGGGCGGCATCGAGCTCGGCGACGCGACGCCGGAGCATCCGGTTCTCGTCTTCCAGGTCGAGCAGTCGGGCGATGGCCGGGAGGCTCACGCCTTCGGACGAGAGCTGGGCGACCTCGCGGAGCTGCTCGATGTTGCGGGTCGAATAGCGCCGCGAGCCACCGGACGTGCGCCCGGGGACGACGAGCCCGATGCGGTCGTACTGCCGCAACGTCTGCGGGTGCAGCCCCGACAGCTCGGCCGCGACGGCGATCGCGAACACCGGGGTGTCCGCGTCCATGCGCTGATCAGCCATGATGCTTCACCTCTTCCTCGGTGTTCGCGATCGTCATCGTCTTCGTCCTCAGTGGTGATTCTCTATCGGCGGGCCTTGGCCATGAGGTCGGCTCGCGGATTCTCCGACGGCTCGAGCGCCTGGAACTTCTCCAGAGCCTCGCGCGCCGCCTCATCGAGGTGCGACGGCACCGCGATCTGCAGCTCGGCGAGCAGGTCGCCGGTGCCCTTCGAGGTGGTCACGCCGCGCCCCTTGACGCGGAGCACGCGACCGGACGGTGTCCCGGGCGCGACGCGGAGCTTGACGGTATCGCCGCCCAGCGTCGGGACCTCGATGGTGGCACCGAGTGCCGCCTCGGTGAAGGTGACGGGAACGACCACACGCAGGTTCAGTCCCTCGCGGGTGAACACCGGGTGCGGGCGCACCGCAATCTGCACCACGACGTCGCCGTTCTCCCCGCCGTCGGGCGAGGGGCGGCCTCGTCCGCGGAGCCGGATCTTCTGCCCGTCGGCGACGCCGGCGGGGATCTTCACCTTGAACGGCTTGCCGTCGTCGCCCTGCAGGGTGATCGTCTCCCCCTGCACGGCCGTGGCGAAATCGAGCGTGGTGCGCGCTGTGACATCCGCACCCTTCTGCGGGCCGCCGAAGCCACGGAATCCGCCGGAGGTCTGCCCGAATCGGCCGGAGCCGAACGTGCCGCTCTGACCCTGGTTGAACATCGCGAAGATGTCCTCGAAGTCGGCGGACTGCTGCTGCCCGCGGCCCTGCTGCCCGAACCGGCTGAAGACGTCTTCGAAGCCGCCCGCACCCGAGCCGCCCGCCGTGAAGCGGGCACCCGAACCCATCGCGCGGATCTCGTCGTACTCCTTGCGCTGTTCGGCGTCGGAGAGCACCGAGTACGCCTCGCTGACCTCCTTGAACTTCGCTTCGGCCTTCTCATCACCCTGATTGGAGTCGGGGTGATACTTGCGGGCGAGCTTGCGGTACGTCTTCTTGAGATCAGCGTCGCTGACGTCCTTCGAGACCCCGAGGATCTTGTAGAAGTCCTTGTCGAACCAGTCCTGGCTAGCCATCGATCACCTACTCTGCGGGTACGGCGACGACGACCTTCGCGGGACGCAGCTCGACGTCACCGAGGCGGTAACCCACCTCGACGACCTCCAGCACCGTGGTCTTGTCGGCGCCCGGGGTGGGCTGCTGGAAGATCGCCTCGTGTCGCTGCGGGTCGAATTCCTCGCCCTTCTCGCCGTACGAGACGACACCGAGCCGCTCCACCACCGTGCGTACCTTGTCGGCGATCACGGCGAAGGGCGTGCCCTCCACCAGATCGCCGTGCTGAGCGGCACGGTCGAGGTCGTCGAGCACGGGGATGAGGCCCTTGGCGGCCTCGCCCTTCGCGCGCTCGATCTCGACCTGGCGCTGCTCCTCGGTGCGGCGGCGGTAGTTGGCGTACTCGGCCTGGAGACGCTTGAGGTCGTTCAGCAGCGTCGACTCCAGGTCGGCGAGCACGGCATCCTCTGCCGCGGCCTCGCCGGTCTGGGTGGCGCCGAGGATGTCGTCGACCGTCAGATCGTCAGGGGCGCCGTCGACCGGCGTCTCATCGGATCCTTCTGCGGCCGCGGCCTCGCGCGAGTCGGGGTTCTGCGACGCGGGGCCGGATGCCTGCGCATCCGACCCCTCGCTGCGAACCTCGTCGTCACCTTCGAAGTTCTTGTCCGTCATGATTACTTCTTCTCGTCCTCGTCGTCGACGACCTCGGCGTCGATGACGTCCTCGTCGGAGGAGGCGTCATCGGCCGGAGCCTCGCCCGCGGCGTCGGCGCTCGGGGCGCCCTCGGCCTGGGACTGCGAGTAGATGGCCTCGCCGATCTTGCCCTGCGACTGGTTCAGCTTGTCGAACGCGGTCTTCACGGCCTCGTCGTCATCGCCGGCCAGTGCCGTCTTCAGAGCGTCGACATCGGCCTTGACCTCGGTCTTCACGTCTTCGGGCAGCTTGTCGTCGTTCTCGGTGATCAGCTTGTCGATCGAGTACGCGAGCGTCTCGGCCTGGTTGCGGACCTCGGCGGCCTCACGGCGTGCCTTGTCCTCGGCCGCGTGCTCCTCGGCCTCGCGGACCATGCGCTCGATGTCCTCCTTCGACAGCGAGGAGCCGCCCGAGATGACGATCGACTTCTCGGTGCCGGTGCCCTTGTCCTTGGCGGACACGTGCACGATGCCGTTGGCGTCGATGTCGAACGTGACCTCGATCTGCGGGATGCCACGGGGAGCCGGGGCGATTCCGGTGAGCTCGAACGTTCCGAGCGGCTTGTTGTCGCGGGTGAAGTCGCGCTCGCCCTGGAAGACCTGGATCGCGACGGACGGCTGGTTGTCGTCTGCCGTGGTGAAGGTCTCGCTGCGCTTGGTCGGGATGGCCGTGTTGCGCTCGATGAGCTTGGTCATCATGCCGCCCTTGGTCTCGATGCCGAGGCTGAGGGGGGTGACGTCGATGAGCAGGACGTCCTTGCGCTCGCCCTTGAGGACACCGGCCTGGAGGGCTGCGCCCACCGCGACGACCTCATCGGGGTTGACGCCCTTGTTCGCCTCCTTGCCGGTCTCGCGCTTGACGAGCTCGGCGACGGCGGGCATACGGGTCGATCCACCCACGAGCACGATGTGATCGATGTCGGCGACCTTGATGCCGGCTTCGCGGATGACGTCCTCGAACGGCTTCTTGGTGCGGTCGAGCAGGTCCTTGGTGAGGTCCTCGAACTTCGCGCGGGTGATGGTCTCGCTCAGCGAGACGGGGCCCGACTCGGTCAGCGACAGGTACGGCAGGTTGATGCTGGTGCTGGTCGAGGAGGAGAGCTCCTTCTTCGCCTGCTCCGCAGCCTCCTTCAGACGCTGCAGGGCGATCTTGTCACCCGAGACGTCGACGCCGGTCGTCTCCTTGAACTGCTTGATCAGGTAGTCGACGAGGCGCTGGTCCCAGTCGTCGCCGCCGAGGCGGTTGTCACCGGCGGTGGAGCGCACCTGGATGGTCGAGAAGTCGTCGTCCTTGCCCACTTCGAGCAGCGAGACGTCGAATGTTCCGCCACCGAGGTCGAAGACGAGGATGAGCTCGTCTTCCTTGCCCTTGTCGAGGCCGTAGGCGAGAGCCGCAGCAGTCGGCTCGTTGATGATGCGCAGGACGTTGAGTCCCGAGATCTCACCGGCCTCCTTGGTGGCCTGACGCTCGGCGTCGTTGAAGTACGCGGGGACGGTGATGACGGCATCCGTCACCGTGTCGCCCAGGTACGACTCGGCGTCGCGCTTGAGCTTCTGGAGGATGCGCGCGGAGATCTCCTGCGGCGTCCACTTCTTGCCGTCGACGTCGAACGTCCAGTCGGTGCCGACGTGGCGCTTGACCGACGCGATCGTGCGGTCGACGTTGGTGACGGCCTGGCGCTTGGCGGTCTCGCCGACGAGCACCTCGCCGTCCTTGGTGAATGCGACCACCGAAGGGGTGGTGCGGAAGCCCTCGGCATTGGCGATGACCTTCGGCTCGCCACCCTCGAGGACGCTGACGACGGAGTTCGTCGTACCGAGGTCGATTCCAACAGCACGTGCCATGTGATTCTCCTTTGTTGCTGAGGTTGATGTGGTCTGAAAACCAGGGGCGATCAGGGAAACCTGAGTCGCGATGACTCAACTGTACTCCGACCTCGGAACGCTGTCAAACAAACTTGATACGAGCAGGCTCAACTTTGCTCGCAGGTCCTCGAAACATCTCCGTCACACGACTCCCTTAGAGTCCCGGCATGCGCCACCCCACCCTTCTCGCCGTGTCGCACGGGACATCGGACGCCGAAGGTGCCCGCGCGATCGCCGACCTGGTCGCCGCCGTGGCCGCCACCCTCCCCGACGTCGAGGTGCGCAGCGCATTCGTCGACGTGCAGCAGCCGGACGCCGCTGATCTGCTGCCGACCATCGACGGCCCCGTGGTCATCGTCCCCCTGCTGCTGTCTCGCGGCTTCCACGTGCATCATGACCTCCACGGCATGGCGGCGAAGAAGGCGGATGCGGTCGTGAGCGCCGCCCTCGGCCCCGACCCGCGCCTCGCCGCGGTGCTCGCCGACCACCTCGCCGCCTCCGTTCCGGATCATCCGCGCCCCGTCGTGCTCGCCGTCGCCGGCTCCCGCGACCCCGCCTCACTCGAAGATGCGGACGCGATGGCGGCGCTGCTCGCCGACCGGATCGCTGCCCCCGTCGAGCTCGCCTACCTGGCTGCGCGACAGCCGGACCTCCCCGCTGCGCTCGCCGCGCATCCGGATGCCGTCGTCTCGACGTACCTCTTCGCCCGCGGCTACTTCTTCGACCTCACGGTGCGTCACGCGTCCGGTGCACCGCTCACCCCGCCGCTGCTCGACGGCGTCACGGTGCCGCAGCCGCTGATCGACCTCGTCGTCGAGCGCTACGAGGACGCCGCTGCTCTGCTGCTCGCGGGAGCCGGACGGCCATGACCGCGCGCGGTCGAGAGGGCGTCACCGGAAGGGTGACGCTCGTCGGCGCGGGCCCCGGCGATGCGGGCCTGCTCACCGTGCGGGGCCGGCGCGCCCTGGAGGCGGCGGATGCGATCGTCGCCGACCGTCTCGGCGCGCGGGCCGTGCTCAGCCAGCTCGCCGCCGAGGGAGTGCGGCTCGGGGAGATCTTCGACGTCGGCAAGCTGCCCGGCCACCACTCGGTGCCGCAGGACGGGATCAACGAGCTCCTGGTGACGCTCGCCCGCCAGGGACGCCACGTCGTCAGGCTCAAGGGCGGCGACCCCTTCGTCTTCGGACGCGGACGCGAGGAGCAGCTGCACTGCGAAGCAGCAGGCGTCCCGGTCGAGGTGATCCCCGGCGTCACCAGCGCGGTGGCGGTCCCGGCGATCGCCGGCATCCCGCTCACCCAGCGCGGCGTCGCCGAGACGTTCACCGTCGCCAGCGCCCACGACCAGATCGGCGACCTGCCTGGGGGCCGCGACCACACCGTCGTGCTGCTCATGGGAGTGGGCACGCTCGCCCACTCCGCACACGTGCTGGCGTCCGGCGGCCGGGGCGACGACTGCCCGGTGGCGATCATCGAAGACGGGTTCGGCCCCCGCCAGCGCATCACCGTCGGCACGCTCGGCACCATCGCGCACCTGGCCGCATCCCGCCATGTGCGCTCCCCCGCTGTCGTGGTGGTCGGCGACGTCGTGGGGGTGGGAGACGTGGTCGCTGCCGGAGACGTGGTCGGGATCGGAGAGGTGCGCGCCACGCCTGCGGACTAGGCTGACCGGCATGACGCGCATCTCGCCGGTCTCACCCCTGGCCCGTCTCGCCGCCGTCTCGGTGGTCGCCCTGGCCATGCTGCCGCTGAGCGGATGCCTGTACGCACAGATCCCGGTGAACGTCCCGGACGGCGACGGACCCGATCCGTCTCCGACGGCCGAGCCGACGGACGAGCCCTCCGGCGATCTGCCCGCCGCGCTGTCCTTTGACGAGGGGGCGGACCTGCCGTCGACGGCCTACATCCAGTGGGGCGACGGGCTCATCGCGGACGACGGCTGGAAGGTCGTGAAGCCGGACGACGGGGAGGGCGGCTGGACGTACGGCACGGTGGACGACACCTGCACCGCGCAGTTCTGGCAGGGACTCATCCCGGATGTCCCGACAGTCCCCGGCGATGACGCCGCGAGCTCCGACGCGATGCTCGCCGTCATCCTCGGTGAAGACGACGCCACTGAGATCACCCCGGCCGCCACCACCGGCGCGTTCAGCTATCAGATCGGGGGCAATGCCGACGTCGAGAACCGGCAGCTCGACGGCGTCGCCGGGGAGCGGAAGTGGAGCATCGCCGCGCGGGCGTTCACGGCGACCGGTGTCGGCCTGTATGTCATCGTCGACTGCACCGGCGGGGACGTCGCGGCCACCCTGGCCGAGGTCGTCGACAAGAACGCCGTCGTCGTGGAGTGACCGCCCGCCTTCGGGTTGCGGTCACTTGCCGCCGGGCGGACCGACGAGCAGCAGGATCACGTAGAGAGCGACGATGCCGCCCGCGAGCAGGATCGCGAGCACCCAGGGCCGGCGGAGGAACCAGCGCATCAGCCGGTCGTACCAGCGCGCGTCGCGAGGGTCGGCGGTCTGCTCCAGCCGCCAGTCGCCGGCCAGGCGCCCCGTGCGGTGCAGCCAGATCTCCATCGGGATCGTCGCGTAGGGGACCACAGCGCTCACGACCGCCAGGATCGCGACACCGGGATGCCAGCGCTGGTTGAGTGCGACCAGCACCGCGGTCGCACCGTACGCGAGGAACACGAACCCGTGGATGCCGCCGCCCACCGTCACGACGACGCCGGGAGCGCCGACGGCACGGGCGATGATCGCCGAGATGAGGATCGTCCAGGTGATCGCCTCGGCGATCGCGAGGACTCGGAACAGGCGCTCGGGTGTGCGGAACACGGGACTCCTCGGGTGGGGGTCCGTTCAGCGTATCCGGAATAGCTATGACTCCCCGGGTGTTGCCGAAGGCATGGTGACCGTCGATTCCGCAGCGCTCGGGCAGGTGCTCGACTCCGTCGAGCTGCGCGTCGGCATCGCGAGGCGTGTGGCTCTGACCGCCGGCGACCTGCTGCCGATCCCCTCGGGATCCGCCACTCT
The DNA here is from genome assembly GCF_900105205.1 of Microbacterium hydrocarbonoxydans. Taxonomy (NCBI): domain Bacteria; kingdom Bacillati; phylum Actinomycetota; class Actinomycetes; order Micrococcales; family Microbacteriaceae; genus Microbacterium; species Microbacterium hydrocarbonoxydans. Next base: position 505,262 of record NZ_FNSQ01000005.1, on the reverse strand, counting down.
CGTGTACATCGTGAGCGGTGCGCTGAGCGGACACCCGCCCCTGACCACCGGGTGCCGACTCGACGTCGACCGCGCCGCGCAGCTCGTCGCCGTCGACGACCGCCCGCTGAGCGCCGCTCTCGTCTCGGGAGACGCGTTCCTCACGTTGGGGCGCGCGACGATCGCCCTGGAGGCCGAGGCGGATGCCGACCTCGTGGTGGTCGATCTGGAGTTCTCCGCCAGTGCGACCCAGCTCACCGCGCTCCTTCCCGATCCGATCACGGTCATGTCCTTCGATGCCCTGGAGCCGGCTGCGGCCGCGCTGGCCGGCAGTATGGGTCCGGCCGGTCCGCCGTCGTGCCCGGTGCGCCAGGGCGACCCCGTGATCTGCCGCATGATGGCCCAGACCGTGCTGCTCAGCGTCATCCGGGCGTGGGCCGCGAACGGCTGCGCCCCCGCCGGCTGGCCCTCCGTGTCGAAGGACCCCTTCCTCGACCGGGTCGTCGAGGCCATCCACGAGGAGCCGGGACGCGACTGGACCGTCGAACGCCTGGCGAGCATCGGCGCGATGTCGCGCTCGGTCTTCGCGGAGCGCTTCCGCAGTGCGATCGGCCGCTCGCCCGCCGACTACGTCACCGAGGTGCGCATCGACGCGGCCAAGCGGATGCTCGCGGGAGGCCGCTCAGTCAGCGAGACCTCGCGCGTGCTGGGCTATGCCTCGGATGAGGGATTCAGCCGTGCGTTCCGCCGACGCACCGGGATGACCCCGTCGACCTGGCGCGCCGCGCAGCTCACCGCCGTCCCGGCCTAGCCCCTGCCCTGCCCCTGCCCTGCCCCCCGTGGGCCCTTCCCCGGGCACAGCTTCGGACCGCGGGCCCGACACGCCGCCTGGTGCGCTGACGCCACGGGGTGTCGGATGCCGGATCCGAAGCTGTGCCCGGGGTGGGTCGGACGACAACGGGGTGTCGGATGCCGGATCCGAAGCTGTGCCCGGGGGGTCGTACAAGCCCGGCCGCGCTCACACCAGCCGAGCGCTCAGACGAGCAGCGCGGCCGCGGTGCTCCGGCGGTTCGAGATGCCGAAGAGCACCGCTCCGACGAGCAGCGCCGCCGCCCCGAGGACGTAGACGAACTCGACGCTCAGCGTGTCGACCAGCAGACCGCCGAGGCCCGCGGCGAGCGTGATCGCGCCCTGGAACCCCACGACGACGAGGCTGCCGCCGGCTTCAAGGCGATCGGGCATGCGGTGTCCGACCCAGGTGTTGGCCACGAGCAGCCACGACGAGAAGAAGAAGCCCCACACGAGCACCACGGCACCGACGCCGAAGATCGATCCGGCCAGGAAGATCATCGCCAGCACCGACACGGCGATCACGAGCGGGGCGAACACGGCGAAGAACGCGAACGTGCGGTCGATCACGAATCCGAGTCCGAGGTTGCCGGCGAGACCGCCGACCCCGAACAGCGCGAGCAGGACGATGATGGTCGACGCGTCGACCTCCGGGATGCGCTCGAGCGCGAGCCTGACGTACGTGTAGGCGAGGAAGTGACCGAGCACCACGAGCACGTGGCCGACCATCCCGATCGCGATCCCCGGTCGACGCAGCGTGTCGACGAGGAGACGGATGCTCGACGCCTGCTCGGCCGGCACCGACGGCAGCACGAGCCGCAGCGCGACGGCGAGGAGCACCATGAGCACTCCGGCGATCGCGAACACCGTCTGCCAGTCCACGACCTCGCTGAGCATCACCCCGAGCGGCACTCCGGCGACCGTGGCGAGCGAGACCCCGGCGGAGGTGAACATGACCCCGCGCCCGAGATGCTCGGGGCCGGCGAGCCGCACGGCGACCGTGATCGACATGGCCCAGAACGCGCTGATCGCCGCACCCAGCAGGAATCGGGCGAGCAGCACGATGAGCAGATTCGGCGCGATCGCGACGATCAGGTTCGACGCGGCGGCGGCGAGCGCCATCCAGACGAGGAGCGAGCGGCGGTCGAGCCGCGGGAAGATCAGACCGACCGTGGGGGCGACGACGAGTCCGACCAGTGCGGTGACCGTGACCGTCTGCCCCGCTTGGCCGGGGGTCACCCCGAGGGCATCCGCCATCTCGGTGAGCACACCGTTCGGGAGGAACTCGGCAGTGACGAGCAGGAACCCCATCAGCATCAGCACGATGAGTCCGCCGTAGCGGATGCGGTCGGTGCGGTCGATCGTCACGGGAACGGGCGCGGTCGTGGTCATCCCTCCACACTGACAGTCGCGCGCACCGCGCACCCGACGCGGCGTCCCCCGCATCCGACCATTCGTCCTGATCGGGTCTGGACAGCATCCGCTCCCGCCCCCTAGGCTCGACGACGCACCGGGGTTCTCCCGGAAGGCCGAGCGAGAGGAGCAGAAGACATGAACACCGTCTCTGTCGCGCCTCTCGCCGACATCCTTCCTCTCGAGGCCGCCCGCTCCTGATCCGCGCGTGGCCTCCCTCTCCCGGAGCCACACCGTGTCTGATCTCTTCGCTTCTTCCGAAGCATCCCCTTCGCTCTCCTTCGACGCCTCTTCTTTCGACGCCTCTCCTTTCGAGGTCGTCCCGACTTTCGCCGACGTCGAGCCCGGCGAGCACCAGCGCTGGACGACCTGGCCGACCGTCACCCCGTCGGAGCGCGGCCCGCTGCCCCGCCCTGCGTGGGTGGTGACGAGCGCAGGCGCACTCGACACCGAGCTCGGCATCCTCAAGACCGGCAAGGAGGCGGACGTCTTCCTGCTCGAGCGAGCCGTCCCCGACGACCCCGCACAACGCACCCTGCTCGCGGCGAAGCGCTATCGCAGTTCCGACCACAGCAGCTTCCACCGCTCAGGCGTCTACACCGAGGGGCGGAGCACGAGGAACACCCGCGACACCCGCGCGCTCGCCAAGAAGTCGGAGCACGGGCGGGCCGTCGCCGCGGCACAGTGGTCGTTCGCCGAGTTCGAGGCGCTGTGTCGGATGTGGGAGCTCGGCGCACCGGTGCCGTACCCGGTGCAGGTCGACGGCACCGAGCTGCTGATGGAGTTCATCGGCGATGAGACGGGCGTCGCGGCGCCTCGACTGGCGGCAGTGCGCTCCGGCCGTGCCGAGCTGAGCGGCTTCTACGGCCAGATCGTCGACCTGATGCGCACCTTCGCCGCTGCCGGCTTCGCGCACGGCGACCTGTCGGCATACAACCTGCTCGTGCACGACGGACGGGTGCGGGTGATCGACCTGCCGCAGATCGTCGACATCATCGCGAATCCGCAGGGGCTCGACCTCCTGCACCGCGACTGCGTCAACATCTGCGACTGGTTCACCCGCCGCCGGGTCGACTGCGACGCCGAGGAGCTCTTCGCCGAGCTGATCGCCGCGTCGTACGCGTGAGTCGCTGCTGCACAACTCTGCCGCTCCACAACTCTGCCGCTCCACAACTCCGGAAGTCGGCGAGCGCAGTGCCGCAGCGCGGCCGAATCGGGTGCGAGCCCGGTGGATCTCCGGAGTCGTGGAGCGAGAGCCGGGCTTCAGCCGACCCGCAGAGCCGCGTTCAGCAGGTCGACGCTGAGCTGTGCGGTGGCTGGCCGCGTGCGGCGTGCCGTCACCCTCCGTTCACTGCACGCCACCAGACTGCGAGCATGAGCGAAACCTCCCAGAGCGGCGATGTCCCGGAGCCCGTCGCGACGGCCAACAGCGGCGCGGTCGGCGTGGTCGGTCTCGACCTGCGGGGCGAGACGCCGGCGCCCAAGAAGCAGGTCTATGCCTGGGCGCTGTGGGACTGGGCGACGCAGCCCTTCAACACGGTCATCCTCACCTTCATCTTCACCGCGCTGTATCTGACGACGGAGGCGTTCCTGCCGGCCTCGATCGCGGGGCTGGACCCGAAGGACCCGATCCGCGAAGCCGCCGAGGCCGACCTCGCGTCTGGGCTCGGGATGGGGTCGACGATCGCCGGCATCGCGATCCTGCTGATCGCGCCCGTGCTCGGACAGCGGGCGGATGCCGCGGGTCGCCAGAAGCTCTGGTTGGGGATCGGCACGGGCGCGCTGGTCGTGTGCATGCTCGGGCTGTGGTTCGTCGAGCCGACCCCGACGCTGTTCTGGCTCGGAGTGGCACTGATCTCCGCAGGATCCGTGTTCGGGGAGATCGCCGCGGTGAACTCCAACGCCATGCTGATCGGCATCGCGAACCCCAAGACCGTCGGACGCATCTCGGGCCTGGGCTGGGGATTCGGCTACATCGGCGGCATCCTCGCTCTCGTCCTCGTCGTCATCTTCTACACGTTCGACTGGTTCGGACTCCCCGAGGACAGCGGCCTGCCGTTCCGTCTCATCGCGGTCGGCTGCGCGATCTGGGCGATCGTGTTCTCCATCCCGATCTTCCTCGCCGTGCCGGAACCCTCGCTCGGCCGACCGGAGCGCAAGGTCGGCTTCTTCGCCTCGTACCGCCTGCTGGTCACGGACGTCGTGGGCTTGTACCGCAACCCCGACACCCGTCAGACGTTCTGGTTCCTCCTCTCCAGCGCCGTGTTCCGCGACGGCCTCGGCGGGGTCTTCGCATTCGGCGCGATCATCGCCGGCCAGGTGTTCGACTTCGCCTTCCTCGACCTGGTGATCTTCGGCATCGCGGCGAACCTCATCGCCGGGGTGTCGACGATCATCGCCGGCCGCTTCGACGACCGCTTCGGCCCGAAGCGGATCATCCTCGTCTCCCTCGCCGCGATGGTCGTCGCGGGTCTCGCCGTGTTCTTCCTGGTCGAGGGCGGCACGATCGTGTTCTGGATCGGCGGTCTGCTGCTGTGCGCGTTCGTCGGGCCCGCCCAGGCGGCGTCGCGCTCGTTCCTCGCGCGCATCACGCCCGCGGGGCGCGAGGGTGAGATCTTCGGGCTGTACGCCACGACGGGGCGGGCCGCGAGCTGGATGGCGTCGGGGGCCTGGACCCTCCTGATCGTGCTCACCCAGTCGACGGCGTTCGGCATCCTGGGCATCGTGCTCGTGCTGATCGCCGGCTTCCTGTTGCTGCTTCCGGTGAAGGCGACGCGATGACCGTCGTCATCGCCTTCCTCGCCAACATCCTGGTCGCCCTCGCCAAGACGGTGGCCGCCGTCATCACCTCGTCGGCGTCGATGGTGGCCGAGGCCGCGCATTCGTGGGCGGATGCCGGCAACGAGGTGTTCCTCCTCATCGCCGACCGTCGCGGGGCACGGACCAAGGATGCGCGACACCCCCTCGGGTACGGCCGCTCTGCGTTCGTGTGGTCGCTGATCGCCGCGTTCGGGATCTTCACCGCCGGCTCGATCGTGTCGATCATGCATGGCGTGCAGGAGCTGTCGGACACGGGGCCGGTGGAGAGTCCGGCCGTGGCGTACACGGTGCTCGGCATCGCGTTCGTGCTCGAGGGGGCGTCGTTCACGCAGGCGATGGTGAAGTCTCGGCGGCTGGCGAAGGAGCGCGGCTCCTCGACCTGGGACTATGTGCTGGAGACGAGCGATACGACCCTGCGCGCGGTGTTCTTCGAGGACATGGCGGCGCTCATCGGACTCGGGATCGCCGCGGGCGCGATCGCGCTGCATCAGATCACCGGCGTCGCCGCGTGGGATGCGGTGGGTTCGATCCTCGTGGGCATCCTGCTGGGGGTCGTCGCGATCATCCTGATCGGACGCAACATCGCGTTCCTCGTCGGGTCCAACGCATCGCCCTCGCTGCGCGACCGGGTCGGCAGGGCGCTGCTGTCGTCGGAGCAGATCCAGCGGGTGACCTATCTGCACATCGAGTATGTCGGTCCGAACCGCCTGTTCATCGTCGCCGAGGTGGACCTGACGGGAGACGCTCGCGAGCACGACGTCGCGAGGAGTCTGCGCGCGATCGAGCAGCAGATCGAGCAGCATCCCGTCGTCGAGACCGTGGTGCTCTCGCTGTCGGTCGACGACGAGGCGTCCCTCGACTTCGGTACACCCTCCTGAGCCGCGTCACTGCTCCCAGTTGTCGGCGAGCTTGTTCAGCAGATGGGCGAGCTGCGCACGCTCCTCGTCGGTGAAGGCCGCGAGCGCCGTGTTCAGCGCCTCCCTCCGCTCGCCCCGCATGCCGCGCGCGATCTTCCGCCCCTCATCGGTCAGGGCGATGCGCGTGCGTCGCGCGTCATCGGGGTCGGCCTCTCGGCGGACGAAGCCGTGGGCGACACCCTGCTGCACCAGCCTCGATGCCCGGGGCTGATCGACTCCGATCGCCGCACCCAGATCGCTGACGCTCAGCGGAGCGGATGCCGCGGCGAGCGCCTCGAGCATCCGCATCCGCGCCGGTCCGCCGAACCGTCCGGTCGGGTCTGTCATCCACGGCGGCCCGGCCGGTCGGCCGTGCCCGTGTGCGTTCCCGTGCGCGGTTCCGTGCGCACCCTCCTCGAAGTGTTCGGAGTGCGGCCCCCCGTGCCATCCGTGGGGACCGCCCATGCCCCGGGGGCCCAGGCCGCGGTCGCCTGATCTTCGTCCTCGGAGGCGGGACAGGGCGAGGGCGATGGCCTCGGCGGGGTCGTTCTCTGCGCTGCTCACGATTCGATTTTACATGCGACTTGACATGGATCAGATACACATGTCACACTACATATACATGTATTGTGACAAGCACATGCTCCATGACATCTAAGGACTTCACCATGAACACCTCTGACACTCAGAACACAGACAGCACCCCTCGCCCGTTCGGCTACTGGCTGAAGGCGGTCGACCGCCTCATGGCCGCCGAGTTCGACTCGGCCTTCGACCGAGAGGGCGCGAGCCGCCGCGACTGGCGACTCCTCAACATCGTCGACGGGACCGTGCCGGCTCGCCGCCCTCTGACCGCACACAAGGTGCACGGCCTGGTCGAGCGCGGATGGGTCGTCGCCGACGGCGATACCTGGACGCTCACCGACGAAGGCCGGGCGGCCAAGGAACGCCTCGGCGGCATCGTCGACGGCATCCGCGCCCAGGTCTCCGACGCCGTCTCCCCCGACGACTTCGAGACCACGCTCGCGACACTCGAGCAGATCGCCCGCTCGTTCGGGTGGGATGAGGAGACCCCTCTCCCCCGCGGACGCGGACGTCGCCACGGCTTCGGTCGGCGCCACGGCTTCGGACCCGGCTTCGGTCGGGGCTTCGGTCGGGGCTTCGGGCCGGGGTTCGGGCCGGGGTTCGGGCCTCGCGGCTTCCACCGTGGATTCGGTCCGGACCACTTCGGTCACGGCTTCTCCGACGAGCACGGATGCGGGCACCGGGGCCACCCGGGACACGACCGCTCCTCCGGCCCGCAGGGGCACGAGCACGCCGAACAGTCGGGCCACGACCGTGACTTCAACCGCGAGCACGGTCACGGCCGCGGTCACGGGCACCCCGCCCACTCGGGTCGCGGCGAGCACCGTGTCGCGCGAGCGGCTCAGCACGCCTATGAGCGTGGCTTCGACGCGGGGTTCTCACGTGGTCGGGACGCCTGACGCATCCGCATCCCGGCATCCGCTGCACCAGGACGCCCCGTTCGCTTCGGCGACCGGGGCGCTCCTGCACCCGCGCCGCGTCCGGACACCGACCCTGCCGAGCGCAGGACGACAGCCGGGAATCAGGACCATTTCCCGCGTCCCGTCCTGATCTCGGACGGTCCTCCTGTTCTCAGACAGCCGGACCTCAGGCATCCCTTTCTCAGACACCCCATCCCCATCGTCCGAACGCAGGACGACAGCCCGGGATCAGGACAAATCGCCGCATTCCGTCCTGATTTCAGACGGTCCTCCTGTTCTCAAACAGCCAGACCTCAGCCCCCCCCTTCTCAGACGGTCCCCCATCCCCGTCGTCCGAACGCAGGACAACAGTCCGGAATCAGGACAATTCGCCGCATCCCGTCCTGATCTCGGACGGTCCTCCTGTTCTCAGGGGGCAACGGCGAAGCGGTCAGGCGTCTAACGCAGAGCGGGCAGCACGACCTCGTCGACCAGCTGCACGACGGCATCCGGTTCGAGCGCGCGCCGCCGCAGGCTGACGCTGCCGAACGCTGCGGTCGGCACGAGGCCGGCGATCAGGGCGACCGGAGCGTCCCCACGCACCTCACCTCGCTCGATCCACCGCTCGATCACAGCCGTGAGTGCAGCGACCGGAGGCCCGCCGACCACTCGATAGGCGACGTCGCGCAGCTCCTCGTCGCGCCCGATCTCGCTCAGGATGCTGGCGAGCACCCGCGCCGTACGGTCATCCGCCCGCGCGAAGTGCATGGCCGCTCCGAGGAGGTCCCCTCTGAGCGTGCCTGTGTCGGGGGCATCAGCCGCGATCTGCAATGCGCCGACCGCCGCGACGACGAGCTCGGCCTTCGTCTCCCACCGGCGATAGATGGCGGATCGTCCGCAACGGGCTCGGTCTGCCACGGCACCGATCGTCGTCCCCGCGTAGCCGCTCTCGATCAGGAGGTCCTGGACCGCCGCGAGGATCGACGCCTCGACGCCGGGGTCGCGAGGACGCCCCGTCGGCTTGGCCATCTCATCTGCACGCATCGGACTCATTGTACATTCCGGGATTGAGCAGTACCGTTATATCCGGTACCACTCAGTACCGGATCGACTCATCAACCGCAAGGAGCTGTCATGGTCACCACCACCGCCGCCCGCTCAGATGGGAACGCCACCCGATCTCGGCTGCGCCACGCTCTCATCCTCATCATTGCGATCGTCGTCGCCGTCGCGGCGAACTCCGTCGTCGCGCTCATCGCCGTCGCCTCTGGCGCCCCGGCTACATATGGGCCGCTGACCTTCCCCGCTTACACGCTGTTCACGACTCTGGGCATCGTGATCGGCTGGATGGGCTGGTCGCTCGTGCGCCGACACGCCCGTGACCCGCGTCGCACCCTGTCGATGCTCGTGCCGATCGTGACCGTGGCGTCGTTCATCCCCGACATCCTGCTGCTCGTGTTCCACTTCATCCCGGGCACGACGGTGAGCGCCGTCATCGGACTCATGGTCATGCATGTCGTCGTCGTGGCCGTCGCGGTCCCGGCATATATCTGGGCGTCGAAAGGGATGTGAGGCCCAGGACGTCGCCTTCGGCGGATGCGGCGGATGGCGGATGCGGCGGAGACGCGACAGCCGAGCGCAGGAGAACAGCCCGAGATCAGGACGATCCGCCACATTTAGTCCTGATCTGGGACGGTCCTCCTGTTGTCGAGCGGAGCGTCAGGCGAGCGATGCGGCGGATGCGGCGGATGCGGCGGATGCCGTTGATGCGGCCAGCGGCGGATCCGCGGGGGTTCTCCAGCGGAGTGCAGGAGTACAGCCCGAGGTCAGGACGATCTGCCGCATTTCGTCCTGAACTGGGGGTGTCTTCCTGTTTTCAGAAGGTGGAGCGGAGCCTCGGCCGCCGCGGAGCCCCGGCCACCCCCGGTCCCGGGAGCTCCGGCCGCACCCTGGGCGTCCGCCTTGCCAGCCCGGCGCCCCGAACGTCAGCCGTGCGAGCGCACCACCGGAACGAGACAGTCGACCTCCCCCTCGCGACGGTAATACTCGATGTGCGGTCGCGCGGCATCGTGGTCGGCCAGCGCGAACAGGGCGTCGAACGCGGACGAGATCTGCCCGTAGATCTCGGGAGCCTCGCCGCGAAGCCGCAGCCGCAGATACGGGCCGCCGGGGATCGTTGTCTCATCGAGACCGAGCGGATTCTCCGCATCCCGGTCCAGACGCACCGACGTCAACCGATAGACATCGCTTCCGCCGAACACGAGGCCCATCATCCGTCGCCCCTGCAGCGAGTCGAATCCACCCTCGAAGTCGGGCCACGCCTCCTGCACCGCCTCGACGTCGAGCGGGACATCCCTGCTCAGCGCCGCGGTGTCGTCGAGTTCGACGACGTCGATGCGTCCCAGTCGATGCTCCTGCGCATAGTCGGTCATGCCTGCGTGTCTAGCATTTTTCCGGAGGTCGGCACCAGGGCAACGCGCCGCAACAGGACGGGACGGCGTCAGCCGATCGCCTCCGGCCGGAGGATCAGGGATGCTCCGAGGATCTCGATTCCGAGAAGCCTCCCGTCGGCATCGAGGTCGAGGAACAGCTCTCCCCGGGCATCAGCCGGGAGCGCGATCGGGAGCGTCTGCGCGACCGCGCCATCGGCGATCGGGCCGCCGACGGTCAGGTAGGCCGCGTCGACCTCGGGGTCGTAGCGGAGATCACCCATGCCGCAGGGAGGCGAGGACCGCGATCGCGTCGGCATCGGCCACGGATGCGAACGACGTCGTCGTGCCGAGGTAGACGGCCCCGGCGATCGCCGCCGCGAGCAGCAGCACGAGGAATCCGAAGATCACCACAGACAGCGCGCGGTATCCGCCGGAGGTCGGCACCTCGGGCGCCACGGACGGCTGGGCCCAGTCGTCGGCGACGGGGGCGGGCTGATCGCCGGTCAGAATCGCCGGCTTCGGGCGGGAACGGCGCGTGGCGGGGAGCATCGCCTCAGCGGGAGGCGGCGGAATCACCGCATCCGGAACAGACGACTCCGGCGGAGGCGGCGGAATCACCGCATCCAGAACAGACGACTCCGGCGGAGGCGGCGGAATCACCGCATCCGGAACAGACGACTCCGACGGAGGCGGCGGGATGACAGCATCCGCGGACGGGATCTCCGGGTTCTGCGGGTCGGTGCTGTCGCCGCTCATGTCAGCCTCCTAGGGCTCCGACGTCGGTCGTGCCGACGTTCGTTCGGTGGAAGTTCTGGAACGAGCGGGATGCCGTCGGGCCGCGCTGCCCCTGGTAGCGGTTGCCGTACGGGCCGGAGCCGTAGGGGTTCTCCGCCGGGGACGTGAGCCGGAAGAAGCAGAGCTGACCGATCTTCATCCCCGGCCACAGCTTGATCGGCAACGTCGCGACGTTCGCGAGCTCCAGCGTGACGTGGCCGGTGAATCCGGGATCGATGAATCCGGCCGTCGAGTGCGTGATCAGGCCGAGTCGGCCGAGCGATGACTTGCCCTCGAGCCGTGCGGCGATGTCATCCGACAGCGTCACCTGCTCGAAGGTCGCGCCGAGAGCGAACTCCCCCGGGTGCAGGATGAACGGCTCCTCGGGGTCGACCTCGATGAGACGGGTGAGCTCCGGCTGATCGACCGACGGGTCGATGAACGGATACTTGTGGTTGTCGAAGAGGCGGAAGTACCGGTCCAGGCGCACGTCGATGCTCGACGGCTGGATCATCTCCGGCTCGTGCGGTTCCAGGCCGATGTGGCCGGATGCGAGTTCTGCTCTGATGTCGCGGTCGCTGAGAAGCACGGCACCAGCCTAGTTGCCGCACGCCCGCGACACTTTGGACGTGACGGATCCGACGGGTAGGCTTGCGATCACCTGCTCCTCGGATGCAGGTTCGGGGCTGTAGTTCAATGGTAGAACTTCTGCTTCCCAAGCAGACAGCGCGGGTTCGATTCCCGTCAGCCCCTCCACACGCATCAGCGCCGACCCGCATCCTCTTCGGATGATGCGATGCGCAGCACGACGTTGCCGCGCTTGCGCCCGGTGTCGACGAAGCGGTGCGCTTCGACGATGTCGGCCAGATCGAAGGAGCGGTCGATGACGGCCCGGTAGCGGCCGGAGTCCGCAAGGCTCACGAGATGCGCGAGGTGATCCGCACTCGGCGTGCCGACGTTCCAGGTGACGAGCTTGCCGGAACGACGGCTCTGTCCGTGGCTGCGCAGCATGGCCCGCAGGTCGCCGACGACCAGCAGGAGTGCTCCGCCGGGGGCGATCGATCTTTCGGCTCGGCCGAACGGTGCGTTGCCGACGCAGTCGACGATCACGTCGTACGTCTCGCCTCCCGCGGTGAAGTCCTCTCGGGTGTAGTCGATGACTCGGGCCGCGCCGAGTGACGAGACCAGCGCGGCATTGCCACCGCTGGTGACGGCCGTGACATCGGCGCCGAGCTGACTCGCGAGCTGGACGGCGGCGGTCCCGACCGCGCCGGATGCTCCGTTGACGAGCACCGAGGTGCCGGGTCCGATCGACGCCTGCGCGAAGAAGCCCATCGCCGTGATACCGCCGAACACCAAAGTCACGGCCTCGTCGAGCGACATGGTGCTCGGAGCGCGGGTGATCGCACCGTCGGCGGGCACGCACACGTACTCGGCATGCCCTCCGAACGCTCCACCCATCGCCGCGATGACGCGGTCTCCCGGGGTGAAGTCGGTGACGCCCGAGCCGACCGCAGCGACGACGCCCGCGGCATCCATTCCGAGAATGGGCCGGCTGGGCCGGAAGACACCGAGCCCGACGGCGGCGAGCAGCCCGAGACCGGCAGGGACATCCCGAGCGCGGGCCCGGTGGTCGGCGACGCTCACCGTGCTCGCGTGCACTCGGATCAGCACCTCACCGGGTCTCGGCGTAGGGATGGCGCGTTGCTCGAGCCGGACCACCTCAGGGGCGCCGAAGCGACGGTAGACGGCCGCGGTCATGGTCGTGTCGGTTCTCATGATTCGATGCTTTCGATCTCGGGGATGCACGTCATCGGCCGACAGCTCAGGATCCGATCGGCCGAAAGTACGGCTTCGGGTCCATGCGCAGGACCGATGTCGTCGGCGACCGCTGACGCCAGCATCGAATCATGTCGCACACACAGATGAACGCCGTTCCGCCGACGGCCGGGCAGAACGAACAGCGTCGGCGGCCGAAGAGCGGATGGCCGGCCATCACCGGCCTGCTGCTCCTCGCCGCGCTCCCCGTACTCGGCGGCGTGTTCCGCCTGACGGAACTGAGCGCCGAGCCCAGAGGCATGCTGCCCCTGCCGTCGACGGTGGCATTGGTCGTGCACATCGTGGCGATGACCGTGTTCTGTCTCCTCGGGGCCTTTCAGTTCTCCCCCGCTCTGCGCGCACGGCGCCGATGGCACCGTGCCGCCGGCCGTGTGCTGATCCCGGTCGGCATCCTCGCCGCCCTGTCCGCCACGTGGCTCGCGGTCTTCTTCGGCGGCCACCCCGATGCGCTCGCGCTGGCGATGATCCGTCTCGTCTTCGCCGTGGCGATGACGGTGTTCCTCGCACGCGGGATCATCGCCATCAGACGCCGCGACTTCGCCGCGCACGGGGCATGGATGACCAGGGCCTTCGCCATCGCCGTCTCCGGCGGCACGCAGGCGCTCGTCTTCGCGCTGTGGACGATCCCCCTCGGTGAGGTCGACGCGTTCGGCGAGGCCTGGCTCGTCGCGGTGGCCTTCGTGATCAACAGCGCCGTGGCGGAGCTGCTGATCCGGAGACGCTCGAGCCGAAGACGGTCGGGCGGGCGGAAGCGCGGCGTGCCCGGCGGGGGCGCGCTTGTATCCTGACGAGGTGACCGGGCTCCTGCGTTCCGCGTGGAGGGCGCCGAGCGCCGTTCCCCCACCGCCACGTCGGGTGTGGCGGGATTGGGCTCTCGTGGCCCTCATCGCCGTGCTGGCGGTCGTCGAGGGCGTCCTCCGATCAGCGGAGCTGCCGCAGCCACTGCTCGCGGTGATCGCAGTGCTGGCCGCGCTGCCCACCGTGCTGTGGCGCCGCATCCTGCCGCTCGCGATGCTCGTACTCGCGATGGTGCCGTTCACCCTTCTCCTGCCGGACTCGACCCTCTACACGAGCCTTTTCGTCATGGTGAACGTCTACGCGCTGTTCCGCTGGGGATCGGGACGCGACCTCGTGCTCGGGTCAGCTGCTCTGGCAGCGAGTCTCGGCCTCACGTTCGTGCGCGGCGGAGGCCTCGAAGACCTCATCGGCGGTTTCGGACTGCTCGTCTCGGTGGTCCTGCTCGGCATCACGTTCCGGTTCCGGGCGGCTTCCCGCCATCGCGGCCTCGAACGCATCCGGATGCGCGAACGCGAGCACCTCGCACGCGACCTGCACGACACGGTCGCCCATCACGTCTCGGCCATCGCGATCCGCGCTCAGGCCGGGCTCGCCGTGGCGCCGCGAGATCCGCGTGCTGCGGAGGACGCGCTCCGCGTCATCGAAGCGGAGGCCGCCACGACACTGAGCGAACTCCGGTCGATGGTGCGAGTGCTCCGCCAGGACGATGCCGCCGAGCTCGCACCGAGCCCGCGGCTGGGCGACATCGAGCAGCTAGCCGGCACGAGACCCGGCGGCACGACCGTCTCCGTGACGGTCGAGGGTGACGACAGCAGCATCCCGCCGCCGGTGGCTGCCGCCGTCTTCCGTCTCGCACAGGAGTCCGTGACCAACGCCCTCCGGCACGCTCGCCAGGTCAGTCGTGTCGATGTGCTCGTGGTGGCGGACGACGGCGGGGTACGGGTGAGCGTGACGAACGACGGAGACCTCGCCGCGTCGCCGGCGCCCGGGTTCGGCATCATCGGGATGATGGAGCGCGCTGCCCTGCTCGGCGGCACCTGCCAGGCAGGTCCCATGTCCGGCGGCGGATGGGCTGTCACCGCTGTCCTCCCTCGTGTTGGATGGGCACTGTGACCATCCGCGTGCTCATCGCCGACGATCAGGAGCTCGTGCGCACGGGGCTGAGCATGATCGTCGACGCGCAACCCGACATCGACGTCGTGGGGCAGGCCGTCGACGGAAGTCAGGCGGTGGCGCTCGCCCGCAGTCTGCGACCGGATGTCTGCCTGTTCGACATCCGCATGCCCGGCCTCGACGGCATCGAGGCGACCCGCGCCCTCGCAGGTCCCGGGGTGGACGACCCGATGGCCGTCGTCGTCATCACCACCTTCGATCTCGACGAGTACGTCTTCGCGGCTCTGCGGGCCGGCGCCAAGGGATTTCTGCTCAAGGACGCCGGACCCGAGCTGCTGGCCCAGGCGATCCGCGCCGCCGCGACCGGCGAGGCGCTGATCGCGCCCAATGTCACGGTGCGGCTGCTCGAAGCCTTCGCCGGGGATCGCCCAGCAGCACCGCCTCCGCAGCCGGTCGAGCCGCTCACCGAGCGGGAGGAGCAGGTGCTCGCGACCGTCGCGCGGGGCCTGAGCAACGGCGAGATCGCGAGCGAGCTCTTCATCACCGTCAGCACGGTGAAGACGCACGTCGCGAGCCTCATGACCAAGCTCGGCGCCCGCAACCGCGTCGAGATCGCCATCTGGGCGCACCAGACCGGACGGATGCGCGCGCGCACGACGGGCGGCGATTCCGGCTGAGCCTCGGTGTGGGAGGTGCCGCGCAGCGCTGGGCACGACGCCTCAGGCGAAGTCGAGCTCGCCCCGCACGATCGAGTCCCCGGAATGCGCCGGATCGCCATCCACCGGCTCGAACGAGATGTCGACGAGGCGGTACTCATCGAGGTCGACGCCGTCCGGGACGCGGAAGGTCCCCGACTCGTCATCGAGCACGCCCAGGCTGATGAGCGCCTTCCCGTCGTCGCGGATCAGCCATACCTCGCGGTAGTCGCCGTCGACGAGCTGGTCGCCTTCCAGCCGCACGGTGAGCGTGCGCCTGCCGTCATCGTCGGCATCCACCTCTGCCTGCCCGACGGCGTCGGGGTGATCGGGGAACGCGACCAGCTCGGCCGACGCGATCACCGCAGACGTCGGGGCGAGCGTGCGAGCGATCCACACGCCGGCTCCGATCGCGACGATCACGGCCAGGGATGCCGCGAGCACCCAGATCGTCGCCCGCGATCGACGTCGCGTGCGCGGGCGCAACCGCCCCGTCTCCTGAGCCGGCACCGTCTCCTGCGCCGGCACGTTCGCAGACGTCGGCGGCGTGTGCACAGCAGGAACCTCCGCCGACGGAGATGCCGGGTCGTCGGCCACCGCGTCGCTGAGATGCAGTTCTCCGTGGATCCGCGACCAGACGCCTGTCGGCGGGGTCTCGAGGTCGCCATCCGCGACGCTGGAGCGCGCCACGAGTGCGACCCGGGACATCTCGGCGACCTCCGCGGCGCACGCCGTGCACTCCGCGAGATGCGTCGCGTCGGCCTCGGAGTCGACGGGTTCGCCCATCGCGATCAGGGCGATCTGGTCATCATCGAGATGTGACACGGTCCACCTCCAATCGGTCGCGCATTCGGGCGAGGCTGCGGCGGATATGGCTCTTCACGGTGCCCAGCGGCATCCCCATTCTGCGTGAGATCTCTTCGTGGGTGAGGTCGTCGTAGAAGGCGAGCCGCATGACGGCGCGCGCATCCGGTGTCAGCTGCTGCATCTCGCTGGAGAGCAGGAGCGTCTCGGACAGATCGATGGATTCCGTCACCAGCGCGTCTGGCGGGGTGAGGCGCTCCATCTCGGCCTGGAGCTGCTGCACCTTGGCGCGAGCCTCGAAGGTGTCAGCGATCCGGCGTCGGGCGATGGTGATCAGCCAGGTCGACAGACGCGCCTTGGACGCGTCGTAGCCGGCGCGGGAGTTCCAGGCCGACACGAACGTGCGCTGAGTCACATCCTCGGCATCGCCCCGATCGCCGAGCGAGCGCAGGGCCAGCGTGAAGACCACCGGCGACCATCGCCGGTACAGCTCGGCGAGCGCCTGCTCGTCGCCGGCGACGAATCGTCGATCGAGCGCGGTCTCGGCGTCGGTGGGGTCATCCACCCGGAGTCTCCTCTCCATGGTGATCGCCCCGCATCATCGCGGGACTGCCACGGCCACCACGTTATCGCGGTAGTGGCCGGTGCGGCTGTCGAAAGGTCCTCCGCAGGTGACGAGGACCAGGGCGGACGGACCGCCGCGGGCGAACAGCTCATCGGCGGGCAGGGCGGACTTCTCGTAGTAGGTGAGCGACTGGATCACGAACTCACGGGTCTCCCCGCCCTCAGCCGCGAGCCGGACGGACTCGCCCACGGGCACGTCCCGCAGACGAGCGAGTGGCCCGATCGGATAGTCGATCGCGTCGACGTGCGCGGCGATCAGGATCCGGCCACTCGTGCTCACAGCATCCGCCCCGTATCGATACCACCCTGCGATGGCCGGGTCGACGGGGAGCTGCATCTGACCCGAGCCCTCCACCCCGACGTCGGTGATCGGCATCTCGACATCCAGGGAGGGGATGCTGAGCTGCACGGGCGCGACCGCCGGAACCGGGGTGGGAAGCGTGCCTGGACGCACCTCAACCTGCCTCGTGGGTGTGGGAGGGACGGGCGTCGGAGTCGTGGGGGACGACTCCGAGGACGGAGGGGGATCCTCGCCCGCCCCTCCCGGTGTGCATGCCACCAGGCACGCCGCGGCGGTCACGACGCACAGCGTCACGACGACGCGGTGCAGGCCGCCCTTCCACGACGTGCCTCGGGGCATCAGCGCACCGACTGGCGACGACGGACGACCACTGCGGATCCGACGGCCGCGGCGATCGCGAGAGCGATGACCCCCGCCGAGACCAGGGTGACCACGGACGCATCCTGCTGAGCGAGGTAGCCGGCCGTGCCGGACGGAACGCCGTCCGGGTTGGAGTGCAGACCGGTGATGGTCTGGGCCGCGATCGCGAGGTTGCCGTCCTCGGCACTGCCCCACGCGTAGAGGATCGTGTTGACGCCCTCCTGGATCTCGACATCCGTCGGTCCGATGACGGGGTCGGTCGTGCCGGCGAGGGCGACCGCTGCCGAGACGGTTCCCGCGGCGAGGTCGAGCGTCGCCTCATCGGGGTTCGCGAGATCCTCGATCACGGGCGATCCTCCGGCGAGGATGTCGACGGCCGGAGCCGCTGCCGTGTGCCGCACCGTGAGCCGTCCTTCACCAGGGGCCGTCTGGGAGATGTCGTTCGTGAAGAGGTTGAGTCCGGGGTCGCCTGCCTCAGTCAGGTGCGCGACCGCGGTGTAGTTGGCTCCTGCCTCGAGGGTGAGGGTCGCCGGGCCCAGGATCGGGGTGCTCGCATCGGCGGCATCCGGAGCCGTCAGCGCGACCTCATAGTCGCCGGCCGGCAGTTCGAGCGGCCCGGCCAGATCGCCGGGGGCGAAGTCATCGAGGGTGAGCTCACCGTTGACGTACACGTCGACCGGGGTGTCCGGGATCGCGTGCAGCACCGAGAGCTGCGCCGCCTGACCGGTGGCGGCGGTGGCCGGCAGTGCCAGCCCGAGAGCGGTGATCATTCCGACGGCGAGGCCGGCGGCGACTGTCTTGCGCATCTTCTTCCTCCTGAACCCGGGACCGCCCAGTGCGGCCCTTCATAGGAGTAGTTCTCCTAGGACCGCGGTTTTGGATGCAGCAGGAGGAAGATTTCTCAGATCGGGCTACCCGAGCAGCCACTGCTGCAGCGGGTAGACGAAGTACAGGAGCGAGAAGGCCTCGTAGATCGCGCCGACGACGAGCAGTGCGAGCGCCGGCAGGCTGAGCCAGCTGCGATCGGGACCTTCGAGAGCCCCATCCACCTCGCGCCGTGGGCGAACATCTCCCTCGTCGTCGGCGCGCTCCTCGCGAGCACCGAGCGTGCGCTGCGCCTCCGCTACAACTGGCTGCTCGACGGCGGCCTCTTCGAGGGCGAGGACTGACCGGCGCCGCGTCAGACGACCTTCGCCGTCACCAGGAGGTACTCCCACGGCATCGTGCCGCCGTCGAGGTGCCTCTCGGCGAGGGCGGCGAGCGCGTCATCCAGCTCCGCCCGGCGTCGCTCGTCGTCACCCACATTCCGATAGGCGGCAGCCGTGGGACCGTAGAAGTCGCGGAAGAAGTCGCGGAACTCCTCGCCCGACGCGAATCGGTCGACGGACAGCACTCGGCGCCGCAGAGACAGGTCCCGCACCCGCTCGCCGAGGAGCTCACGCACATGCTCCTCGTCGCCCCACAGCGGCGGGGGCTGGACGCCGGCGGGAGGCGCCGGAACGAACTGCTTCAGCGTCGCGAACAGCTGACCCACGAATCCCTCGGGAGTCCAGTTGATCAGCGCGAGCCGGCCGCCAGGTCGCACCACCCGGGTCAGCTCCTGCGCCGCAACAGCATGATGCGAAGCGAACATCACCCCGACGCACGAGAGCACGACGTCGAACGAGTCGTCCTCATAGGGCAGGGCCTCGGCGTCCGCCTCCTCGAAGGTGAGGTCGACGCCCTGCGTCTCGGCATCCGTCCTCCCGATCTCGAGCAGTTCGGGCGTGAGGTCGCTGGCGATCACCGTTGCGCCCGTGCGCGCGGCCTCGATCGATGCATTGCCTGTGCCCGCGGCCACGTCGAGCACTCGGTCGTCTGGTCCGACTCCGCTCTCCGCGACGATCACGCGCCCCAGCTCGGGGATCACCTCGCGGGCGACAGCCGCATAGTCTCCCAGCGCCCAGACGATTCTGTGCTTCGCCTTCAGCGCACGGTCGGCGTCGGCCTGGAGGTCGGTGGTGGTGTTCATGATGGGCTCCTCTGCCTTGTGCTCCTCACGCTACGAAGCCCTCGCGGACCGCTCTAGTATCCGATCTGTACCGGGTCTATCGTGAGGTCCGTGGGCGCCCCCTACTATCAGTTCTGCCCCGTCGCCAAGGCGATGGAGCTGCTGGATGAGAGATGGACCATGCTCCTTCTGCGCGAGCTGCTGCTCGGGACGGAGCACTTCAACGAGCTGCGTCGCGGTCTTCCCCGAATGTCTCCGACACTGCTGTCGCATCGCCTCGATCAGCTGCAGCGCGCCGGACTCCTCGAGCGGCTGGTTGAGGGTTCCGATGTCCGCTACATCCTCACGCCGGCCGGCGCTGAGCTGCGTCCTGTCGTGGAGCAGCTCTCCGCGTGGGGCGTGCGCTGGATCGGGGAGCTCGGCGACGCGGACCTCGACCCCAAGCTGCTGCTCTGGGACATGCACCGCAACATCGATCACACAGCAGTACCGCCGGTGCGCACGGTGATCTCCTTGCACTTCACGGATGCGACTCCGGCGCAGCGCCGCTGGTGGCTGGTCATCCACGACGGCGACGCCGACGTGTGCGACGCCGATCCTGGCTACGACGTGTCGGTCGGCGTGCGATGCTCGCTGCGAGCGCTGACCCGATTCTGGCGCGGGGACATCGAGTGGACGACGCTGCTGGTCGCCGAGGATGCCACGACCACCGGCCCGAGCCACCTGCGGCGAGCGCTGCCGTCGTGGTTCACACGACCCGGCTATGCGGCGGTGCCGCGGGTGCCGGCGGACGGCCTGGCAACGGCAGCGCTCGCGCCGTAGTCATGCCCGCGACCTTGTCCTCTCCGCGGATCAGTCCTTCCCGCGGTCGAGGAAGACACCGACACGATCCCCGTCGAGGACGAATTGCAGGGCGGTGCCAGACGGATACTTCTCGATGAGCTCGTCCGGAGTGTTTCCGTCGATCGGCATCTCGACCGTGGCGGGGAACGCCGCGATGCTGCATCCGGCGGACATCACCGCCCCCTGAGATATGCCCTCCGGATCCCAGTCGTCCGCCGGCAGGTCTTCGGTGCGCAGGATGTTGAGGCAGCGGTTCTCCGATGAACGATCCCCCGATTCCGACACCCAGCCTGGCGTCTCGTAGATCGTCAGGCCGTAGAACTCGGCCGCCGCCACGTCCTCCTCCGCACCGAACCACCCCGGCGGCACCGCGCCGGTGCGCGTCAGTTCGAGGGCCGCGATCTGCGGCGCGTCCGCGGAGGCGGAGACGGTCGGAATGGAGGCGAGCGTGTAGGTGATGGCTGCGGCGAGTGCGGCGGACGCGACAACGGATGCCGCCCAGAGCAGCCCCCGCCAGCGTGTGAGGAACCCGGCCCCCTCTGCGCCGTCTGCGCCGTCTGCGAGAGGATCTTCCCCTTCCCAGAACGCGTCGTCGTCTACACGCGGGTCTGCGGGTGCATCGTCGACGTCCGTGCGGGGGTGCGGTTCCGCCGCCGCGGCACGGTCCTCGGCGACCGGCTTCCGGGATGCACGCGCCGCCACCGCCGAACTCCGCGACGACTCCAGCTCCTGCAGCCGCAGCTGCGCGACAGGATCCGACGCGATGTCGGCATGCGGGCCGTACGCGCGGGCACGGAGCTCACGCAGTTCCCGGTCGGCGGCAGCATCCATCTCCGGCATCGTCTCACGAGATCGCGTCACCCGCGCGACCCCGCCCGACGTCGGCCGCATGGCGGTTCAGCTCGCGAGCACCCGGGCGTTCATCATGCGCTGCCACTCGCGCAGCTGCCACATCGGATGATGCGGGGCGGCGTTCGACGACAGCACCACGCCCCAGACGCCGGCGCGCAGCGCAGCATCCACCCCGCACTCGGCGAACGCCCGCCCGTACTCGCTCTCCTCGTACCAGGCGTGCAGCGGCGTGTAGCCGAGCCATCCCTCGCCGATGACCGCCGGCACCTGCCGCCAGTGCGCCCACCCCGCGACCGCCGCGACGCGCGACTCGATCTCGCGGCGCATCATGAGCCGATATGGAGCGTCGTGCTCGGCGAGCCATTCGTCCCAGAGCCCCGGATCGACCCAGTCGTAGCCGTAGATCATCTGATCGGTGACGACCGTCGCCCGCAGCTTCCAGTCGGCGGGTCGGCCGTACTCGGCGGGAGTCGGCGCCCCGTCGAGCAGGAGCGAGCGGAGCGTCGGGTTCGGGAAGCCCTCGGTGTGCTCGGAGCGGATGTCGATGCGCTGCTGCAGCGCATCGAGCACGCCGTAGCTGTAGACGTGGAACTGCGCGGCACCGAGCGCCTCCGACACCCGGTGCATCGCGAGATGGGGCGGCTTGCCGTAGCTCGCCGTGATCAGGAGATCCGGATGCTCGTGCTGCAGCGCTCGCAGCGCCCGCTCACCCTCGCCGGCGAGCGCGGGGAGGATCGAGAAGTCCACCTCGTTGTGCAGTTCGACCATCGCGATCTGCGCGCGGAGACCGAGATCCGTCACCCAGTCGATCAGCCGACCCCATGCCGTCGCGAGATGCGCATAGCGCCGCTCGAGCGGGACGGCGTCGATCGCCTCGAACCATGCCGACGACCGCGCGAAGCTCGTCGACTGCTGATACTCCCAGCTCGCGAGGATGACCACGAGACCGTGCCGCCTCGCCGCCTCGAGCAGCTGCCGCAGGCGCTCGAGCAGGTCGATGCGGAACCCGCCGGGCACGTCGTACCACCGGGTGCCCCGACCGTAGAAGCCGCCGTCGGGCGCCGCGCCGAGACCTTCGATCTCGAGATCCCGCGCGAGCGTCGACAGCTCGGGGTGCCCGAACAGCAGCAGGGGTGCGGCGCAGATTCGGATGGCGTTGTAGCCGAGGTCGACGGCATCGGCGCAGGCCCGTTCGAGGTCGGCGTACGGCTCCCCCTCCCCCGCCCTGGTGTACCAGGAGAAGTCCCAGAGCGTGATCGCGAGGCGCTGCGGCAGGTGCGCGGGCACGCCGAGCGGCAGGCGCGGCCCGGCATCCGCCTCGTGCCCCGTACCTAGGTACCGTTCGGTCATCGTCGACGCTCCCCGTCAGTCCTCGACGGGCTGCCGGGTGAACAGCAGCAGCTCAGGAAGGCTCGTGGCGAAGTAGTCCGTCTCGCCGGATGCGTGACGTGCGATGGGCGGCGTGTACGGGTTGCGCGCCTCGCCCAGGTTCGCGGGGGGATCCGTCCGTGGCAGGTCGAGCGCGGCGAGAGTCGCATCCCACGCGGCGAGCGCCTCGCCCTCTCCGCCCTCCCAGGGCCGGAACTCCCGCTCGCACAGGATGCGGTGCGCGCGGGACGCCTGACCGACGGCGAGCAGCACCCGCACGTAGGCGATCGCGAAGTCGTCGCGGGTCAGCACCAGCGCTTCGTGTGGTTCAAGGCGCTCGAACCTCTCGGCCTCCTCCTGCCCGAGTCGGGCGGCGAGCTGGTCCTGCTCGTAGCGCAGCCGGGCATCGTCCGGCGCGAGTGCCACGGCCTGCTCGTAGAGCGCCCAGGCGCGGGTGTCGTCCCCTGTGACGCTGAAAGCCGCCAGCGCGGCATTGCGCAGCAGCACCGGATGCCGGAGTCCGAGCCCGATCGCCGCATCCCACTGCGCTGCGGCGTCTGCCCGCCGCCCCCCCGAGGCGTACAGCAGCGTGCCGAGCAGCATCCGCGCGGTCGCCGCGTCCGGGTCGGCAGCGACCGTCCGCTCCAGGGCGTCGAGCGCGTCGAGCCCGCTGGGGAAGGCCCAGGTGAGGTCGGCCGCTTCGGCACGTCGACGGTGCGCGGCGGCGTCGTCGAGGCGCCCCTCCGCCTCGTGGATCGCGGCCGCGAGATGGTGGGCGATCGGTCCGAGGTTGCCGGTCGGGGTCACCTCGGCCGACTGGACGCGGCCGAGGAGCAGCAGAGCGGTTGCCGTGTCGCCGGCGTCCCTCACCTCCAGCGCGACGTCGAGCAGGATGCCGGTGTCGTGGATCTCCTCACCCGCGAGGAACCGCAGGGTCGCGGCGAGCGGGTCGTCGATGAGCGCCACATCGAGCCCCCGCTGCGCGTCGTCGTCGCGGCCGGTGCGCCGCAGCAGGATCGCACGCAGGGCGATGCGGCGCGGATCGTGCGCGGCCACGGCATCGAGCTCGTCCAGGATCCGCAGTGCGTCCCGATCCCGCCCCTGGTGGGCGAGCGACTGCGCCAGCGCGAAGCCGGCTGGCGCCGCCCAGGTGGCATCCCACCCCGCCTTGCCGAACGCCTGCTGCGCCTCGGCCGTGCGTCCGAGCCGGGCCAGCACGAGGCCGAGCAGGTAGAAGGCCTCGGCGTCCGTCGGGTTCGCGTTCCGCAGCGTCACCCTGGCCACGGCGGCGCGGGCGTGGCCGAGGGCGTCGTCGTACCGTCCCTGCCGGAGCAGGCGATCGGCGACGGCGAGGTGGGTGCGCGAATCACCGGGATCACGGTCGAGCGCCGCGCGCCAGTACGGCATCGGCGAGCGCGTCGGATGCCGGTACTGACTCAGGTGCAGCCCCGTGAGGTACAGCTCCTCGACCGAGCGGATATCCGCGGGGGCCGGCGGCTCCTCGGCCACCCAGGGCTCCTCGGCGTCCGCCGGTTCGCCCGGCACCCAGCGCACCAGCACGCGTCCGTCGGCGTCGAGCACCCGCACGTCGAGATCGTCCTCCACCGCGACACCCTCGGCGCTGACCCGCATCGGGACTCCGGGCTCGAGGTCGAGGCGCTGATCCTGCACGACGAGTCCCGCGGAGCGGATCTCGACGCGTGCCCCTGGTCTGGGCCTCGTCACCGCGACGGCGACCGACACGGCGGTTCCGTCGCGGTCGACGTGCACGGCGGCATCCGGCGTCGCCTGATGCACGACTCCGATCGCGGGAATCGGATACCAGTACTGCGTGAAGGTCTTCGTCTCACCCGGCAGGAGCCACGAGAAGTCCGGCTGATTGTCGGTGTACACCCCCGCCATCAGCTCGATGTAGGGCCCGTCCGCGTCCGTGAGCTGCGCGTCCCACGCGTGTCCGAAGGGCGCATCACCCCAGGTCCAGAGCTTCTTGCCCGGCGCGACCCGACGCTCTGCCCAGTGCACGAACCCGGCCCCGGCCGCATGGTCGTATCCGCCGAAGAAGTCCTGCTGCGAGTCGACGATCATGTACGAGGTGGGCACCGGGATGTTGCGGTACCAGTCGATCCGATCGGTTCCAGGGGTATCCCGAGCGAGCGCTGGATAGTCGACGCCGTAATACGGACGGTCAGCTGCAGGGAACGCCGTGAGCGCACGGCGCGCGTGATCGGCGACGTGGTGCACATCCTCCGGGAAGAAGGCCTGGTAGTCGTCGTGCACCCGGGCTGCGACGTTCGCCCACCAGAGGAAGCTCTGCCGCTGCGGCGTGCGGTTGTGCAGCCGCACCGCGACCTCGACCACGGAGCTCCCCGGCCTCAGTCGCACGCCGTGCTGCGCCGACATGCGGGCGAACGGATCATGGTCGTGACACCAGACGGTGACCGTGCCGTCGGCATCCGTCTCGATCTGCACCTCCACCGGCTGGAAGGTCGCCGGACGGTGATGCTGCGGCCAGTTGAACTCCACACCGCCGCTGATCCACGGACCTGCGAGTCCGACCAGGGCGGGCTTGATCACGGTGTTGCGGTAGAAGAAGTCATAGCCGGTGACCTTGTCGTACCCGACGTGGATTCGGCCACCGAGCTCGGGCAGCACGACGAGGCGCACGTACTCGTTCTCGATGTGGACCGCATCCCAGTCCCGCGGGCTCGCCTCGCGGTCGATGCTCTCGATGAACGGGATCGGATACACCGCACCGCTGGAGCCCTGGTAGACGCGCCGGTCGAAGAACATCGGGTAGGGGCTGGGGGCGCCGGCCTCGTACGTGGTGATGGTCAGAGGCTCCCGCCAGGCGACGGGGTGTCCGGCATCGAGCGTCGGCCGCAGCCGCTCCGGCACCTCGGGGAGGTGGAGCTGCTCTCGGGAATCGACCGTCATGGGTTCTCCTCGGACCGGGCGGCCCGCGTCGGCCACCCTCCGAGGCTACGAGCGCCGGAGCCCGGCGGGTATGGTGAGAACGAGGGATCACATGGACGAAACGACGACACAGCGGGCCGAGGGATTCGCACATCAGCGACTCTGCGTCGTGCCTCGTCCGCAGGTGGATCTCGCGCTCGCCTCCCCCGTCACGCGCCGCCTCACGGTGACCGACGCCGGGCTCTTCCCGCGCGCCGAGGGGCACGTCCGTGTGCGCCGGGACGGTGCCGCCGAGACGATCGTCCTGGTCTGCATCGCGGGGTCCGGCGACGTGCGATTCGGCGGCGACGAGTACGTACTGGGTCCCGGAACCGGCATCGCGATCCCGGCGGGCGCCCCGCACGAGTATCGCAGCTCCACGGCCGACCCATGGACGATCTGGTGGCTGCACGTCGGCGGAACCGATGCCGCCGAGCTGACGGCTCCGGCAGGCGGCACCCGTCTCGTGCGACTGCGGGCGGTAGACCGGGTCGTCGCGCTGTTCGACGAGCTCGTGACGCTCCTCGAGCGGCGCATCTCCCCCGCACATCTGGTCGCGGCATCCGGCATCGCCTGGAACCTGCTGACGCGGTTGACGGTCGACAGCACGCTGCCGGCAGACGGCTCGCCGCTGGAGCGCGCCATCCGCTACCTCGAGGCACGGGTCGACGGCACCATCCCGGTCGCCGACCTCGCGGCACTGGTCGGACTCTCGCCCTCGCACCTCAGCGCGCTGTTCCGCCAGGCGACCGGCAGCGGGCCTGCGGCCTTCCACACCTCGCTCCGGATGGGCAGGGCGCGTGCGCTGCTGGACACCTCGTCGCTCACCGTCGCCGAGGTCGCCGCCGCCGTCGGCTACGCCGATCCGCTGTACTTCTCGCGGCAGTTCCGCCGCGTGCACGACCTCAGCCCGACTGCCTACCGCGCCCAGCACAAGGGCTAGGACGCAGCCTGCGTCGGAGGCGCGTCAGAAGGCGCGCGCGTACCGCCGAGCGTGCACCGTCGCCGACTGCACGGAGAGCTCAGGGACGGATGCCGCGGGCCGCACCCGCGGATCCACGTACACGCGTGCACGCGGGTTCCACGCGAACGCCGCGAGACGCAGCGGCCGCTGCTCCAGTCGCTCGCGGTACTCGGAGAGGTCGACCTCCAGCCTCCGCCCCGACCAGAACTGGTCGGCGATGAGCTCGTCGCCGAGGTACACGCGGAGGACATCGCCCGTCCAGGCGACCTCGAGCACCACCCGCTCGACGTCGTCCTGCCAGACCTCGTTCGGGATCCGCAGTTCCGCCACCGCCGCGTCGGCGAAGTCCGCATCGGTCGGCGCAGAGGATCGGGATGCCGGACCGCCCGTGCGCAGCGAGACGACCGGAGCGGTCGCGAACTCCGGGACAGGGAGAGGGAGCGTGCCGCTCGCACCCGCGACCGTGCTCGTCACGAACCCGACGCCATCGGCGCCGTCGGCGTCGTTCCATGCCCGGAGCACCAGGACCTCGGCATCCGCCTGCTGCCGCTCCACCACGAAGCCCGTGTCGTCGAACCAGCCGCCGTGCGGCCAGACGACCACGCTGTCGACCCCGCCGACGGGACCTCGC
This sequence comes from Microbacterium hydrocarbonoxydans, assembly GCF_900105205.1. Taxonomy (NCBI): domain Bacteria; kingdom Bacillati; phylum Actinomycetota; class Actinomycetes; order Micrococcales; family Microbacteriaceae; genus Microbacterium; species Microbacterium hydrocarbonoxydans. Next base: position 478,481 of record NZ_FNSQ01000005.1, on the reverse strand, counting down.
CAGACGGCATCCGCGGTATCAGAGTCGAGTATCACGAAGACGGTCGTGCCGATCACCACGCGGCAGTCGATGCCGGGAGCGGCTTCCGGGCGGAGCACGAGGCGACCCTCCTCGCCCGGCGTCGCGGTCGCGCCCCGCACATCCCCGGCGTGCACGCCCTCGACGTGGAGCTCGACATCGATGCCGTCGACCGCTGCGAGGAGCACCACCGCCTGCGCGCCGACGAGGATCTCGCTGATCGGCTGCGCGGTGGCGCTCACGGCTTCCACATCGCCGAACGGCTGACGGATCGGCCAGAAGAAGCGGGCATCCGCGGGCACGTCGATCGCCGCTGCGGGGATGCGTACCGGAGCATCCGCCCCGCCGATCTCGAACCGCACGCCGTCGACCGGGTCGAGCGGACTGAGCGCCGGCTGGTGGTTGTTCACGAAGAGGAAGCCCCTGTCGCGATCGCCGCGCACCGACCAGCGGAGACCATCGGGCTCGGACGGCCCGATGCGGGCGGGGTACGTCGCGAGACGGTCCCCGAAGGCGGCGAGGAACAGGTGCTGACGGCGAAGCTGGTGGAAGTGCGGACGCACGGATCCGGCGGCGCCGATCGGCGCGAAGAAGTCGTAGTCCCGCACCGGCACGTCGTTCGGGTATCCCGTCTCCTGCGACTCCTGCGTCGTCGAGCGGACCCCCTCGAAGTGCCGTCCGCCGTGGAACATGTAGTACCCCTGCCACGCCGAGCCGCTGCCGAGCTTCGTCAGTGCGAGCGCCGAGACATCTTCCGCATCGACCAACGGGCGCCGGTGGTACGCCGTCGCCATGCCGCTGCCCAGCTCGCAGGTCGCGTACGGCCACGGATCAGACACCCCCGATTCAGACTCCGATGCCTCGGCTCGCGTCTGCCGCAGGTCCGCCCCCACCGTGAGGTCGTCGCGCACCTCGCTGAAGGTGAAGTGCTGGCGCCCGAAGTCCGGCCATCCGGTGTCCGATTCCTCCCAGAACCCGTCGGCATAGCCTGCGTAGACCGGGAGGAAGTGTCCAGGCGGCAGTTGCGCTCCGCCCCAGCCCGTCGCGGTGAACAGGCTCGCGGCCAGCCCGGCCGATTCCGCCATCGAACGCAGGGTCGCGAGGTGCTTCGGCTGGTCGTAGAGCTCGTTCTCGATCTGGATGCCGATGATCGGAGCGCCAGGATCATCTGGCCTGTGCACCAGGTCCGCGACCTGCCCCGCGATCGCCGCGTACCAGCGCTGAACGGCCGCGAGATACGCCGGGTCGTCGGTGCGATGCGCGAGGTCGCGGGCCTGAAGCCAGTCCGGGAAGCCGCCGTTGCGCGTCTCGCCGTGCGCCCATGGTCCGATGCGCAGGACGACGTCGAGGCCGACCCGTGCGGCGGTCTGCACGAAGGCCCGCAGATCGCGGTCGCCGTCCCATCGGAACTCGCCCTCGACCTCCTCGTGCGCCAGCCAGAACACGTAGGTCGCGAGCACGTCGATCCCCCCGGAGCGCATGGTGCGCAGCTCACGCTCCCAGACGTCTCGGCGATCGCGGACGAAGTGGTACTCGCCCATCACCGGGATCCACGGTCTGCCGTCGCGGCTCAGGTAGCGATCGGTCACCTCGATGCGGCGTCCGACGCCGACCGGGTCGCCGATGTCGAGCCCCGACGGCGTCGCTGCCGCCGGTCGGGGAAGATCCACGCGGTATCGCGTCGCGGTCTGAGTCGTCGTCGTCGCCGTCGTCACTCTTCGACCGTACGCAGGGCCGAGGGGCCGCGACAGTGACGAACCGACGGGAACGCTGGAGAGAACGACGGATGCCGCCCCGCACGTGCCGACGCGCGCGCACGACGACGGGCGGGTGAGCGTCACGCCGCTCGACCCGCCCGTCGGAGGTCTACTTCTTGAACGCGTCCTTCACGTTCTCGCCGGCCTTCTTCGCGTCGGCCTTGACCTGGTCGGCCTTGCCTTCGGCGGCGAGCTTGTCGTTGTCGGTCGCGTTGCCGATCGCTTCCTTCGCCTTGCCGGCGATGTCCTGAGCGGCGTTCTTGATCTTGTCATCGAGTCCCATGAGGAGCTCCTTTCGTGAGGGGTGTGCAGGACGTAGGGAGGGTTCCCGACGTCTCATCGTCGAGGCGGTTCGCGACCGACGGTGAGTCTGGGTTCACGACAGCCGCCGCTGGTCGTGGGCGAGGCGCGCTCGCAGGCCGGTGTGGAGGGAGACGTAGGTCGCAGTGTCGCGACCGGTCAGCGTGGCGAGGTTCGCGAGCAGCCGGTCGACCTGGTCGACCAGTTCCCGTGGATCGGTGTTCTGCCGGGGCGTGACCGCGACATGCAGCACCGGCTCGCGACGGATGTCGTTGGCCGTGACGTGCGCCGAGAGGATCTCGTCCCGCGTGGCGAGCGAGTTCTTGACGGCATCCGACACGAACGATTCGGTGACGGTGACGCGTCCCAGCGGATTCTGCGCTCCGGACGACCGGAACGCCGTCTTCGACCGCCGACCGGCGATGCTCGTGAGCGCGACGATCAGGAGCACGATGACGACGAGGATCGCGGCCACCGCTCCGAGACCGATCCACGACAGGCTGCCGCCGGCGATCGCCGTCGCCGCGAGGGCCTGGTCGAGCCAGGTGCGGGCGTCGGCGCCGGCAGAGGTCCAGATGTCGGCTGCGGTCGGCCAGCTCATGATGGCGATGCCCAGGGTGCCGAGGCCCAGGAACAGCAGCCCGATGATGAGCAGCAGGGCGCGATTCAGTGCGCGGTTCGTGTTGTTCACAGGTCGTCCTCCGTGTGGTCGGGGCGCTCGATGCGCACCCGGGTGCGGACCCGGCGCGTCAGCCGGTAGCTCTGCAGCTCGGTCTCGGCGGCGGACTGCACCGCGCTCCTCTCGACGGGGATGCCTGCGCCCGGCCGCACGGTGACGTCGATGCTGCGGTGGCCGACCCCGACGATGATGGCCTCGCGAGCGAGTCCCGTCTCCTCGGAGAGGTGCTGGGCGAGGGCGCTCGCGATCACGCCGTTGTCCACGACCACCGCGCGCTTCCCGGCATCCAGGGTGTGCTTCGACAGCCGACCGGGTGCGACCGCCAACCAGATGAGCACAACACCGATCAGGGCGAGCACCGCGCTGCCGGCGATCACGAGTGCCGGTGGCTGCGCGGTGGGCAGACCCACGAGCCAGGCCCCGGCCGCGGCGGGCCCGAACAGGAGCGCGGGCTGCGCGGCGAGGCTCAGCACGATCTCGACCCCGAGGTATGCGAGGGCGAGGATGAGGAGGACGACCGCGACGAACATCGCGACGGTGCGCGGGGAATGCGTCTCGCGTCGGACGACGCGACGCAGAACAGGGGTGCTCATCGCACTCGTCTCCTTTCCGGGAGGGTGGCACCGGTGATGGTGAGGGTGATCCGGACGACATCCCGACCGAGGATGCCGGTCAGACGCTGCTGCAACTGCTCCTGCAGCTGTCCGGCCCGCTCCAGGACGGGGACCGTCTGGGCGATCGCGAGGGTGTCGTCGAGATCGGGCACCGGGAGCGGCGTCGCGATGCGGACGGCGATCCCTCGAGGATGCTCGGTCACGTCGACCTTCACGTCGCCGCGAGGCACACCGATCAGGGCGGAGGATGCCTGTTCGGTGACCGTGCGGTAGACCCGCTCCTTCACGACGATGCGGCCCTGGACGGCGGCCTTCCGGGTGGCGACCCGCGTGGGGTCGCCACCGGCGGCGAGGTGCTGGTCGACGCGCATCAGGAGGTGCGCCGCCCTGTGAAGGCGTCGGCGAGTCCGCGGACGTCGAGCTTTCCGGAGGCGATCCGGCCGATGAGGGCGCCGATGCCGGCGAAGAGAGCCATGAGGAGGAACCCCCAGAATCCGAACATCAGTGCCGCCAGGGCCAGGAGCGCGCCGATGAGGGCGCCGGTGGTGGTGGGGGTCATGCGACTCGCGACTCCTCGTTCTCCTGGGTGTCGTCGCCGGGGACGTGCACGTCGTTGACCTCGACGTTGACCTCGACGACCTCGAGACCCACGAGGCGCGTGATGGCGCCGGCCACGGCGGCGCGCACGTTGCCGGCGACCTCCTGGATGGGCGCGGGGTACTCGACGACGATGGTCAGGTCTGCGGCAGCCTGCGTCTCGCCGACCTCGACCTTGACGCCCTGCGCGAGGTCGGTGGCGTTGATCACATCGCGGATCGCGCCGAAGGCGCGTGCTCCACCGCCACCGAGCGCGTAGACGCCGGCGACCTCACGGGCGGCGATGCCGGCGACCTTGGCCACGACACCGTCTGCGATGACCGTCTTGCCTGCGGCACCGGTGTCTGCGCCGATCCGCGAGGCCGAGAAGGACGAGGTGCGATCGACGCGCGAAGCCGAGGTGTTCGACTGCGCGGCGCGCGAGGACTGTGCTCCGTTGTTCTCGCCGGCGGTCGCAGAGGAGGTGGCCGGGGTGTTCTGATCCTGAGTTGCCATGACTTGTCCTTCGTCTCACGGGTGCCGGTCGGGCCGTGTGGCGTCGCCGGGAGCGGGTGTGGGTCGCTCACAGATAGGACGGATGCCGAGCGGGATTCGTCACAGATCCGTCGCCGACGTCGGCGCGGTGCTGCCCGGGTGGCGGAGAAGACGCGAAGGATGACGGCGCAGCCCCTGTCCTCGCGCACCCCCGACCGGGAGGATGAGCAGATGGACCAGAACTCCCCCGCCACCGCTCTGCTCGTGATCGACGCCCAGGAATCCTTCCGGCAGCGGCCGGACGAGTGGGCGGCCACCGCCAACCCCGGCGCCATCGACAACATCATCCAGCTGGTCGCGCACGCGCGCCGACGGGGAGACGTCGTCGCCTGGATCACGCACGCCGAGCCGGGAACGGCAGGGGTGTTCGACCCCGCGCGCGGATTCGTCCGCGTGATGGACGAACTCGGACCTCGTGACGACGAGCTCGCCGTCACGAAGACCACGGTGAACGCCTTCACGTCGACGGATCTCGAGGAGCAGCTGCGGCAGCTCGGCGTCGGACAGGTGGTCGTGTGCGGCATCCGCACCGAGCAGTGCTGCGAGACGACCGCCCGAGTGGCTGCCGACCTGGGCTTCGAGGTCCTCTTCGTGACGGATGCCACCACGACCTCGCCGATCGAGGCCGCCGACGGGCTGTCGCCGGTCTCGGGCGATGACATCATGCGGCGCACCGAGAGCATCCTCTCGTCCCGCGGGTTCGCCACCGTCGTCCGCACCGCGGATCGGGTCGGCGTCTCGGCCTAGGTTGGAGGGCATGGCCCCCCTCGCGCTCCCCTACCTCACCGGCCGAACCATCCTCGTGACGGGGGCGAACGCAGGGATCGGCTACTGGTGCGCCGAGATCCTGGCAGGACACGGCGCACGGGTGCTGCTCGGATGCCGCTCAGCGGAGCGCGCTCGCGTCGCGGCTGCCTCGATCCATGCGCACGCGCCCGGCGCCGACCTCGGCATCCTGTCCGTGGATCTCGGCTCTCTCGCGAGCATCGCCTCGGCCGCAGCATCGCTGGATGAGCGCCTCGATGCCGTGATCTGCAACGCCGGGGTGAAGGCGGCTGATCGCGGCGCCCGCACGGCGGACGGGCTGGACCTGATGGTCGGCACGAACGCCCTCGGACACTTCGCGCTCCTCGCGCAGCTCGTGCCGGTGCTCGCCGACGATGCCCGCGTGGTCGCGGTCGGATCGCTCGCGCATCGGTTCGCCGAGATCGATCCGGCCACCCTCGCCCAGCCGTGGACGGGCCCGTCGCTGCGGCAGTACGGCCGTTCGAAGGCCGCGCTCATGGCACTCGCCTTCGCCCTCGACCGTCGGTGGCGGGGCACGGCGCGGTCGGCGCTGTGCGCGCATCCCGGCTATGCCGTCGATCCGCTCACGCCGCGCCGCGACGGACTCGCCGCGGTCTCGCCGCTCACCCGGGCGCTCTCCTCGCTCAGCCGCCCGCTCGTGCAGGGGAAGGATGCGGGAGCCGCGCCGATCGTGCATGCTGCGGTCGCGTCGGACGCCACCGGCGGCGACTACTGGGGACCCGGCGGGTTGCTGGAGTTCCGCGGCATGCCGACGCGTGTGCGTGCGAGCGACCGAGTCCGCTCCCCGAGGTCGGGGACGCGCTGTGGTCGGTCGCCGAAGAGCTGACCGGCGTGCGGTTCGCGGACTGACCTCAGTCGTCTTCGAGCACGTACGCACCGGAGGCGTCGGTGAACAGTCCGGTCTGCCCCGGCCGGACCTCCCGCACGAAGGCGGCGACCCAGGGGAACCGGGCGAGGAACGAGTCCACGGACCACACCTCGTGGTTCGCCGCGTCGTTCATGTACTCCTCGGACTCGAGGCCGGTGACCGACTGCAGCTCCCCACCCGTGAAGGTGACCCACCGCGGCGGATGCTCGGCGTGCAGCTTCGACAGGAACACGGGCGCGTTGCCGGGCAGCGCGGGTGCCGACACCACATCGCCCCTCGTGACATCGAGGAGCGCGTCGACCGAGCCCGCCGCCGTGACGAGCGCGTCCCACCCGTTCGCGGCCGCGTACGCCGCCTCCGAATCCGTTATCAGGCGAAGCGTCCGCACGTGCCCGAGCACCGAACCGTCGGAGGCGCGGACCTCGTCGAACGTCGTGCCCCACCGCGACGGCGTCACCAGGATCGCCGAGATCCCGGTCCCGGACAGGAAGGGATCGCTGTTGCGCCACGGCGCGCCGACCGGCGGCACGCGGCGGTTCGTCGCCATGTCGTCGCAGACGATGCCGAGCGCGACGAGCGCCGCACCCTGCTGTCCGTCGAGCACCTCCACCGCCAGCTCGACTCGCTCTCCCGAGTCGGTCGGCAGCAGGGACGCACCGGAGGTCATGACCGTCACCGGGCCGTCGACGGGCCGCTTCTCCACCGCCCGGATCATTCCCCCGATCAGGTCCTCGAAGGCGACGGGGTCGGCCCCGAGTGCATCGAAGACGTGCTGGGGGAAGGCGTCGCGGTCATCCGTCATGGCGACAGTCAAACAGGCTCCCTGCGCGGGGGCAACGACGGCGGCCCTCGGCGGCGCATCCGCTCCTAGGCTGAGCGCATGACCACTGAGCCGCACGACGATCGCTCGAGACGAGTCGTCTTCCGCCGTTTCGGCGGGCCGGAGGTGCTCGAGATCGAGGAGCGGATGCCCCCGCATCCCACCCCCGACGAGGTCAGGGTGCGCGTCGCCGCCGCCGGGGTGAACCCGGTGGATTGGAAGCTGTTCAGCGGTCAGCCGATGCACGATCCGTACGAGCGCTCGCTGCCCTCGGGCAACGGCTACGACTTCGCGGGGGTCATCGATGAGGTCGGAGCGGACGTCGGGGACTGGAGCGTCGGCGACCGGGTGTTCGGCGGGCTGCGCTATCACGCGCAGGCAGACCACCTGGTGATCGATCCGAGTCTGCTGGTGCGGGTTCCGGACGGTCTGTCGCTGACCGTCGCCGGCGCGCTGAACGTGGTGGGCCGGACCGCTGTCGCGAGCGTCGAGTCGCAGGAGATCGGCCCCGACGATGTGGTGCTCGTCAGCGGCGCCGCCGGAGGAGTCGGCATCCTCACCGCGCAGCTGTGCGTGCGACGCGGCGCGCGGGTCCTGGGAACGGCGAGCCCGCGCAACCACGACCTCCTTCGGCGGCTCGGCATCCATCCGCTCGCATACGAGGAGATGCTCGAGGCCGAGATCCGCCGGGCGGCGCCCGACGGCCTCACGGTGGTGCTCGACACGGTGGGTCACGGCACGGTCGACCTCGCGGTCGCGCTCGGCATCGCTCCGGAGCGGATCAACACCGTCGCCGACTACGCCGCCAGGCAGCGACTCCCGGTGCGAGGGGTGGGCGGGGCCGCCGCCGGCCGAGCCGAGCTGGCGCTGATCGCGGGACTGCTCGCCGACGGCGTGACCGAGCTGCCGATCGACTCGGTCCATCCGCTCGAGGATGTGCGTGAGGCGTACGCCCGGTCGATCGAGGGCCATGCCACCGGCAAGATCGTCGTGGTGACCGGATCCGGCGGCGTCTAGGCGACCTTCATGCGGCGGCGCTCCCACGCCTCGGGATCTCGTCGACCGAGCGATACACCGGCAGACCGCGTTCGAGGGCGATCTCGACGTCCTTGTCGGCGCCGGCCGAGTCGCCGGGGAGCCGCAGCACGGCGTCGCAGTGCTTCAGCAGCCGATGGGCGGTCTCGTACATGACGTCGCCCTCGGCGGCATCCGCTTCCGTCATGCCGCGCAGCACCGGCAGGGCCACCCATTCGCCGATCATGGGAACGTGGCCGAGGCGATGGATGGGGGCTGCAGCCTCCTCGAGGGTCTCGAGGTTGCGGGCGATCAGGGCGGCGTCGCCGCCGGTGCCCGAGCGGTAGGGGCCGGCGATCAGGATCAGGAGTGGTGTCGTCATGGAGAAGACTGTAACGTTAACCGTGCAGAAACGTGCAACTTCGTGAATCAATAGAATGGAGCGAGCGGATGCTGAGTGCGCAGCGCAAAGATCACCTGCTCGGAATCCTGCTCAAGGACGGCCGGGTCGTCGCGAAGCAGGTCGCGGTCGCCCTCGGGGTCTCCGAGGACTCGATCCGGCGCGACCTGCGCGAGCTCGCGGATGCCGGCGCGCTCGTGCGCGTCTACGGCGGCGCGCTGCCGATTCCGCTCGCCGACAGACCTGTCGATCAGCGCGCCAGCCTGGCGACCGAGAGCAAGCAGAGGGTGGCGCAGCTCGCCGCGACGCAGATCACGCCCGGGGCGACGATCGTGCTCGACGCGGGCACGACCACACTCGCCATGACGCGAATACTGCCGCACGGCCCCGACCTCACGGTCATCACGCCGAGTCCTGCCGTCGCCCTCGCCGTCGCCGAGCACTCCGAGGCGCGCATCGTAATGATCGGCGGCGAGCTCTCGAGGTTCTCGATGGTCGCCGGAGGTCCGCTCGCGATGGAAGCCGTGCAGCAGCTCGCCGCCGACCTCTTCTTCCTGGGCGTGACCGGGATCGATCCGGTCCATGGGCTGACGACCGGCGACCTGGGCGACGCTGCGACGAAGCGAGCGATCGCCGCCCGATGCACGCAGACGCTCGTGCTGGGCAGCGAGGAGAAGATCGGCGCGACGTCGCGCTACCCGGTGCTCGACCTCGAGCGGGTCGCCGGCATCATCGTCGACCCGCTCGTCACCGATCCGGTGCTCGACGAGCTCGCGACGCGCGTGCCCGTGCTCCTCTGAGGCATCCGCCTGCCGCGGGCACAGCTTCGGACGGATGCTGCCGGGGCCGCCCGGCATCCTCCCGGCCCGGCGTGTCGCCGCTGGAGTCCGAAGTTGTGCCCGGGCTGCGGGCACAGCTTCGGACGGATGCCCCCGGGACGGCTTCAGGTGATGGTCGCGGCCACGATCGTCGGCGTCATGATGGCCACCATGGCGGCGGCGATCGCATCGTGCACGGCCTTGGCGACCGCATCCCCCGCCGCCGATCCGGCCGTGAGCTCGGTGATCCGCTTCTTCAGCTCCCGCGACGACAGGCCGCCGCTCTCCTCGCGGAGGATCGCGTGCGCGGCATCGAGGTTCTGCAGGATCGACAGCAGCGCCAGATCGGCCTGGGTGGGGGCGGCCGTGCCGGCGAGGACGGCAGCGAGCCGCGACCGGAGCAGGTGCTCGGGTCCGGGGTCGGACTCCGGCGTGCGTGCGGAGCCCCATCCGAAGAAGCCGCGCTCTCCCCGCACGAGCACACCCTGCATCACGAGCGACTCGACCACGATCTCGAGCGGATCGAGCTTCGGTCGCGCGACCAGCGACTGCAGCCGCTTGCCGCGCAGGGGCACCAGCCGTTGCAGTGTCGTGTCGAGGATCGGGTTGCCCGTCGGCTCCATCGACACGATCTCGACGACCGGGTTCTTCTCGTCCGACACCGTGACACGACCGTGCAGGGCGAGGTCCACGATGACGGCGGCGACCTCGCCGTACAGACGGTTCACGCTCACGGCGCTCTCGGTGCGGCCATCAGGCCGCAGCAGCAGCATGTGCAGTTCCTCGACGATCAGCATGCGTCCACGTTATGACGGGCCGCATCGCTGCGGCATCCCCCGCACGGATGACGTTCGCCGCAGCCGCGCGGGCACCTGTGAAGAAGCTGAGTGCCCTCCCGTCCCGTGTCAACCCCGTCGCCCTCGACGCCGCCGCGTGGCTACGGTGCCAGGATGACCTCTGACACCGCGAAGGCGCAGCACGAGCCCACTCGGCTGCGTCGCGCCATCACCGGCCCCCTCCTGTTCGCTTTCATCCTCGGCGACGTGCTCGGCGCCGGCATCTACGCGCTCATGGGCGTGCTCTCCGAGAAGGTCGGCGGGATGCTGTGGGCTCCGCTCCTGCTCGCGCTGCTGCTGGCCCTGCTCACCGCCGGCTCGTACGCCGAGCTGGTCACGAAGTACCCCAGGGCGGGCGGCGCCTCCGTGTTCGCCGAGCGCGCCTTCCACAGCCCGGTGGTGTCGTTCCTCGTGGGATTCAGCATGCTCGCCGCCGGAGTCACGAGTGCCGCCGGTCTCGCGATCGCGTTCGCCGGCGACTATCTGGGCACGTTCTTCGACCTCCCGACGATCCCGGTCGCGATCGTGTTCCTCGCGATCGTCGCCGCACTGAACGCCCGCGGCATCCGGGAGTCGCTCGGCGCGAACCTCGTGATGACCGCGATCGAGCTGAGCGGTCTCGTCATCGTCATCGTGGTGGTGGGGATCTTCGTCGGCGGCGGCGGTGGCGACACCTCGCGGCTCACCCAGGCGCCCGAGGGCACCCCGGTCGCGATGGCCGTCCTGGCCGGCGCCGTCATCGCGTACTACTCCTTCGTCGGCTTCGAGACCTCCGCCAACATGATCGAGGAGGTCAAGGACCCGCGGCGCACGTATCCGCGCGCCCTGTTCGGTGCGCTGTTCACCGCCGGAGCCGTGTATGTGCTCGTCGGCATCGCGAGCTCCGTCGCCCTTCCGGCATCCGAGCTGCAGGAGTCCAGCGGACCGCTGCTCTCGGTGGTCGAGGCCGCCGGCGCGAGCATCCCCTCCTGGCTGTTCAGCCTGATCGCGCTCATCGCGGTCGCCAACGGCGCCCTCCTCACGATGATCATGGTGAGCCGGCTCACCTACGGGATGGCGGAGCAGAACCTGCTGCCGTCGGCGCTGGGGCGAGTACTCCCGAAGCGCAAGACCCCGTGGGTCGCGATCCTCACCACGACCCTTGTCGCCATGGGCCTCACCCTGGTCGGCGACCTGGCGACCCTCGCCGAGACCGTGGTGCTGCTCCTGCTGATCGTCTTCCTGAGCGTCAACGTGTCGGTCCTGGTCCTGCGGCGCGACCACGTCGAGCACGACCACTTCCGCATCTGGACCGTGATCCCGGTGCTCGGGATCGCCTCCTGCATCCTGCTCCTCACCCAGCAGCGGCCCGTCGTCTGGCTGTTCGGGGCGATCCTGCTGGCGGTGGGCGCCGTGCTCTACCTGCTGGCACGGTGGGGCAGGAAGCGGAGCGAGGGCACCCGTGCCGCACACACGACCGAAGACCCTACGTCCGAGACTCCGAAGGAGAACCATGAGCACGCCTGACCAGAACCCCGCCGATGACGCGATGACCAGCGAAGAGAAGCGTCACGATCAGCTGACCGCGGCACCGGATGCCACCGAGGCCGACGCCGCGCCGCGCATCGAGGTCTCGGAGCACGACGGCAACACGCGGATCGACATCGCGCCGGATGCTCCGGTGCGCCCGGGACCAGGACCCGGCGTCGAGACCGATGACGAGGACGACGCGCAGTAGCCCCTGACCGCCGGGAGGCAGCAGGCGCTTACAGCCAGCCCTTGCGCCGGAAGACCCAGTACAGCCCGAACCCCATGGCGATCATCAGTCCGAGGGCCATCGGGTAGCCGAGCACCCAGTGCAGCTCGGGCATGTGGTCGAAGTTCATGCCGTACACCGTGCCGACCAGCGTCGGGGCGAAGAGGATCGCCGCCCACCCGGAGATCTTCTTCACCTCGTCGTTCTGGCGGATGCTGAGCTCGGTCATCCGCCGCATCTCCTCGTTCTGGCGTCGGGCCACGATCGTCGATTCGACGGTCAGCGCGTTGTCGAGCACCGTGCGGAAGGTGTTGGCGCGCTCAGAGACGCGCAGCGTGTGGTCGAGGACGTCGCGCAGGTACCGCTGCAGCTCTTCGTCGACCTCGTACTTGGTCGAGCCGCGCAGCAGCGCGTCGAGCATGCCGGCGAGGGGCTGCACCGCTCGCTGGAAGTCGATCACCTCGCGTCCCAGCTCGTAGATGCGCTGCGTGGCGTCGACCTCGTCCTCGAACAGCTGGCTCTCGATCTCGTCGATGTCGTTCTCGAGACCTGCGAGAACAGGCGCGTACTCGTCGACGACCTCGTCGAGAATCGCGTAGAGGACGGCTTCGGGCCCGAGCTTCAGCAGGGCAGGGTCGCCCTCGAGCCGGCGGCGCACACGACCGAGATCGGGCGATTCCGCATGGCGGATGGTGACGACGAAGTCCGGTCCGACGAGCACATGGATCTCCCCGAACTCGACCTCCTCCGCCGCGTCGAGGTACCGAGCGGAGCGCAGCACCATGAAGAGCACGTCGCCGTAGCGCTCGAGCTTCGAACGCTGATGCCCGGAGAGCGCGTCCTCGACGACGAGGGCGTGGATGCCGAACTCCTCGGCGACCTCGCGGATCTCGGCCTCGCTCGGCCGGTACAGGCCGATCCAGCTCATCCCGCCGCGGTCACGCAGCGCCTCGAAGGTCTCGCTCAGGCTCCGCGGATTCTCCGTGCGGATGCCGTCGACGTAGATCGCGTTGTCGATGATCGCCATCGGCTCCCCTTCGGGCGGTCGGGCCGCGACGCTCCCCCGGCGGTCAGCCGGCAGGAGGTGCGACGCAGGCGATCGCCGAGTCGGTGATGCTCTTGTGGTACTGCTCGGCGGTGAACGGCAGACCGAAGTCGGGAGCCGTCTCGCCGGACGCGGCAGGTGCCTTGGAGGCGATCGCCGCGAGCTCCCACGAGAGGTACGCCGCGGTCGACCCGCCGGTGGTGGAGTCGTTCAGCGACACCGCCACCGTGAATCCGGTCTCGGGGTCGGAGAAGGCGGCGGTCTGATACCCGGGCGTCCACCCGAACTGCCCGACCATCGACCCGACGAGCAGGCCGCCGCCGGTCGCCTGGTACCACGAGGGCGCCTTGTCGCTCACCGGCAGAGGCGCTCCGAAGCGGTCAGGCTCCTTCTCGGTGCGGAGTGCCTGCTTCGCCTCGGCCTGCGCATAGCGACCCAGGTCGGCGATCGTGGAGACGACGCCCGAATCGGTGTATCCCGTGCTCGACGAGAGGGTCGTGATGTCGACGGGAGCGGCGCAGTTGTAGCCGCCCTCGACCGCCGACAGGTAGTGGCCGTTCATGACCGGACCGGAGCTGGCGGGCTTGGCCGCCGCCGTGCCCGGAAGCGACGTGTGCTCGAGACCGAGGGGCTCGGTCACGTACTGGGCGATGAGCTCGGATGCCGTGAGGCCCGACGCCCGCTCGAGGGCGAGGCCGAGGATCAGGTACCCGGAATCGGAGTTGCGGTAGGTCGTGTGCGGCGTTCCGCGGCTCGCACCCAGGCCGTACGACGCGAGTTCGAGAGGCGCCCACACCCGCTCGGGGGTGTTCAGCCACGCCGACTTCGCGGTCCCCTCGGAGGAGCCGGCACCGCTCGTGCCGTTGCACAGGTCGAGCAGCGTGATGTCCTTCATGTCGGCGACACCCGAGACGTATTCGGGCACCGGGGCGTCGAGCTCGACGATGCCGTCGTCGGCGAGGCCGTACAGCACGTCGCACGTCATCAGCCGCGTGACGTCGGCGACGCGGAAGGCCATGTCGGTGCTGATCTCCGCCCCTGCGCCGGGATCCTGCGTGCCGATGCCGGTCACCCAGCTGCCGCTCCACGGCACCCAGACGCCCACCACGGCGCCCGTGGCACCGGATGCGGTCAGCGCGTTGGTGACGGCCGCCTCCATCGCGGCGACCGTGTCGTCGGGCAGGGCGCCGTCGACCTGTGCGGGCGGCTCATAGGTGAAGTCGGGCTCAGCGGTGCATCCGGTGAGGAAGAGTCCGAGCACGGCGACGCCGGCCGCTGCTGCGCGGAACCTGCGCGACGAGAGAAGCTGCATGAAAGGGAACCCCCGGAAGACGTGTCTCCCGAGTCTAGAACGCGGATCCTGAAAGACCGCATCGCGTGGGCCCGTTTAGGGTGATGGGCATGCCCCACATCTTCGATGCCGACGTCGTCTCCGCCATCCTCAGCCACATGAACGGCGACCACACCGACGACAACCTCCTCATCGCCCGCGCCTTCTCACCCGAGGACAGCGGCGAGATCACCGGCGCGGTGATGACCGGTCTCGACGGCGAGGGCGGCACCTGGGAGGTCACCCGCGGGGACGAGACCTCGGAACTGCGCGTCGCCTGGCCCTCCGGCTCGATCAGCGAGCGGCCCGCCGTCCGGCGCGAAGTCGTGGCGCTGTACGACCTCGCCTGTGAGCGACTGGGCGTGGAGCCGCGCCCGCACGCCTGAACGGCGCCGAACCGAGGGTTTCATTTCAGGTTAGGCAACCCTTACACTGGGCACATGTCCGAGATCCTCTCCTTCTCCGCAGCCCTCCGTGAGCGCTCCTCCGGATCGCACTCCCGCAGTGAGGGCGCGGGCTTCATGTCCGACCTGCTCAAGGGCGAGGGGTCACGAGAGGACTACATCGCCCTCGTCGCACAGCACTACTTCATCTACGAAGCGCTCGAAGGGGCAGGCGAGCGGATGCGCCACGACCCCGTGGCATCCGTCTTCATCAGCGACAAGCTCACCCGCCTTCCCGCTCTCGAGGCGGACCTCGAATTCCTCGTCGGGCCGGACTGGCGGGAGCAGATCGTCGCCCTGCCGACCACGCAGCGCTACGTCGAGCGCATCCGCCAGGTCGGTGCCACCTGGGCGGGCGGATTCGTCGCCCACCACTACACCCGCTACCTGGGCGACCTGTCCGGCGGCATCTTCATCGGCCGCGTGATGGCCCGCCGCTTCGGCTTCGAGACCAACGGCATCGGCTTCTACCTGTTCGACGACATCGCCGATCCCTCCGCATTCAAGGACGTCTATCGCGAGCAGTTGGATGCCGCACCCTGGGACGACGCCGAGCGGGAGCGTGTGATCGACGAGGTGCTGCTCGCCTACCGCTTCAACACCGAGTTGTTCGAAGACCTCGACCGCGCGCGCATCGCCGCCTGACGACGAGCGGGCTCAGCCCTTGCCGACTTCGGGGGTGGATGCCGCGAGCCACGCATCGCGCATGAAGCGTCGCACGTCCTCGTCGACGCGGATGTCGCTCGGGCGCAGCGGCCTCGACAGGTAGAGACCGTCGAGCGAGGTGAGGCGCGAGAGCGCGACGTAGGTCTGCCCCGGGGCGAAGGCTCCCGAGCCGAGATCGATGATCGCGCGGTCGTAGGTCTTGCCCTGCGACTTGTGGATCGTGACGGCCCAGGCCAGGCGCAGCGGGAACTGCGTGAACTCGGCGACCACGTCGCGGGTCAGCTTCTTCGTGCTGGGCTCGTACGAGTACCGGAACCGTTCCCAGACCGCCGGTTCGACGTCGACCTCCTCGCCGTCGATCTCGACGCGCACGGTCTCGCCGAGGATGCGGACCACGGTGCCGATCGTGCCGTTCACCCACCGGGGCGGCTCCCCCGACATCGACGTGTCGTTGCGCAGGAACATCACCTGGGCGCCGATCTTGAGCTTCAGCTCTGATTCGGCGGGAAGCGACGCCTCACCGCGGCCGAACTCCCCGCTCACCTCGGCGCGCGCGGTCTGCTCCTTGCCCGGCAGAGCTGCGAGGTGCCGGCTGTTGATGCTGTTGACGATGTCGTTGCGCGTGGCGAGGGTGATCATCGGCACCTCGCCGGGCTCGGGATCGGGGGGCGTCCGCGCGCCCTGTGTGTTGAGGACGCCGGCGATCTCGGCGGTGACCCGCCCGTACCGCACCGCGTTCAGCATCGCCTTGAACCCGTCGTCGGACTGCCGGTGGATCTGCACGAGCTCGCGCACGTGGAGCTCGGCACGGGTGTCGACGGCGAACAGCCCACCGTCCTCGTCCTCCGCCTCTCCCCCGGCGGATCCTGCCCACACCTTCGCGTCGAAGAACCAGAACGATCGGTAGTGGTCCTTCACGTACCGCAGCTCGTCACCGCGCGGCGGTACAGGTGCCAGCTGGTACGGATCGCCGAACATGACGATCTGCACTCCGCCGAACGGGATGCCCCGCTTGCCCCGCGCCTGGCGCAGAGAGCGGTCGATCGCATCCATCAGGTCAGCGTTGACCATGGAGATCTCATCGATCACCAGCGTCTCGATCGCGTTGAGGATGCGGCGGGTGTTGTCGTTCTGGTCGATGTCCGAATCGCCGATCAGGCCGATCGGCAGGCGGAACAGCGAATGGATCGTCTGACCCTCGACGTTCAGCGCGGCGACGCCGGTCGGTGCGCAGATCGCGATCTGCTTCTTCGTGTTCCATGAGAAGTACTGCAGCAGCGTCGACTTGCCCGTGCCCGCGCGCCCGGTGATGAAGACGTGCTCGCTGGTGTCCTCGATCAGCCGGAACAGCTCTTGCTGCTCTTCGGACAGGGCGGGAAGCGACACGGTTCTCTCACACGGGGCGACGGCGGGGTGCGCGCGGAACACGCGCTCCCCCATGCTACGGGGCACTGCTCGGCATCCCCTCAGGACGCACTCCTAGACTTGCGCCATGCAGCAGGTCGAGACGAAGGCGCCCCGGCGCTCGCGCCTCATCGCCGACCTCGCGATGCTCGCGGTCGTCGGCCTCGTCCTGGTGGCCGCCCTCGCCGCAGGCGGCGTCACGCTGTACCGGCAGTTCTACGGCCCCTCCGCATTCGTCGTCCGCTACCTCGACCTGCTCTCCGAGGGGCGCGCGGCCGACGCCCTGCAGGTGCCTGGCGTCGCGATCGACCGCGAGACGCTCGAGGTCGCAGGCATCGGCGCCACCGCATCCGAGGCCCTGCTGCGCACCACGGCGCTCTCGCCGCTCACCGATGTCGAGGTCGTCTCCGAGAAGCCCGACGGCGACAAGACGGCCGTCACCGTCTCCTACAAGGCCGCGGGCCACGCGGGCACCACGACCTTCACCGTCGAACAGGACGGCTGGGCCGGCGTCACCCCGAACTGGCGCTTCACGACCAGCCCGCTCGCGGTGGTCGAGCTCACCCTGCGCGGCGCCGACCAGTTCGCTGTCAACGGCTTCGAGATGGACCGCCGCCAGGTGTCGTCTGCGGGTGCGGAGGCTGCTCCGCTCGATCCCCTGCCGATGCTGGTGTTCACCCCCGGCCTCTATTCCGTGACCGTCGACACCCCGATCTCGACCTCGGAGGGAGCCGGCGTCCTCGCCGACACTCCTCTCGCCACCACACCGGTCGATGTGCAGACCGAGCCCACCGCGGACTTCGTCGAGGTCGTGCAGCAGCGGGTCGAGGAGTTCCTCACCGAATGCACGACGCAGGAGGTCCTGCAGCCGACCGCCTGCCCGTTCGGGCTCGAGGTGTACAACCGCCTCGCATCGCTGCCGAAGTGGTCGATCGCCACGCAGCCGCAGGTGAGCGTCGTGCCGGACGGCGGGCAATGGAAGATCCCACCGACGGATGCCGTCGCGCACGTCGAGGTCGAGATCCAATCGCTCTTCGACGGTTCCGTGGAGCCCGTGTCCGAGGATGTCGAGTTCCAGGTGAACGGGTCTATCACGATCCTCCCCGACGGCAAGGTGTCGATCCGCGTCGGATCCCCGGACGACGAGCCGACCGGCTAGGTCCGCTCGCTCTCGGGTCCGGTCGGCGCGTTCTCGGGCTCGGTCAGCGCGCTTCAGGCCGATCAGCGCGCTTGGCGCTCGGCCTGACGGCGATCCCGCTCGGCGAGGGCCGCGAGCTGGGCGTTGTACTCCTCCAGCTCGGCCTCCCCGGTGCGGTCCGCGTGCCGGTCGCGTCGCTTCTGCAGCTTCGTGTCGCTGCGGCTCCACTGGATCGCGACCGTGATCGCCAGGATCAGAGTCGGGATCTCGCCGATCGACCAGGCGATGCCACCCCCGATGTACTGGTCATCGATCGGCGTCGGCCCCCAGGTGCGACCCATCGAGCCGAACCAGTCGGCCACCATGAGGCCCTCCTGCATCATGATCGCGATGCCGAAGAACGCGTGCATGGCCATGATGGCGATCAGGGTGATGAGCCGACCGGGGTACGGCAGCCGGTACGGTACGGGGTCGGCACCGACCAGGCTCATCACGAACAGGTAGCCCGAGATCAGGAAGTGCGCGACCATCCACTCGTGACCCAGGTGCTCGTACATCGACCAGCGCACCAGGTCGGTGAAGTAGAAGGCCCACAGCGACAGGATGAAGATGCCGGCCGCGACGAACGGATGTGTGACGACCCGCGAGAACGGCGAGTGCACGGCCCAGAGGATCCACTCGCGACCACCGCGTGTGCCGTCGTCGCGCTTGTGGACCGCGCGGAGCGCCAGCGTGATCGGCGCGCCGGAGACGAGCAGCAGCGGGATCGCCATCGACAGCATCATGTGCCCGAGCATGTGCACGCTGAAGAGGTACTCCTGATACGCGTTGATCGGGCCACCCGTGACCCAGATCAGCAGCAGCAGGCCCAGCACCCAGAAGACCGTGCGATGGATCGGCCAGCGGTCGCCGCGCTGGCGCAGCCGACGGACACCGGCGAGGTAGAGGAAGAGTCCGAAGCCGGCCGCCACGAGCCAGAGCACGTCGATGTCCCAGGCCGTGAACCAGCGGTCGATCGTGAACTCGGGAGGCAGCGGCGAGCGGGTGAGGTTCTCGGCCGGCGTCTGCACGAAGGCGTTCTCCTCGCCGGTGGGCGGCGGGGTGCGCGCCAGCGCTGCGGCGGCGCCCGAGGCGAGGCCCATCAGCGCGAGTTCACCGAGCACCAGCATCCAGAACCAGCGCGCCGCCCCTGAGCCTTCCAGCCGAGGGATCAGGCGGATGCGGTACCAGGCGCCGAGCATGCCGAGAGCGATCAGCAGCACGACCTTCGCGAGGAGGATGGTGCCGTACGGCGTCCACAGCTGGGAGATGTCGCCGAGCGCCACGACGGAACGCGCGACACCCGAGACGGCCACGACGGCGAACGCCGCGATCGCCAGGCTCGAGTATCGGCTCACGAGGTTCGCGGTGCCGATGCCGGAACGGCCCCGCAGGATCACGACGACCAGGAGGCCGCCGAGCCAGACCGATGCGCCGATCGTGTGGAGCAGGATCGAGTTCACGGCCGTGTTGTGTCCGGCCAGCTCGCCGGAGTGCCCCTGCGTGGCGAGCGGCAGGAATGAGATCGCGGCGAGGATGGCCGTGATGAGCGTGGGCGTCCAGGTGCGCCAGGCGAACGCGAGCACCGTGACGACGGCGCCGATGATCGTCGTGATCAGCCAGGACTGACCCAGAGGCAGTTCGAGCAGGAAGCGTCCGAGCTGCTCCCCGAACTCGCGTTCCGCGCTGAGCTGCGGGTTGAAGGCCGCCATGAACGTGAAGAACCCGCTGATCCCGGCAGAGACCGTGAACACGGCGGCACCCGCGGAGGCCGTGTTCAGGGCGATGTCGAACGACTTCTCCTCACTGCGCAGCGCGAACAGCGCGAGCACGAGCGAGCCGAGCATCGCCGCCGAGGCGATGTTCATCACGAGCTTGACGATCGGGGTCGCCCACCGCACGAAGGGACCGGGGTCCTGCAGCAGCAGCGGTGCCGCGCCTCCGCCGATCAGGAGCGCGATCAGCACGCCGATCAGGCCCGCCGCGAGCAGGATGCCGACGCCGCCCGCGCGATACGCGGAGGCTGTCGGATTCTGCACGGTGCGGACACTCACCCCTCAAGCCTAAGCGGCTGTGGCGGAGCGGGAGCACGAAGGCCGCCCCCGACGGATCGGGAGCGGCCTTCGAAGAGGTGCGGTCTTACTTGACGGCAGCCTTGAGCTTGGAACCAGCGGTCACCTTGACGCGGTGGCCGGCCGGGATCTTGATCTCGGCGCCGGTCTGCGGGTTGCGGCCCGTGCGAGCTGCGGTCGCGACCTGCTCGAACGAGATCCAGCCCGGGATCGAGACCTTGCTGCCCTTGGCAACAGCGTCGGAGACCGAGGAGAACAGCGCGTCGAGGACACCCGAGACGGTGGCCTGGCTCTGGCCGGTGGCAGAAGCGATGCTCGCGACGAGCTCGGTCTTGGTGATGGACTTGTCAGCCATGTCATCCTCCAGCGACGAGGTTCCCGTCGCATCGTTGGTGATTCCGGGGGGCGACTGCCCTCCGTTGGTCGAGTGACCGCCTTGAATGTATCAACCAGCGCCCACATTTCCGCGTCATTTCGCGGGTTTTGGACTATTCAGCGGCGTGTCGTGGGTCAGAAGTGACGAATGTGACTCGTGAGGCGGTCGCTTGACACGTGCTGGCGGTGCGTCGACCCGCTGGCTGCGAAGGAGATCGCGCGCAACGAAGGACTGATTCCGGCATCCGGTCCTTCGTTGGGGACGATCTCCTTCACAGGAAGCGCTGCAGGTCAGCCCGCGGCGGTCACCGCTGCGCGGTCGAGCCGGAGTCAGAGCGGGCGATGGGCCGCGACCACCGAGCGGGCGGTGCGCTCGAACGCCGGCGTGACCCGCTCGTCTCCGTCGAGGTACCCGCCGACGAGCGCAGCGTCGCGCAGCAGCACGAGGGATGCCGCGACATCGGCGGCACTCTCGAGTCCGGCCTGCTCGGCCACGGCCTGCAGGGTCGAGCGGAACCACTCCCGGTGTTCGTCGATGAGTCGCCGGACAGCGCCGTCGGCATCCGGGTACTCGGCCGCCGCGTTGATGAACGGGCAGCCGCGCGTGTGCCGGAGACGGATGTCGGCGGCGATGCCCTCGATCACGGCGTCGACGAGCTGGTCCGGATCCGTGACCGCTTCTCCGGCTTCAGCGAACATCGCGCGCAGCATCTCGTCTTCGTTGCGCAGATACGCGAGGACGAGATTCTCCTTGCCGCCGAACTGGTTGTAGAGCGTCGCCCTGGTCACCGCGGCCTCGTCGATGATGCGATCGACGCCGACCGCGTGGATCCCCTCCTCGTAGAAGAGCCTGGTGGCGGTGTCGATCAGCCGCGCGCGGGCTGCGCTGGGCCGCTTCGGAGCCGTCGTCGGAGCTGAGGTGGGAGTCGTTGTCTTCATGGTGATCCCTCTCATCGTGTCATCCGATTCGGGTTTTCGGGAATAGGTTGCACTAGATAGAACGATCGGTCTACTATCAGCGTATCGCATCCGCACACGGCGGGGCGAAGACAGGAGAAGAAACCATGAACAGCACCGACAAGACCCCGATCGTCCTGATCCACGGACTCTGGATGACACCGAAGAGCTGGAACACGTGGGCCGAGCGGTTCCGCGCTCAGGGCCACGAGGTGATCATCCCGGGGTGGCCAGGGATCGATGACCGCTCGGTCGAGGACATCCGCCGCGACCCGTCGGCTCTCAAGGGCATCGGGCTCGAGGAGATCGCCGACAACTACGAGCGCATCATCCGCGCGCTCCCCGTCAAGCCCATCATCATGGGGCACTCCTTCGGCGGCGTCCTCACTCAGATGCTCGCCGACCGCGGCCTCGGCGCCGCCTACGTGGGCGTGGCCCCGGGACAGACCGCCGGCGTGACCGCGCTGCCCCTCTCGACCCTGTGGACCGGAACCCCGATCCTCTCGAACCCCTTCGGCATCAACGGAGCCAAGCCGCTCTCAAAGCGCCACTTCCACTTCACGTTCGGCAACGATCTGTCGCGCAGGGCATCCGACGCGCTGTGGGAGGAGTACGCGGTGAACTCGTACAACAGGGTCTTCTTCGAAGGCGTGACCTCGGTGCTCAACGAGAAGGGCGGAGTCACGCATGTCGACTACGCACGCGCCGACCGCGCACCGCTGCTCGTCATCACCGGCGAGATCGACCACGTGGTGCCGCCGGCCATCGGTCGCGCGATCGTCAAGAAGTACCGCTCCAGCGGCAGCCCCGCCATCGTCGACTACAAGGAGTATGCGGGACGCACCCATCGCCTCGTCAGCCAGGACGGCTGGGAGGAGATCGCCGACTACGCGCTCACCTGGGCGGTGGCGCACGCGACAGCATCCGTCGCGTGATGCCTGGCGCTGTGGCGCCCTTGTCTGCCCTGCCCCTCGCTGGCCCCAATCACGCGCGTCCCGCCGCGAGATGTAAGCGCTGAGCGATGGCGGCCAAGATCCTGTTCTGCACCGCCGGCCACTGGTTCATGAGCTGGTCATAACTGACCCGCATCACGTGATACCCGCGCAACGCCAGCTCCGCGTCATGCGCGATGTCGCTCGATCGCTGGGGTCCGACGTGATGACGGCCGTCGATCTGTATGACGAGCCGGTCTCCGATCAGGAAGTCGACGCGATGACCGAACACCCAGACCTGCGGGGTGATCGGCACATCGAGCCACCGGAGTCTCGTGCGCAAGATCGTCTCGGTTCCGGCATCCGCGAACGGTCGCGCGTCGTCCAGAAGTCTCCGGGCCGCCGGCGGCAGCGGAGCTCTCGAGAGCACATCCACGTCGACGAGGTGCTTCCTGATCGCCGACTCCCACGTGGCGAGGGCGTCCTCGTGCGGCTGGCAACGAGCGACGAGGACGAGTGCGTTCTCAACGGAATCCTCGAGTTGATCGGGATCCCTCGGGAAGGTGGGGATGCTCCAGTGCACCACGCCGCGAACACTGTTCGCGTGACCCGAATTCGCCGGTGCCGCCACGTGCGGTTCTCCGGCTGACGTCACCCACAGCGCCTTCCGCTTCGCCAGCGTGACGCAACTGAGCACGACTCCGCGCTTGGCGGCTGCGATGAGCATGGGGTCGGCATCGCGGAGGGCGACCCATCCTCTGCATACCGACATGACCGCGCCGCTGCGGACGGCTCGCTTCACGGCGTACTCCGTCACGCCCGATCGGCGCAGCGCACGAATGCGCGCGATCCCCTGTCCCGCGGCCAAAGATCCTTCGACATCCATCCGTCGATGATGCCCAGAGCACGGCATCCGCCGCATGCTTCTCCACGCTCGATTCCACCGGGAGGGGGGAAGAGCCACTTCGCACCGCATGTGCAGGAAAACCCGTCAGGAGGAGAACTCCTCATCGGGCGGAGGATTCGGCCCGAAGTATCCGCCCCACACGGAGAAGTCCGCCCTACGAGGGGAAAGGGGCGGGCCGAAGGGGGAGGGCCGAAGGGGGAGGGCCGAAGGGGGAGGGCCGAAGGGGGAGGGCCGAAGGGGAAGGAGAACCTGCCGGGAGGAGAACTCCTCATCGGGCGGAGGATTCGGCCCGATGAATCCGCCCCACACGGAGAAGTCCGCCCTACGAGGCGGCAGGACTGACGAGAAAAGGGGCGAGGATCCGAAGATCCTCGCCCCTGCTTGTCTGCTGAGACTTACCAGCTCGACTTGGTGACACCGGGCAGCTCGCCACGGTGTGCCATGTCACGGAAGCGGACACGCGAGATGCCGAACTTCGTGAGGACACCGCGGGGGCGGCCGTCGATGACGTCGCGCGAACGCACGCGAGCCGGCGAGGCGTTGCGCGGCAGCTTCTGCAGGCCGACGCGTGCGGCCTCGCGGGCCTCGTCGGTGGCGTTCGGATCGACCAGGGTCTTCTTCAGCTCGGCGCGACGCTCTGCGTAACGCTCGACGATGACCTTGCGCTGCTCGTTGCGAGCGATCTTGCTCTTCTTAGCCATTGATCAACGCTCCTCTCGGAATTCGACGTGCTGACGGATGACCGGGTCGTACTTCTTCAGCACGAGGCGGTCAGGGGTGTTGCGGCGGTTCTTCTTCGTCACGTACGTGTAACCCGTACCTGCCGTCGAGCGCAGCTTGATGATCGGACGTACGTCCTGAGCCTTCTTGGCCATTAGAGCTTCACACCCTTCGCCTGAAGGTCCTTGACCACGTTCTCGATGCCGCGGACGTCGATCACCTTGATGCCCTTGGCGGACACGTTGAGCGTGATCTTACGACCGAGCGAAGCGACGAAATAGGTCTTCTTCTGCACGTTCGGGTCGAAGCGGCGCTTCGTCCGGCGGTGCGAGTGCGAGACGTTGTGACCGAAGCCGGGAACAGCTCCGGTCACCTGGCACACTGCTGCCATGATGGTGACTCCTTCTATACCGTGAGGCCGGACGGCCCCACCCAAGATCCCTTGTCTGCGCGCCACCCCACATCGCCGATCTCTCGGCCGAAGAAAGGGAAGCACGCGAACTACGCACAGGAGTGTGCGCAGACAAAGAGTCAGTTTAGCACGGCAGGAACTCAGCCCCTGTCGTCGCCTGCCTCGCGGATGCTGAGGGACGCCGCGTGAGCCCCTCTCCCCCATCGGAACGGCGAGACCGTCGGGTCACCGGCGATCCAGAAGCGCCACGGAAACGCCGCCGTGCCTGCGATGCCGGCCACACCGACACGAGGCCCCGTCGCGACGTCGTGCACCGGGTCGTCGCGCAGCCACAGCTCGGCGCGGGCCCCCTCGTGCTCGGCACCGGTGATCGCGTCGATGCCGTCGTGGATCGGATGCCGCAGCCCCGCCGCCTGTCCGAATCGCCCCGGCCCCCTCGCGAGGTCCCGCAGCGCCGGGGCGGTGAGGGGAAGCGCCGCGCGGCGGCGCACCGCGGCGGCATCCGCTCCCGCCACCACCTCGCCCGCACGCAGCAGGATTCCGCCGGCCTGACCCTCGGGGCCGGAGACGACATTGACGCACGAGTGGATGCCGTGGCTCAGGTACACGTAGAGGTGCCCTGCCTCGCCCCACATCGTCGCGTTGCGGGCAGTGCGTCCCATGCGGGCGTGCGACCCGGGATCGGCTTCGGGCCCGGTGCCCTGACCGTGATACGCCTCGACCTCGGTCAGTCGCAGCCGGACCTCGGATCCTGCGACGACCGTGCGCAGCTCCGCCCCGAGCAGCAGCGGGGCGACATGCACCGGCAGCCCGCTCAGCTCGGCGCGGGTCGCTCGGTGCAGGGCATCCGTCGGCATGGGCTCAGAACTTGGGGGCCATCTGGCACCACGATGCGTCGAAACCCGTCAGCGCGACGATCTCGTCGCCGGTGCGCAGGTCGAGCAGGTGCGTCTCGAGGTTCTCGGGCAGGGGCAGCAGCATCTGGTCGTACGGATTCTCGGCGAGGTTCGGCGCGATCACGACCGCGGCGTACTGCCCGCTGGGCGATGCGCACGCCTGCAGGATCGAACCGGTCGAGTCGACCTCGGCCAGCGGCGTCGCCTTCCCGTCGTCGTCGACGCGCACGATCGCCTGGCCGCTCGGCACGCCGCTGTCATCCCGCGCCACGACGTGGCGCAGAGTGCCGCCGGGGAACGGCGTGATCGTGATCGCGGTGCCGTAGTCGGGGTCGGAGGCCTCCAGCGGCACCTCGGTGCCGTCGGCGAGGTTCAGCTCGGCGACCGCGCCGTCCAGCCGCTCGACGATGGCCGTGTACGTGCCGCGCGAGATCCCCTGGATGGTCGTGGCCAGCCCGAGGGACTGCACACCGGCATCCGTCGAGCGGTCGATCAGCGACAGCGCGCCGTCGAAGTCGATGAACAGCACCGCGGCGCTGTCCGGCACGAACTGCCACACGAAGACGTTGGCCTCCTTGTCGCCGACCTCGGTCACGACCGGTTCGTCGTCGCCGCTCAGCGACTGGGTGACGAGCACGCTCGCCCGCCCCTCGGTGTCGCTGAGCTCCTTGTCGGAGTAGCTGTATCCCACCAGCCCCCCGCGGTCGGAGACCTGGATGTCGCGGACATCGCCCACGCCCGGGAGCGGCAGCTCGCGCTGCTTCTTGCCCTCGCGGTCCATCACGAGCAGCTGGGAGCCGTCGTCCCCCTCGACGGACACGACGAGCTGCGACGACGTCGCGCGGAAGTCGTTGATCTTGTCGGCGGCGAACACCGTGACAGCCTTCTCCCCGGTCAGATCGGTACGGAAGATCTTGTCGTCGCCGTCCGCGTCACGGCGCAGCAGGAACATGGTCGAGGCGGGCGTCGTGAAGGTCGTGGTCAGCGTCGCGCTCGGCCCGCCGCCCGCGCCCACCGCGTCGGCGACGCTCACGGTGTAGTCGGTGTCGTCGTCGAGCGGCACGGTGAAGCGGATGCCGACGCCGCGACCCGCGGCGTCGAGCGTGAACGGCACGGCCGGCTCGACCGTCACCTGGGACTCGTCGATCGCGGCCAGGGACTGATTGGCGGTGAGGATGACCCGGCTGCCGGACGCCTCGATCGCCTCGGCGGGATCCACCTGCACCTGCGTGATGCGCGGCCCCTGGGTCAGACTGACCACGCCGAGACCAGCACCGACCAGGACCAGGATGCCGAGCACGGCCCCCAGCGCCAGCAGGAACCGGCGGTCGCGTGGAGCAGCGGGCTCCGCGTCCCTCGGCGCCTCGGCCTGCTTCTGCGGCTGGGGTGCTTTCGCGGACTTGGGCTGCTTCTCGGGCTTGGGCTGCTTCTCGGCCTTCGGCTTCCTCTCGGCCTTCGGCTTCCTCTCGGCCTTCGGCTCCACCGGCGCGGGGGGTGCATAGTCGGTCGCGGAGTGAGCCGCGAACGTCGTCGTGGATTCCGCGTCAGGCGCGACGAAGGTCGAACGCGTCGGCCGCTCACCGCCTGTCGGGCGAGCGGCGGGCGAGACCACAGGTGTGTCCGTCCCAGGAGGCGTTCCGTGTCGCTCGGCTTCGCCGCCCTCGTCCGGCGAGTCGGAGGAGGGCTCCCCCTCGCCGCCATCGCTCAGCGCCGGAGGCAGGTTTACCTCGGCGGCAGCTGGCGCTGCTGCTGCCGCTTCCGCCTCGCGGGCTGCCCGCAACTCGGCGCGCGTCCGCGGAACCTCGGGGCGCTCGTCGTCAGTACTCATACGGATCCCGGGGTTCGTCGATCGCAGTCACCGTCGTCGGTTCGACGTGCAGCGAGCCGTCGGCATCCGCCTTGACGGTGCCCTCGACCTCGACCCATTGACCGGTGTCGAACTCTCCGGCGTCGATCGTCACGGGCAGCGTCGCCGGTTGCGCGTCGATCACGCAGTGCGTGATGACGAGGCGCGTGAGGTTCACGCCGTCGGCGTCCGTCGGGGTGACGAAGCCGGTCAGCGTCACGGTCTTGCCGTCGTAGGCTGCGGTGTTCGTGGCGGTGGCGAACACGCTGGCCCAGTCGCCGACTCCGAACGTCGCCGTGTCGGCCACTCCGAGGGTCACATCGTCGGCGCCCGCGAACAGGGCCGTCTGCTCGCCCACGCGCGACATGGCGAGATCGACCGAGAGCGAGGCCGGCGGCAGTACGAGGGCGGCGATCACGACACCGGATGCCACCACTCCACCGGTCACCGTGCCGGCCAGGGCGAGGCTCCGACGGGGTCTGGCGACGGCATCCGCATCCGAATCGGCGGATGCGCCGGATGCCGTCGATCCCCCGTGGTCGTGGCCATGATCGTGCCCGTGGTCGCCCTCTTCGCCGAGCGGCAGCGTGCACGACCAGATCGCGCCGGCCAGCGTCACGACGGCGGCAGCGCACGCGAACCACACCGACTCGGGGCTGATGTAGAGGTTCAGTCGTCCGGTCAGACCGAGGCCGAGCGTGACGACCGAGATCACCGTGGCGAGGCCGATGCCCAGCCAGCGGGTGCCCAGTGCGCGGGCGCGAGACGGAGCATGCTCGATGTGCTCAGACAAAGACGTTCACCCCGATCCCGATCGCGAAGGCCGCGAACACGACCACGCCGACGATACCGGCGAGCGTGCGGGTGGTGAAGGTCGTGCGCATCAGCGCGAGCATCTTCACGTCGACGAGCGGGCCGACGAGCAGGAAGGCCACGAGAGCACCGGACGAGAACGTCGAGGCGAAAGAGAGAGCGAAGAAGGCGTCGACGTTCGAGCAGATGGCGACGGTCATCGCGAGCGCCATCATCGCGAGGATCGACAGCACCGGGTTCGAGCCGATCGCCAGCAGAACGTCGCGCGGGACCAGCACCTGCACGGCTCCGGCGAGCGCCGATCCGATCACGAGTGCGGGCATCACCGCACGCAGCTCGACCAAGAACTGCGTGAGGCTGCGGCGGACAGGGGTGCCGTGCTCGTGGGTGACGCGGTCGCACGTGTCGATGAAGCGCTGGGTGAGCAGCGAGTCCGGCGAGGGGTGGCGGCTGTAGATCCAGCCGATCAGGTTCGCGATCAGGTATCCGCCGATGAGACGGGCGACCAGGATGCCGTCATCGAAGCCGAACGCCGCGTGGGTGGTGAGGATCACGATCGGGTTCACGATCGGGGCCGCGATCAGGAAGGTCAGCGCCTCAGCCGGGGCCAGCCCCCGCATCATGAGTCCGCGAGCGAAGGGCACGTTGCCGCACTCGCACACCGGGATCAGCATCCCGAGCAGCGACAGCACGGCACGACGCGCCCAGGCGCGCTTCGGCAGCCAGCGGTGGATGACGTCGGCCGGCAGCCACACCTGCACGACGATCGAGAGCAGCACGCCGAGGATCACGAACGGCAGCGCCTCGATGAGCACGCTGAGGGCGAGGGTCAGTCCGTCCTGAGCCCTGCTCGGCAGGCTTGCGGTGAAGAGCGAGGGAAGGAACCGGTCGACGAGGAACAGTGCGGCCACGATCGCCGCGCCGAGACCGACCCCGATCCACGGCGACCGCGGCGCTCGGGTCGGCCGATGCGTGTGCGGCCGGGTGGCGGTCTGAGCGCTCACGCGTTCGCTGCCTCTTCGGCGTCGCGCTTGTTGGTGCAGGAGGCGCACAGGCCGAAGATGTCGACGACGTGAGCGGCATCCGTGAATCCGTGCAGAGCCGCGGTGCGGTGCGCCCACTGCTCGACGTCGGTCGCCTCGATCTCGACGGTGAGCCCGCAGTTGCGGCAGATCAGGTGGTGGTGGTGGCCCTGGGTCGTGCACGCGCGGTACAGCGCCTCGCCCTCGGGGCTCTGCAGCGAGTCGGCGTCACCGGCGGCGGCGAGTCCGGCCAGTGCCCGGTACACCGTGGCGAGGCCGATCCCGGTGTTGTCGTCGCGCAGCGAGGCATGCAGATTCTGCGCACTGACGAACCCTCGCGCGTCGGCGAGGGCTTCGCGCACGCGGTCGCGCTGCCAGGTGTTCCGCTGAGCCATACCCACGATTCTAGGCGCGCCGCCCTTGCCGGGCCCTGGGAGCCGTCCTTCCGCGGAGGACTCATTACGCGACGCGTTCTGAGCCCACCGCCCGGACCGGTATGGTTGCCGCATCCGAGACGAGGGAGTCCCGATGACCGGCTGGCGACTGCGCGAGTTCCACAACGACGACCTCGGCGGCATCCTGCACCTGTGGGAAGAGCTGAAGCGCGCGGGCATCGAGCCCGTCTACGACCTCAGCGAGGTCGTCGCCTCCTGCCAGAAGGACCACGCGATCGTCGCCGTGCACCGTGACGAGGTGATCGCCGCCGTGGTCGGACGAGCCGCGCACGATCAGGGCTGGGTCGTGTTCTTCGCGATCGACGACGCCTGGCGCGACCGCGGCATCGGCTCGGCGCTGCTCGCGGCGCTCGAGAAGAGCATGGCTCCGCACGGTCTCACCAAGCTCTCGGCGCTGGTGCCAGAGGTCGAGACCCGGCTCGACGCGTTCGCGGCTCGCGGTTTCGAGTCGAAGCATCACCTGAAGTACTTCGAGCGCCGCACCCCGGTGCAGCGGCAGGAGCTCACCTCGCTCGCCGAGCTGGGCGGACGCCTGATGCCGCGAGATCTGTGGGAATCGGTCTCAGGGATGCGCCGCGAGAAGGAGATCCTCGAGCAGCGACTCGTGCTCCCGCTCGCCGAGTCCGAGCTCGCCGAGAGCTTCGGGGTCGTGCCGCCCAGGGCCGTCGTGCTGTTCGGCCCCCCTGGAACCGGCAAGACGACGTTTGCGAAGGCCATCGCCTCGCGTCTGGAGTGGTCGTTCGTCGAGGTGTTCCCCTCTCGCCTCGCCGCCGACCCGAAGGGCCTCGCCGGCGCGCTGCGTGAGACTTTCACCAAGATCGCCGAGCTCGAGCACGCGGTGGTCTTCATCGACGAGGTCGAAGAGATCGCGGCCCAGCGCTCCGGCGAGCCGCCATCTCCACTGCAGGGTGTCACGAACGAGTTGCTGAAGATCATCCCCGCCTTCCGCGAGCAGCCGGGCAGGCTGCTCGTGTGCGCGACGAACTTCATCCGGGCACTCGACAGTGCATTCTTGCGCCATGGCCGATTCGACTACGTGATCCCGATCGGGCTCCCTGACCGGGCGGCACGCGCAGCGATCTGGCTGCGGTACATCCCGACGCAGGTGTCGGGTGCGATCGACATCGAGGTCCTGGTCGACCGCACAGAGGGCTTCTCGCCCGCCGACATCGAGTTCGCGGCACGCAGCGCGTCTCAGCGAGCCTTCGAAGAGGCCATCGCCTCGGGCACGACGGCATCCGCACCCGACGGACCGAGCACCCGCGACTATCTGGAGTCGATAGCCGGTACCCGCATCACGGTGTCGGCCGAGACGGCCGCCGAGTTCTTGGAGGACATCGAGGCACTCGCCCGCGTGTGAGCCGATCAGGCCCGCACGCGGCGCACGCCGCCCCTGGCGCGCTGAACGATCCAGCACACGACGTAGATCGTGAACGACAGGGTCGTGATGTACGGGCTCACCGGAAGGGTGCCGGCGAGGGCGAGCAGGATGCCGCCGACGGCCGACACGAATCCGAAGAGCGCCGCCAGCAGCGGGACGGCGACCGGCCCGGCGGTGATGCGCATCGCCGCGGCAGCCGGGGTGACGAGCAGCGCCATGACGAGCAGCGCGCCGATGATGTGCACGCTGACCGCGACGATGAGTCCGAGCAGCACCATGAACAGCAGGCTCACCGCTCGGGTGGGCACGCCGCGGGCGGCGGCGGACTCGGGGTCGAGCGAATCGAAGCGCAGCGGATTCCACATGAGCAGCAGACCGAGAAGCACGACGATGCTGATGCCGAGCAGCCAGCCGAGGTCGGGACTCGACACCGACACGATCTGCCCGGTCAGCAGACTGAAGCGGTTGGCGCTGCGTCCGTCGTACAGCGACAGGAAGAGGATGCCGAGGCCGAGACCGAACGGCATCAGCACCCCGACGATCGAGTTGCGGTCGCGCGCCTTGGCTCCGAGCACGCCGATCAGGACCGCCGCGACCAGGGCGCCGCCGAGCGAGCCGAGCACCACGCTCCCGCCGAACAGCAGCGCCGCGGCGGCGCCGGCGAACGACAGCTCGCTCACGCCGTGCACCGCGAAGGCGAGGTCGCGCTGCATCACGAAGACGCCGATCAGTCCGCCGACGATGCCGAGCACCGCGCCGGCGACGATCGAGTTGGCGAGCAGGGCGACGAGCTCGCCGTAGTCCTGGAAGGAGAAGACATCGCTCCAGTCGACCGCGGGGACGAGACCGGTGAGGGCGATCATGCGGCGCTCCCGTGGTCGTGATCGTGCAGGTGGTGCGGCTCGGCATCCGGCACCCCGACGACGACCAGGCGGTCGCCGGCCCGCAGCACGAACACCGGAGTGCCGTAGAGCTCGGTGAGGACCCGGGTCTGCAGCACCTCCTCCGGGGTGCCCAGCACGAAGCGTCCGCCTGCGATGTAGAGGATGCGGTCGACGCGGCCGAGGATCGGGTTCACGTCGTGCGTGACGAACAGCACTGCGGCGCCGCGCTCGCGCCGCTGCCGATCGATGATGTCGGTCACCGCCAGCTGGTTCGCGAGATCGAGATTCGACAGCGGCTCGTCGCAGAGCAGCAGGGTGGGTTCGCCGGCGAGTGCCTGTCCGACCCGCAACCGCTGCTGCTCACCGCCCGAGAGGAGCCCCACGCGGCGATCGGCGTAGTGCGCGGCGCCGACGGACTCGAGCAGCCGGTCGACCTTCGCGCGGTCTCCGCGGTGCGGGATAGGGAACCCGAAACGGCTGCCCTGCACGCCGAGGGCGACGAGGTCGCGGGCCCGCATGCTCGTGTCCGGCGCGAGCGAACGCTGCTGCGGGATGTACCCGATGCGCGGATTGCCCTTGCGCACCGGGCCGCCCGCGACGGTGATCTCGCCGGTCGACAGGGGCTGCAGGCCGAGGATGCTGCGCAGCAGCGTGGTCTTGCCCGACCCCGACGGCCCGAGCACGGCGATGAACTCGCCGGGTTCGACGGTCAGGTCGAGGCCAGACCACAGCTCCCGGTCGCCACGCTGAAGCGCGGCCCCTCGCACCTCGAGTACGGGGGTCTGTCCGTCGGCTCCTGCACGCGCGTCGGCGGCGCCGCTCACGACTGGAGCGCGTCGGCGAGGCTCTGGATCGCGTCACTCATCCACTCAGAGTACGACGATCCGTCGGGGAGCAGCTCCGTGAAGGCGACCACCGGGATGCCGGCATCGGTCGCAGCATCCTCGACGCGCTGCGTCTCGGCGCCACCGGTCTGCGCGTTGGTGAGCACCGCGGCCACGTCTCCGTCCTCGACGACCCCGAGGGTGGCGAGCAGTGTCGCAGGGGCGACGTCACTGCCCTCCTCCACCGACTCGGCGAAGCCCTCCGGCGTGACGTCGGTGAGGCCGGCGGCCGTGGCGAGGTAGCCGGGCAGCGGCTCGGTGATGATGACGTTCGCGCCGGCGGCATCCGCCTTCAGGGTCTCGAGGTCAGCCTCGAACCCCTCGAGGTCGGCGACGATCTCCTCGGCGTTGGCCGTGAACTCCGTCTCGCCGTCGGGGTCGATCGCGGCGAGCTCGTCGGCGATGGCCTCGACGACGTGGATCATCGTGTGCGGGTCGAACCACACGTGCTCGTTGAAGCCCTCGATGTGATCATGACCCTCGTGGCCTTCTTCGCCCTCGGCATGGTCGTGGTCGTGCTCCTCCTCGGCAGCGCCCTCCTCGCCCTCGTGATCGTGCCCCTCGTTGCCGGGGAAGTCGTGCGAGAACTCGACGGCGCTGACGATGTGCGGGTCCTGGGCATCCTGCAGCAGGGTGTCGATGAAGCCGTCGTATCCGCCACCGTTCTCGATGACGAGGTCGGCCTTCTGCACCGTCAGACGGTCGCGGGCAGATGCCTCGTAGGAGTGCGGGTCCTGTGTCGCGGACTTGATGATCGAGGTCACGTCGACGCGGTCGCCGCCGATCTGCGCAGCGAGCGAACCGTAGACGTTGGTGCTCGCAGCGACGGTCACCGCACCCGAATCGCCCTCTCCCGATGCGGGGGCGGAGCATCCGGCCAGCGAGAGCGCGGCGACGGATGCGAGGGCGAGGGCGACGAACGGCTTCTTCATGTCCCCCACTCTAAACGCTAATGAGAACCATTATCAAGTTGGCGCTCGTCGCGCCCACCTGTCACCTGCATGCTCAGAACACGGATGCAGGGCCAGAAAACCCTCTCTGGCCCTGCATCTGTGATTTCGACCTGCATTCGGCACCCGGTCAAGACCGGACGGGGCCGGGTCAGCCGATGAGGGCAGGGGCGATCCAGGCGGACGCATCGCCGGGCAGCGCGCCGTCGACCAGGGCGACCGTGCTGAGCACGACATCCGCCGCATCCGCTCCGAGGTCGAACTGCTCTGTGCCGAAGTTGGTCACGACCTGCCACCCGTTCGGGCGGGCGAAGCGCAGCACGTCGGGGCGGCCGGTCTCGATCCACTCCATCCGCTCGGCGGTCTGCAGCTCATGGCGCAGCCGCAGGGCCTCGCGGTACAGCGAGAGCGTCGACGACGGATCCGCCGCCTCGATCTCGACCGCATGCCGCCCGAACCACTCCGGCTGAGGCAGATGCGCCTCCGCAGTGCCGAAGCCGAAGGACGGACCGGATGCGGTCCACGGCAGCGGCACGCGGCATCCGTCCCGCCCGAGGCCGTCGAACTCCGCACCGCGGAAGAACGCCGGATCCTGACGGTGCTCAGGGCCGATCTCCGCGACCTCCTGCAGCCCCAGCTCCTCCCCCTGGTAGAGGTAGGTGCTGCCGGGCAGGCCGAGCAGGAGCAGCGTTGCGGCGTGGGCGCGGCGGAGTCCCCGCTCGCGGTCGAGCTGCTCGGCCGGTCCGCCGGCAGCCACCCACTCGACGCCCTGCTTCACCCCCGTGCGAGTACCCAGCGGAGCCAGCCCGTACCGAGTCGCATGCCGGGTCACATCGTGGTTCGACAGCACCCAGGTGGTCGACGAGCCCGTGGCATCGGCCTGCGCCAGGTTGTCGGCGATGATCGTGCGGAACTGGGTCGCGTCGAAATCGGCGACGAGCAGATCGAAGTTGAACGCCTGCCCGAGCCCCTCCGCCGACGCATACTTCGCCCGCCGCTCCGGCGTACTCACCCATGCCTCCGCCACGGCCGTGCGGGGCGGGTCGTACTCGTTGAACACCCGACGCCACTCGGCGTAGATCTCGTGCACGTCGTCGCGGTCATGCAGCGGGTGGTTGCCGTCGTGCGGGAGCAGCGCGAGCTCGGCTGTGCTCGGCAGCGGTTCGGTCAGGTCCTTCGTGAGCATGTGCGCCACGTCGATCCGGAATCCGTCGACGCCACGGTCCGACCAGAAGCGGAGTGTCTTCAGGAAGTCCTCGCGCACCTCGGGGTGGTCCCAGTTGAGGTCGGGCTGCTCGGGGGCGAAGCTGTGCAGGTACCACTGGCCGTCCTCCACCTGCTCCCAGGCCGAGCCGCCGAAGGCCGCAGTCCAGTCGGTGGGCGGCTCCGATCCGTCAGGACCCGACCCCTCGCGGAAGATGTATCGCTCCCGGGCGGCCGAGCCGCGCCCGGCGGCGAGCGCCTCCTGGAACCACTCGTGCAGGTCGGAGGAGTGGTTCGGCACGATGTCGACGATCACGCGGATGCCGCGCTCGTGCAGCGCCGCGACCATGTCGTCGAAGTCGTCCAGCGTGCCGAGACGAGGGTCGACGTCGCGGTAGTCGGCGACGTCGTAGCCTCCGTCGGCGAGCGCTGAAGGATAGAACGGGCTCAGCCACACCGCGTCGATGCCGAGGTCACGCAGGTAGTCGGCGCGCGAGACGATCCCGGGGATGTCGCCCAGGCCGTCACCGTTCGCGTCGGCGAAGCTGCGGGGGTAGATCTGGTAGACGGCGGCCTGCCGCCACCATGCTGCGGTGGTGTCGTCGCGGGTCTCGGTGAGAAGCGCATCGGTCATGAGGGGTGTTGCTCCTTCGGATTGCGGTCTGGTTCGGGGGCTGATCGGTCGGTCGGCCGGCTGGTCGGCTGGTCAGCCCTTGACGGCGCCCTGCGTGACGCCCTCCATGACGAAGCGCTGCGTGAACAGGTAGGCCAGGATGGCGGGGGCCATGGCCATCAGATACGAGGCGAACGCGACGTTGTAGTTGTTGCTGAACTGGTTCTGGAAGAGGTTCTGCCGCACCGGCAGCGTCTGCAGCGCCGGGTCGGAGATGATCAGCGACGGCATCATGAAGTCATTCCACGCGTAGAGGAAGGCGAAGATGCCGACCGTCGCGCTCATCGGCGCGAGCAGCGGGAAGATCAGCTGCCAGAACGTCTGCCAGGTGGTCGCACCGTCGATGCGGGCGCTCTCCTCGAGCTCGATCGGGATCGACCGCAGGAACGCCGTGAAGAGCAGCACGCTGAAGCTCAGCTGGAACATCGTCGCGAGGATGATCACCCCGAACGGGTTGTCGAGCCCGACGCGGCCGGTCAGCTGGATCTGCGGCAACGCCACGACCGGGAACGGGATGAACATCGCCGCGAGCAGGTAGAAGAAGGAGTACCGGAACAGGCGGTGGTCCCAGTTGCGCACGATCGCGTACGACGCGAAGGCCGCGAGCACGATCGTCGCGACGACGGTGCCTGCGGTCACCAGCAGCGAGATGCCCGCTCCGACCGGGAACTTCGTGAGATTCCAGGCCTGGACGAAGCCGTCGATGCTGAACGGCGCGGGGAACGAGAACGCGTTGCCGTCGACCGCCTGACCGGTGGTCTTGAGCGACATCGAGATCGTCACATACAGCGGCAGCAGCACGGTGACGGCGCACAGGATCAGGATGATCGTGCCCGACCAGTTGACGCGCTCCATGCGCACGCGCGGCTTCTTGCCCGAAGCCGGGATGGTGGTGAGTGTCTGCGTCGACATCAGAGTGCGTTCCTTCCGCGGGTCAGCGAGAGCTGCAGCAGGGAGATGAGCACGGCAACGATGAAGAAGATCGTCGCGTTGGCCATCTGGTAGGCGTAGTCACCGCCGTTGAAGCCCGCGATGATGGTCATCGCGACGCTGCGGGTGGCGGTGCCTGGGCCGCCGTTGGTGAGGCCGACGATGATGTCGTAGGCGTTGAGGAAGCCCTTGAAGCCGAGGATCACGTTGATCACGACATACCCCGCGACGAGCGGGATCGTGATGCGCGTGAGCTGCTGCACCTTGTTCGCGCCGTCGATGCTGGCGGCTTCGTAGACCTCGCCCGGCACCGACAGGAGTCCCGCGATGTAGATGAGCAGAGTCCCCGGTACCGCCTGCCACGCGGTCACGATGACGATCGCCACCCACGCGAGATCGGGATTCGCGAGAAGGCTGGTCGACAGCCACGGGATGCCGGTGGCGGCCCCTGCGGCCGGGATCGAGTTCGAGAACAGGAAGTTGAAGACGTAGGCGATGATGATGCCCGAGATCACCATCGGGATCACGAAGATCGTGCGCAGCCCCGTCTTGAAGCGGATGCGGGAGGTCAGCCCGACCGCCAGCAGGAAGGCGATGACGTTGACCACGATCACGGTGGCGATCGAGAACCCGAACGTGAACAGGTAGCTCTGCAGGATCGCCGGATCGCTGAACATCGCGATGTAGTTCGTCAGTCCGTTGAAGCTCCACTCCCCGATGCCGATCGAGTCGGTGAAGCTGAAGAAGATCCCCATCACCCCAGGGACGGTGATCGCGAGGGTGAAGAGCACGAGCGTCGGCAGCAGGAAGAGGTAGTAGATCGGCTCGACGCGGCCCTTGCGGCGGCCGAGTTTGCGCGCACCTCCGGTGACGATCGCCGTCGTGTCGGTCGTGGGGGTGTTGGGCTTCGTGATGTTGGTCATGGCGTGGACTCCTCTGTCTCGCCGGATGCGGAGTCCTCACCGGACGCGTTGTCCTGGGTCGACGGGATCGGAGCGCGGAACGCGATCCTCGCCCAGTCGGCATCCATCGTGCGCAGGGTGGAAGACGGGGACGCGCCGAGCACCATGGCCTGCACGTAGTTGTTCAGCGGGAGCGTCTTGGGCACGAGCACCGAGGGCCCCTGGTAGATCTGACCGTTCTCGTAGTACTCGATCATCCCCTCGACCCGCGGGTCGTCGGGAGCCGGAGCATCCTTCGTCGGTGTGAAGCCGAGCTGCGAGGCGTTGTACTCCTCGATGTTCTCGGGCTGGAACAGGTACTCGAGGAAGTCCCTCGCCGCCTCCTGGTGCCGTGACTCCTCGGGGATCATCGCCGCGAGGTCCATGTTCACGCGCACGCCGAGGTCGGCGGGATCGTCGGTCATGGGCAGCGGGAAGGTACCGAGCTCGAGGTCGGGCGCGGTCTTCGCGATCTCGCTGAACGCCCACGGCCCCTGCAGGTACATCGCCGCCTCGCCCTTGCCGAAAGCGAGGTTGCCGTCGCCGTAGCCTCGGCTCGGGGCATCCTCGTTCGTGTAGTCCTCGGCGAGCTGCATCATGCGCTCCATCGGCTCGGCGAAGTCCTTCTGAAACGACCGCTCGGAGTCGGGACCGACCTCGGTGCCCTCCTCTGCGAGTGCGTCGAAGAAGTCGATCACGTCGACGGATCCGCCGGCGGTGTAGTCGTACCAGCCCTGCGCGACGGTCCAGTCGTCCTTGAAGGTGGCGTAGAACGGGTCGATGCCCGCATCCTTCAACTGGTCGGCGACGGCGAGGAGCTCGTCCCAGGTCTGCGGGACCTCGAGTCCCTGCTCGTCGAAGATCTGCTTGTTGTAGATGACGGATGCCGCCATCACCGAGTACGGCAGGGCGCTGGTGCGCCCCGCGCAGGTGCCGTACTGCTCCATGAGCGGCTGCAGGTCGTCGCGGATGCTCGATGCGGCCTCGGTGTCGGAGAGATCGGTGAGCGCGCAGCGCTGCACGAACCGCGCGATCTCGTAGTTGTAGTTGGCGAGCATGATGTCGGGCGGGTTGCCCCGGACGAAGCTCGCCGAGACCACGTCGACACCAGAGGTGTCGATCTCGACCCGCACATCGTCCTGCGAGGCGTTGTAGTCGGCGACCAGACCGGTCATGAACTCGATCGCCTCACGTTTGCTGAACGTGAAGCGGATGGTCTCGGGTCCGCCGGCTGTCGAGCAGCCGGTCAGAGCGGCGCCGACGAGGGCGAGCGCGGCCGCACCGGCCACGATCTTCGCCGGGCGTGGGGGTTTCACAGACACCGTCGTCCTTTCGTCCTGTAGATCCGCAGACTAAATCTAGTGAGCGAATTTACTTCGATGAAGGGTACTCTCTCATCTGGACGAGAGTGAGGTCAAGGCCCGTGACAGAAGTCTCCGCAGGGCTCGGCACCGGGCGCGCGAGCGTCGGCGCCATCCTCGACTTCGCCTGGGCAGCCGGTGAGTTCACCGCGACCGAGGCGATGGCGAGCACCTCGCTGACCCGCTCCACCGCCATCGACGGCATCGACACGCTCGTCGACGCCGGCGTGCTGCGCGAGCTCCCCAACGCCCGCGCGGCCGGGAGCTACCGGGCAGGGCGTCCCGCCAGGCGGTTCGTGCTGGCATCCGATCTCGGCGTCGTGATCGGGGTGGATGCCGGTGACACCCACCTCGCCGTCACCGTCGCCGAGCTGCAGGACCACACCCGCGTGCACCACCGCGTCGATCTCGATCCGACGCAGAGCGCCGACGAGCGACGGGCGACGATCCTCGGGCAGATGGACCTCGCGCTCGCCGAGGCCGACGTCACCCGAGAGGCGGTGCTCGCGATCTGCATCGGCGTCGCCGCCCCGGTGAACCGCGCCGGAATCTCTCCCCCGCATCCCGAGGGCTTCTGGGAACGCACCAACCCCGGCCTCGCCGAAGTCCTGGCCGACTGGGCTCCGGTCGTCGAGATCAAGAACGACGCCCAGCTCGCGGCGATCGCCGAAGGCTCGGCGGGCGCAGCCGTCGGATGCCGCGACTACGTCGCCCTGCTCGCCAGCGAGCGTTTCGGCGGCGGTGTCGTCGTCGACGGCCATGTGCTGCACGGCGCCCACGGCGGGGTCGGCGAGGGGGTCGTGTTCGACCACATCATCGGCGTCGGCTCGGCCTTCGGCCTCCGGTACGCCCTGCAGGACCAGGTGCGAGCAGCCGTGGAGAGCGGCGAGATCTCGTCGGACTCCGCGATCGGTCGGCTCGCGGGCGCGGATCGCATCGATCCGCGAGCCGTGCTGACGGCCGCGTCGGCAGGCGATGCCGACGCGCTGCTGACCACTTCCCGCGTCGGAGCGACGCTCGCACGCGTGGTGGGCGTGCTCGGCAGCATGTACGACCCCTCCCGCGTGATCGTGTGCGGGGCGGTGGCCGAGAGCATCGCCCCGGTGCTGGATGCGGCCCGCGAGGTGCTTCCTGCACAGCTGCACCTGCCGGCGCCCGAGATCCTCGCCTCGACGCTGGGCGCCGAGGTCGTCTCGGTCGGCGCCGTCGCCACGGCCCGCCGTGCCGCCCGGGAGGTGGCCGTGCCACTGCTGGCCGAGCGGCGGCTCAGCGCGGTCGACTGAGGGGCATCCCCGTCACGGCCGGCCGCCCTGGCACCCGTGATGCGTCGGCGCTCGCGTATATGTTGGCGTGATGGAACCCAGACGCGAACCTCGAGGCGGCATGGCTTCCGTGCCCTTGCTGCTCGGTCTCCCCGTCGGCGCGGTCATCGGTCTCGGTATCGGTGCCGCTGCGGGCGATCCGGGTATCGGAGCTGCGGTCGGCGCCCCCGCCGGTCTCATGCTCGGGCTCATCTGGACCGTCATCTGGGAGCAGTTGCGACGCCGCGAGAACGACTAGATGCGCGAACCCGAGCCGCGGCGCCCCCCCTCATCGATCGAACTGCTCCTCGACCCGGCGGCCGAGTCCGCGATCCGAGCCGAATGGGAGGCTCTCGCCGCACGCGGGCTCTCGAGCCTCGCCGCGCACACGTCTGCGAGCAACCGCCCGCACATCACACTGGGGGCCCGGATCGGGCTGCCGGCGGTGGGGGCGGAGGTCTTCGAGGGTCTCCCTGCGTTCCCCGTGACGCTGGGCGCTCCCCTGCTGTTCGGCATCGGCGACCGACGTGTACTCGCCCGCAGCGTCGTGCCGACCGCTGAGCTGCTCGCGCTCCGCACCGCGGTGTACGACGCCCTCGGTCCGGGCACGGATGCGCCGCACACCGCGACCGGAGAGTGGATGCCGCACGTCGCCCTTGCCCGCAGGCTCCGGGTCGCCGACCTGGCGGAAGCGCTGGAGCTCGTCGGCGGTGACATCCGGGGTCACGCCCGCGGCGTGCGTCGCTGGGATCCCGTGCCGGCGTCGATCACGACGCTCGCGACGCTGAGGATGCCGTAGCGACGAGCGGAAGCCTGGTCGGCGTGACCCGTCCTCACTCGACGAGCAGCGCGGGCTCCTCGAGCACGGATGCCACATCGGCGATGAACCGGCTCATGCCGTCGCCGTCGATCACGCGGTGGTCGAACGATCCGGCGACCGTGGTGACCCAGCGGGGGCGCACCTCGCCGTCGACGACCCACGGCTTCTGGCTGATCGTGCCCATGGCCACGATCCCGGCCTCGCCGGGGTTGATGATCGGGGTGCCGGCATCCATCCCGAAGACCCCGATGTTGGTGATCGTGATCGTGCCGCCCTGCTGGTCCGCCGGGCTCGTCTTGCCCTCGCGGGCGGTGAGCGTGAGGCGGTTCAGGGCCCGAGCGAGGTCCTTCATGCTCAGGTCCTGGGCGTCCTTGATGTTGGGCACGAGCAGACCGCGCGGCGTGGCAGCGGCGATGCCGAGGTTGACGTAGTGGCGCACCGAGATCTCGGCGCCGCCCTCGGTCTCGATCCAGGCGGCGTTCACCATCGGGGTGCGGCGCGCAGCCCAGATCACGGCGCGGGCCATGATCAGCAGCGGTGAGACGCGGATGTCGGCGTAGTCCGGCGACGCCTTGAGGCGCTTGACGAGCTCCATCGTGCGGCTCGCATCGATCTCCTTCCACACCGTGACGTGGGGGGCGGAGTACGCGCTCTGCACCATCGCCGACGAGGTCGCCTTGCGCACGCCCTTCACCGGGATGGACTCGGTGCGGTCGTCGGATGCGGGAGCGGATGCCGGAGCAGGCGACAGCCCGCGGGCGAGCCCTGCCGGTGCGCTCTGCGGCGCGGGCACGGTCTCCTCGCGGACCTCTCCCCATTCGGGGGTCTCGATGTTGCGGAAGACACTGGCCTGCGAGGCGTGCGTCACGACGTCGTCGCGGGTGACCTCGCCGTCGGCGCCGGTCGGCGTGACGGTCGTCAGGTCGACGCCCAGGTCCTTGGCGAGCTTGCGGATCGGCGGCTTCGCGATCACGCCGACCGACGAGCGGACGGGCCGCTCCGCCGGGCGCTTGCGACGGGAGGTCGCGCCGGTGCCAGAGCCGTAGCCCACGAGCACCGAGCCGCCGCCCTCTTCGGGAGCCGGCGCCTCGGCCGTGGCGATGACCCCGGGACCGGCGTCGTCACGGGCATCCGTCACGAAGGTGATGATCGGCGAGCCGACCTCGACCGTCGTGCCCTCGGCGACGAGCAGCTCGCCGACGACGCCCGCATGCGGCGACGGCAGTTCGACCAGCGACTTCGCCGTCTCGATCTCGCAGATGACGTCGTTGATCGCCACGGTGTCGCCGGGGGCGACCTTCCACGCGACGATCTCGGCTTCGGTCAACCCCTCGCCGACGTCGGGGAGGGTGAAGTTCTGCGTGCTCATATGCGGTCCTTTCGGAGAGTGCCTCGTTCAGAACTCAGCATGAACCTGGCAGAAGTGACCTGCACGGGGCAAACCCGTCGGGCCTGCTCTGATTCTTGCTGAATTGTGAACATCGAACGAGGGTCAGTAGGCGAGCGAACGATCGACGGCCTCGAGGATGCGGTCGGCATCCGGGAGGTAGGAGCCCTCAAGCTTCGCGGGCGGGAACGGGGTGTCGTACCCCGAGACGCGAAGCACCGGGGCCTCGAGTGCGTAGAAGGCGCGCTCCATGACGGTGGCGGCGACCTCGCTACCGACGCTGGTGAACCCCTGCGCCTCCTGGGCGTAGACCATGCGTCCGGTCTTGCGCACCGAGTTGAGGATCGGCTCGTAGTCGATCGGCGACAGCGAGCGCACGTCGACGACCTCGCAG
The DNA here is from genome assembly GCF_900105205.1 of Microbacterium hydrocarbonoxydans. Lineage (NCBI taxonomy): Bacteria > Bacillati > Actinomycetota > Actinomycetes > Micrococcales > Microbacteriaceae > Microbacterium > Microbacterium hydrocarbonoxydans. The sequence goes on along the minus strand of NZ_FNSQ01000005.1, from coordinate 436,103 downwards.
CTGGTGCCCTCGGCCTCGGCGAGCGCCGCCGCCTGCAGCAGCGTCGTCACCATCGCGCCGTGTCCGACGAGGGTCACGTCGGATCCGGTGCGCACGACTCGGGAGGCGTGCAGGGAGACCGCGGATCCGTCGAGGTCGACCTCGCCCTTGGTCCAGTAGCGGCTCTTCGGCTCCATGAAGATCACGGGGTCGTTCGATGCGATGGCCTCCTGGATCATCCAGAACGCGTCGTTGGGAGTCGAGGGCGAGACCACCCGCAGGCCCGGGGTGTGCGCGAAGTACGCCTCGGGGCTCTCCTGGTGGTGCTCGACGGCGCCGATGTGGCCGCCGTACGGGATGCGGATGACGATGGGCAGACTCAGCTTGCCCTCGTGACGGTTCGTGAGCTTCGCCAGCTGCGTGGTGATCTGGTCGAATGCGGGGAAGACGAAGCCGTCGAACTGGATCTCGATGACGGGCCGGAACCCGGTCATCGCCAGACCGATCGCGGTGCCGACGATTCCGGACTCGGCCAGCGGGGTGTCGAGCACCCGACGGTCGCCGAAGTCACGCTGCAGGTGCTCGGTGACCCGGAACACGCCGCCGAGCTTTCCGATGTCCTCGCCCATGAGCAGGACCTTGGAGTCGGCTTCCATCGCCGCCCGCAGACCGGCGTTGAGTGCCTTGCTGAAAGGCATCGTCTCGAGAGTCACCGGCCGCCTCCTTCGAACGACGCCTCATACCGCTCGCGCCAGGCCTTCTGCTCCGCGATGAGTGGATGAGGGTCGCTGTACACGTGATCGAAGATCTTGTCGGCGGTCGGCGGCCCGAGCTCGACCGTGCGGGCGCGCAGGTCCTCGGCGGCGTCGGCCGCCTCGGCATCCACGTCCGCGAAGAACTGCCCTGCCGCGCCGCGGTTCTCCAGGAACGCGCGCATGCGGTCGATCGGGTCGCGCTCCGCCCACGACTGCTCCTCGTCGGACCCGCGGTACTTCGTCGGGTCGTCGCTCGTCGTGTGAGCGCCGAGTCGGTAGGTCACGGCCTCGATCGCCCGCGGTCCCCCGCCGCTGCGCGCCTCCTCGAGCGCCGTGCGCGAGACCGCGTAGCTGGCGAGCACGTCGTTGCCGTCGACGCGGACGCTGGGGATGCCGTAGCCGGCGCTGCGCTCGACGAGGGGCACTCTCGACTGGGTCGAGACGGGCACCGAGATCGCCCAGTGATTGTTCTGCAGGAAGAAGACGGTGGGCGCCTGGTAGCTCGCGGCGAACACCATCGCCTCATGCACGTCGCCCTGGCTCGAGGCTCCGTCGCCGTAGTAGACGATCACGGCCTCGTCACGCTCGGGGTCGCCGGTGCCGGAGCGACCGTCGAAGTTGAGGCCCATCGCGAAGCCCGCGGCGTGCAGGGTCTGCGAGCCGAGCACGAGCGTGTAGAGGCGCGTGTTGCCGTTCTTGGGGTCGGTCGGATCCCAACCGCCGTGCGAGACACCGCGCATGAGCTTGATGATGTCGAGCGGGTCGACGCCGCGGATGCGGGTCACGGCGTGCTCACGGTACGAGGGGAAGATCGTGTCCTGGGCACGGGCGGCCCGGGCCGAGCCGACCTGGGCGGCCTCCTGTCCCCTGCTCGGCGGCCACAGGGCGAGCTGGCCCTGACGCTGCAGGTTGGTCGCCTGGACATCGATGGCACGGATGACCACCATGTCGCGGTAGAACTGCTCGAGCTCGGCGTCGCTGATCGCCTCGATCAACGGCAGGTACTGCTCGGCGGACGCACTGGGCGCGAAGCGGCCGTCCTTATCCAGGACGCGGACGAGTTCAGTCTCTGACGAGGTCACGACCCCCACGCTACCCGCGCGCGCATGCCCGGTCACGCATACCTAGGACGTCCTCGTAACTGCCGGGAACCCGGAGAACAGGCGGGATCGCGGCGCTCACCGCAGGGTCGAGGCGACCTCCAGAACGCGGTCGACCGCTGCCTCCTCGCCGACGGAGATGCGGATGCCGTCGCCGGAGAACGGGCGCACGATGAGGTCCGCCGCGACGAACGCTGCCGCGACGTCGTCGGTGCGCTCGCCGGTGGGCAGCCAGATGAAGTTGGCCTGCGAATCGGGCACGTCCCAGCCCTGCGCGCGCAGGCCCTGCACCAGGCGGGTGCGCCGCTCGACGATGACCGCGACACGCTCGAGCAGTTCTGCCTCGGCGTCGAGGCTGGCGATCGCGGCATTCTCGGCCGCTGAGGTGACGGACAGGGGGATGCCGGTGGTCCGCGCCGCATCCAGCACTTTCTCGTTCCCGATCGCATAGCCGATGCGAAGTCCAGCCAGGCCGTAGGCCTTCGAGAACGTGCGCAGCACGACGACGTTCGGATGCCGCTCGAAGACCCGTTCCGCGAGTCCGTCCACGGCGCCGGGCGCGGTGACGAACTCGGCGTAGGCCTCGTCGAGGATGATCAGCACGTCGGTGGGGACGCGCTCGACGAACGTGGCGAACTCGTCGCTCGTGATGATCGGCCCCGTCGGGTTGTTGGGGGTGCAGAGGATGACCGCGCGAGTGCGCTCGGTCACGGCATCCGCCATGGCATCGAGGTCGTGGCGGGCGTCCGCCGTCAGCGGCACCTGCACGCCCGTCGCGCCGGCGACGAGCGGGAGGCTCGGGTAGGCCTCGAAGGAGCGCCAGGCGTAGACGACCTCGTCGCCGACGGAGGCGGTGGCGAGGATGAGCTGGTGCAGGATCGACACACTGCCGGCGGCGACGTGCACCTGATCGGGTTCCACGGCGTAGCGCGCTCCGAGCCGGGCACGCAGGCGGCCTGCGGTCGCGTCCGGGTAGCGGTTGATCGGCGTGGTGTGCTGCAGGGCCGCCGCGACCGAGGGGAGCGGCTCGAACGGGTTCTCGTTGCTCGACAGCTTGTAGGCGTCGGGGCCGGCCTGCTTCCCCTGGCGGTACGGCGCGAGGGCGGCGATGGCGGGGCGGATGCGCGGCAGGATCGGGTCGGTCACAGTGATGAGTCTAGATTCCGCGGCATCCTGGCGACGAAGTGAGTGGAGTAGTACCATTTTGGTATGGCGATGACTGTGCGACTCCCGGAAGAACTCGATGCGCAGCTCACTGCGCTCGCCGAGCGGCGGCACACGTCGAAGCACGCCCTTCTGATCGAGGCCGCTGATCGCTTCCTTCGCGAAGAGGTCACGACCGAGCAGGCCGTGACGATCGCGCGGGGGGTGGCAGACCGGTACTCCGAGCTGCTCAAGAAGCTGGAAGACGCGTGACCCGGTACCTCGAGCTCCCGCAGGCTGTCGGGATCCTCGAGGATCTGGGTCTCCACATCCGTGACATCGGCCTTCTCTCTTCGGCGCTGGCTCGTCCGTCGAGTTCGATGTTCGGCGTCGAGGCGTACCCCACCATCGAGGTGAAGGCAGCCTCGCTCCTGTCCTCACTGAGCCAGAACCATCCCCTCTTCGATGGAAACAAGAGGTTCTCGTGGATCATGACCATGACGTTCCTCGAGCTGAACGGCGTCCTCGTCGACATGGGTCTCGATGCGGCATTCGATCTGGTGCTGAGCACCGCACAAAGCAAGACTTCGCTCGACGAAATCGCTGCGGCGCTCCGAGCGCACACCCGTTGACTACCGCAGGAGTCTCGACTGACATCGAGTGACTCGCATGGGAGACTGATCGGACTATGCGCTTCATCATCCGAGTCGTCGTCAACGCGTTCGCCCTCTGGGTTGTGACGCTGATCCCCGCACTGCAGGTGCAGATCAAGGCCTTCGCGCCGGGCGAGACGCTGCAGCTGGTGCTGACCCTGCTGGCGGTCGCCGCGATCTTCGCCCTGGTGAACACCATCATCGGCACCGTCGTCAAGATCGTCGCCTTCCCGCTCTACATCCTCACGCTCGGCCTCATCGGATTCGTGATCAACGGGTTCCTGCTCTGGCTGACCGCCTGGATCACGAGCGGCTTCGGCTGGGGCCTGACCGTCGGCAGCTTCTGGTGGGGAGTGCTCGCTGCGCTCATCATCTCGCTGATCAACGGCGTCTTCGGCTTCATCCTGCGCCCCCAGAGCAAGCGGTCCCGTCGCGATTGAGCGTCCAGCCTGACCGCGGGCGATCATCCGACCCGCTGCGCCTGGTACTCGGTGCGCTCGATCACCTCCGCCGTGTCGAGGTCACGCCAGAACTCGCCCGCGGCGTCGACGCGAGGGTCACTCGAGGCATCAGCTTCCTCCGCAGTCTCGATATACGTGTCAAGGTGGTGCGCGTCGACAAGCCAGTCCTCGGGTGAGTCGAGCGGGTTGCCCTGGGTCGTGATGACCATGCTGTCGGCCGATCCCGTGCCCTCTGGCGATCCGCCGCCTCGGAAACCAGGGACCGGGTCATCGGTGTGCACGAGTTGGATGATCGTCTGGTCATCGTCGAGGGTGGGTTCGACAGGGCTGCCCGCGGTGATCTGCATCTGCACGTCGTACACGCTCTCCATCCCGAGGTGCGCGGCGATCATCCCGGATTGCGAGTGCGCGACGACGTCGACCTCGTCACCGGGCTGGGCTCCCGCCGCATCGAGAGCCTCGAGCGTGGCCTGATACGACGCCGAGTCATGCTCGGTGTACAGCTCGAAGTTGGACTCGCTGTCCCACGGCTCCTTTCCGCTCCATCCGACGCTCTGCGTCCCTTTCAGATAGGCGACGTACTTCGTGCTGCCATCCGCGAAGGAGTACTTCTCGACTGCGATCTGCGCCCCCGCGGTGACCGGCATACGTTTCAGAGCGCCCGCAATGCCCGACGGTGCACCGCTGGGCGACGAGGTCTTCACCGGTGTGACCGAGACGCGATCGGTCGTGCCCTTCAGCGTCTCGCCGGGGTGTACCTTGCCGAAACCCGAGGTGATGCCCACCAGTGCTGCGATTCGGAACGCATCATCGTAGATATCGGGCGTCACGATGTTGCCGATCAGCCCTTCGAACCGCTCCGCCCGCCACTGGGTTTCGAGCTCCTCGGCCAGACCGGCGATGCGATCATCGGATGCCGCCAGCCGATCGGCACTTCGCATGAGTCGCTGCGCCGTGCTCGGGTCGGTGAGCGACAGCATCTCGGCCTCGGCCCGCAGCTCGACGTACTCGTAGGTATCGGCCATGAGGAGCGCGGAGGTGGCGGTGTCCTGGCAATCCGAATGGAGGCGGGCCAGGCGTTGCCCCGACGACCACAGCTCGACCGTGTCGACCTGGGCGCTGAAGCCCGGGGTGTCGAGGATGACCCGTTGGGCGCGCAGGAGCGCGGAGCGCGCGTCGTCGTAGCGCGAGGCGACGCCCTCGATTCGACGAGCGACGTCTCGGAGTGCGTCGGGGTCGACCGCGATGGCCCCGCCGTGGTCGATGGTCAGCCCTGTCACGAGAAGTCCGCTCCCTCTGCCTCGAATTCCCGGCTACGCGTCTCGGAGACCTCGACACGGGTCCGCACGCGCAGGTCATCGAGTGACTCCTGCATCGCGCGCACTCCGTCGGAATGCCAGTCGGTGTCGGAGGCGAGGACGGCGAGCGACGCGCCGACATCGTCGAGCGCATCGACAGCGGTGCCGAGCGCGGCGACGGCCTGGGCTTTCGCCCACGCGCCGTCGGCGGAGCCGGTCTGTGGGAGTGCAATGGAGTACATGCGCTCAGCATCCGCGATCCGTGCCGCCTGCGGAGGCCGAAAAGGCCCGCGATCGCAGGGATCGTGAGCAGCCCGTCGCCACCGTCATCCGTGCAGAAAGAGACGGTCGCCGCCGTCGCGCAGCACGCGGGCGTCGCGCGATCCGTCCTCGACCGGCAGAATAGGACGGTGACATCCCCGGATCCCTTCCGCGTGATCTTCGTGTGCACGGGGAACATCTGCCGCTCTCCGATGGCGGAGGTCGTCTTCCGCGATCTCGCCGAACGGCAGGGACTGGGGTCGCGCATCATCTCGCGCAGCGCCGGCACCGGCGACTGGCATCTCGGCGAGCGCGCCGATCACCGCACGCTCGACTCCCTCGCCCGGCGCGGGTACGACGGCTCCCAGCACCGTGCCAAGCAGTTCACCTTCGGATCCTTCGCCGAGAACGACCTGGTCGTGGCCCTCGACCGCACGCACGAGCGCATCCTGCGCGAGTGGGCGGGCAACGAGGACGAGGAGGGCAAGGTCACCCTGCTGCTCGCCTTCGACCCCGATGCCGCGAGCCAGGACGTCCCCGACCCGTACTACGCCGGCGCCGAGATGTTCGATTCGGTGCTCGGTATGATTGAGACGGCGACTCGCGGGCTTTTCCGCCAGCTCGAGCCGGCTCTTCGCCAGCCCCGCACGCCCCGCCGCCCTGGGGCCCGATCAGGAGGACTCCCCTGACTTTCCAGCCTTCGCTCCCGCCGCAGCCCCTCAGCCCTCTCGACGGTCGCTATCGCGGCGCCGTCACGGGCCTCGCCGACTTCCTCTCCGAGGCCGGCCTGAACCGCGCCAGGGTCGAGGTCGAGGTCGAATGGCTGATCGCCCTCACCGACCGGTCGCTGTTCGAGACCAGCCCGCTGTCGGATGACGACAAGGAGCGCCTGCGCTCCCTCTACCGCGACTTCGGACAGGCCGAGATCGACTGGCTCGCCGAGAAGGAAGCCGTCACCCAGCACGACGTGAAGGCGATCGAGTACCTGGTGCGCGACCGTCTGTCCTCCCTCGGTCTGGACGCGATCGCCGAACTCACGCACTTCGCCTGCACCAGCGAGGACATCAACTCCGCCTCGTACGCCCTGACCGTGAAGCGCGCGGTCGAGGAGGTCTGGCTCCCGGCTCTCGACGTCGTCATCGCCAAGCTGCGCGAGCTCGCCGCGGAGCACGCCGACGCCGCGATGCTCTCCCGCACCCACGGACAGCCCGCCACCCCGTCGACCATGGGCAAGGAGCTCGCGGTCTTCGCATGGCGCCTCGAGCGCGTCCGCTCGCAGATCGCGGCATCCGACTACCTCGCCAAGTTCTCGGGCGCGACCGGCACCTGGTCGGCGCACCTCTCGGCCGACCCCGACGCCGACTGGCCGACGATCTCCCGTGAGTACATCGAGGGCCTCGGCCTCGGCTTCAACCTGCTGACCACGCAGATCGAGTCGCACGACTGGCAGGTCGAGCTGTACGACCGCGTGCGTCACGCCGGCGGCATCCTGCACAACCTCGCCACCGACATCTGGACGTACATCTCGCTCGGATACTTCGCGCAGATCCCCGTGGCCGGCGCGACGGGCTCGTCGACCATGCCGCACAAGATCAACCCGATCCGCTTCGAGAACGCCGAGGCGAACCTCGAGATCTCCGGCGCACTGCTCGCCTCGCTCGGGCAGACGCTGGTCACCAGCCGCCTGCAGCGCGACCTGACAGACTCGACGACGCAGCGCAACATCGGCGTCGCCTTCGGCCACTCGCTGCTCGCGATCGACAACCTGCGGCGCGGCCTGGGAGCGATCTCGCTGTCCCGCGACGTGCTGCTCGCCGATCTCGACGTCAACTGGGAGGTGCTCGCCGAGGCCATCCAGACCGTCATCCGGGCCGAGGTGGTGGCCGGCCGCTCGTCGATCACCGACCCCTACGCGCTCCTCAAGGAGCTCACGCGCGGACACCGGGTGGGCGCAGCTGACCTCGCCGCGTTCGTCGAGGGGCTCGAGATCGGGGATGCGGCGAAGCAGCGTCTGCTCGCGCTGACCCCCGCGAGCTACACGGGCATCGCGGAGCAGCTCGCGAAGTAGTCTTCCGGGCCGGCTCGCGGCGTTGCTGGCTGCGGCGTCGCGGACGCGCCTGCCCGCGCGCCGTGCGCTGCGGGGCCAAAAGCGCGCCGCCCGTGCGCTGCGGGGCCAAAAGCGCGCCGCCCGCGCACTGCGGGGCCAAAAGTGCATTCCAAACCGACGACTCCGATGCGAAATTGACCCCGCACCGGAGGGGAGCGGCGGAGCGCGAGACTCGACGCGCTCCGCGAGGGACTAGGCCCGCGGCTCGCCGGAGAGCGCGCCTGCGGAATCTCGCGGCATGAAAGCTGCGGCGAGCAGGGTCAGCACCGCCACCACGGCAGCGCCGATGAACACCCAGACGGATGCCGAGATGATGGTCGCCGGGTCGTCGGGCCCCGCGCCCTGCGCGATGACCGAGTTCGAGATCGCCCCGAACACCGCCACCCCGAGCGCGCTGCCGGCGGACCGGGCGAAGGCGTTCATGCCGGTGACAGCGCCCCGCTCACCCCAGCCGACCGACGCCTGGGCCGCGATGAGGGTGGGAGCCGCGCTCCAGCCGAGGCCGAAGCCGAGGACGAAGGCGACGCCCGCGATCACGAAGGGGTTCGGCCACGGCGACACGACGGCGAGGGCGATGGTCGCGACGGCCGTGATCGACATCCCGGTCAGCGCGGTGCGTCGGAACCCGATCCGCAGATACAGCCGCCCCGCGTTCGCCGCTGCGAGCGGCCACCCGAGCGTCAACGCAGCGACCGCCAGCCCCGACAGCAGCGGCGCGATGCCGATCGAGCCCTCGAGGTAGGCGGGGGCGAAGCTCGTCACGCCAGTCATGAGCGCGCCGATGCCCAGCGAGACGATCGTCGTGGTCAGGATCAACGGGCGCGCCGCGAGGCGGAGGTCGACGATTGGCTCGGCGGCGCGCCGCTCGACGACGCCGAAGGCGACGAGGGCCGCAGCGCCGAGGCCGAAGCAGACGGCGCTCGGCACGGAGATCCAGTCCCAGGCGTTGCCGCCCTCGAGCATCCCGAGGATGAGTCCGGTGAGCCCGATCGTGAGCAGCACGGCTCCGGCGTAGTCGATACGGTGCCGCTGCGTCTGCTTCTGCTCGTGGTAGCGCCGCAGCAGCATCCATGCCGCCACCAGGCACAGGGGGATGTTGACCCAGAAGATCCACCGCCAGGCGTCGAGCTGGGCGAAGATCCCCCGAGTGCGGGTCCGACCACCGACGAGATGGCCCACACCGAGGCGATGTAGCCCTGCACCTTCGCTCGCTCGGCGACCGTGTAGATATCGCCGACGATCGTCATCGACATGGGGGCCACCGCACCGGCGCCGAGCCCCTGCACGATGCGGAAGACGATCAGAGCCGTCATGCTCCAGGCGAAGCCGGACAGCACCGAGCCGAGGAGGAACAGGGCGATCCCGAGCAGGATGATCGGCTTGCGCCCGACGGTGTCGGCGAAGCGCGAGTAGATCGGCACGCTCACCGCCTGGGCGAGCAGATACACCGAGAACAGCCACGGGAACTGCTGGTAGCTGCCGAGGTCGCGGACGATGCTGGGCACCGCCGTCGCCAGGATCGTCGCATCGATCGCGATCAGACCGGTCGCCAGCATCAGGGCGCCGAGCACCGGCCCGCGCTCCGACCGGAGTCCGATGGAGGCGCGGTCGATCGAGGCAGTCACTACAGGGACAAGCCGCACACGGCCGGGACTATTCCGAACGGATGCCGGAAGCCGACGAACCCGCGATCAGGAGGACGCGTCGCGACCGGTCTCGTCGGTGCTGTCGGTGTCGCCCGCGCCGTCGGAGGCATCCCGGTCGTACAGCACGGGACGATCGACCGTCTTGGTGACCTCAGCGGGGTCGACGACGAGGATGAGCATCGCGAGGAAGAGCAGCGTGACGATGAACGCACCGCCGCCGACGACGAGCCCGAGAGCGATCGGGGTCAGGCCCTCGTAGGTCCCGTTCGCGATCGCCGAGTTGACGCGAGCAGTGAAGGCGCCCGTCGACACGAGCGTCACGACTGCGGCGAAGATGCCGCACGCCAAGGCGATCGCCAGCAGGTGCAGGGGGCGCAGGATGTCGCGTCGGGTCGGCTTCTCGTCGCTCATCGCTCTCCTCCATGCCCGGCAGGAGCCGGGTCGTTGCCGGATGCCGGGGCGGTGGCCACCGCATCCGCTCTCTGCGGCGTCAGGCCGGCGATGGCGAGGAAGACGGCGACGATCGCGGCGTAGCCCCCGAACATCCCCACGCCCAGGATGATGCCGGTGAGTTCGAACTCCCCGGCACCGTCGATCGCATACGGCTGAACGAATCCGGCGGGGATCGCGAGCAGCAGCACCGCGAGCAGCAAGCCGAAGGCTCCGAGGGTGATGGAGTCCCTGGCTGCCGGATCGCCCGCGCGGCGTGCGCGCAGTCCGACGACGAGTTCGACCGTCCCGGTCGCGGCGGCCCACGCGGTCACCACGACGAAGAAGACATCATCCGTGCGCCAAGCTGGGACACCGGCTGCCATGCCCGCGACGAAGCCCACCAGGGCGAGGACCACGGAGGGCCAGCGCTGTCCTGCCGGAAAGACGAGCCACGCGGCGAGGATCAACACGAGCGCGGTGGTCAGGACGAAGCCGCTGAACACCGAGAGCCCGACGGCCGCCGAGTGATCGGGTGAGAAGGTGATCATCACAGCCGCGGCCGCGGCGAAGAGCGCGCGCAGCAGTTGTACGTGGCGCGCGGTGAACGCGCGAGCAGGGGCAGACATGACGATCCAGAGTCCTCCGGGGTATTCATCCCAGTCTACGCGGGAGCGCGGAGTGGGCGCGGCGCCCGCGGACGGAGGTTCTTCGCGGGGCCGGACGGATCTCCCCAGATCGATCGTCAGGCCCCGCGAAAGTACGCAGCGACGGGGGCGACACTGCGTCAGGTCGAACGATCGTGAGGTCGGGCACCCTGCTCACGACTGTTCAACCCACAGACCCCAGAAATAGCACCTCGTCCCCTACGCGATGCCGGTGTGGTCGTAAGCTCACTCTAGAGTTCGATTCTTCACATACCGGAGGGGGTGCTGTGATGAGTATGGAAAGTGGCATCCGCCGGTACGCCGACGCGTTCGCGGCGTCCCTCCGCGACGCGATCAATGCGCGTGGATTGACTTTGGCCCGACTGCACGAGCAGCTTCGAGCGCGCGGCAACAGCGTCTCGATGGCCACCCTCAGCTACTGGAGGTCCGGTGCCCGCCGCCCGGAGGGCGCGCAATCGATGGCCGCGCTCACCGACATCGAGCAGCTGCTGCACCTCGAGCCCGGCTCCCTCACCGCCCTGCTCGGCACGACGAATCGCACCGGACCGCTCGGCCCCAACCTCTTCCCCCTCGACGAGCGCGAACTCGAGGAGGCGGTGAAGGATGCCTTCGCCGCACTCGGCGCCGAATACCCCGACACATCCCGCGAGCTGACGACGCATTCCGTCACCGATGTCGACGCCGCCGGCAACGTCTCGTATTCGATCACCCGCAGCATCGTCCAGTCGACGGTCGGCACCGTCGCCTCGATCCCGTTCCTCGAGATGACGCCGGGCATCAGCACTCCGCCACCGCTCATCTCGGCCGTGTCCGGCGGCCGAATCTCCGCCCGCTATTCGCACCCGAACGGGGAGGTGCACGGCGTCCTCTTCGAACTGGAGGTGCCGTTGGCCGCTCCGAGCACCGCGATGGTCGAGTGGTCGGTCGAGTACCCCGCCGACTACCCGCCGCAGCGCGAGACGGGGCACGCCGTCGCTCGACAGTGCCGGGAGCTGCTGGTGTGGACGAGGTTCCACCCCGACGCCCTGCCCGACCGGCTCGAAGAGCGCGTCGAGACGCCGGACGGCGCCAAGACGACAGAGCTGTCGCTGGACGGCCGCACCTCGGTGCACCAGGTGCGCCGCGCGTTCGGACCGGGCGCCCTCGGCGTCAGCTGGAGCTACGCCGACGGACGCTGAGCGTCAGCCGGGCTGATCGCCCAGCGCCACCGGACGACCCGGCGTGTTCGACCACTGGCTCCACGAGCCGGGGAACACCTTGGCTTCGATCCCGATCTCGTCGAGGACCAATGCCGTATGCGCCGCCGTGACACCGGACCCGCAGTACGCCGCGACCGGAGTGCCGTTTGTCACGCCGACCGCGGCGAAGGTCGCCTGGAGCGTGTGCGTGTCGAGGATCTTGCCGTCGACGTCGAGGTGCGCCGCCATCGGCACGTTGCGCGCACCGGGAATGTGTCCGGCGACCGGGTCCAGCGGCTCATGCTCTCCGCGATACCGATCGGCCGCGCGCACGTCGAGCAGGACCCCGCCGGCCGGGAACGCCGCGGCCTCGTCGATCGAGATGGCCTCGGCCCCGATCTCCTCGAGCTCCACGTCGCCCGGCTCAGGGTGCACGTCGTCGGTCTCGAGCGGAAGACCGGCGGCGCCCCAGGCGCTCAGCCCGCCGTCGAGCACGCGGATCTTCACGCCCGCCTGACGCAGCAGCCACCACGCGCGCGCGGCCGCGAGCCCCTTGGCGTCGTCGTACGCCACCACCGTGTCGCCGCTCCGCACTCCCCAGCGTCGCGCGGCCTCCTGAAGCGTCGCGGTCGTCGGGAGCGGATGCCGGCCGTCTGACGGCTCCCCGTGCGTCGCGAGCTCGGTGTGGAGCGGAACGAACACCGCTCCCGGAATGTGCCCCGCCAGATAGTCCGCGTGGCCGTCGGGCCGATCGAGTCGCCATCGCACGTCGATCACTCGGATCGGTCCGCCGGATGCGCGCAGTTCGACCAGTTCCTCGACGCTTACGAAGTTGCTCATGATGCGAGGCTATCGAGACGACGTCGGAATCGCCCACCGGACCCCATCCGGGGGTCACATCGCCGATTCGCACGATTCGAGGCGGATGCCGGGGCGCCGCTAGGCTCGACCGGGCCGCGCCGAGAAGGGACCGCCGGGCCGCGCCGAGAAAGGACCGGATGTCCACCCGATTCCGCTGGATGAGCCTGCGTCGGCAGGAGGTCGCGCTCATCGCCGTCACGGCGGTCTGGGGCAGCACCTTCCTTCTCGTGCACTGGGCGATGCAGCATTCGGGTCCGTGGTTCTTCGTCGGCATCCGATTTCTGGTGGCCGGCATCATCAGTATCGTGATCTTCCGCAGCGCGCTGCGCGGCATCCGCTGGCGTGACATCGGCGCTGGCATCGCGATCGGCGTCATGATCTATCTCGGCTACGGCCTGCAGACCGTCGGGCTGCAGACCATCGACTCGAGCACGTCGGCCTTCATCACCGCGATGTACATCCCCCTCGTGCCCCTGGCCCAGTGGGCGGTGTTCCGCAAGCGCCCACCGGCCATGGCGTTCGTGGGTGCAGGACTCGCCTTCCTCGGCCTGATCCTCATCGCGGGTCCTGACGCGTTCGCGCTCACGCTGGGATCGGGCGAGATCCTCACCATGATCAGCACGCTGCCTATCGCGGCCGAGATCATCCTCATCAGCGTGTTCGCCGGCCGGATCGACCTCGGCCGGATCACGATCGTCCAGCTCCTCACTGCGGGAGTGCTCGGACTCCTGACGATGCCGGTCGTCGGAGAGGGGGTTCCGGAGTTCTCCTGGATCTGGGTCGGATGCGCGGTCGGGCTCGGGGCGGCGAGCTGCATCATCCAGCTCACGATGAACTGGGCGCAGAAGTCGATCTCGCCGACCCGCGCCACGATCATCTACGCGGGCGAGCCGGTGTGGGCGGCCGCGATCGGCCGCATCGCCGGGGAGCGCCTGCCCGTCACCGCGCTGATCGGCGGCGCACTCGTCGTGCTCGGCATCCTGGCCAGTGAGCTCCGGCTCGTGCGCCGCCGGGACGAGGCACCGGCCGCGGAGTAGGACCGGCTCCGACCCCGGCACCGGGATCGGCTCAGCGGCTCAGCGGCGGCGGTAGTCCTCGTCGGTCACGTGCTCGAGCCACGTCGTGGTGTCCCTCGGGTCGTCGGCACCCTCGAGGAGCGCAAGGTGCTGCATGAAGCAGTCCTCGTCGGCGCCGTGCCAGTGCTCCTCCCCCGGCGGTGTGTAGATCGTCTCGCCAGGCCGGGCCTCGACGACCGTTCCGTCACGTGTGCCGCACAGTGCGGTGCCCTCGGTGACGCGCAGGTACTGCCCGCGCGCGTGCGAATGCCACGCCGTGCGGGCTCCGGGCGCGAACCGGACGAGCCCTCCCGACATCCGCTGGTCCGCATCATGCGGGGCGATGATCGGGTCGAGCCAGACGTCGCCCGTGAACCATTCGGGCGGGTTCTTCACGGTCGGGATGCGTTCCTCGATGTGCATGTCTTGTCTCCTGTCGCGAGATCGAGCTGTCGCCGGCCGGGTCAGACCGTGAGCAGCACCTTGGTGGCGCGACGCTCGTCCATGGCGCGATAGCCCTCGGCGGCATCCTCGAGCGGAAGCGTGAGGTCGAACACCTTGCCGGGGTCGATCTTGCGGTCCCAGATGAGCTGGATCAGCTCCGGCAGGAAGCGGCGTACCGGCGCCGGACCGCCGTGCAGGTGCACGCCCGAGAAGAAGAGCTCCTCACCGGGCAGCGCGACGTCGTGCGAGACGCCGACGTACCCGACGTGACCGCCGGGGCGGGTCGCGCGGATGGCCTGCATCATCGACTCCTGCGTGCCGACGGCCTCGATCACCGAGTGCGCGCCGAGCCCGTTCGTGAGCTCCTTGATGCGGGCCACGCCCTCGTCGCCGCGCTCCTCCACGATGTCGGTCGCCCCGAACTCCCTCGCCAGTGCCTGGCGGTCGGCATGACGGCTCATCGCGATGATCCGCTCGGCGCCGAGTTCGCGTGCGGCGAGGATGCCGAGCAGACCCACCGCTCCGTCTCCGACCACGGCGACCGTCTTGCCCGGGCCGACCTCCGCGGCGACCGCGGCGAACCAGCCGGTGCCCAGCACGTCGGATGCCGCGAGCAGCGACGGGATCAGATCGGCGTCGGGCTGCCCCGGCGTCGCGACGAGCGTCCCGTCCGCGTGCGGGATGAGCGAGTACTCGGCCTGGGTTCCGAACATCCCCATCGGCACGACGTGCACGCAGCGGGACTGGTAGCCGGCCTGGCAGATCTCGCAGGTGTTGTCGGAGGCCATGAACGATCCGACGACGAAGTCGCCGACCTTCACGGTCTTCACCTCGGCGCCGATCTCCTCGACGACGCCGACGTACTCGTGACCCATCGGGTCGTGGTCGACGTCGTTCGCGCCGCGGTAGGGCCACAGGTCCGATCCGCAGATGCAGGTCGCGGCGATGCGGATCACGGCATCCGTCGGCCGGGTGATGGTCGGCTTCTCGCGGTCCTCGACGCGAACGTCGCCGGGTGCGTACATGACTACTCCACGCATGAGTGGTGCTCCTTCGGTCTCGTCCCTCCAGTAGACGCCACATCCGCCGGGAGCGGGAGGTACTGACAGAGCACCCCTTTCGGGAATACCGCAGCGTCCGTCGCGTTTCACTCGACATGATTGAAACTTCAACCGTCGTTCCGGTCGCGACCGAGCGGACGCGGGTGCGCGTCCCGATGCGCTTCGCCGACGGGTTCTCGACCACTGCGGATGTCGTCACGTTCGACGGTCTCGTCGACGGCCGCGAGCACCTGCTGCTCGGACTCGGCGATTGGAAGGGCGCGCTGGAGCGCGCAGCCGACGGCGGGGATGCGCCTCTCGTGCGCCCGCACAGCGAATGCCTGACCGGCGATGTCTTCGGATCCGAGCGCTGCGACTGCGGTCCGCAGCTGCGGGAAGCCGTCGAGCGCATCGCCGAGGAAGGCGGATTCCTCCTCTATCTGCGCCAGGAAGGACGGGGCATCGGCCTCTACGCCAAGCTCGACGCCTATGCGCTGCAGGACGCAGGGCTCGACACCTACGAGGCGAATGTCGCTCTCGGCCGTGGCGAGGACGAGCGCGACTACACGGTCGCAGCGCAGATGCTGCGCACAGTGGGCGCCTCCGACATCCGGCTCCTGAGCAATAACCCCGACAAGGCGGCGCAGCTCGAATCGCTCGGCATCCGCGTCACCGAGCAGATCCGCACGGGCGTGCACCTCTCGGCGGCGAACCACCGTTACCTCGAGGCCAAGCGCGACCACACCTCGCACACGCTCGACCTGTCCGCCGCGTGAGGGCCGCGACCGGAAGTGACATCATGAGCGATCGCCGACTGGATGACTCCGAGATGGCGACGTGGCTGCCGACCATCCGCTTCGTACAGCTGCTGCCGCAGGTGCTCGACCGCACCCTGAAAGCCGAGACGGGTCTCAAGCACTCGCACTACGCGATCCTCGTGACGCTCGCGGGCCAGGGCGATCGCGCGATCCCGATGACCGAGCTCGCGCAGATCGCTGGCCTCAGCCGGTCGCGACTCAGCCACGCGATCGACTCGCTGGAGGAGCGAGGCTGGGTGACCCGGACGTCGTGCAGCAGCGACCGGCGCACACTGACCGCTGCGCTCACCGAGGCCGGTCGCGAGCTGCTCCGCACTGCTGCCCCGGTGCACGTGGCGCAGATCCGTGCGCTGATCCTCGATCCGCTCACGGACGCCGAGCGGGAGCAGTTGGGCGCGATCCTCGCGAAGTTGACGCCCGGAGTCGCCGCCGCTCTCTGACTCAGGCCTCCGGAATCTCCCGTCCGAAGGTCTCGAGCGTCACGTCTTCGGGCTCGGGTCCGCGGCGCACCCCGGTGTCGAGAGCATCGATCGCACTGAGCTGATCGGCGGTGAGCTCGAAGTCGAACACATCGAAGTTCTCGGCGATCCGGGCGGGCCGCACCGACTTCGGAAGCGCGGAGCGTCCCTGCTGCAGGTGCCAGCGCAGCATCACCTGAGCGGGCGACTTGCCGTGCTCGGCAGCGATGGCGGTGAGGGCCTCGTCGTCGAAGACGGATGCGCCGGTGGGGCGGTACGCCGTGATGCCGCCGATCGGCGACCAGGCCTGCGTGACGGTGCCGACCGCGGCGTCCGCCTGCTGCACCTCACGCTGCTGGAAGTACGGGTGCACCTCGATCTGGTTGATCGCCGGGACGATGCTCGTCTCGGCCGCCAGCTCCTCGAGGTGCTCCACCATGAAGTTGCTGACGCCGATGGCGCGCACCCGGCCGTCGGCGAGCAGGGTCTCGAGTGCCTTGTAGGCGCCGAGCGTGAGGTCGAAGCGCGTCGGCAGCGCCTGGTGCAGGATCAGCAGGTCGAGCTGGTCGACACCGAGCTTGCCGGTCGACTTCTCGAACGCGTGCAGTGTCTCGTCGTAGCCGAAGTCGCTGATCCAGACCTTGGTCTCGATGAAGACCTCGTCGCGCGGGATGCCGGTGCGGCGTATCGCCTCGCCGACCTCGCGCTCGTTGCCGTAGGCGGCGGCGGTGTCGATGAGGCGGTAGCCCGTCTCGAGTGCGGCGCTGACGGCATCGACCGTCTCGTCCGGTGCGGTCTGGAAGACCCCGAAGCCGAGGGCCGGCATCTCGATGCCGTTGTTGAGGGTGATGTTGATGACCATGTCTTCAGTGTGCGGCTGACGCTCCTGCACGAGGGAGAGTCCATCAGTACCTCCCTCGATCGGGGAGACGGGCGTACCGTCGAAGGTATGGACACTCGCAGCGAGGTGCGCGAATTCCTCACATCGAGGCGCGACCGCATCACCCCGGACCAGGCCGGCCTTCCCGCGTTCGGCGGTGCGCAACGGCGGGTGCCCGGCCTGCGTCGCGAAGAGGTGTCGCTGCTCGCCGGCGTCAGCGTCGACTACTACACCCGCCTCGAGCGGGGCGATCTGTCCGGCGTGTCCGACGGCGTCCTCGACGCGCTCGCCCGCGCACTGCAGCTCGACGAGGCCGAGACCGCGCACCTGTTCGACCTCGCTCGTACGGCCAACGCGTCGCCCGTCGTGCGCACTGCGCGCAAGAAGACGGGCACGCTGCGCCCCAGCATCCTGCGCCTGCTCGACGCGATGACGGAGGCGCCCGCGATCGTGCGCAACAACTACTTCGACTATCTGGCCGCCAATGCGCTCGGCCGGGCGCTCTACTCCCCCGTCTTCACGGTTCCGGCACCGAACAGCGCGCGATTCGCGTTCCTCGACCCGACCGCGAAGGAGTTCTACCCCGAATGGGAGCGCAACACCCAGGAACTCGTGGCGGCGATGCGCGGCGAAGCCGGCCGCAATCCGTTCGACCGCAAGCTCACCGATCTCGTGGGCGAGCTGTCGACCCGCAGCGAGCGCTTCCGCACTCTGTGGGCGGCGCACAACGTGCGCTTCCACCGCAGCGGAGTCAAGAAGATCAACCATCCGATCGTGGGCGAGATGGAGCTGACCTACGAGGCGTTCGAGCTGCCGGCCGATCCCGGCCTGCAGATGTCGACGTACACGACGGAGCCGGGGTCTGCATCGGAGGAGAAGCTGCGGATGCTCGCCAGCTGGGCGGCGACGGATGCTGCCGCGACTCCTGCAGCTGCCGCGGAGCGCACCGAGGCGTGACCTCGAGTCAGACCCCCGGCACCGCCACCCGCCCGCTCGTTCTGCTCTGAGCAGAACGCCTCGAACCGGGCCGACGGTGCGGATTATCGTGAGGCATGGCCGACCTCGTCCCGTTCCCCCGCACACCTCGTCCTGCTCGGCACCGGCGCAGCGATCCCGAACCCCTGTGGCGTCAGCTGCTGGGCGATCAGCTGCGACGCCGACGACACGACCGCGACGAGACGCTCACCGAGACGGCCGAGAAGGCCGGTGTCTCCCCCCAGTACCTTTCGGAGGTCGAGCGAGGCCTCAAGGAGCCGTCGAGCGAGATGATCGCCGCGATCGCCGGAGCCCTCGACACGTCACTGATCGAGCTCACGAGTGCCGTGTCCGACGAGCTGCGCCAGGCGGCGACGGCTCCGGCATCCGCTTCGATGTCCGCTTCGATGTCGTCGACGGTGTCGGTTTCGGTGCGGGGCGCTTTCGCCCTCGCCGCCTGACGCTCACCCGCTGCCCCCGTCCGAATGCAGGACTTCAGCGCGGATGCAGGACCAAATCGGCCACATCGTCCTGCCTCCGCGCTGTCGTCCTGCGTCCGAGCGGGCGGCGGCACCGCCGGCTCACACCACCCGCTCGCCCAGCACGGTATCGATCAGGCCGTAGTCGAGGGCGGCGGATGCCGTGAAGACGCGGTCCCGGTCGGTGTCGGCGCGCAGCTCTGCGAGGGAACGTCCGCTGTGCCTGGCGAGGATCGCCTCCATATCGGCGCGGACGCGCACGACCTCGTCGGCCGCGAGGATGAGGTCGGGGATCGCCCCGCGAGACTGCCCGGCCGGCTGGTGCAGCACGATGCGCGCGTGCGCCAACGCCGCCCGCTGACCCGGGGCACCTGCCGCGACCAGCAGCGCCGCTGGCCCGATCGCCTGCCCCACGCACGTCGTCGCGATCGCAGGACGAACGTGCTGCATCGTGTCGTAGATCGCCAGCGCGGCTCCCGGATCCCCACCCTCGCTGTTGATGTAGAACTGGATGCCGGAATCCTGGCTGTCGGCATCCAGGTGCAGCAGCTGCGCGATGAGCGCGTTCGCCACCCCCGCGTCGATCCCGGTGCCGAGATAGATGACCCGCTCGGCGAGCAGGTGGGAGTAGACGTCCATGACCCGCTCACCCCGCGGATGCTGCGCGATGACGTTCGGGATCGTGTAGCCGCTCATGCGCCGGCCCCCAATCCGACCCTCGCCCGGCGTCGTGGCAGCAGATGGGCCGCCGAGTCGACGATCTCGTCGATGAACCCGTACTCCCTCGCCTGTTCCGCGGTGTACCAGCGGTCGTGCAGCGAATCCTCGAAGATGCGCTCCCTGGGCTGACCGGTGTCCTCCGCGATGAGCCCGAGCACGGTGTCGCGCATGTGGCGCAGGTCGTCGGCCTGCGTCTCGATCTCGACCGCGGAGCCGCCGATGCCGGCCGACCCCTGATGCATGAGGATGCGCGCGTGCGGCAGTGCCCGGCGCTTGCCCTTCGTGCCGGCCGAGAGCAGGAACTGCCCGGCGCTGCACGCGAGGCCGAGGGCGAGGGTCGACACGTCGTTCGGCACCAGGGTCATGAGGTCGCGGATGGCCAGCATCGACGGCACCGAACCGCCGGGCGAGTGGATCCACAGGGCGATCTCGGCGGTCGGATCCTCGGCCGAGAGGGTCAGCAGCTGCGTCATCAGCAGGGTGCCGTTGTCGTCGTCGAGGGCGCCGTCGAGCACGAGGATGCGCTCGTGGAACAGCGCGCGCCTGGCATCGGGTCCGAACCGCGGGATGGGGGTGTCTTCGCTCATGCCCCCAGCATCCGCCGCCATGAACGCGATCGGGACGGTCTCTGCCCGAGGCGGATCAGCCCACGGCAGAAGGAGAGGATGCAGCCCTCGGAACCCCCGCGTAACACCCGCGACTCACGGCACTCCTACCCTCGAGGCATGGCGAAGAAGAAGGCACCCGAGTGGCAGTGGTCCGAGGACGGCATCAACTTCCGCACCCGCAAATGGGTGCGTCCGGAGGATCTCAACGCGAACGGCTCGCTGTTCGGCGGCAGCCTCCTGAAGTGGATCGACGAGGAGGCGGCGATCTACGCGATCGTGCAGCTCGGGAACTACCGCGCGGTCACCAAGCACATCTCCGAGATCAACTTCGAGGCCTCCGCGGTGCAGGGCGACCTGATCGAGATCGGCCTGCAGGCGACCCATTTCGGCACCACGTCACTCACCATGCGCGCCGTCGCGCGCAACATGATCACCCGCAAGCGCATCCTCACGATCGAGAAGATCGTCTTCGTGAGCCTCGACGAGGACGGCGCCCCCACCCCGCACGGATACAGCGAGATCACCTACAACCGGGATCGGATGCCGACCGAGCGGCTGGCCACGGGGACCATCCGCCTTCCGTAGCGTGGGGCCGGAAGGCGGATGGTCGGCATCCCCTGCATCCCCTGCATCCTTTGCATCCCCTGTATCCCTTGCGAAGGAGAACTCATCCAGCGAAGGACCCGAGTGGGAATCGACTCCTTCGGAGCGAGAGATCTCCTTCGCAGCGAGCGGATGCCGGGACAGCGGATGCCGGGACAGCGGGTGCCGGGCCGCGCCTCAGGCCACGGCGCGGCGGTGGCTGACGCGATGACCGACCCAGAACCCGACCGCGATGAGTCCCGCCAGTGCGACGACGAGCATCCACGGCAGCATCGACGGCGCCGCACCGGCTGTGGCCGTCGCGAGCGTGCCGGAGCCATCGGCGATGAGGCCGTTGCCCTCGGCGAGGTCGGCCGCGCCGACCTCCAGCCTGTCTCCGCCCGCGGCCAGCTCTCCGGAGCCGGCGGCCACGGTCGCCGCACCGTCGGACAGATCCCCGACACCCGTACTGAGGTCGAAGGCGCCGACCCTCAGCGTCTCCGCACCCTGCGCGAGCGCGGTGGCCCCGGCGTCGAGGTCAGCGGCACCCGAGCTGAGACGCACGGATCCGTCATGCAGCGAGGTCGCGCCGGATGCCAGCGACTCCAGCCCCGTGAGCAGCGAGCCCGTGCCGGCGGCGAGCGTGCCGGTACCCGCCTTGAGCTCCTGCGCTCCGGCGACGAGCGCGGGCGCGCCCCGCGGAGACACGAGCGCGACGGTGCCCGGCCACCCCTGGGTGGCATCGCCGTTCACGAGGGC
Organism: Microbacterium hydrocarbonoxydans; assembly: GCF_900105205.1. Taxonomy (NCBI): domain Bacteria; kingdom Bacillati; phylum Actinomycetota; class Actinomycetes; order Micrococcales; family Microbacteriaceae; genus Microbacterium; species Microbacterium hydrocarbonoxydans. The sequence goes on along the minus strand of NZ_FNSQ01000005.1, from coordinate 414,746 downwards.
GTTCGCACCCGCGGCCAACTTCTTCGAGGCGTCGACCGTAGCGAGGGTCCCCCCGGCGAGCCCGGGTGCCGCTGCGGCGGCACCGGCGATGCCGTCGACCTGCTGATCCAGACCGGCGGCGAGCATCGCGAGCTGGTCGAGCTGAGTGCCCTCGGCTCCGTCGCTGGCGGCCAGCTGCTTCAGGGCGTCGGCGAGCTTCTGCGAGTTCACCGGCGCACCCCCTGCCGCACCCTTGATGGCGGCCGCCGCCGTGGGGTCTGCAAGGGCCTGAAGCTGCGGGATGGCGGCGGCCGGGACCGCGGCGTCGACCTTGGTCTTGAAGTCGTTCGCTCCGACGAGCAGCTTGTTCGCGACCTGGTGGGCACCGTTCACTCCCGCGGAGAGTGTGGTCGCGCCGTCGACGAGGCGCTGCGCTCCGGCATCCAGATCCGCGGCACCCGAGTCGAGCCGCTGCGCGCCCGAGAGCGCCGACGTCGTGCCGGCACTGAGCCGAGCAGCTCCGTCCGCAGCGTTCGAGGCGCCAACGGCGAGTGTGTCGGCACCGATGGCGAGAGCCGCGGCACCCGTCGACGCGCTCTGCGCTCCGGCTGCCACCTTCTCCGACCCGGTGTGCGCGCTGTCGGCTCCAGCGGCCAGCTTCTCGCTTCCGGCGGCGAGTTCATCCACGCCGGCCGAGAGATCACCGGCACCTGCCGCGAGATCCGCCGATCCGTCCCTCGCGGTGGTCGTTCCGTCTGCGAGCTCGGCAGCACCGGCCGCGATCTTGCCCGTGGTCAGGAAGAACAGGATCACCATCGCGGCCAATAGCAGGCTCAGCACGATCACGGCGATGCGCATGCCGATTCCGTGCGCGTGGGGCTTTGCACTCGTCATTGAGAACTCCCGGGGGTCAGTGGCGTCGTTGCCACCGGCGAGTGTATGGGCGTGCTCTCAGGTGCTGCACAGGTTTGCGCCGTGGAACCAGATCCCGTCAGACTTGAGACTCAGTTCCTTGTAGCTGATCCACAAACCGGTCCTTCATCGGGTCCGCCGCAGGCGGGAGAGTGGAGAAGGCTCCCGCAAGATCCGCGATCAGGTCGTCGGCGTTCTCGAGGCCGATCGACAGACGCAGCACGTCCGAGTCCGGCCGCGCATCCGCAGGCACGGGCCGATGCGTGAGAGCAGCGGGATGCTGGATCAGCGAATCCACGCCGCCGAGCGAGACCGCGTGCGTGAACAGCGCGGTGGACGTCACGACGGCGGATGCCGCGGAGTACCCGCCGCGCATCCGCATCGCGATCATCGCGCCCGTCCCGCGCATCTGCCGACCGAGGATGCCCTGCGGGTCGCCGTCGACTCCGGGATAGAACACCTCGGCGACCTCGGGGCGATCGAGCAGCCACTCGACGACGCGCCGCGCGCTCTCCTGCTGGGCGCGCATGCGCACCGGGAGGGTCGTCAATCCGCGGTGCAGGAGGTACGCGCCCAGCGGATGCAGCAGCCCGCCGGTCACCGCGCGCACTCGGCGCAGCGCCTCGGCCGTGTCCTCGCTGCACGCGACGACCCCGGCGATGACATCGCCGTGCCCACCGAGATACTTCGTGGCACTGTGCAGCGACATCGCCGCCCCGAGTGCGATCGGATTCTGCAGCACCGGCGTGGCGAAGGTGTTGTCGACGACCACCGGCACGGTCCCGGCCTGTGCGACCACCGCAGCGATGTCGGCGATGTCGAGGGTGGGATTGGCCGGCGTCTCGACGACGACCAGGCCGGTGTCGGGACGGATCGCGGACGCCACCTCCGTCGGGTCGCAGTACGTCGTCTGCACCCCCAGGAGTCCAGAGCCCAGCAGATGGTCCGTGCCGCCGTACAGCGGCCGCACCGCGACCACGTGACTCTTGCCGGCAGCGGGGCCGTGCGCCAGGATGACGGCGGTCATCGCGGCCATCCCCGACGAGAAGGCGACCGAGGCCTCGGCGTGCTCGAGCTCGGCGAGCGCATCCTCGAATCGCGCGACCGTCGGGTTCCAGAGCCGCGCGTAGACCATGCTGCCGTCGGCGGGAGGACGGCCGCCCATGGCCATCGCCTCGTAGGAGTCGCCGCCGCGCTCGATGTCCGGGAGCGGGTTGGTCGTCGACAGGTCGATGGGGAGCGCATGCACGCCGAGGCCTTCGAGGTCGGAGCGGCCGCTGCGCACAGCGAGGGTGTCGGGATGCCACGGTGCAGTCATCCCCTCACGTTGCCCGAAACGCGGTGGTCGCGCGTCGATTCGACAGGATCCGTCACTCTTTGCGCCGATCCCGCTATTCTGAGTCGATTACTCGCCGAAGGAGGCGCGGACGTTGACGAAAGCACAACTCGATGAGGTCGACCTCGAGATCCTCGCCGCCCTCACCCGCGACGCCGAGATCACCAACAAGGCGCTCGCGCACTCGCTGGGTCTCGCCGAGTCGACCTGCGCGCATCGCGTCCGCGCGCTGCGCGAGCGCGGCGTGATCCGCGACACCAGGGTCAGGGTCGACGAGGCTGCACTGGGCTACCCGCTGCAGGCCATGATTAAGGTGCGGCTCGCCAATCACACGGGGCCGACGGTCACCGCGCTCTTCGACGCCCTCGCCGGCATCCCGCGCGTGCTGCAGGTGTTCCACGTGGCCGGGGTCGACGACTTCCTCGTGCACGTGGCCGTGCAGGATGCCACGGCGCTGCGCGACATCGTTCTCGAGCACATCACGATCCACCCCGTCGTCCGCGGAACGGAGACGCAGCTGGTGTTCGAGCTGCGCGACGGCACCGGCCTGCTCGGTCGGTGACGCGGGCGCCCGGCGTCGCGGAGACGTCAGCCGGCGAGCGCGGGCTGACTGCCCGTGCTCGGCGCCACGGTTACGCGTGGCGCCGTCACCGTCTCCGGCGCATCGGCGAGTGCCTGTGCACGTGCGGTACGCGCGGCCTCCCGCGCCGGCGCACCTGCGCCCAGCGCCCCGCGACCGATCGCACCGATGATCAGCATCGCGACGAGCGACGCTCCCGCGATCACCAGTGGCAGCCACTGGCTGGCGAATGAGGCGGTGGAGCTCAGCATGGCGCTCGGAATCCAGAGTCCGACCGCTCCACCGACCAACCCCGCCGCGCCGCGCATGATCGCGATGCCGGCGACGATCGCGCAGATCGCGGCGAGCACCGCTCCCACAGTTCCGATCGGCACCAGAATCGATGCCAGTTCGTTTGCCACCCTTGATGACGTCATCATGACCCCCCCGGTCGACGGACCCTCCGTACAACCAACATTACGAAGTGTCGGTATGCGGGGCATCCATCTCAAGGATGATGTTCTGAAATCGTGTCGTGCCGTTCAGCGGCGCTTCAACCACCCGAAACGCGAGCCGCGCACCACCCGCAGTGGCTGCGTGACCACTGCATCGACCACCATCGAGCCGTCGGTCGGGCCGACGATCGCCATGGCAGAGGTCTCCGTGCTCTCCACCGGGTCGACGGGCAGACGGGCGAGAGAGCGATGGGCGCGGACGTACGCGGGCACCAGCAGCACGATCGCTCCGAGCCAGGCTAGCGGATTGCTCAGCGCGACGCCCTCGAATCCGGTCAACGCCCCGAGCACGAGCGCCGCGCCCACGCGCATCACCAGCTCGATCACACCGGTGACCGTCGGGACGAGGGTGTGGCCGAGGCCCTGCAGCGCGCCGCGGAGCACGAAGAGCACGCCGAGCGCCCAGTAGCCGCATCCGTTGATGATGAGCATGAGGTGGGCGAGCCTGACGACCTCGTCCGACCCCTCGCCCACGAACAGGCGCACCATGGGCGTGCCGAACGCGATGATGATCACGCCGAGGGCGATGCCGGCGGCGACGGCCATCCAGGTTCCCTCGACCACGCCGCGGCGGATGCGGTCGGGCCGACGACCGCCGAGGTTCTGCGCGGCATACATCGACGACGCCAGCCCCAGCGACGACAGGAACGCCACCGCCAGTCCGTCGACTCGCGAGGCCGTCGTGTAGGCGGCGACCGCCTCCGAGCCGAGCGTGTTCAACGCGACCTGCACGGTGAGCGTGCCGATCGCGATGATCGAAGCCTGGAATCCCATCGGCAGGCCGAGGCGCAGGTGCTCGCGGATGTCGTCGCCGGTGACCTGCCAGTCCACGCGGCGCAGGTGCAGCATCGGCAGGCGGCGGCGGACGAACTCAAGGCACAGCGCCACGGACACCGCCTGCGCGACGACCGTGGCGAGAGCCGCCCCGCCGACGCCCCACTCGAGCGGGCCGACCATCAGGATCACGAGACCGACGTTCAGGGCGCACGAGACGGTGAGGAAGATCAGCGGCGTGCGGGAGTCGCCGATCGCGCGGATGATCGCCGAGAGGTAGTTGAAGAACATGGTCGCGCTCGCGCCGAGGAAGCTGATCTGCGTGAAGGTCGTCGCCTCCGCCATGAGCTCGGGAGGAGTCTGCAGGAGCGCGAGCGTGGGTGCGGCGATGAGCGGCGCGACCACCGTGAGCACCACGCTCGTGATGCCGGTCAGGATCACGCCGGTCGCGACCGATCTGCGCACCGCCGCGCCGTCGCCGGCGCCGAAGGCCTGCGCGATCGGGATGGCGAAACCGCTGGTGAGGCCCCAGGCGAAGCCGATCAGCAGGAAGAGCAGGCTGCCGGTGGCGCCGACCGCGGCGAGCGACTCGACGCCGAGGTGGCGTCCGACGACGACGGCGTCGGCGAACTGGTAGAGCTGCTGGACGACGTTGCCGAGGAGCAGCGGGATGGAGAACGACAGGATGACACGCCACGGACGGCCCGTGGTGAGGGAGGTGGCCATGAGGGAAGCGGCTCGCAGTACTGGGGGATGATCGGGGGTCGAACAAGGATATCGAATCGATTCGGTTCTTCACCATCCACGATCGGCAAGTACGGTCGGAAGGATGCCGCGACGGCTCGCGGCCAGGAACACCGGAGGTTCGATCGATGACGACAGAGAAGACCGGAGGATCCGTCGAGGTGGACGGAACCACGACGGACGACGAGCAGCACCTGCGGCGAGCGCTCAGCAACCGCCACATCCAGCTGCTCGCGATCGGCGGTGCTATCGGCACCGGCCTGTTCATGGGGAGCGGCAAGACGATCTCGGTCGCCGGCCCGTCGGTGATCTTCGTCTACATGATCATCGGCTTCATGCTCTTCTTCGTCATGCGGGCGATGGGCGAGCTGCTGCTCTCGAACCTCAAGTACAAGTCGTTCAGCGACTTCGCCAGCGACCTCCTCGGCCCGTGGGCGGGGTTCTTCACCGGATGGACCTACTGGTTCTGCTGGGTGGTCACCGGTGTCGCCGACGTCATCGCGATCGCCGGCTACACGGACGCGCTGTTCCCAGGCATCCCGCTGTGGATCCCCGGTCTGCTGGTCATCCTGATCCTGCTCGCGCTGAACCTGCCCAGCGTCGCCGCCTTCGGCGAGATGGAGTTCTGGTTCGCGCTGATCAAGATCGTCGCGATCGTCGCGCTGATCATCACGGGCCTCGTCATGATCATCACGGGCTTCCAGCACGACGCGGGCACGGCGAGCTTCGCCAACCTGTGGGACCACGGCGGGATGTTCCCGCACGGCTTCATGGGCTTCGTCGCCGGCTTCCAGATCGCCGTGTTCGCCTTCGTCGGCGTCGAGCTCGTCGGCACCGCGGCCGCGGAGACCAAGGATCCGGAGCGCAATCTGCCGAAGGCGATCAACGCCATCCCGATCCGCATCCTGCTCTTCTACGTGGGCGCGCTCGTGATCCTGATGGCCGTCACGCCGTGGACCGAGTACGTCGCGGGCGAGAGTCCGTTCATCGCGATGTTCGCGCTCGCCGGTCTGGGCATCGCGGCGACCGTGGTGAACCTGGTCGTGCTGACCTCGGCGATGTCGAGCGCGAACTCCGGCATCTACTCGACCTCGCGCATGGTGTTCGGGCTCGCACAGGACGGCGATGCGCCGCGCGTGTTCGGCCGGCTGTCGAAGCGACGCGTGCCGCAGAACGCCCTGTTCCTCTCGTGCATCCTGCTGCTCTCCGGCGTCGTGCTGCTCTACGCGGGCAAGGACATCGGCACGGCGTTCGACATGGTCACCACCGTCTCGGCCGTGTGCTTCATGTTCGTGTGGACGATCTTCCTGTGCAGCTACCTCGCCTACCGGCGCACACGCCCCGAGAAGGCAGCCGCCTCGCGCTTCCGGATGCCGGGCGGGATCTTCATGGTCTACGTCGTGCTGGCGTTCTTCGTCTTCATCATCTGGGCGCTGACGACGCAGCCCGACACTCTCACCGCCCTGCTCGTCACGCCGATCTGGTTCGTGCTGCTGTTCGTGGCGTGGCTGTTCGTGCGGCGCTCGCAGAACCACCTCACCCGACACGCCGCCCACATCGCGCACCTGCGAGACGACTCGGCGGAGTAGTCTCGCGCGTCTCGCGTTCACAACTCAGCAGGAACCGGCCGATTCTCCGAAGAATCGGCCGGTTCTCGTGTGTTCGGGTTCAGCCGTGCTGAGTAGTGAACGAGCAGGGGTGAGAGGGGTTCCGACAGCCCCTCCCTCACCGCGGCGCACGCGCGTAGCGTCGGCCCTGACGAAAGGACATCTGATGCACACACGCACACTCGGACAGGGCCTCGAGGTCTCCGCAGTCGGTCTCGGCTGCATGGGGATGTCGCAGAGCTACGGACCCAACCCCGGCACCCGCGACGAGATGATCGGAGTGCTGCGGTCGGCGCTCGATCTCGGCGTCACGTTCTTCGACACCGCGGAGGTGTACGGGCCGTACGTCAACGAGGAGCTCGTCGGCGTAGCGCTCGAGCCGATCCGCGACGATGTCGTGATCGCCACCAAGTTCGGGTGGCGCATCGAAGGCGGTAAGAGCGTGGGCCTGGACAGTCGGCCGGAGCAGATCCGCCGGGTCGCCGAGGAGTCGCTCCGACGCCTGCGCACCGACGTGATCGACCTCTTCTACCAGCACCGCGTCGACCCCGATGTGCCGATCGAAGACGTCGCCGGCACCGTGGGCGAGCTGATCGCCGAGGGCAAGGTGCGTCACTTCGGGCTCTCCGAGGCGTCGGCATCCACCATCCGGCGCGCTCACGCGGTGCATTCCGTCACGGCATTGCAGAGCGAGTACTCGCTGTGGACGCGCGATCCTGAGGCCGAGGTGCTGCCGGTGCTCGGCGAGCTCGGGATCGGCTTCGTGCCGTTCAGCCCGCTCGGCAAGGGGTTCCTCACCGGCACCGTCGACACCAGCACCTCCTTCGCCGACGGTGACATCCGCGGCACGATCCCCCGATTCAGCGAGGAGAACCGCGCTGCCAACGTGGCCCTCGTCGATCACGTCGCCGCCCTCGCGACGGCGAAGGACGCCTCCCCCGGTCAGATCGCGCTCGCCTGGCTGCTCGCCCGCGAACGGTGGATCGTGCCGATCCCCGGCACCCGCCGCACCTCGCGCATCGCCGAGAACGCCGGGGCGACGGGCGTCGCGCTGTCGGCGGACGAGGTCGCCGATCTCGATCAGCTCGCCGAGCGCGTCGGGGTCCAGGGGGACCGGTACAACCCGCAGCAGATGTCGTTCGTGGATCGTTGAGCCGGCGCGTGCGCTGGGTAGTCTGAGGCGGATGACCCCGCCCCGCAGCTACCCGGCCACGATCGCCGCGCCGGTGGAGCACGAGCTGGTGGTCAAGAAGTCGCGGTTCATCGCGACCGTCGAACCCGTCGGATCGGTCGAGGACGCGGATGCCGTGATCGCCCGCCTCCGCAAGCGGTGGTGGGACGCCCGACACAACTGCAGCGCGATGGTGACCGGGCTCCTCGGCGATCAGGCGCGTTCGTCGGACGACGGTGAGCCGTCCGGCACCGCAGGAGTGCCGATGCTCGAGGTGCTGAGGCGGCGCGAACTGACCGATGTCGTCGCCGTGGTGACGCGATACTTCGGCGGAGTGAAGCTCGGTGCCGGAGGGCTCGTGCGCGCCTACTCCTCGGCCGTGTCGGAGGCCCTCGACCTCGCATCGCTGCTGCGGCGGGAGTCGCTCACGCAGGTGATGCTCGAGGTTCCGCACGCCGAGGCCGGCCGCTACGACAACCTCCTGCGCGAGTGGGTGTCGCGTCACAGGGCCACGCTCGGCGAACCTCGGTACGCAGCAGCGGTGACCCTCGAGGCGTGGGTGCCCGCGGGACAGGTGACCGAACTCGCCGATGGCCTCGCCGCGGCATCCGCTGGTTCCGTCGTGCCGGTGACGGGCGAGGAGCGCATCGTCGACGTGCCCGCCGGTCCTCCGTCATCGTCGGGCTGATCCACAACAGCGCCCGGATATCCTGGATGCCGCGATCTCGGAAGGAGAGCGATGTTCGACAGCCCGCTCTCCGCGTCGGCGTATGAGGTCCTCGGGGTGGATCCCGCCGTCGATGACGTCGAGCTGCGTCGCGCCTACCGGCTGCGCCTCCGCCAGACGCATCCGGACACCGGCGGGGATGCGGCCGTGTTCATCCAGGTGCAGCGCGCCTGGGAGCTGATCGGCACGCCGGAGGACCGCGCGGCGTACGACCGGCGCTCGGGGGCGCACCCCGGCATCCCGGCAGAGCCCGAGTGGAACGGCTGGCGCCCTCAAGCGGCGACCCGCACCGACACCCGTCCGCGGGCTCGCTCCTACGGACACCCCGGCGGCTGGCGGCGCGAGCGTTATCTGACCCTCATCCGCGAATGGGCGGGCCGCGGTGTCGAGGTTCCCGACCCTTATGACCCCGCGCTCGTGCGCTCGGCGCCGCGTGATCTGCGTCGCCTGCTCGCCGACGCCCTCGCCGAAGAGGCGACCGCCCGCACCGTGAGCGCCCTGGGCATGGGGTTCACCGTGTGGCACGACGTCGCGACCGGCCGGGATGCCGACGACAAGCTCGACCACGTGGTGCTCAGTCCGTCCGGGCTCTATGCCGTGATGTCCGAGGACTTCGGCGGGGTCGTCGGGTTCCGCCGCGGCGAGATCACCGGCCCGAGCCTCGGAACCCGAGCGCCCGTCACCGCGGCACTCGCGCGCATGCGCTCCGTCGCCAAGGCCGCCCGCGTGAAGTTCGGAGGGGTGATCGTCGTCCTTCCCGACGACGACCTGGCCCAGGCTGTCACGCCCCTCGGCAGCAGCCGCGGCGTCCCGGTCGTGGTGGTGCGACGCAGTGCGCTCGCGATGGTGCTGCGCCAGGGCGTTGCCGGTGCCAGGGCGATCGGCGGCAACGAGCTGTTCGACATCCGCACCCGCCTGCAGCAGACCGTCACCTTCGTCTGACGCCCCGGCTTCCCGCGTCCCTCCCGTCTTCGATCTGTCCCGATCAGCGGAGGTTGTCCCGATTCGCGGACCCATTCGGCGTTTTCGTGTGCAGATCGGGGCAACCTCCGCGATTCGGGACCGGAAACCGGGAAAAGGGAGCCGGACCGCGGAAAGGCCTCTGCGCTCTTCGGCCCTCTCCCCGGCGGTCGACCCGCTGGCCCCGCCTCTGCCGCTCCCGTCTTCGCCTGTCCCGTTCTGCGGAGGTTGTCCCGATTCGCGGACCCTTGCGGCGATTCCGTGTGCAGATCGGGGCAACCTCCGCAATCCGGGACCGAGAACCAGGAACAGGGACCCGGACCGCGGAAAGGCCTGTCCTCTCCCGGCCGTATCCCGGCATCCGGCTCGCTGTCTCGCCTGTCCCGGCCCTTCTCCGGCTTGTCCCGATCAGCGGAGGTTGTCCCGATTCGCGGACCCATTCGGCGTTTTCCTGTGCAGATCGGGGCAACCTCCGCGATCTGGGACCGGGAACCGGAACCGGGAACCGGAAACCGGGGACCGGAAACCGGGGACCGGGGACCGGAAACCGGGAACCGGGAACCGGAACAACGGGCAAGGGATCGACACAGGACCCCTTGACCCCGATCGTCAAACCGGTTTACACTCGCCTCACCCGCATTCGTCAAACCGGTTAGATGCACGACCGGATGCCGAGGGCCTACACCACGAGGAGGTGGCATGAGCCGCACGACGATCGCCGACGTCGCCCGCGAGGCCGGCGTCACCAAGGCCACCGTCTCGCACGCCATGAGCGGCAAGCGGCCCATCTCCGACGACACCAGGGCCAAGGTCCTCGCGGCCGCCGAGAGGCTGAACTGGGTGCCCAGTCAGAGTGCCCGTTCCCTGGCGACGCAGACCGCCAACGCGATCGCCGTGGTCCTGGCCCGCGACCCCGAGGTCATCGCCAACGACTCGTTCTTCCCTGCTTTCATCGCCGGCGTCGAATCGGTGCTCGCCGAGACCGAGACGGCGCTGATCCTGCAGGTCGTGCCCGACCGCGCCGCCGAGGAGCGCACCTACCGCGCACTCAGCCACGGTCGCGCCGACGGCGCCCTGCTGCTCGACCTGCGCACCGACGACTGGCGCGTGCCGCTGCTCGAGGAGCTCGGCCTGCCGGCCGTCCTGGTCGGAGCCTACGAACAGCCCACCCGGTTCTCCTGCGTCCGCACCGACGACGCCGAGCCGGTGCGCGAGATCATCGCCCACCTGCGCGCTCAGGGTCACGAGCGCATCGCCCACGTCTCGGGCCCACTCGAGTACGTGCACTCGCGAGTCCGCGCGGATGCCTACACCGACGCGGTCGGAACCGATGCCCTGCTGCGAGAAGGCGACTTCACCGCGGCGAGCGGACGTGCCCGCACGGCAGAGCTCCTCGAGCTCGCCGACCGCCCGACCGCCGTCCTCTACTCGAACGACACCATGGCGATCGCCGGGCTGTCGTACGCCCGGTCGAACGGCCTGAGCATCCCCCGAGACCTCGCCATCGCCGGCTTCGACGACGACCACCTCTCCGCCCACCTCTCCCCCGCCCTGACGAGCGTCTCGTCGGGGCCCGCCGCACGCGGACGTGCGGCAGCCCGACTGCTGCAGGCCGACATCCTCGGCTCCGACCCGCGCACCGAGGTCGTCGACTGCAACGTCGTGCACTTCCGCGAGAGCACGAGCACGACCACGAGCAGCCAGAGCACGACCACGAGCAGCCAGAGCACGAGCACGAGCACGGGCACGAGCACGAGCACGGAGAGCACGACCCGCTAGACGATCACCCGAAAACATCGCGTCAAGGAGGACACCATGAAGAAGAAGATCCGCGCAGCTGCGCTCCTGGGAGTCACCGCTCTCATCGTCACCGGATGCTCGGCCGGAGGAGGCGGGGGCGGCGAGGAGTCCGCCGGCGCCACCGGCCCCATCGACATCTGGCTGTCGAACAACGAGCAGGAGGTCGCCTGGGGCACTGCCGTCGTCGACGCCTGGAACGCCGAGCACCCCGACGAGAAGGTCAACGCCCAGGAGATCCCTGCGGGCTCGTCGTCGGAGGAGGCCATCACCGCCGCGATCACCGCCGGCACCGCGCCCTGCCTCGTCTACAACGTGGCCCCGGCCGCCGTCTCGGGCTGGGTCAAGCAGGGCGGACTCGTCGACCTCAGCACGATGGAGGGCGGCAGCGACTACATCACCGAGCGCGGTGGAGACGTCGAGTCGTACGCCACCGACGGCAGCTTCTATCAGCTGCCGTGGAAGTCGAACCCGGTGATGGTCATGTACAACAAGGCGCTGTTCGAAGCCGCGGGCATCGATCCCGAGGACCCGCAGATGAATACGTACGACGCGTTCCTCGAGGGGTCGCGGGCGATCGTCGAATCCGGCGTGCAGAGCGCGATCTGGCCGGCGCCGACGAGCGAGTTCTACCAGCCCTGGTTCGACTTCTACCCGCTCTACCTCGCCGAGACAGACGGCACCATGCTCGTCGAAGACGGCAAGGCGACGGTCGACTCGGATGCCGGACGCGAGGTCGCCGAGTTCTGGAAGACCTTCTACGACGAGAAGCTTTCGCCGAACGAGGCCTCGACCGACGATGCGATGTCCGCCGGCACCACCGCCATGCAGCTCGCAGGGCCCTGGGCCATCCCGTCGTACGCCGAGACGGTCGACGTCGGGTTCATGCCCGTCCCGACCAGCGACGGCCGCGAGAACCCGACGACTTTCGCCGACTCGAAGAGCGTCTCGATGTTCACCGCGTGCGAGAACCAGGGCACCGCATGGGAGTTCCTGAAGTTCTCGACGAGCGTCGACAGCGACGGACAGCTCCTCGAGGCGACCGGTCAGATGCCGATGCGCACCGATCTCACCGAGACGTACGCCGACTACTTCGACGCGAACCCGAACTATGTGGCGTTCGCCGAGCAGGCCGAGGCGACCGCCGATGTGCCCAGCATCCCGAACTCGGTGGAGGCCTGGCAGGCATTCCGCGACGAGTACTCCGCCGCGGTCATCTTCGGCAAGGAGTCGGTCGACGACTTCCTGAAGAACGCCACGACCAAGATCGACGACCTCGTCGCCGAGTGATGAGCCTGCGATGACGCTCCGAGACGACGCCGTCGCGGACGCGGCCGGGGGCACTGCCGCCCCGGCCCCGTCCACGGGGCGACCACAGAAGGCGCGGTTGCGCACGCGCCTGCTGGGTGCCCAACCGCTCGGCGGCCTCTTCGCGCTGCCGTACTTCATCTTCGTGATCGCGATCTTCGCGTATCCCCTGGGGTTCGCGGTCTACATCGCCTTCCACGACTACTTCTTCACCGCCCCGAACGTCGAGGTCGAGCGCCCTTTCGTGGGCTTCGACAACTTCGTCACCGTGCTCACGGATCCACGGGTCCTCGGCTCGTTCCGCAACACCCTGATCTTCCTCGTCATCAACGTGCCGCTGACAGCCGTGCTCTCCCTCGTGCTGGCCGCGGCGCTGAACACCGGCATCCGCTGGGTCGCCGCCTACCGCGTGGCGTTCTACGTGCCGTATCTGACGGCCAGCGTCTCGCTCGTCGGCGTGTGGATGCTGCTCTTCTCGGGCAACGGTCTGATCAACACGATCCTCGGCCCGCTCGCCCCCGATCCGTCGTGGCTGGTGAACAGCGGCCTGGCGATGCCGATGATCGCGCTCTACGTGACGTGGAAGCAGCTCGGGTTCTACATCCTGCTCTACCTCGCTGCGCTGCAGAACGTGCCGAAGGAGCTCTACGAGTCGGCCGAGACCGACGGCGCCGGAGCATTCTCGCGCTTCTGGAACGTCACGGTTCCCGGGGTCCGCAGCGCCACCACGCTCGTGCTCATCCTGTCGATCATCACGGGAGCGAACCTCTTCACCGAGCCGTACCTGCTGACGAACGGCGGCGGCCCCGACGGCGCCTCCTCGACGCCGGTGCTGCTCATCTACCAGTTGGGCATCCAGCAGCAGAACCCCGACACCGCGGCCGCCATCGGCATGATCCTCGTGGTCCTGGTCGGGATGCTGTCGCTCGCCGCCAACCGCGCAACCAGGGAGCGATGACCATGAGACGCACGCGTTCACTGCCCCGCATCCTGAGCCTCATCCTGCTCACGGTCGCGGCCATCGGCTTCGCCTTCCCGTTCTACTTCATGCTGGTCGGGGCCTTCCAGGAGAATCCGACGAACTCGCCCAGCGAGCTCTTCCCGACCGGCGGATGGACGGTCGACAACTTCCTCGCGATCGACTCCCGCATCGATCTTGCGGGCTCCCTGCTCAACTCGCTGATCTTCACCGCGGGCGTGCTGCTGGGCACCGTCGTGTTCGGGCTGCTGGCCGGGTACGCGATCGCCCGACTCGACTTCCGCGGTCGCGGCGTGATCTGGGTGCTGATGCTCCTCGTGCAGATGGTGCCGTTCCAGCTGCTGATGATCCCGCTCTACGTGCAGATCACGCGCAGCTACGGCCTCGGCGACTCGTACCTGGGCATGATCCTGCCGTTCCTCATCAACACCACGGCGGTGTTCATCTTCACCCAGTTCTTCAAGGCGCTGCCGGTGGAGATCTTCGAGGCCGCCCGCATCGACGGCGCCGGCGAGATCCGACTGCTGATCTCCGTCGCGATCCCGCTCATCCGACCGGTCCTGGTGACCGTCGTGCTCGTGACCTTCATCGGTCCATGGAACGAGTTCCTCTGGCCCTTCCTCATCACGAAGGATGCGTCGCTGCAGCCGCTGGCGGTGTCGCTCGCGAACTACATCTCCAACGTCGCGCAGTCGACGGCCAACCCCAACGGTGCGATCCTCGCCGGCGCGACCGCCCTGGCGTTCCCCGTCGTGATCCTCTTCATCGTGTTCCAGCGCTTCTTCCGAGCCACCGACCTCGGCGCGGCCGTCAAAGGCTAGCCAGAAAGGCATCCATGTTCACCGGAGCATCCTTCCCCCTCGGCCCTTTCACCCCCTACGAGGGCAACCCCATCCTGCGTCCGAAGGGCGACAGCTGGGAGTCCGCGAACCTCTACAACCCGGCCGCGCTCGTCGACGGCGACGAGGTCGTGCTGCTGTACCGCGCGCACGCCGACGACATCGTCTCGCACATCGGCATCGCCCGGTCCCGCGACGGCGTGAACTTCACGCGCGAGGACGCCCCCATCCTCTCGCCGTCGGAGGACTACGAGCGCTACGGATGCGAGGATCCGCGCATCGCGCTGATCGACGGCACCTACTACCTGACCTACACCGGGTGGGATCGGCGCAGCGCGCAGCTCTGCCTCGCCACCTCGACGGATCTGCGCACCTGGACGAAGCACGGTCCGCTGTTCGACGACTTCGACACGTTCAAGACCATGGATCCGCGTGGGTTCAACTGGTCGAAGGCCGGCGTCATCGTGCCGCAGAAGATGCACGGCAAGTGGTGGATGTACTTCGGCGAGGGGGCGATCTACTGGGCGACCAGCGACGACCTAATCCACTGGACGCCGGGGACGGCCGACACCGAACCGATGTACTCGCCGACCCCGGGCACCTGGGACGAGGCGCTCGTCGAGATCGGCACCTCGCCCGTGCTCGCCGACAACGGACTGCTCGTGTTCCTCACGAACGGCGCGACCCGCACCGTGCACGACGACGGCTCGGTCGACGTCGACTACCGCTGCGGACAGATCGCGATCGACCCCGACGAGCCGACGAAGGTCATCGCCCGTCTGCAGGAGCCGTGGCTGCGCCCGCAGACGTTCGAGGACATGCACGGTCTGGTGTCGAACGTGACATTCGTCGAGGGGCTCGTGAAGTTCCAGGGCCGGTGGTTCGCGTACTACGGACAGTCCGATACAACACTGGCCGTCGCCATCCACGACCCCGCCCAGCCGTGGGGTCGCGCCCTCCGCGAAGGCGACAGCGAGGGCGACGACACGAGCACGAGCACGAGCGCGAGCACGAGCGAGGAATGAGACCATGGCCATCTCCCGACGGACCTTCCTGAGTGCGGCTGCCGCCACCTCGGCGCTGGCGCTGCTGCCCCTCGATCCGGCCGGAGCTCAGGCCTCGGCATCCGCTTCTCGCGTGCCGCTCGGCACCCTGCCGACCGGGTCAGCTCGAGGCGCGCGGCTGACGAACCTCGCTCACCTGCGTTTCCTGCTCGCCGAGGTGCCGATCACGGCGACCGCCACCCACACGACGTACGACATCGACGCCTCGCCGACCGTGCTCGCACCGTGGACGTATGCCGACACCGATGGCGCCGGCGGATACCGCCCGGTCGGCGGGGGCACGAAGGATCCGACGAGCGGCTACTGGTCGCAGGGTGCCTACAACGCGGATGACATCGCCCGGGCCGCCGTCGTGTTCCTGCGGGAGTGGAAGGCCACGGGCGACGCGCAGGCCCGCGAGGAGGCGCGTGAGGTGCTGAGATCGCTGGCGTTCCTGCAGACGGCGAGCGGCGAGAACGCCGGACGGGTGGTGCTGTGGCAGCAGGAGGACGGCACGCTCACCCCCAGCGCGATCCCCGTCGAGCTGCCCGACCCGTCGGACTCGGCGGAGTCGTACTGGCTGGCGCGCACGGTGTGGGCGTTCGGCGAGGGGTACGCGGCATTCCGTCGCGAGGATCGGGCGTTCGCGGCGTTCCTGCTCGAGCGGCTGCACTCGTGCCTCGACGCGCTCGAGCGAGAATCGCTCGCCCGAGCCGGACAGTGGGTGCGCAGCGATGGCCGGCGGCTGCCTGCCTGGTTGATCGCCGGCGGAGCGGATGCCACGGCAGAGGCCATGCTCGGGCTCGCCGCGGCCACCGAGGCGGGCGACACGCGCAGTCGCCGCGCCCTGCAGACCTACGGCGAGGGTGTCGCCGCGATGGCGACCGACCCGGCGAAGGGCTGGCCGTTCGGCGCTGTCCTGCCCTGGACCGGCTCACTCGGGTTCTGGCACGCGTGGGGCGCCGCCGCGCCGGAGGCTCTGGCTCGGGCCGGTGCCCTGCTGCGGCAGCGAGCCTGGACCGCCGCCGCAGTGTCGGATGCCGGGAGCTTCACGCCTCAGGTGCTCGCCTCCGGCGGACCGCACAATGCCTGGGCGCCACTGCCCGCCGAAGCGCAGATCGCGTACGGCGCGCACGGTCGCGTGGCCGGTGCGGTACAGGCTGCCACCGTCGGCGGCGAGGGATTGCGAGTGCTCGCCGGGCTCGTGGCCGGCTGGTTCTTCGGCGCCAACACGGCCGGCATCCCCGTCTACGACCCGGCCACCGGCGTCACATTCGACGGCATCGAGACGGATGGGCGCGTGAATCGCAACTCCGGCGCTGAATCGACGATCCACGGGCTGCTGACGATGCTGCTGCTCGACGCGAACCGCGACATCGCCCGCATCGCGACCTCGATCACGGGGCTCTCGTCGTTCTCGGGGCTGCGGGTGATCGACGCGGAGAACGCGCGGCTCTCGGCCGGATGCGAAGTGATTCGTCCCGAGGGCGGCGCATGGACCGGCGAGGGCAACCTGTCAGGCGGAGCGTACGTGCGGGTTCCCGCGGGCGAGTCGGTCGAGTTCGACGTGACCGAGGCGGGCGGCATCCTGCACGGCCTGATCTGGAGGCAGAAGGCGGATGCCGGAGATGCCGTGTGGGAGGTGTTCCGTGGGCGCCGACGCCTGTGGAGCAGTCGTATCCCTGCGGGCGGGACCGGCGACCGCGGCCTGACCGAGGCCGACGGCATGCTCGTTCCGCAGCTGCTCGGCGGCGATCTGCCTGCGGAGCCGGTCACCGTGCGCTGCACGAGCCGCGGTGATGTGCGACTCGACGCCCTCGTGATCCAGCCGGCTGTGGTGAACGCCGTGTATGCCACGACATCCGGTTCCGCCGTGCTGTATGCGAACGGGACGCGGCGCGATCAGCGGGTCGCGCCCCTCGCTGCGGGGTCAGGACACGCATACGACGCCGAGGGGTCGTCACGCGGTCAGGCCGTGCAGGGCGGGAAGGTGCGCGTGCGCGGCGGAGGCTTCACGATCACGCGGTGAGTCCTGTGGTGGGCGTGTCACGCAGGGGTGTCCGCCCGGGATGCGTTCGGACTACGGTGACGGAGTGACCATGAACGATCCGCTGCCCGACCACCCCTCGCCCGACAACCCGACCGGCAAGCTGGTGCTACTGCGCCATGGCGAGACGGAGTGGTCGAAGGCGGGATTCCACACCGGGCTCACCGACATCCCCCTCACGCCCCGCGGCGAGGATCTCGCCCGTGGTGCGGGACAGCTGGTCGCGGACTACGACTTCTCCCTCGTGCTGTGCTCGCCCCTGGAACGCGCCCGCCGGACGGCCGAGCTCGCCGGGCTGCACGCCGAGGTCGATCCGCTCCTCGTCGAGTGGGACTACGGCGGGTACGAGGGGCGCACGACGAAGGACATCCGCGAGGAGCTCGGCTACGACTGGAGCGCCTTCACCCACGGTGTGATCCGGGGCAAGACGCCCGGCGAGACCGTCGAGGAGGTGGCAGCGCGGGCATCGCGCGTGCTCACCCGGGTTCTGCCCGCACTCGTCGACGGAGATGTGGCACTGGTCGCGCACGGCCACTTCCTCCGCATCCTCACCGCGGTCTACCTGCGCCTCGCTCCGCGATTCGGTGCGCAGATCACCCTGGATGCCGGATCGGTGTCTGTGCTGAGCTTCTATCGCGAGCAGCCGGCGATCCTGACCTGGAATTACGGCCTCGAGCTGCCCCTTGCGCCGTCGGAGTCCTGATCTTCCCGCACGCCGCGCCCGACACGCCGTTCTTTTGAGTAATTCAAAAGAACGGATACGGTGGAGGCATGGACACCGACTTCGACTCCGCACTGCATGAGGCGGGGCTGCGGGCGACCGCCGGCCGCGTCGCGGTGCTCGAGGTCATGGAGTCCATGGCCCACACGGATGCGGAGCGGGTCTACCGCGCCGTGTCCGAGGTGCTGCCGACGACGTCGATCCAGTCGGTGCACAACATCCTCGCGGACCTGACGACGGCGGGGCTGCTCCGCCGGATCGAACCGGCAGGCTCCGCGGCGCTCTACGAACGGCGCATCGGCGACAACCACCATCACGTCGTCTGCACCCGATGCGGTGCGGTCGGCGATGTGGACTGCGTCGTCGGCGAAGCGCCGTGCCTCACCCCGTCTTCGGCGGGGGGATTCACCGTCCAGACAGCCGAAGTGACCTTCTGGGGCCTGTGCCCCAGTTGCCAGAACGCCGCGCAGTAGCATCCGCCGCCTCTCCCGACCCCGGGAGCATCGTCGTCGTGCCTGCGCGCAGAAGGAGAAGAACATGACCGACCCATCGACCACGCCGACCCCGGCGACCACCACCCAGACGGGTACCCCCGTCGCGAGCGATGCCCACTCGCTCACCGTCGGAGCAGACGGCCCCACCGTTCTGCACGACCGCTACCTCGTCGAGAAGCTCGCGTCGTTCAACCGCGAGCGCGTGCCGGAGCGCAACCCGCACGCCAAGGGCGGCGGAGCCTTCGGTACGTTCACCGTGACCGAGGACGTCTCGGCCTACACCCGTGCCGCGGCCTTCCAGCCGGGCGCTCAGAGCGAGACGCTGCTGCGCTTCTCGTCGGTCGCTGGCGAGCAGGGCTCCCCCGACACGTGGCGCGACGTCCGCGGCTTCGCGCTGCGCTTCTACACGTCCGAGGGCAACCTCGACATCGTCGGCAACAACACCCCGACCTTCTTCCTGCGCGACGCCATGAAGTTCCCGGACTTCATCCACTCGCAGAAGCGCCTCGGCGACTCCGGTCTGCGCGACGCCGACATGCAGTGGGACTTCTGGACCCTCTCCCCCGAGTCCGCCCACCAGGTCACGTACCTCATGGGCGACCGTGGCCTGCCGCGCAGCTGGCGCCACATGAACGGCTACGGATCGCACACCTACCAGTGGGTCAACGCCGCCGGCGAGCGCTTCTGGGTGCAGTACCACTTCCTCTCGAAGCAGGGCGTCGAGGCGATGAGCGCCGAAGAGGCCGAGAAGCTCGCCGGATCGGATGCCGACTACTACCGTCGCGACCTGTTCGACGCGATCGCGAGCGGCGACGCCCCCTCGTGGGATGTCTACGTGCAGGTCATGCCGTATGAAGAGGGCAAGACCTACCGCTTCAACCCGTTCGACCTCACCAAGACCTGGTCGAAGAAGGACTACCCGCGCATCAAGGTCGGCACGTTCACGCTCGACCGCAACCCGCAGAACTTCTTCGCCGAGATCGAGCAGGCCGCCTTCTCGCCCGGCAACCAGGTTCCCGGCACGGGCATCTCGCCCGACAAGATGCTCATGGCTCGCGTGTTCGCCTATTCGGATGCTCAGCGCTACCGCATCGGTGCGAACTACAACCAGCTGCCGGTCAACCAGCCGCACGCGGCCGAAGTGCGCAACTACATGCACGAGGGCCAGATGCAGTACAAGTTCAACCCGGCCGAGCACCGCGTCTACACGCCGAACTCCTACGGTGCGGCCGGTGGGCCCACGGCCGACCCGGCCGCCGGCGTCGAGGCGAGCTGGGAGTCGGACGGCGAGCTGATCCGCGCCGCGGCGACCCTGCACCTGGACGACGACGACTTCGGCCAGGCGGGCACGCTGTACCGCACGGTCTTCGACGACGAGCAGCGGGCGCGCTTCCTCGACACCCTGACCGGCCAGGGCCAGGGCATCACGATCGACGCGATCCGCGAGCGGTTCTTCCAGTACTGGACGAACGTCGACGCATCGCTCGGTGAGGCTCTGCGCGCGCGCTTCTGAGCCGCATCCGCTCTGCCTTCTGCCGCGCAGCATCCTGCTGAGCGCAGGACGAACGCCCGAGATCAGGACGAATCCCACCGGATTCTCCTGACCTCGGGCGTTCTTCCTGTTTTCGGGGACGGGTTTTCGGGGCCGGGTTTCGGGGCCGGGTTTCGGGTGCCGCCCGCCGCGCGATGCGACCGACCACGGAGCAGGAGGATGATGGATGCCGTGGCTGTCCCTCTCTCCGACCTGACCAACATGCCCGAACCTCAGCAGGTGTACGCCGCTGACGGCACACGCCTCGCGACGTACACGTGGGGCGAGCTCGACGCTCCGGTGGTGGTGATCGTGCACGGTTTCGCCTCGAGCGCCCGCGACACCTGGGTGCTCACGGGGTGGGTGCGCGAGCTCACCAAGGCCGGATACCGCGTGCTGGCCCTCGATCAGCGCGGCCACGGCCTCAGCCAGAAGCCGCATCAGCCCGATGCGTACGGCATCCGCACCCTGGCGACCGACGTCGAGACGGTCATGGACGCGTATCTCGTCGACGACGCCTTCTACGTCGGCTATTCACTCGGCGCCCGCGTCGGATGGGAGGTCGTCCGCGACCTGCCGCACCGGATCGGTCGTGCCGTGCTCGGCGGCGTGCCGGACGGCATCCCGCTCGCCCGCCTGGATCTCGACCAGGTGCGTGCGTACCTGGCCGACGGCACCCCGGTGAGCGATGCGACGACGCAGAACTACATCACGCTGACCGAGCGAGTGCCGGGCAACGACCTCGCGGCGCTCGTCGCCCTGGCCGAGGGGATGCGGTCGTCACGGACCATCGACCCCGACCCGTCGAATGCTCCGGCGGGGCCCATCCTGTTCGCCACCGGGTCGAAGGATGCGATCATCGAGGGTTCGAAGGCTTTGGCGTCCGCCGCCCCTCAGGGGAGGTTCTTCGAGATCCCGGATCGCAACCACTTCAACGCCCCGGGTTCGCGCGCCTTCAAGGAGGCGGCGTTGGCCTTCCTCTCCGAGGCCTGACCATCGCCCGTTCCGCGGCCAGAGCCGGCCACCGACGCATATGCACTGACGGCGCTGCACCGACGCGCATGCACTGACACATCCAGCGAACTCCGACACGCACCAGCACGACAAGAGCCCCCCGTCCGTCAGGACGAAGGGCTCTCGGTGCGTCCGTCAGACCGTGGCGCTCTGCTCGCGCTGGGGCAGCACCCATCCTGCACGCGGGAAGTGGCACGTGTAGCCGTTCGGGTACTTGATCAGGTAGTCCTGGTGCTCCTCCTCGGCCTGCCAGAACGGGCCAGCGGGCTCGATCGTGGTCACGGCCTTGCCCGGCCACAGGCCGGAGGCGTCGACGTCCGCGATGGTGTCACGGGCGACGGCCTCCTGCTCGGGGGTGAGCGGGAAGATCGCCGAGCGGTAGCTCGAGCCGATGTCGTTTCCCTGACGGTCCTTTGTCGACGGGTCGTGGATCTGGAAGAAGAACGCGAGGATGTCGCGGTACGTCGTCTTCGTGGGATCGAAGACGATCTCCACAGCCTCGGCGTGGCCGGGGTGGTTGCGGTAGGTCGCGTGATCGTTGCTGCCGCCGGTGTAGCCGACACGGGTGTCGAGCACGCCGGGCTGGCGGCGGATCAGGTCTTCCATGCCCCAGAAACAACCGCCGGCGAGCACGGCGGTCTCGGTCCCGGGGGTGCGGGTGATGGTTCCGGTGTCGGTCATGACTGCTCCTCAGAGGTGGATGCGGTGGTGTCGGCGTCGGAGCCGGCGAAGAGGTGACGGTAGCGACCGTACCCCTCATCTTCCAGGCTGTCAGCCGGGATGAAGCGCAGGGCGGCGGAGTTCATGCAGTAGCGGAGGCCACCGGCATCCCTCGGTCCGTCGTCGAAGACGTGCCCGAGGTGGCTGTCGGCGCCGCTGGAGCGGGCCTCGGTGCGCTTCATCCACAGGGTGCGATCGGTGCGGGTGGTGACCGCATCCGGCTCGATCGGCTTGGTGAAGCTCGGCCATCCGGTGCCGCTGTCGAACTTGTCGGTCGACGCGAACAGCGGCTGGCCCGAGACGACGTCGACGTAGATGCCGTCGTCGTGGTTGTTCCAGTAGGCGTTGCGGAAGGGCGGCTCGGTGGCATCCTCCTGCGTCACCTCGTACTGCAGGTGCGTGAGGTCGCTGACCGCCTGCGGGGTCTTGCCGTACTCGTTCGACATGGTCTGTCTCCTTTGTCTGACGCGGCTGGCTGCAGCGTCATAGAGGAGAACCAGGCGGAGGCCCGATTTGGTCCCGCGGAACTGTGAGCGCGCTGTGAGTTCGAAAGCAGTCGATAGAGTTGCTCAGCCGGACACATACCCCCAGGGAGACGCACATGTCGGTTGGACTGCTCGCCGTCGTCGATGACATCCTCAGCGCGGCGATGAAGGCCTCGGCCAAGGCCGCCGGCGTCGTGATCGACGACGCCGCCGTCACCCCGCAGTACGTGCAGGGCATCACGCCCGCTCGCGAGCTGCCGGTGGTCGCGAAGATCGCCGTCGGATCGCTGGCCAACAAGTTCCTCATCATCATCCCCATCGCGCTGCTGCTGACGGCCTTCGCGCCGTGGGTGCTGCCCTACCTGCTGATCCTCGGTGGCGCGTATCTGTGCTTCGAGGGTGCCGAGAAGGTGCTCGAGTGGTTCGGCGTGCAGCACGGCCACGCCGATGAGAGCGCCCGCAACGAGAACAAGCTCGTGTGGGGTGCGGTGCGCACCGACCTGATCCTCTCGACGGAGATCATGCTGATCTCGCTCGCGAACCTCGAGGCTGGCCTCGACATCTGGACCACCCTGGCGATCCTCGCGGTGATCGCCCTGCTCATGACCGGCGTCGTCTACGGGGCCGTCGCGCTGCTGGTGAAGATCGACGACATCGGCCTGAAGATGGCGAAGAACCCCTCGAAGCGGGTTCGTCACACCGGCACCAGGATCGTCCGGTCGATGCCGGCCGTCTTCCGCTTCATCAGCATCCTCGGCACCGTGGCGATGCTGTGGGTCGGCGGCCACCTGCTGCTGGTGAACCTCGGCGAGGTGGGCGTGCACTTCGGCGCCGACATCCTGCACGCCATCGAGCACTTCCTGGAGCCTGCCGGCGGCGTCATCGTCTGGATCGGCGACACCCTGTTCTCCGCCATCGCCGGTCTCGTCGCCGGTCTGATCGTCGTCGGTGTCATCCTCGGCATCGGCCGCCTGATCGGCAAGAAGCCCAGCTTCCACGAGGGCGAGGAGTCGCCGGCAGACGTCCACGTGTGACGCCGGTCAGCGGCGTACGCGCCCGATCCAGCGGGCGCGGATGACCGCTGCAGGAGTCGACCGGTACACCTGGATGGTGACCGCGACGTCGGCCAGCTTCATGCCGAGACGCCGCGCATAGAGCTCGCGGGCCGCAGATTCGACTTCCGCGAGCGTGCTGACCCGCACCTGTGCGCCGACGTCGACGGCGTGCACCAGCCACCAGCCTCGCTCGACGAAAGCCGTCACCTCGTAGGGATGCCGCATCTGCGCTCCGATCGTCTCCGCGGTGAGAAATCGCCACCTATGTAGACCGTGGTTGTCGTCCCCGTGAGCTGGCCCGCCGGGTTGAACGTCGCCGTCAGGGCAGAATCGCCCGCTTCTGCACCGGTGACCGCCCACGCGGTGCGGTTACTGTCCCAGTTCGATCGGGCCACTCGCACGCAGTCGTACGGACGTCACCGTGCGAGGTCAACGACTCGCCCTTTCCGAGCCCCGCTGGTGGAATCGAGTAACGAGCAGAGGACACGATTCCCTCTTCCTCGTTGAGCTGCACGTAGTAGTGGTATCCGTGCTCCAAGTGGGGAGGCTCATCCGTAGTCGTGATCAGGCCGGGATTGTCACCTCCCACGACAAGCGAATCCCCGCTAGCGACTGAGATGTTGCCAAGCGCATCCGAAACTGTCGATGCGCCTCGCAGCGTTTGCCGGCGCGGGCGTCTCCAGCTCAACTGGAGCTGATTCGGCGAAGCAGTGAGGTCGAGATGTCTTCCATAGAGCCAAACAGTTCGGGGGTGGAGAGCTCGAAAAGCGCCTGTGCAATAAGGTCGCGAGCCGCATCATCCAAGTCAATGTCTTCAACTGTGTGGACGCACTCTGCCCAATCGGCCAGATCCTCCGCACTAGCCCTTCCGCTGACGAAGCGCCGGATTGCAGCATCGATATCTTGAAGACGCAAGACGACCAGCCCCGAACGAACGAAAGGCGGAGATGACAGAAGCTCGCGCGTGAGTTGGGCAGGGTCTCCGTCCCAGGTCACGAGTGCTCGCAGCAACGTCAGTCTTGCTCGCTTTCGATTCATTTGACGAATTTATCCTTGATATGGGCGATAGAGCCGTCTGGGGTAACCGTAGTCTTAAAGTATCCAATCGTTTTGCCCGAAGCGTCGACGACTTTGGTGTATATCGCAGAGGAACCGGGAACAATCCCGGGCACTACCGCCGAGAACTTCAGGGTCCCGTCTGCTCCCTGCGTAATCGTCGTTTCACCTGCACCCTTTGGCAGTCTCTTCGTGTATCGGTTCAGATCCGCTAGCTGAGTTGGGTTCAGTTGGGAGCGACTCAGCGTTGTTCCGACTTGAGCTCCTCCCAACGCCGATCCTGATTTGGATCCAACTCCCGCGACAGTGCCCGCGATGACGCGGCTGATCAGCGCACCGGCAATGGAACCAATCGCTCCGCCTGCGGCGCCGACCAAGGTCGAAAGGACCATCTCTGATGGCGTTCGCTCCCTCGCTGGCGTGGCGAAGAGGTAGGACGCCAATCCGCCCGCGGCGCCACCAATGATGGCTGCGGCGGCGATGACCCCAGCGCAAGCGCCGAGCGTGGCCACGACGCATCCCGCCGCCGCGATAGCGCCCGCGGTTACAACGATGCCGACCAGCACGCCAACGGCAGTTGCACCGATCGTGCGCCAGATGTCGTCGCTCCAGCCGAAGAGGTTGCCGTTGCCTCCGCAGTTCTTGTCCATGCGGTCGCAGCCGGTCGGTGTGAGCAGGTGCCTCGTCGGCAGGAGCCCGGCGGAGCGCGCCATGGGCGTGCTGACACGGTGTCGCGGGGAGATGCTCGTGGACTTGAAGCCGGAGACTCCTCCGCCGGGTCCACGGGTCAGGCTGGCCATGGCCCGTGTCCGCACGGCCGCTGCTTTGGCGTTCCGTGCTGCGACACCGGCTGCAGCACCTGCCTTCGCCGCTGCACGCTTGACCACACTCGGACGATTCCCACCACCGCTGGCCCTCATATAGCTTCTGACGTACCCGAGGTCGTCACTGAACGACACCGGGGTGTTCTCGATGTACGAGTACCGGTTCAATGACTGCGGGCGCACCAACAACCCGCGCCAGTCATCCGGTTGCACCCAGGACCCGGTCGTGGGGTCGTAGTCACGGGCGTAGTAGTTGTCCAGGCCGAGGGTGGGGTCACCAGGCTGCTGGTCGTTGCCGACGAGGGATGCCCACCCGGTGGACTCATACTCCGCACCACCGAAGTCCGCATAGTTCACCAGGTCGGTGATCTGCCCATTCGCGCCCGCGGTTGCGGTCACGTTGCGCTGGTCACCGAGCACCCACTCGCCTCCGGACGCACCGGCCTGGTAGGCGACGGCGCCGAGGGGGTCGCGGAACAGGCTCGTCACCCCGTGCAGGTCACTGTCGGTCGCGGCGGGCTCGAACCCGTCCCACGCCGTGGTGGTCGTGTCCGTCCCGTGCAGGGTCTGGTCGGTCACGCCCGTGCGGCGATCCAACCCGTCATACGCATACGACGTCGACCGCCCATCCGCTTGCGTCGTGATAGCAGACCTATCGATATTGATCAACGTCAAACTCAGCGCCAACTGCGGCCAAGAGTGACAACCAATTATTCGAAAGATTAAATCCGAGATCTCCCGGCTCGGAAAAGTATTGGACAAGCTGGAGCGTGCATCTAAGAGAATCGTGTCCTGAGAGCCGCCACGAAAGGCCAAGGACGGGTTCATACAGGCTTTCAAGCTTCTCGTGCATGGGTGCGTCCAGACCTAACGGCGACTCCAGTGTCCAGGAACTAAACGTCATGACGCGCTCAAAGCTGCCGTTCCCTCGTGTCACTCGGTCGCCATTCGACCAACCGCTGCTCGGAGCAACGCCGAGCACTCCAATCATTTCATCCAGCGTCATGGAGGAACTAGTGACCCGAAAATATGCTCGGCTCGTGTGGGTGAGTTCGGGTTGCGAGCTATTCATGAGCTTTCACCCCTTCCAAGGCTTATACGTCGGAACTATCACACGACCGTCTTTGCTTATCAGGTAAAGCATACCGTCCTTTCCGTGATATATGTCCCATCTTGAAACCTGTCCACCGACAACATCCCATTTGAAGTCATGAGCGCTTTCTCCCATGGCTTTCTCATACTGCTTGTCCCCGAGCTTCTTCATGTCGCCTCGGCTTAGAGAGCCGGGCACATCGCTTCCCCCGTTGGACTTGTTGAAGAGCACGCCGGTGCCGGTAGTGATCCCGGCGACGCCGCCGATTCCGACGGCCGTCCCCGCCGCGGCCCCCACGGTGATCGTGACGCTCGAGAGAACTACTGCCCCTCGGCCTGCCGTCACTGCCGTGTTCGTGAAAACGACGAGCGGCGCGGCGCACGTTCCGCCACTGGCGGCGATGCATACCATGCCCGCGACGATGGCAGCTGCACCGAGGACCGCGAGTCCCATTCCGACCCACTGTTCCGCAGAGAGCCGGACAGGGGGCCCAGAGAGAGTCGCGCGGCAGGCGTGATCGAAGTACACACATTCCGCGTGCGTCGCCGAAACGAATGTGCTTGTCCGAGCGGATGGAGTGTTTACCCGCTGCCCGGTCGAGATACTCATCGGCTTGAAGCCCGAGGTGCCGCCTCCCGGCCCTCGACTCAGGCTGGCCGTCGCACGCTTGTTGAAGGCCGCCGCTTTGGCGTTTCGTGAGGCGATGCCAGCCGCGGCTCCTGCTCGGGCTGCAGCACGCTGGACGGCCTGGGGCTGTCACACGACAGCACCTCGGTCCAGTCCGGGATGCCGTCGGCATCCTCGTCCTCCGTGCCCACCGCACACGTCGCCGTGCCGCACACCTCACGCTCGACGACGTCGGGGATCGTGTCGTCGTCGGCGTCCTTCGCGTCCGCCGTCGTCATCATCGTCGTTGCGTCGACCGACACCACTGCCGCGGACGAGTGCGCTCCTGGTTCCATCGCAGCGAGCGCAGCCTGCGGAGCGAGCACCATCGCCCACACCGCCGCCGCACCCAGCACCGCACCGACACCACGTCGCCACATCGATCGACCAGTCACAAGAATCCCCCGATACTCATCAGCGCCTCATCGCGCTGCCGCTCAGAATGGCGGGCCGACAACCCCCGCCGCTACTCGAAAATCGCGACTCGCCGTAGGAATCGCGAACATTTTTGAACTGCGTCACGAAACGGCTGAACCGTGATCCGGTTAGCCCGAAACGCGTCGATCTGCTCCCGCGCGTCGCCACGCGGCCGCCACCTCTGTGTTCAGCGCGACGACTCTGGCCAGGGTCCCGACGAGCAACGCCGCCGGGTATGCGGCGAGCGCGACACCGATCACCCACCATCCACCGGCATAGCTCGCGCATCCGCTCAACAGGACACCGGTCAGCCAGATCCCGGTGCTCACGCCCACGGCATCCGCCCGGTCGAACCCTGCGGCGACACCGGCGACGGCAGCCGCCGACATCGCGACGATCAACCCGGCTGCACCGAGGAACTCGAAGAGCGGAGCGAGGTCGTTCCAGATGCTGAGCGTCGATACCACGGAGGTGCCTCTCGGATGCGGGTCTCACGGCGCTTCTGCGCCCTACAAGCAAGACGCGCATCCCGCTGATATGTGACGCGAGATACCGGGATCCGCGTAACGGATCGGGTTCTGGCGGGTCTGTAACTGATGACACAGGTCATCGAGAGAGTCAGGACCCCATGAGCACCACGATCGCCCCTCCCGCTCACCACCGTGACGTCTACCGCGCACTGGAGCGCGCCCTCACCGCCGAGGACGCCAGGTCGTTCAGGCTTCAGGACATCGCCCCGCTCGACACCTGGGCTGCGCTCCTGCGTGGCGAGACCAGTCAATACCTCGTCGGCGGCGCGCTCTCGGGAGCCCTCGACGCGCTGCGTACCATCGACGCGATCCCGATGGATGCCGAGGGCTGTTCGATCGTGCCCCCTGGCGGCGCCATCACTCAGACCGACATGACGATGGCACGTCAGTGGCTGTCGGACGGGCTGCGCGGGCAGGGCGACCTGCTCGGCGAGCAGACTGTCGTGACCAACACCCTCGCCGCGCGCGGATGGCTCAACCACTCGGTGCGGATCACATCGCTCATCCTCGCGATCTACTGCGTGGCCTCCGAATCGGCGGACCGGGCACGGGCGGCTCTGCGCCGTGCCTCGTGATCCGTGCGACTTCGCAAGAAATGTTTCGGAACTGCCGTCACGATCACGGGGTGAGGGGATCTGGTCTTATGAAAGGGGCCCCAACCCCTTACTCCGATCCCCACTCGGAGAACACCGGCCTCCCCGCCGGTGAGAATCCCGGCACCCGGTCCGGGCAGGAGGGGTGAGCGCCTCTCGCTCCCCCTCCTGAACCCCTCCTGCTTCGACGCCGCCATTGCCGCGGAGCCGTCGCGCCTACTGCGCGGTGAAGCTCGTGCTCGACCACGGACCGAAGTCTCCGGTCGACGGGTTGGCATACCGCAGCTTCATGGTGTGCGAGCCGGCCGGGACGGCCAGGTACTCCTTCCACGCCCCACTGGAGGGAATGCGGATGGTCTGCACCGGGGTGACGCCGACGATCTCGCGCTGGAGAACCGTTCCGGCCGCCGCGGTCATCGTGAAGGCGAAGCGGGATGCCGTGACCGTGGCCCCGGCCGCAGGGCTGGACGGGCTGGGACCGCCGCCCACTGTGTACGAGAGCGCGCCACCGGATGCCGACGCGACACCTCCGACGACCTGTCGCGCCGCGACGACATGACTGCCCGGTGCCGCGTCGGTGAGGTGCACGGACCAGGAGCCGTCGCTGCGCGCCGTCGTCGAGGCCAGGACAGAACCGCCGGCCAGCACCTCGACACGGGCGCCGGGCGCCGCGTCGTTTCCAGTGATCCGGGGGTACATGCTGCCGTTGAGCTGCACGACAGAGGCGACGGGAGCCGGGGGCGGCGTGCTCGGTGAGTTCACCGGCGGGTTCTGCGAGTCACCGGGCGGGCTGCTGGGCTGCGGCGCGCCCGGGCCGCCCGGGGGCGTGCTCGCGTCCGGTGAAGGCTCGGCCGTTGGCGTCGGTGCCGGTGTCGGCGTCGCGGTCGGATCGGCGGATGCGGTCGGGGCCGCTCGATCCGTCGGAGCGGACGCACCCTCCCCGTCGCCGTCCGTCCCCGCCGGATCGGACGGTCGGGTGCTCAGCCAGATCGATGCGGCCAGAGCGGCTGCCAGCAGCGCGATCAGGAGGAGGAGCAGCCACCGACGCTTCTTGCGATCCTCGGGAGGGGGCGTCGGAGCATCCGACGACACCCCGAGTCCCTCGCCCAACGCCATGGCGGCGGACATCGGCGGAGCATCCAGCGTGCTGAGGTACCCCGCGGCGCCGGCGGTGCCTGCGACGACCGGCAGCAGAGCGACGGCGATGTTGGCGAGGTTCCGCGCCTCGGCGAGCGACTTCGGGCAGGTCGGACAGGTCGAGAGGTGTCGCTCGAGAGTCGCGTTCGCACGTGTCGAGAGCGCGCCGCGGGTGTACGCGCCCATGTCCTTGATCGCCGCCTCGCATTCCGCGGTGCGGGCCCCACTCAGCTGTGCGCTGATCCACGCGTCACGCAGGCCGCGCTTCGCACGGACGATCAGCGCGGAGACCGCGTTCGGGGCGAGGCCGAGGAGAACGCTGATCTCGCGCGGCTTCATGCTGTCGACCTCGCTGTACCAGAGAACCTCCTGCCAGCGCGTCGGCAGAGATCGGAACGCTGTGAGCGTGGCCTCATTCTCGAGCTCCGCGACGACCGTGTCCTCGCCGTGACGAGCATCGGGATCGACCTCGGACTCGAGGTCGGCGACGTTGATGGTGGTGTGCTGCACGTACCACCGCCGACCGACATTGCGCACCGTCATGATCAGATACGGTCGGAACCCCGTTGTCGGTCCACCGCCGGCCTGGATCGCACGCAGCACCCGAGCGAACGCCTCAGACACGATGTCATCAGCGTCCAGCGAGACGAACGTGCGCGCGACGGAGTACGCCGGGCCGGTATGACGTTTCCAGAGTTCCCCGTACGCCTTCGTGTCTCCGTTGCGCACGAGCTGAACGAGGTCGTCATCAGAGCGGGCCTCGGAGCCATCTGGATGATCGGACAAGGTCTCCCCTTCACTCAGGATTCTTCACCACACGGATGCCCGGCCGCAACGCATTCGCGCTGGTCGAGCAGCGATGGCCCGGCCGACGCGAGAGAGCGCATCGACCGGGCTATGCCGGGTCTCGCTAGTCGCGCGTTCTACGCCGGCGGCGCTGCCACAGCAGACCGCCGATCGCCGCTGTCGCCAGCGCTCCCGCCGTGATCCAGAAGAGGTCGCTTCCCATCCCCCCCGTGAGCGGGATGGTGGGCACCTCGGACTGGACGTTCTCGATCGGATCCTCGAACGTCGTCTCGCCCACGACGTCGATGTAGTGCGGCGTCGGGTCGAGCTGGTAGCCCGCGGGCGCCTTCGTCTCGACCAGGCGGTAGCGACCGTCCGTCAGCGGATTCACGGTCAGCACACCCGCTTCCGGCGCGATATCGCGTCCCGTGCATCCGGTCGCGTTCGCGGCCACGCAGTCGACGACATCGATTGCCGCGCCCGTGGGCGCATCGTTCGCATCGACCGGTGTGAGCTGCCACTCGGAGCCCGCCAGAGGCACCTCGGAGCCTTCAGCGATCTTCTCCCAGGTCAGGCTCGACGGCAGAACCGTGATTCCGGCGGGGTCGCACGACTCCTCGACCGGCGCAGGCTCGCCCGGCGCCGGCGGCGTGGTGTCCTCCGGCACGACGCAGGCCGTGTTCACGAGCTGACCGCCGTCGGGCATCGCCGTGAGCGGCACCTGGTACTCGATCGTGACGGCGTTCTCGGCGCCGGGCAGGAGCTCAGCGATGATGGCACCGGGCTCGAGTCCCGCAGGAAGCGGGTCGAGGGATGCCAGGTCGACCTTGTCGTCGGTGATCACGAGGTCGTGCAGCGTCTGGTCACCGGTGTTGGTGACGACCAGTCGATAGGTGACGGTGTCACCGGTATGCATCTGCGGGAAGTCGTCGATGTCATTCGCGTCGTGCCACTCACCGTCGGCATCCTGCACGTACTTCTTGAGGGCGACCGAGTTCACGGCACCGATCTCGAAGCGGCTCGAGGTGCGCATCACCAGCTCGGTGCGGTCGGATCGCGCCTCAGCGCGGTTCACGTAGACGTCTTCGAACGTGGCACCGCTCGTGACGACCGGGATGACGAACTCCTGGGCGCTGGACGGCGCCAGGGCCGGCCCGATGACGCGCACGCCGGTCGCGTTCGCGGTGAACGTCGTCGACCAGCCCACGGTGTTGCCGGTGATCGAGCCCGCCGCTCCGTTGGATGCGTCGGCCGGGTCGTCGACGAGCGTGGCCGGGGCCGCAGTCGTGTAGTACACCTTCGCGCCGGCGACCGCGGTCACCGGACCGCTCAGGGCGTAACTGCCCGAGAAGTCAGTCCCGCGACCGTCGCCGTTGTACGGCAGCACGTCCACGACATCGGTGAAGGTCTGGGTCCTCGTGTCCTGCGACGAGATCCGCACCGTCCACGAGTCCGAGGCGACACCCTGAACGTGCGGGACCTTCGCCTCGGCGGCCGTCTTCGTCAGCATCGTGTAGCCGCCGTCGCGGATCTTGGTCTCGGCGGTGGCCGTGGCTGTCACCCCGGCGACCGTGGTGGTCGCCGTGTTCTCGTACACGTCTCCGGGATCCGCGTCGGCGGGGATCCTGGCACTCAGCGTGATCACGTAGTCGGTGTTCGTCTGAACGTTCGCGAACGTCCAGTTGAGGGTCTGACCCGAGATGCTCGTCGGTGCGACCGATGCGCTGCCGGCGACGTACTGCATTCCCGCCGGGAGCACATCGCTCACCGCGACCGACGGAACCGTCGCACTCAGTGCTGCGTTCGCCCGATACGTCAGCGTGTACGTGACCGTCGCCCCAGGAATCGTCTCGCGCTGGTCCACGGACTTCGTGATGGCGGGAGTGGCCGCGATGATACGCAGAACATCACGCCCGCCAGACGTGTACGGGTAGCGGGAGTCCGGTGTCACCGTGCCGTTGGCAGGCACATCCGCTGCGTTCAGTGACCTGTTCAGGTTGAACCAGCTCGTTCCGCCGTTGACGCTGTATGACGTCCAGGTCCAGATGTCCTGGCCCACTGCGACAGTCGGCTTGACCGTCGAGTCGACGTAGAGGCGGGCGATGCTCTCGCCGATGGCGGCACCCGCGGCGGGAGAGACGATCGCCTTCACCGCACGGACGGTGCTCATGTCGGCGGGCTTGACAGTCGTCCACCCGGTGCTTCCATCGCAGACGAACGTGTTCGGGTCGTAGTTCGCGTGCGTGGGGTTCATGTTATTGCTGACGCCCGTCCCGGTGTAGTACCAGTACGTGATTCCCGCGTACGGTGCGACGACACCGTCGGTCACGGTCCCCATCTTCGCGTCGACCACGTTGACGTAACGGGAGTCGACGATGCTGCAGATCTGAGTGCTCTGCGTCGCGCCCACGTTCGGTGTCCGAACGCCCGCAGTCTGTCGGGCGGGGCCACCGGCCATCGCACGATAGGTATCAGTCCAGGTCGAACCCGGCTGGGGAGGATTCAGCGAACCGAGCGCCCACCCGCCGGTC
Source organism: Microbacterium hydrocarbonoxydans (assembly GCF_900105205.1). Classification (NCBI taxonomy): domain Bacteria; kingdom Bacillati; phylum Actinomycetota; class Actinomycetes; order Micrococcales; family Microbacteriaceae; genus Microbacterium; species Microbacterium hydrocarbonoxydans. Next base: position 381,796 of record NZ_FNSQ01000005.1, on the reverse strand, counting down.
CAATCGCCCCGTGTAGCCGCGAGCGCATTGGTGTTGTTGGCAGCAGCATCGGCCGAGGTCTCACCGACAGTCGACGTGTACACGGGGGCGCTAGACACGACGGTCACTGTCGTGCGGTTGATGTAGGTGAACTGGATGTTCACCAGGCCTGCGGCGACGACATCCCACCCGGGTTCCAGCTCCCCACCCCCGGAGTCCTGCGACGGCAGCACCGTCTTGGAGTAGTCGATTCCTGTGAGAGTCAGCCGCATCCGATTCGTGCCGGTTGATACCAGCGTGCACGTGGCAGGAAATGGCGCGGTCTCGTTCGCCGCATGTCCTGTTCCGGAGTACGGATACCCCGCTTGCTTGATGCTCTGCTCGGTGCACCCCGCCACTTGCGGCGTCACAGTCTCGCCGCCGGTCGTCGAGAAGGTGAGGTTGTAGCTGACCGTGTTCGGGCCGGGCGTCGAACCCGACGCATGACGCAGCGCCCACGGGAACGCCATCTGCTGACGCGCACCCGCCTGCGTGTTGTCGGGCTTCCCTCCGTCGAACTTCATGTCCATCGCGAACTCGTTCACGATCGGAATCTCGGGAAGTGCAGCCTGCACGGCGCCGAGCGAGCCCGTGATGCTGACGGCGGTACCCGAATCCCCTCGCGCCTCGAGCCCCGTGAGCATCAGCTCTGCGGTGCCCTGGTCGCGGGTCCCGACATTGCACACCAGCGTCGTGCCGTCCGCCGAGATCGAGGACACCGGCGTGACTCCGGTCGCGAGACAGACGTCAGGCACAGTGGTGAACCTGGCGTTCTGCACCGTGAAGGTCAAGGTGACGTTGTCGACGGGCTCGTTGGTCGGCGCCGGGCTGTCGTCATTGATGTTGAAGCGCCACACCGAGACGAGCGGGTCACCGTAGGTGACCTCTGTGGGTACCGGCGCCTGCCACTCGCCCTCGATCTCATACACGGTCGCTGCCTGCGCGGCGACAGCGGGCACGAGCGTCCCGCCGCCCACGGCGGCGACCGCGAGCAACGCGGAGCCCGCCCTGCGCATCCAGGCTCTGATCCGAGCGCGTCTCTCAGCGTGACGGATCGACTTGCGCCCACCTGTCACCGGTGTCGAACGGTGATCGCTATTCATTGCTTCCCCCTAGCCCCTCGGTGGCGTCACCGTGGGGTGTGTTCAGATCTGTGGAGTCCGCCTGTGCGGACAGCGGCCGAGCAGCGGATGCGCGAGCATCCTGGAAGCCCTGCCTGACGACGTAGCCGCCGATGAGCAGCAGTCCGCCGCCGCCGAGCACGGCCCACCACGGGAACCCCGGGATGGTCGGCGGCTTACCGGCTGCGGATGCCTCGGCGTCGGGCACCGGGGTCACGCGTTCAGCGGTGACGACGATGCGATGAGTGTTGATGCCCAGCGGCGTGCAGGTGATCAACGTGAGGAGGTCTTCGCCCACCTCCGGGCGGATCGTGCCGTTGGCCTGAGGTTCGATGACCTGGATGTCGCGGACCCGATACGCGAGCACTTCGCCGAAGACCTCGACGATGATCAGATCGTCGGTCTTCACCTGATCGAGGTTCGTGAACATCGTCGCGTTCGCGAGGCCGCGGTGCGCCGTGATGACCGACCGCGTGCCCTCTCCGCCGATCGGCAGATGCGAGCCCTCCAGATGTCCTGCGCCCCGAGTGAGCACCGCGTCGCTGGTCCCGTGGAACACGGGCAGGTCGACGTCGATGCTGGGGATCTTCACGCGGGCCATCAAGCCCTCGGCGTTCGCGTTGAGGATCGTGTCGTAGTCGAGCGACTCGTCGGAGAGCGTGCCCTCTCCGACCGGGAGGTTGGCGTTCTCGCCGAGCACCACTGCGCCGGCGCTCAGGGCGTCGTTGTAGTCGCGCGCGTCGCGGAGCTGCTCACGTGCACCGGGGTGCACGTTCTCGATCTCCGCTCCATAGTTCTCGATGACCTGCGACTGGTTGAACGACGTCACCCAGGCGGCCGTCATCGGATACACGCCGGCGCCGAGGCCTCCGAGGCCCAGCACGGCGATGGCGATCGTGAGCAGGCCCGGCTTCCACCGGCGTCCCGACGCACTCGTCACGGCACCCTCACCGGTCTCGACGGCCGTTGGCGGCGCCACCTCTTCTTCACGCATGAGCATCGCGTCGTTCCTCCCCGGATCTACGCATGGTCGATGGCCTGTACCGGACGGGTGCCTGCGCATCCGTCCGGTACAGGGTGGTGCTCTTAGTTCGTCGCCTCGACGCGACGACGGTGCTTCACCAGAAGCAGTCCGACGGCCAGGCTCAGCGCGCCGATGCCTGCGGTGATGAGGGCGATCTGCCCTGCAGCACCCGTCATCGGCAGAGCCGGAACGGTCTGCTGCGTGTTCTCGATCTCGACGTTGTCCGCCGGCGTCGTTGCGCCGATCTGCACGGCGACCGCAGTGAACGGGTCGGCAGGCAGGACGAACCCGGCCGGTGCGACCGTCTCCTTGAGCAAGTAGCAGCGCTGCTGGGCGTCGATCACCGGGTTCACGCTGTCGCTCACGAACAGGCCGGGAACCGTGATGAGACCGGTGCCCGCAGAGGTGAACTCTGTCTCGCCGTTGACGACGACCGGTGCACCGGTGGGCTCAGCCGCAGAGCAGTCGGCCGCGTACGGGTCGACGGCGTTGTACACCTCGAACACGGCACCGTTCAGGGTGCCCTGCGTGCCGGTGGTCCCTGCGACGCGCTTCTGCACCTCGAGGCTGCCCCAGTAGGTCTTGACCTCGTTGGAGGGCAGCGGCGGCTGGACAGCCGGGTCGAAGCCCGGGTTGTTCGGCCACAGCTCGGCCTGGTTGGTGATCGTGCCGTTGCCGACGCTGACCACGGTTCCGGCGAAGACGACCTGGATCTCAGTGCCGACGTGGTCGTTGGGACCCTCGTTGAGCCAGGCGATACCGGCTGCGGTGAAGTTCATCGTCACCTGCTGGCCGACGACCTCCACCGTGTACAGCGCGGGGTCGAGAGCAGTACCGTCTGCGGTGACCACGACATCGGCCGCTGCGACAGGCTCCAGTCGGTCATCCAGCGTGTCGCGGATGGCGAAGCCGGTCCACTCCTGCTGCATCGTCGGCACCGGCACGGTCACCGGGAATCGGATGACCGAACCCAGACCCGTGTCCTGCTGGGGGTCGATCGTCTTCTCGATCACGCCCTCGCCGTTCTTCGGGTAGGCGTGCACGTCATACACCCATCCGCTCTGGTACGGCATCGGCACCGTGAGGATGAACGGGATCGCCCGGTCGACGATCTGCGCCGGAGCCGAGGTCTCGCACACCTGGTACGCGCCGACCGGCAGCGCGACCGTGGCCATACCCTCGGCATCCGTCGCGGGCAGCGCAACCGGAGCGCCCAGCGTGTAGCCGGCGGGTGCCGTGCATGCGGCGCCGGGAGTGATGGCGTTCAGGCCATCCCAGCTCGACGCCACGTTGAGGTCGAGCGGCGTGCCGTTCTGCAGCAGCGGGTACGCCGTGAAGACGACGTCCGCGACCGGATCGGTGAAGTCACCGGGCGCCGGCGCCTCGCTGATGTCACCCTCGACGGCACCGTCCTGGTGCAGATACTTGTGCACTGTCAGCGAACCGGTGCGGTCCGGATCGATGTTCCCGAAATCCTGAGGAGCTGCGTGTGCAGCAGCGCCCGCGCTGAGCATCGCCCCCAGGCCGAGTGCGGTCGCTCCCAGAAGCGACAACGCACGGCGCGTGTTGTTGTGTTCAGACACCTGAACTCTCCGTCCCTGATGGCCCTATGGCCGTCTTCGGGCCACCAGCGGTACGCACAGTGATCCCCTTCTCCCTACCGGATACCGGGATCAGCGGATCGTGACGCGATAGGCCCAAGTTTCTTTCTCAGGGGCACGCAACATTCTGGTTCGACATCCGCGTCATGATTTCGGCCGCGCGGTGTCTTGGTATGTGCGGGTGCATCTGTGCACTCGCCACCGGGCACCTGGGGAGGTGCCCGTGAGCGGCTGAGTCGACCTCATCTCCCCGAGGAGAACTCAGCCGCTCTTCTCACACGGCACCTCAGTCGTGCAGTGCTCCGCGGCGACGGCGCGCCAGGATCAGTCCCAGTGCCAGCATCGCGATTCCTCCGAGTCCGGCGGCCGTCCACACGGTCCCTCCGGTGACGGCCAGGCCGGCCGGAGAGATCGTCGTGAGCGTCCGACAGTCGGGATCGCCGGACCCGGTCGAGCAGTTCGCACCGGACCCGGGTGGTGTGACCACCACGTTCAGGATCTCGCCCGGCTCGGTGACCGTGACCGAGTAGGTGACCTTCACGGTGGCACCGACGTCGAGCGCACCCTCCCAGCTGAGGGACGGAGCACTGTAGGTCGCTCCGCTGCTGGCATCGCCGTTGTACCGTCCGACAGCGAGCGCCGAGCTCAGATCGTCGGTGAACGACGCCGGGCTGGCATCGGTGTACGGCACCTCTCCCGTGTTCGTCACCGTGATCGTGAAGGTGACCCTGTCTCCGACCCACGCTCGCGTGGTCGAGACGTCCTTCTCGACGCGGTAGGTCGCGATCGGAGTCTCGGTGATGCAGTCCGCAGCCTCGTCACAGGAGCCTCCCGGCCCCGAGGCGGTCACCGCGTTGCGCAGGAGTCCGTCGCCCGTGAGTGGATCGTTCACGGTCACCGAGTACGTGACGGTCGCCGTCGATCCGATGGCGACTGCACCTGTCCACGACATGAGGTCACCGGCGACGAACGCGCCGCCGCTGGCGTCGTCGTTGTACGTCGCGTCGTCGAGGACACCCGAGAGGTCATCGTCGAACAGCGCCGGGAACGCATCGGTGTAGGGAACCCGCCCGGTGTTGGTCACCGTGACCGTGTACGTCACGACGTCGCCGACATTCGCATCGGGGACGTCGACCTGCTTCTGCACCTGGTACGACGCCACCGGCGTCTCGGTGATGCAGGAGTCGGGCACGCACTCGCCGCCCGGGGCGGCCGGCGCGACGACATTGCGGAGCAGGAAGTCGCCGTCCACCGGGTCGTCGACCGTGACCGAATAGGTGACCTGGAGCGTCTCACCGACCTCGAGCGGACCCGACCAGGTCAGCGTGTCGCCGGTGACATCGCCACCCACAGACACGTCGTCGTTGTACGACGAGTCGTCGAGCACCCGCGAGAGGTCGTCTGTGAAGGCGGCAGGATCGGCGTCCGTGTAGGGCAGGCCGCCGGTGTTCGTGACCGTCACCGTGTAGGTGACCACGTCACCGGGCTGTGCCACCGCCGGTTCGGCGGTCTTCTCGATCGTGAACGCCGCCGCCGGGACATTGGCGATGCAGGCAGGGTCGGTCGATCCGGGCTCGCAGTTGCCGCCCGAGCCCGGAGGCGTCACCACAGTGTTCGACAGGCTGGCGTCGCCGGTCGCCGGACTGTTCACCGTCACGGAGTAGGTGACGGTCACCACCGCGCCGACGGCGAGCTCGCCCGACCACGACAGCACGGGAGCGGCGTACGCGACGCCAGTGCCGGTGGTCGAGGTCGCGTCACCGTTGTAGGTCGCATCGTCGAGCACGGCCGACAGGTCGTCGGTGAACGAGGCGGGATCGGCCGCCGTGTACGCCGCATCGCCGACGTTGGTCACGGTGATCGTGTAGGTCACGACGTCACCGGGGACGACCGTGGTGGACTCGGTCTCCTTCACGATGCGGAAGGATCCGAGCGGGGTCGTCGTCGTGCAGACGTCGTCGCAGCTGCCGCCGGGCCCCGTCGGGGCGACCACGTTCAGCAGCGAGAAGTCGCCGGTGATCGGGTCGTCGACGGTCACCGAGTAGGTCACCGTCACCGAGTCGCCCGCAGCCAGCGCACCCGACCACGTGAGCGTGGTGCCGCTCACGGTGCCGCCCGCGCTCACATCATCGTTGTAGACCGCGTCGTCGAGGACGCCGGAGAGGTCATCGGTGAAGGATGCCGGGTCTGCGCCCGTGTAGTCGACGTCGCCGGTGTTAGTGACGGTGACGGTGTAGGTCACCGTGTCACCGGGCAGCGCGGAGGCCGCGCTCGCCTCCTTGGCGACTGTGTAGGAGGCGACGGGCGTGTTCGTGACGCAGTCGGCCGCGATCGCGCAGCTGCCTCCCGGTGCCGTCGGGGTGACGACGTTCGCAAGGTCCTGGTCGCCGGTGATCGGGTCGTTCACGGTCACCGAGTAGGTCACCGTCGCCGAGGCACCCACGGCGAGCGCGCCCGACCAGGTGAGTACCGATCCGGTCACGGAGCCGCCGGCGGAGACATCGCCGTTGTAGGCGGCGTCGTCGAGCACTCCGGCGAGGTCGTCCTCGAAGGATGCCGGTGCGGCCGTGGTGAACGGCGACTGTCCCGTGTTCGTGACGGTGACGGTGTACGTCACTGTGTCACCGGGCATCGCCGAGGTGACATCGACGTCCTTGGTCAGCGTGAACGAGGCGATCGGGGTCTCCGTCACGCAGACGGCTGCGGGGTCGCACTCGCCCCCTGGTGCCGTCGGGACGACGGCGTTGTCGAGCACAGAGTCGCCGGCCGGCGGGTCGTCGACCGTGACCGAGTACGTCACCGTCGTGGTCGCTCCGACCGCCAGGGGACCCGACCAGGTCAACGTGTCTCCGACCACGGTTCCGCCGGCGGTGATGTCGCCGTTGTAGACGGCGTCATCCAGCACACCGGACAGATCGTCGGTGAAGGACGCGGGATCCGCGGCCGTGTAGTCGACCTCACCGGCATTGGTCACGACGACCGTGTAGGTCACCACGCCGCCAGGGGTGGTCGAGGCGACGTCGACGCTCTTCGCGACCGTGTACGCCTGGATCGGAGTGCTCGTGCACTGCTCGGTAGCGGGGTCGCAGACGGCGCCGGGAGGAGTGCCGGGGGGCACGAGGAAGTTCGTGGCCCGGTTGTCGCCACGGTCGCCCAGCGCATTCACCGTCACCGAGTAGGTGATCGTCGCGACCGCGCCGGGAGCGAGCGTGCCTCCGAGGCTGATGATGTCGCCGGTCGGTCCTGCGACCGTCACCGACGGGGTGTCGGATGCCGGTGCATCCGCCAGGGTCGCGTCATCGAGAACGCCGCTCAGGTCGTCGTCCCGCAGCACGTCGACGACAGTGGCGCCGGTGTTGGTGACGGTGATCGTGTAGGTCAGCTCGGTGCCCGTGCGGGCCGGGGTGTCGGATGCCACCACCGCCTTCGAGTAGCTGACGCCGGTGATGGGGGTCGAGGTGCAGTTCGGCTCCTGCGCGTCGACCGGCGTGCATTCGCCGTCCGCCGGAGGATCCTCGCCGGGGGCGAGCAGGAAGTTCGTCGCGACGCTGTCGGCACGCTCGTCGTCCGGCAGCACGGTCACGGTGTACACGACCGTGTACGTCTCCCCCACCGGTACCGAGCCCGTGATGCTGATCTCGGCTCCGGTACGCACCGCGGTGAGCCCGTCCGGCGAGCTCGGCTCGGTCGTGACGGTCGCGTCGTCGAGGACGAACGTCAGGTCGTCGACCGCGTCGATCGTCGCTGCCGTCTGTCCGTCGTTGTCGAAGTAGAGCGTGTAGGTGATGGTCGAGCCCGCGACCACCGGATCGGATGACGGCGTCGCCGACTTCCACTGCGTGAGCGCGGCGCCCGGGATCCGCACGATGTCGCAGCTCGGCGTACCCGGGAGGGTCTCACCGGCCGGGACGCACGCGGAGTTGCGGAGGATCTGATCGCCGTCGCCCGTGTACGTCACCGAGTAGGTGATCGTCGCGGATGCGCCGGGCGCCAGGGCGCCGGACCATGACACCGTGTCGCCCGCACGCGATGCGGTTCCGGTCGACGCCGAGAGCGATGCGTCGACGAAGGTCGCGTCATCCAGCACCGCCGACAGATCGTCTGTCGCCGTGGCCGGCGCCGCAGCGGTGTAGGCGCCGGGGCCCGGGTTCGTGACGGTCACGGTGTAGGTGACGGTGTCGCCGACGGCCGGCAGGTCCGAGCGGTCGGCCGACTTGTCGATCGTCAGACGGGGGAGCACGTACTGCTCCACCGCGCAGGGCTCGCCGGTCACGGCATCCACTCCCCCGACGGCCGGGTCGCAGGCCGGGGTGACCGGGTCTTCCGGATCGTTCGGCTGCCACGCGACGTTGCGGGCGACGCCGTCCCCGCCGCTGCCCACAGTGACGGAGTAGGTGAGGGTCACGGTCGCCCCTGGCGCCAACGCCCCCGCCCACGAGAGCAGCGGCTGGGCGTAAGCCAGATCACCGGGTGCGCTCGCGGCGACGTCGCCGTTGTAGGTCGCGTCGTCGAGGACGCCGGTGAGGTCGTCGACGACCACCGCCGGGTCGGCGGCGGTGTAGGCGCCCGCGCCCGTGTTGGTGGCCGTCACGGTGTAGGTGACCACGTCGCCGGCCCTGGTGTCGGCGGTCGCATCAGACGTCTTGGTGACGCTGAGCTGCAGATCGCAGGCCGTCGTCGTCGACTGGTTGTTGCCGGCGACCGGGTCGGCCTCGTTGCCGAGGACCGATGCGGTGTTCGCGATACAGGCACCGGGGGTCGCGCTCGTGTCGGCCTCGATCGTGAAGGTGACGGCCTCGCCGGGGTCGAGCCGGCCGCCGCTGGCCGTGACCGTGCTGCCGACGATGGTCGAGGAGACGTCGCCCGCCACCGAGGGATTGCTCAGACCGGCCGGAAGGGTGTCGCTCACGGTCCATCCGCTCGATGTCCCCGCACCGTTGTTCGTGACGGTCACGGAGTAGCTGATGCGGCCACCGGGCTCATACGTCGCCGGCCCCGTCTTGACGATCGCGAGGTCTGCCGGAAGGCCGGGGATCGCGGTGCCGTCATTGACGGCGGACGGCGGGCCAGGCACGACGGAGACCACCCGGAAGGTCGGGATCGCTGCGGTGGGGTTCGTCACCTGGACTTGGCTGACGTCACCGGTCAGGTTGTTGGAGAAGCCGAGATTGCCGTTGCCGAACGTCCATGCACCTCCGAAGCCGTTGGCTCCGGGCGGGATGATCGCCGGATACGTGGTGTACGTGCCGGCCGCGAAATCGAATCGGCGGATGCCGCCGGTGGCGGTCGCACCCCAGGCGTAGCCGTTCGCGAACGTGAAGTCCTGGACGTCGGGCGGAAAGTTCATGGTGAAGGTCTGGACGATCGCCCCGGTGGTGGCGTTGACCGCGCGGACCGTCGTGTTCGGTGCCGAGTCCGAGATGTAGTACAGGCCGTTGGCCGGGTTGAAGGCACCGGCGAAGAACCGAGTGGAACCCGTGGCGGGGTGGGTGTAGATCTGAGTGCCGACTCGGGTGACCACACCACCCTGACCCACTCGAACGAGCGATCCGAGCGGTAGAGCGGCCGTCGCGCCACCATTCACCATCCCGTAGAGGTAGCCGTCGGCGGGGCGGTAGCCGATCGCGTTGTAACTGACCGGACCCGGCGCCCCTTCCGGGGTGAACGCGAACTCTCCCGTACCGGTCGTCTCGGCCCGCTGCAACTGCGATGGCGTGCCCTGCGCGATGAAGACGACGGGGGACGCAGCGCTGAACGGATCACCCGGTGCCGCCTGGGCCGCCGTCGGGAACGCGAAACCGGCAGCGACGAGACTGCTGGTGAGCAGCACGCTCGCAGCTATCCCCGCCGTCAACGAGCGGAGTCGGTCGCTCCACGGTCGTGCGTTCCGGCGAACATCTTTGTCCTCGGTCCTGTTCACAGCTCCCCCTCATCACGGGTGGCCGCCTGCTCCATCGAGCTGACAGGTGACTCCCAGTTATGACAATGCCCCACGTAACCTTACGTCCCGACCTATCCCACCGAGAGGTAAGGGCTTCCGACCTGCGATGTGCGAGCGTCATCCTGGGGAGATGGCTCGGTGCCGCGCACCGCACGCCTGCGTCCGTCCGGGGAGACGGACGCCCTGCTTCTAGCCTGGGGACTGGAAGCGTCGGACCTCAGCGGCGCGCGCCGCAGTGAACTCGGGACCGCAGCGACGTGGTCGCGTCGATCGATCGATCCGCGACGGACAGCACGCGCCGTGCACGGCGCGTGCTCCCGCAGCACCGCTTCCGTGAGAAAACACTCGTCGTCGAGCATGATCGCATCCGTCCGTCCTCGGACGTGTCCGACAGGGTCTGGGACGGATACACGTTTTTCGCAGGCTACTCCCGAGTCTGCGCGTATACAAGAGGATTCCTCCCTCGCTCCCGGCCGATCGCAGCGAATCGCGTCATGAACACCGTCGGCAGGAGTCTCTCCGGTGAGCGCTCGCGGGGGTGAGCGCTCCCTCCGCTGCCCGTCTGGGGTCGGGCAGGGCGGGGTCGTGTGCCGGGACGGCATGCGACCCCACCGGACGCGCGACTACCCGTGGTCGGCGGCGCGCAACCACTCGTCGAACGTGACCTCGCCGTGCGCGGCTTCCGGCCCTCCTCGCAGCGACCCCGAGGCGAGCCCGCGCCCGTATGCACCGGGCAGCCTCACCCCGAGCACGCGTCGGCGACTGCCCTCGAACGCGAGCTGGCGGCGGGCCAGATCGACGAGCACCTCATCACGGGGACCCACCAGGTCTCGGGCGCGGGCGACGGCACCGCCCTCGGCGACGCGGACGAGGTGCGCGCCGACCTCCCGCGCGGCGACCGGCCTCGTGAGCATCTTCGGCATCACTGCCACCGGGCACGCCATACCGGCCAGGAGCTGTCCGGCGAACTCGTGGAACTGGCCAGCGCGCGCGATCGTGAACGGCACAGCCCCGGCGGCCACTGCGCGCTCCTGCGCCAGTTTGCCGGCGTAGTACGAGGCGTCGATCGCGTCGATGCCGACGATCGACAGCGCCACATGGTGACCGACACCGGCGCGCCGCTCGGCGGCGAGGAGCGTGGCGGTCGCCGTCTCGAAGAACCGGGTGGCCTTCGCCGCAGACAGGGTCGTCGTGTTCGTGACGTCGATCACCGCTTCCGCTCCAGCGAGGGCCTGTTCGAGGCCCGAACCCGTGAGGACGTCGACACCCCGGGCACGGGAGAGCACGACCGCATCGTGCCCCGCAGACTCCGCCGCCTCGACGACATGTCTGCCGACGACCCCTGTTCCTCCTGCGACTGCGATCCTCATGGACTCCCTTTCTGCCTGTGCCTACCGTCTCAGAGATGACGAGGCAGCGTCCGCCGATGTGAGGTCCTCACATCCGACGTGCCAGCGTCGTCATATCCTGCGAAGGCATCCGCTCCCCACGCATGGGAGGACCCCATGGACGACGACCTCGACGACGTCTTCCGAGAGCGGCGACGGCTTCTCGCACTCGGCTACCGGATGACGGGCACGCTCGCCGACGCCGAGGACGTGGTGCAGGAGACCTATCTGCGCTGGTATCGCCTCGAGGATGCGGAGCGCGAGGCGATCGCCAACCCGGCGGGGTGGCTCACGACGGTCGCCGGTCGCGTCGCCCTCGATCTGCTGGGTTCGGCTCGTCGTCGCCGCGAGCACTACATCGGGCAGTGGTTGCCGGAGCCGGTGCCCGTGGGCACGTTCGCCGGCGCGCTCGGATCGCCGGTGTCGACGGTGTCTCCGACGTCAGGTGGGGAGGACCCGCTCGACCGCGTCACGCTCGACGACGAGGTCTCGACTGCGCTCCTGGTCGTGCTCGAGGCCATGACCCCTGCGGAGCGTGTGGCCTTCGTGCTGCACGACGTCTTCGCCGTGCCGTTCGACGAGATCGCCGAGGCCGTCGGCCGATCGTCGGCGGCGGTGCGGCAGCTGGCGGCATCCGCTCGTCGTCACGTCCGCGAGAATCGGGCCACGGTCGTGCCCCGCGCGGAGCACGACCGTGTGGTGCGGGCGTTCCAGGATGCGGCCCGCACGGGCGAGGTCGCGGCGCTCATGCGGTTCCTCGCGCCGGATGTCGAGCTGCGCAGCGACGGCGGCGGAGTGGTCAGGGCGGCGCTGAACGTCGTGAGCGGCCAGGACAACGTGGCCCGTTTCCTGTTCGGCGTCGCCGCCAAGCGACCGGAGATGACCATGCACGAGCAGCGCTTCGGCGACGGCCTCGGGTTCGTCTTCCGCGAGCACGGTGCCGTCGTCGCGGTGATGAACTTGCGGGTCGACGCTGGCATGGTCAGCCGCGTGTGGATCGTCCTCAATCCCGCCAAGCTCACGCAGTGGCAGGCGGGCTGAAGGCCGGGCGCAACTGCTGACCGAGCGGGGCTTCCACCTCGGCGCGGGGTCACTGACGCATCCATCCGGACGATTCGCCTCGGTGCGGGGTCACTAACGCACCGCCCCAGGCGGATTCGGGTGCGCAAATGACCCCGCGGCAATCCCCGAGGCAGGCCGATGACGGTGCACGAGAGGCACGGCGCAGCATCCTGCTACCGTCGTCCAGTGCGCACCCGAGCGCAGACGCAGGAGATCCGATGAGCGAGCCCCAGATCCGCGATGCCGAGACCGCCGACCTCGAGGCGATCACGGCCATCTACAACGACGCCGTGCTGCACACCACGGCGATCTGGAACGAGGATGCCGTCGACCTCGCCGACCGCACCGCCTGGTTCGCCGCCCGAACCGCGCAGGGTTACCCGGTGCTCGTCGCCGTCGATGGATCCGGCGTGCTCGGCTACGCGACCTTCGGCGACTGGCGCCCGCACAGCGGGTACCGGCATACCGTCGAGCACTCGGTCTACGTGCGCGACGGCGAGCGCGGACGCGGCATCGGAAAGGCACTCATGCTCGAACTCATCCACCGGGCGCGCAGCCTCGGCAAGCACGTCATGGTCGCCGCGGTCGAGAGCAGCAACACGGGCTCGATCATCATGCACAAGCGCCTCGACTTCCTGCAGGTCGGACGGATGCCGCAGGTCGGCGCCAAGTTCGACCGCTGGCTCGACCTCACCTTCCTGCAGCTCGTGCTCGACGAACGCCCGTTCCCGGACGACATCCGATGAACCTGCTGCTCTGGCTGGCGGACGCCTTCAACTCGCAGTGGATGCTGCCCGGCGGGCAGGTCCTGCTCGTCCGCGAGGTCGTGGGCAATGCGTTCGGCCTCGCCAGCGCCCTCGGCGGCATGCAGCGCAAGATCTGGGCGTGGCCCGTCGGCATCGTCGGCAATCTCCTGCTCCTGACCGTGTTCCTCGGGTCGATCCTCAATCCGGATCACGAGCTCCCTCATCTGCTCGGCCAGGCGGGCCGCCAGGTGATGTTCATCATCGTCGCGATCTACGGCTGGGTGCGCTGGCGCCAGGCCGCAGCCGACGGCGGACGCGTGACACCGCGGTGGGCGCCGAACAGCGCCCGCATCGGTCTGGTGCTGGTGATGGTCATCGGCACGATCGCGCTGACTCCGCTGTTCCGCGCGCTCGGCTCGTGGGAGCCGGTGTGGGCCGACGCGTGGACGTTCGTCGGATCGCTGCTCGCCACGTACGGCATGGCGAAGGGCTGGACGGAGTTCTGGCTCATCTGGATCGCCGTCGACGTGGTCGGCGTGCCGCTGCTGTTCAGCTCGGGGTTCTACGCGACGGGCCTGATGTACGTGTTCTACGGCGTCTTCACGGCGGTGGGCTTCGTCGTGTGGTGCCGCGCGCAGGCGAACGCCAAACCGCAGGTCGACACGATCATGCCGGACCCGCGGCCCATCACCTCGACGACGAAGACGGTCGACGACCGGGACTGACGCGCCGGGTGCCCGAGCATCCCGGAATGTGTCGGCGCGTGTCGCCGGGGTGGTCGGACCGTCGATCGGCGGGTTTGCTAGACGCCATGACCCGACAGATCCGCTTCAACGCCTTCGACATGAACTGCGTCGCCCACCAGTCGTCCGGGCTGTGGCGGCATCCCGACGATCGCTCACGCCAGTACAACACCATCTCGTACTGGACCGATCTCGCGAAGCTGCTCGAGAGCGCGACGTTCGACGGCATCTTCATCGCCGACGTGCTCGGCACGTACGACGTCTACGGCGGCACCAACGAGGCCGCCATCCGCAACGGCGCGCAGGTGCCGGTGAACGACCCCATCCTGCTGGTCAGCGCGATGGCCGCCGTCACCGAGCACCTCGGTTTCGGCATCACCGCCGGTACGGCCTTCGAGCATCCGTATCCGTTCGCGCGGCGGCTGAGCACCCTCGACCACCTGACCCAGGGGCGCATCGGGTGGAACGTGGTGACCGGCTACCTGCCCAGCGCCGCCCGCAACATGGGTCAGACCGATCAGCTCGCCCACGACGACCGCTACGACCATGCCGACGAGTACGTCGAGGTGCTCTACAAGCTGTGGGAGGGGTCGTGGGAGGACGACGCCGTGGTCGAGGACCGCGAGCGCGGCATCTTCACCGACCCGTCGAAGGTGCATCCGATCGGTCACGAGGGCACGCACTTCAGCGTTCCCGGCATCCACATCTCCGAGCCGTCACCGCAGCGCACCCCGGTCATCTATCAGGCGGGAGCCAGCCCCCGCGGCGTGCGCTTCGCGTCGGAGAACGCCGAGGCGATCTTCGTCGCCGCTCCCTCGAAGGAGGTGCTCGCCGGCACCGTGAAGCGCATCCGGGACGCCCTCGAGGATGCCGGACGCGACCGCTACGACGCCAAGATCTACACCCTGCTCACCGTGATCACGGGCGCAACGAGCGAGGATGCCGCGGCGAAGCACGCCGAGTACCTCTCCTACGCGAGCCCCGAGGGCGCACTGACCTTCATGTCGGGCTGGATGGGTGTGGACCTGTCGCAGTACGCCGAGGACGAGCCGGTCGGCAATGTCGAGTCGAACGCCATCCAGTCGGTGCTCCAGCACCTCAAGGAGGAGGCCGACCTCGGTCGGGAGTGGACCGTCGGCGACTTCGGCCGCCACAACGCGATCGGGGGCCTCGGTCCGACGGTCGTCGGGTCGGGCGTCGAGATCGCCGACGAGCTGCAGTCCTGGGTCGACGAGACCGACATCGACGGGTTCAACCTCGCATACGCGGTGACGCCCGGTACCTGGCAGGACGTGATCGAGCACGTCATCCCGGTGCTGCGCGAGCGCGGCGTCTACCCCGAGGAGTACACGCCGGGGACCCTGCGCCACAAGCTGCAGGGCAAGGGCGACCGGGTGCAGGACACCCATCGCGCGGCGCGGTACCGAGTCGGGGCGAAGGTGTCCGTCGGCTGAGCGAGTACGGGGGCGAGCGTCAGTCGGCCTTCGAGCTGAACATCCCGCGCAGCACGAGGAACACCACGACCGCGACGACGAGCACGATCGCGAGCTTCGCGATGAACCACAGGATCGAGAACAGCGCGCTGACGATCCACCAGGCGATCACCACGGCGAGGACGACGCCGACGATGGTCCAGAGCGAGTTCTTGTTCATGGTCCCAGCCTAGGCGGCGCGGCGACGTCACAGATCCGGAGGCTGCGGCGTCAGTACTGATGAAGCGCAATCGGCGCCCACCAGTGAAGGAGACGACGTGTCGCACGTGAACATCGGCAAGATCTACGCAGCCCCGTACCAGGCGATGTTGGACTTCGCCGGCAGAGCCGCGGAGGCGGGGACGGATGCCGGCCTCTCGCCGCTGCTCGTCGAGCTGGTCAAGGTGCGGGCATCTCAGCTCAACGGCTGCGCATTCTGCCTGCGGATGCACAGCGCGGATGCGGTCAAGGCCGGAGAGACGGCGGACCGGCTGGCCGTGCTCGCGGGCTGGTGGGAATCGCAGTACTTCTCGCCCGAGGAGCAGGCGGCCCTGCAGATCGCCGAGCGCGTGACGATGATCGGCGACCACGGCCGCCTCGCGGATCGTGGAGTCGACATCGACGGCGTGCTGACCGAGAAGCAGATCGCGGCGGTCACCTGGCTCGCGGTGGTCATCAACAGCTGGAACCGCATCGCGATCAGCAGCCACTACCCCGTGCACCCCTGACGCCCGCTGGGGACGCGAGAAGAGCGGATGCCGCGGCATCCGCCCTTCCGCACTCGATGCACCGGCGTCAAGTCCCTTCCCGGACGGGGGATCCGCGACGAGACTTCGAGCATCCGACCCTTGGGAGCACGTCCATGTCCGCGCCATCGCTCACACCGTCCACCCTCCACGGCGTCACCGCCCGCGGCCCGCTCAGCGATGCGATCCTGCGGCGGCTGACCGCCGGCGACGCCGACGACCTCGGCGCTCAGGCCGAGACCGCGCTCGCGACCACCGACGACATCGTGCGCGACGACGACATCCAGCTCGCGCTCTTCGTGCTCTACGCCTCGTCGTACGGCTCGCTTCCGGGCCTCGATCCCGCTCTGGAGTGGGATGCGGCGCTCATCACGACCCGCGGGCTGCTCGAGCATGCGTTCGAACGGGCTCTGCGGGCGACCGTGCCGCAGCCTGCTCTTCCCGAGCCGACGGTCGACGCGGTGGGACGCGCCCTGTTCGCCCTCGCCGAGGCCGACACCGGCCCGAGCCTGTCGCGCTACGTCGCGAAGAAGGCGACCGCCGAGCAGATGCAGGAGTTCTTCATGCAGCGCTCGATCTACACGCTGCGTGAGGCCGACCCGCACTCCTGGGCCATCCCGCGCCTGCACGGGCGGGCGAAGGCGGCGCTCGTGGAGATCCAGTCCGACGAGTACGGCGGGGGCCGGCCCGACCGCGTGCACGCGACGATCTTCGCTCGGGCGATGCGCGGCGCCGGGCTCGACGACACGTACGGTGCCTACGTCGACGACGTGCCCGCCATCACGCTCGCTTCGCTCAACACGATGTCGATGTTCGGTCTCAATCGACGCCTCGTCGGCGCGATCGTCGGTCACCTCGCCGCGTTCGAGATGACCTCGTCGATCCCCAACCGGCTCTACGGCGACGGCCTGCGGCGGCTCGGATTCGCGGACGACGTCACCGACTACTTCGACGAGCACGTCGAAGCGGATGCCGTGCACGAGCAGATCGCGGCGAGGGACCTCGCCGGGGGCCTGGCGGAGGATCACCCCGAGCTGCTGGCCGACATCATGTTCGGAGCATCCGCCTGCCTCACCGTCGACGGATGGGCAGCAGGCCACATGCTCGACTCATGGATGCGCGGCGAATCGTCGCTCCGGCCGAGGGACGACCGATGAGCAGGGCCGAGGAGCCTGTCACCATCACCGCCTACCCCGACGGGCCGCTGCTGGTGCGGGGTGCCGCCGTGCTCGAGTCGTCGGACGGTGAGCCGATCGAGGTGAAGCGCCGCACGGTGGCGCTCTGCCGATGCGGCCTCTCGACCATCAAGCCGTTCTGTGACGGGACCCACAAGGCTGCGGGGTTCCGCACCGACGCCTGACCGGTTCGTGCGGGTCAGTGCCCCTCTGCGGGCAGGCATCCGCCGTCCATGATGTAGCCGCCGACCTCGACGGTGAGCTGCTCGGCCGACACCTCGCCGAAGATGCACCCGCCCTCCGGTGCGGCGACGCCGAACGCGACGGATCGCGCATCGCCCTGGGTCTGGATGCCGGCGAGCCCCGTGCCGCTGATCGCGTCCTCGACCGCGTCCACCGAGACGTCGCCCGCCGTGCGCATCGTCTCGAGGGCGGTCCGCACCGACACGGCGGCGTCCTCGGCGGCATCCCGGATCTCGTCCGGCAGGTCCATCCGGTCGCGGTATCGGTCGTTCTCGGCCATCGCCTTGTCAGGGTCGTACGGCGCGCAGTCGGGTGGCAGATCGACCCCCTCGATCTGGGGACACGCCGCTGTGGGAGTCGGCGTCGGGGTCGCGGCGGGCGGCGCTCCGAGCGGTGCGGGGCTCGCCAGGCTGCAGCCCGCGAGCACTGTGGTCATGGCGAGGACGAGAAGCAGACGCGCACCTCTCGACCCGTCCCCCCGGATTCCGGTCATGTGCTCATGCAACCACAAGCAGGGGGTCGTGCCAACAGTCGCGGCGGAGCTCACGCGGCGCAGGTCCCGTCCTGCAGCTCACTCGGCGCAGGTCACGTCCCACAGCTCACCTCGTGCGAAGGAGATCTCTCGCTCGCAAAGACGCCTCACCCCAACCGCTCCTTCGTAGCGAGAGATCTCCTTCGCAGGCTGCGGGCAGGGAACGAGGATCGCGCGCGGGGCAGGGGGCAGGGGTGAGGATGCAGGGCGAGGACGATGCGACACCGAGCGCGCACACCCCGCTTCAGCGCGGATTCAGCGTGCGCCCGCCACACTGGAGGAATGCGGATCCTGGTGGTTGACGACGAGGTGCGCCTGGCCGACGCCGTACGCCGAGGACTCGAGGCCGAGGGCTTCGCCGTCGACGTCGCTCACAATGGCGTCGACGGGCTCTGGCGCGCGCGAGAGACGCGGTACGACGCGATCGTCCTCGACCTGATGATGCCAGGGATGAGCGGATGGAAGGTGTGCGAGGCGCTGCGCGCCGAGGAGAACTGGACGCCGGTGCTCATGCTGACCGCCAAGGACGGCGAATGGGATCAGGTCGAGGCACTCGAGACCGGGGCCGACGACTACGTGACGAAGCCGTTCTCGTTCGCGATCCTCGTCGCCCGCATCCGCGCCCTCGTGCGGCGGGGCGCTGTCGCGCGGCCCTCGATCCTCGAGGCGGGCGACCTGCGGCTCGACCCGGCGTCGCACAAGGTCTGGCGCGGTGAAACGGCCGTGACGCTGACGGCCCGCGAGTTCGCCGTGCTCGAGCATCTGATGCGGCATCGCGGACAGGTGCTCTCCAAGCGCGCGCTGATCGACGGCGTGTGGGATGACGACTTCGACGGCGATCCGAACATCGTCGAGGTCTACGTGGGGCACCTCCGACGCAAGCTCGACAAGCCGTTCGGACGTGAGGCGATCGAGACGATCCGCGGTGCCGGCTACCGATTGGCGGCCGATGGTGGCTAGTCGCCCGTGGAGGTCGGTGCGTGCGAGGACCACGCTCGGCGCGACCCTCGTGGTCGCGATCGCGCTGCTCATCGGCGCGGTCTCGTTCTACGGCATCCTGAGCTCCAGCATCCATGACAGCACCGAGCGCGCCGCGGAACAGCGCCTCGACGAGCTCGCCGGGCGTCTCGACGGCCCCGGCGGACGTGGCGTCGACTCCCTCGAAGACGAGATCGTGCAGATCATCGGCCGAGATGGGACCGTCCGAGCGGCCAGCGAGGATGCCCGTGACGACCTCGGATCGGCGTCGCTGCCCGTGGCGGACCACCCGCGCACGCTGTCGATCGACGGCCATGCGCACCTGGTCGTCTCCGACGACCTGGACAACGACGAGACGCTCGTCCTCGCCGTTCCCGTCGACGACGATGCCGAGACGCTGTCGACCGTCGCAGTGCTGCTCGCCGTCGCGGTACCTCTGCTGCTGCTGCTCGTCGCCATCACGACCTGGCTCGTCGTCGGCCGCGCGTTGCGACCGGTCACGCGCATCCGCCAGGAGGTCGATGGCATCTCGGCCGAGCGCCTGCACCGACGCGTGGAGGTGCCCGCCTCGGCGGACGAGATCGCGGCGCTGGCGAGCACGATGAATCGGATGCTCGATCGATTGGACTCGTCGGCCACGGCGCAGCGCCGATTCGTGTCCGACGCATCACACGAGTTGCGATCGCCGCTGGCGACGATCCGCCAGCACGCGGAGCTCGCGCAGGCGCATCCGGCGACGACGAGCATCGGCGAGCTGGCCGAGGTCGTGTCCGAGGAGGGGCTGCGGCTGCAGGGCATCGTCGAGTCCCTGCTGCTGCTCGCCCGTCTGGACGAGGGCGGCGGCGCCCACCAGGAGCCGGTCGATCTCGACGACCTCGCGCTGGGCGAGGTGCGCCGACTGCGTGCGCGGGGTGTCGATGTCGACGGTTCCGGCATCCGCGCAGCCAGGGTCGAGGGCGATCCGCGACTCCTGGGGCAGTTGGCGCGCAACCTCGCCGACAATGCCGTCCGGCACGCCGCCGGACGCGTGGCGATCAGCGTCATCCCCGAGGGCTCGTGGGTGTTCGTGACCGTCGAGGACGACGGCTCCGGCGTACCGGACGACGAGCGGGACCGGATCTTCGAGCGCTTCGTGCGACTCGACGAGGCGCGCAGCAGGGATGCCGGGGGCAGCGGCCTGGGTCTCGCGATCGTGCAGGGCATCGCCGCCGCGAGCGGAGGCACGGCGTCGGTCGACGTCTCCCGCTGGGGCGGCGCCCGGTTCGTGGTGACCCTGCCCCTCGCATCCTGACTTCCTGAAGCGCGCTTCAGGAGGCTTCAGGGTGGCTTCAGCACCCTCGCGAGAGCATCGAGACATGAACGACAAGAACCAGACCCCCGACCAGACGCCCGAGAACTTCCCGACGCCTCCCGCTCCGCCGGTTCCCGGTTCTCCCGCCGACGCCCCCACTGTGCCGGTCGAGCCCATGGCCGCCGAGCAGGCACCCGCTGCAGCACCGGCTCCGGCGGCTCCCGCGAAGCGTGGACGCAAGCGCGCCCTGCTCATCGGCGGCGGCATCGCCGCGGCCGTGGTGCTCGCCGGCGGCGGCGTCGCCCTGGGCGCGGCGATCGGCGACGACATCGGCGATGACGACGATCGCCCCTCGGCCTCCGACGGACCCCGTGGCGGCGACAACGGTGGACAGCCGGGCGACGACGACAAGGACCGCGACGACGACCAGCAGGGCGCGCCCGAGGGTGGCGGCGCCGTCACCGGCATCGGCTCGGACTCCGCCGACGAGCTCGTCGCGATCGCGGATGCCGCACGTGGTGCCGCTGAGGGCGACGTGACCTCGATCGACGCGAAGCGTGACGGCACCTGGGAGGTCCAGCTGACCACGTCGAACGGTAGCGAGACCGAGGTGCGGGTGGATGACGACCTCGCCGCCACGGTGATCTCCTCCGAGCAGGATGACGATGACTCCGCCCCGACTCACACGCTCGACGAGGCCGCCATCCGCGCACTCGTGGACGCGGCGCTGGCCGAGGCCGACGGCATGATCACCGACCTCGATGCCGACAACGACGACGTGAGCCCGTACGACGCCTCCGTGCTGACGAGCGACCGCCGCTCGATCGACATCGACTTCAGCGCCGACTACGCCGTCGTCGGCACCGACATCGACGACTGACACGCAGACGTCTGCGATTAGCATTCAGGTATGACGAATTCCGGTCCGATCGACGATGTCTCCATCGGCGGCGAGATGATCCGCCTCGGGCAGTTCCTGAAGTTCTCGGGACTGCTCGACTCGGGCGGCGACGCCAAGGAGGTCGTGATCGACGGGTTCGTGAAGGTCAACGGCGAGATCGATCGCCGTCGTGGGCGCCAGCTGCACGACGGCGATCTCGTCACCTTCGAAGGCCGCACCGTCCGCGTCCGTCCCTGACGGCGCGGGACAGCGCCAGGCCGCGCGTCACGACCGGGTCGCGTAGCGCAGGAACATCACGCCACCGGTGAACCGCCGGTCCTCCACCAGCTCCAGGTCGACCTGCACCCCGTCGGGGAAGAACGGCTTTCCGCCCCCGACGATCCCCGGCCCGATGAACAGCCCGAACTCGTCCACGAGGCCCGCGCGGATCGCCTCGGCGGCCAACGTCGGACCGTCGACGGTCAGATCCCCCTCGGACTCGGCCTTCCACCTCCGGACGGTCTCCGGGTCGAAGGTCCGCTCGAGTCGCGTGCGGGCGCTCATCACCTCGGGCAGCGTCCGCGAGAAGACCACCTTGTCGGCCGCCTGCCACACGCGGGCGTAGTCGATCCCGACCTGCGGCTGGTCGGGTTCGAGGTGAGCCGTCTCCCAATAGACCATCGTCTCGTACATGCGACGGCCGTACAGATAGGTGCGGACGTCGGCGAACTGCCGGTTGATGAAGTCGTGCAGCTCCTCATCGAGCGCCCAGTCGAATCCTCCGTCCGGTCCGCTGACGTATCCGTCGAGTGACGTGATCATGCTGTAGATGAGTCGGCCCATGCGGCGACGCTAGTCCGCGCATCCGCCGGTCGACACCCCCGATGCCCACGCGTATAGCGGCGCATCCCCGACCGCGCAAGGCGTTTGTCCCTTTCCGGGGTTCGCACGGAGCATGAGACCCGTCACCCCATTCGAGTTCGAGGAGAGGACATCCCCCATGTCTCGCGACCAGTACACGTTCACCAACCCGGCCGAGCTCTATGCCGACATCGAGCCCGAGAAGCAGCACATGCCGGAGCCGGGGCTCGACGCCGACCTCACCCCGAAGGCCGACCTCGGCGAGGAGAGCTACCGCGGCACCGGTCGGCTGACCGGCCGCAAGGCCCTGATCACGGGCGGCGACTCCGGTATCGGCGCGGCCACGGCGATCGCCTTCGCTCGCGAGGGTGCGGACGTCGCCCTCTCGTACCTCCCGGAAGAGGAAGAGGATGCCGCGCGCATCGCCGGCATCCTGCGCGATGCCGGCGCCAAGGTCGCACAGATCCCCGGCGACCTGCGCGACCCGGAGTACTGCCGCACGCTCGTCTCCGAGGCGGTCGGCGCGCTCGGCGGCCTGGACATCCTCGTCAACAACGGCGGCAAGCAGATCTACCAGGAGTCGCTCACCGACATCACCGACGAGCAGTTCGACGACACGTTCAAGACCAACGTCTACGCGATGTTCTGGATCACCAAGGCCGCGCTACCGCACCTGCCCGCCGGTTCCACGATCATCAACACGACGTCGATCCAGGCATATTCGCCGTCGGACATCCTCGTCGACTACGCCTCGACCAAGGCCACCATCAACGCGTTCACCAAGGGACTGGCTCAGCAGCTCGCCCCGAAGGGCATCCGCGTGAATGCCGTCGCGCCCGGTCCGATCTGGACGCCGCTGCAGCCGAGCGACGGCCAGCCGCAGGAGAAGATCGACCAGTTCGGCGAGGACACCCCTCTCGGCCGCATGGGTCAGCCTGCGGAGCTCGCGCCGGCGTACGTCTTCCTGGCCTCGCCCGAGTCGAGCTATGTCGCCGGGGAGACCCTCAACGTCAACGGCGGCATGCCGACGCCGTGAGCTTCGCCTGGCGACCTCGACCGAGACGGACCGAGGGGCACGGCGGTCGCGTGGAGGGTACGAGGGAGAACGAGCAGCTCACCCCGAGCGGCTACGATCCTGACTTCCTGCCGACGCGACTGCCGCTCCCCCGTCCGCCCCGTGCAGTGCGCGAGCTGGCGTATCCGCGCTTCTCGGTGCTGCTCGATCCGATCCGTGCCCTCGCGGCCGTGACCGGCGTCAACATCGACGGTGCAACGTTGCGCGAGCTTCCGCGCACCGGCGAGTGGCAGCTGGATCCGAGGATCGGCGCCGACGAGCAGGCCGGTCCCGAGGTCTACACCCGCAACGACCTCGACCGCGGACACCTGGTGCGGCGTCGGGACCCCGGTTGGGGCGACGTCGAGGAGGCTAGGGCCGCGACTGAGGCGACGTTCTTCTACCCGAACGCCGCCCCGCAGGCGGCCGGCTTCAATCAGTCGAAGGAACTCTGGCTCGGTCTCGAGGACCACGTGCTGGAGTACGCCGAGGCCACCGGGCAGCGGGTGTCGGTGTTCACCGCGCCGGTGCTCGGCGATGACGATCCGCCGTACCGCGGCATCCGCATCCCGCTCCGCTTCTGGAAGATCGCCGCATGGGAGGGCCAGGCGGGTCTGGCCGCCGCCGGGTTCGTGCTGGATCAGTCCGAGTTGGTCGAGACGAGCGAGGGGCTGCTCGCCGCTCCGCCCCTCGGAGCCTTCCGCACCTTCCAGGTGCCGATCGCCGAGATCGCTCGGGTGACCGGCATCGACGTCGGGATGCTGGCCGCCGCCGACGTGCTCGCCCGACGCACCACGCGACCGGTCGAATGGATCGCGCTCCGGAGCATGGAAGACATCACGCTGCAGTGAGCCGGGTGCGGGCCCCCGTGCGGTATGCCGATGAACAAAGGACTTGCGCGGTGCGTCCGCCGGTGTCACGCTTGCGTCACAGCTCTGTCGCGCTGTAACGCGACAGCTGGGGTGCCGCCCATATGACGGCATCGGATGGGGCGCCCTTTCTGCCGCCTCCCCCGTGGTGGGGGCGTCCCGTCCTCCCTGACCTGAGGGCCCGAGCGACCGCCGAAAGGATCCGCGTTCGCGGCCGTGGCTCGGTCGATGTCAGCCGCGATGGTCCGCAGCGAGCATCCAGCTGTCCCTCACCCTGAACGCGGGGAGCGTCTGTCGTTTGGCGCGGTTCGCCGCGACATTGCCGCGCATCCCGACACTCCGGGCCCACTCCGAGAGCCGGATGACCTCTGGACTGGTGAGGAGGGAGATCCGCTTGTGCAGCGCTTCCAGCACCAGCAGCGCGAGCAACCTCGTCATCTCGTCGTGGCGATTCGCCCGAGAGTACGCGTCGAGCGCCGGGTAGTACTCGGCCCGCCTGTTCCGCGCACGGACGATGACGGGTGGCAGCCCCTGTCCGAGTAGTTGGTGGTTCATCAGGACACGACCGATACGCCCGTTGCCGTCGACGAACGGATGGATCACCTCGAACTCGCAGTGGAACCAGGCGATCCTCTCGATGGCATTCACCGGCGGGCCGGTCACGTACCGCTCGAGGGCCCGGTCCATGAGCTCTCTCACGAACAGGGGATTCGCACCGAGATGGCTGCCGACCCGCACCCACTCGTCTCCCTGCCGGAACCGTCCCGCGACGTCATCGCGAATGCCGCTCAGGAGAGAAGCGTGCCAGTGCAGGATGCGATCGACGGTCAGCATGCCGCCTGCGTCCTCGGCAGTGGGGTTCAGGAGGTCCTCTGTGACGCGGGCGAGATTGCTCGCCTCGAAGACCTCCCGAAGGTCGTGCGCCGCGGAGGGCAACCCGCCGGCGAGGATCTTCTCGGTGTCCTCGAGCGTGAGGGTGGAGTTCTCGATCGCGTTCGATTGATGAACGGACTCCGCTGTCTCACTCCGTGCGATCTGCACGAGCGCTCCGGGATGCCGCGCAACCAGCTCCCGATAGCGCGCGCAGAGCACTTCGATACGTTCGATCGTCACGTTGTTGATCACAGGTCCCCCTGATGTCTCAGGTTACCGTGAACGAGGCCAAGATTCCGCGCTCATTCACGCATAATGGCATCTTGTCGGGGTGGCGGCGCCGAAACGCTGCCCCGTCGCAGGGTCCGAGGACCTCGACGGGGTAGACGTCGAACGGGAGGGTGATGCACGTGTGAGGGCGTCCGTTCGCCGGCGTACCTAGGCACCACCGATTCCATGTGATCCATCGCGAGTTCGATCGCTCTCGCCGACGTCGGCGCGGACCGGACGACTCAGTTGAAGTCGCCGCCCGGTGCCATGTCCTTGAAGCGCGAGTAGTGGCCCTGGAAGGCGACGGTGATCGTCGCGGTCGGACCGTTACGGTGCTTGGCCACGATCAGGTCGGCCTCGCCGGGGCGGACGTCCTTGTCGTAGACCGAGTCGCGGTGCAGCAGGATCACCATGTCGGCGTCCTGCTCGATCGATCCCGACTCACGCAGGTCGCTGATGGCCGGCTTCTTGTCCTGACGCTGCTCGGGACCACGGTTCAGTTGCGACAGCGCGATGACCGGGACCTGCAGCTCCTTCGCGATCAGCTTGAGGCTTCGCGAGAACTCCGAGACCTCCTGCTGACGCGATTCGACGCGCTTGCCCGAGGTCATGAGCTGGAGGTAGTCGATGATGACCATGCGCAGCCCCGCCCGCTGCTTGAGCCGACGGCACTTCGCGCGGATCTCGACCAGGGTCATGTTCGGGCTGTCGTCGATGTACAGCGGCGCGTCGTTGATGCGCCCGCGGGTCGACGCGACGGTCGTCCAGTCGCGCGGGTCGAGGGTTCCCTTGCGCATGTTCTGCAGCGGGATCGCTCCCTCGGCGCTGAGCAGACGCATCGCGATCTCGCTCTTGCCCATCTCGAGCGAGAAGAAGATCGACGGGAAGTCGTGGCCGATGGATGCCGCGCGGGCGAAGTCGAGCGCGAGCGTGGACTTACCCATGGCGGGTCGCGCGGCGACGACGATCATCTGCCCGCCGTGGAGGCCGTTGGTGAGCTCGTCGAGTTCCTTGAAGCCGGTCGGGATGCCGGTCATCGAGCCGTCGCGT
Organism: Microbacterium hydrocarbonoxydans; assembly: GCF_900105205.1. Classification (NCBI taxonomy): domain Bacteria; kingdom Bacillati; phylum Actinomycetota; class Actinomycetes; order Micrococcales; family Microbacteriaceae; genus Microbacterium; species Microbacterium hydrocarbonoxydans. The sequence goes on along the minus strand of NZ_FNSQ01000005.1, from coordinate 355,858 downwards.
CCGTTCGCCGCCTCGATCTCCTCGATCGCGGCGTCGACGGCGGTGGTCAGAGGAACATAGTCCTCGGCCGTCTCGGTGCCGGTGACGGAGTAGATCTCGGCCTGGGCGTTGTTGACGATGTCTGTCGCATCGCCCTGTCCGTCGTAGCCGAGCTGCACGATGCGGGTGCCCGCGTCGACGAGACGACGCAGGATCGCCCGCTCCGACACGATGCCCGCGTAGTAGCCCGCGTTCGCGGCGGTCGGCACGATGGAGGTGAGGGTGTGCAGGTAGTCCGCACCGCCGGCGCGACTCAGTTCTCCGGTCTTGATGAGCTCGTCGGTGACGGCGACGACATCGGTCGGCTCACCGTGCGAGTAGAGCGACAGGATCGCCTCGAAGATCAGCTCGTGCTTGGGGATGTAGAAGTCGGCGCCCTTCAGCGTCTCGATCACATCTGCGACGGCATCCTTGGAGAGCAGCATTCCGCCCAGCGCGCTCTGCTCGGCGAGGGTGTCGTGCGGAGGCGTCCGCTCCGGCGGACGCTTGCCTCCGAGGCGCTCCTCTGAGATGTCGGCGATCGACACACTGCTCCCTTCGCTGCGACGTTCTCCCGGCCTGCGGAGCCGGTGGGGCCGGCCGCGCACTGTGATGTCCGTTCGTGAAGGGCCGTCTGCACAGCAAATCAGGCACTTCCGACATCGGGTCGCTCGCCCACGCTACGAGCGCGGGTTTTCGGTCGCAACACAGCCTGTGGATAACACTGTGGAGAGCGTGCGAACAAGTCCGGAGTGTCTGTGCAGAACGGGTGTGGATAACCCGGTGGACTACCTCGCGTCGAACTTTTCTTTTTGCCGCCGAACTGGGGTTTACCGTTTCCCCACCCTGTGGATGAGAATGTGCTTCAACCCCCCGTTGAAGGTTCATGGAATCCGGTGCGGGATGTGTAGAACCTGGGGAAAGTCAAGCCGAGATTTCGGCGGGCGCGTCGCAGTCCGCAACCCCGGGAAACAGTGCGCGAGATGTCATCGTTTTCGAGCAGATCCCCCTAGACAACGCGATATACCGGGAGTATCGTCACCCCCAATCGACGCGATGTGCGTCGGAACGAACGATCGTCTCTCGGGGGAGGGAAGTCGACGTGAACGCTCAGGCAACCCGGCGCGGCCTACCTGCCGTCGCCCTCTGGGGTGGCTTGGGCGCGCTTGCGTGGGCGACGATCACGGTTCTGACCGGAGGATCTTCCGCCCATGCCGATGAGGAGACCGACGCTCCGCTGCTCGGCGGTGTGACCTCCGTCGTCAGCCAGACCGTGTCATCCGTCGGCGACACCGTCACGGCCGTGACGAAGCCGGTGGTGACGCAGGTCGTGAAGCCGGTCGTCACACAGGTGGTGGCTCCCGTCGTGACCCAGGTGGTCGCTCCCGTGCAGCAGGCCGCCCCGCCGGTCGTCGAGCACGTCTCCGAGACCGTCACGAAGGCTCCCGTCGTGGGGCCGGTGGCGGCTCCGGTCGTCACCGCGGTGACGGACACCGCCCAGGCCGTCGTCGAGCCTGTCACAGACCTTCTGCAGGATTCTCCGGCGTCGCAGGTCGTGGCGCCGGTGCGGGATGCGGTCTCCGCACTGCCCGTCGTCGGCCACGTGATCGACGAACTGGGCGTCACCACACTTCTCGATGATCTGACTGGAGTCGTCGACGCCTCCACCGACATCGTCGGCGGCATCGTGGATGAGACCGTGCCGCCGGTGCTCGGCGCGCTCGATCCTGCCACGCCCGGCAGCGCATCTCCGCTCCCGACGCCCGATTCTGCGCGTCCGTCGTCCGCCTGGTCCGCTCGGAATGACATGGTGACGAGTGCGTCCGCTCGACCGGCGATCTCCGACCCCGCTGACGCCGCATCCGACTCCGCTCCGGCAGCACTCCTCGCTGCGCCGGCTACGAGCGCGCCCGCAACCGACGGCGAGGGCACTCCCGCTGCTCCTCCGGTCGGCGCACCCGCCGTCCCCTCCTCTTCCGCCGCATCCGGCGGGGCATCCGCTCTCTCCCACGCGCGCCTCAGCGACGTGGGCATTCCTGCGTTCCGTGCTGTGGAACGCACTCCTGGCGCACCCGACGACGTCCTCCCGACGTCGCTGGTCGCCGACACCGACGTCTCTCCTGACTGACGGGTAGTCCGGTCGTTCCCTGTGAACGACAGATGACGTGCTGCGCGCGCACATTCTCTTCGCGCGCACCCATCCGGACACACCCAATTCCAGTCAGGAGAAGGTCATCATGCGTACTTTCATCAAGCGGGCCCTATGGGGCACGCTGCTCGCCGGCGGGATCACCCTGCTCGGCGCAACCGCCGCCAACGCGGCCGACACATCGGGAGAGGACGGGCTGCTCTCGGGCACCCAGGCCGTAGCCCCGATCTCGGTCCCCGTCACGATCGTCGACAACGCGATCTCGGTGCTCGGAACGTCCACGGCGCAGCCGGCACCCGCCCCTGCTCCGGCTCCCGCTCCCGCTCCCGCTCCCGCTCCTGCTCCTGCTCCCAGCACGAGCGGCGACTCCGGCACCGCCTCCGGCACCCAGGCCGTCGTGGATGTGACCCTGCCGGTCACGGTTGACGGCAACGCGATCAGCGTCCTCGGCGAGTCGTCGAGCGAGACCGCACCGGCAACGCCGGCCGAGGCTCCCCAGGCCCCGGCACCGACCGCGCCCGCCCCCTCGATCACGACGAACGGCGTCGACGGACTGCTGTCGGGCACCCAGGCCCTGCTGCAGGTCGACGTCCCGATCACCGTGTCGGGCAACTCTCTCGCCGTCCTCGGTGAGAGCGACGCCCAGACAGAGGATGCCGCAGCACCGGCATCCTCGAGCGGCTCCGCGACCGGTTCGACGGCCCCGACGACGTCGGGTTCTGACAGCATCGGCGGCGGCACCCAGGCCGTCGCGCCTGTCACGGCTCCTGTGACCGTCTCGGGCAACGCGATCTCGCTCCTCGGCGAGAGCTCGTCGACGAGCGGATCGGCACCGGGAACCGCCCCCGCCACCGGCGGAACCGGAACCGGCAACACCACGACCGGTGACGACGGCATCCTCGGCGGCACCCAGGTCACCGCCCCCGTCACCGCACCCGTGACCGCCACCGGCAACGCCATCTCCGTCCTCGGAGACAGCGCCGTCACCGGCGGAACCGGCACCACCCCCGCCACCGGCGGAACCGGCACCGGCAGCACCACCACTGGTGACGACGGCATCCTCGGCGGCACCCAGGTCACCGCCCCCGTCACCGCACCCGTGACCGCCACCGGCAACGCCATCTCCGTCCTCGGAGACAGCGCCGTCACCGGCGGAACCGGCACCACCCCCGCCACCGGCGGAACCGGCACCGGCAGCACCACCACTGGTGACGACGGCATCCTCGGCGGCACCCAGGTCACCGCCCCCGTCACCGCACCCGTGACCGCCACCGGCAACGCCATCTCCGTCCTCGGAGACAGCGCCGTCACCGGCGGAACCGGCACCACCCCCGCCACCGGCGGAACCGGCACCGGCAGCACCACCACCGGTGACGACGGCATCCTCGGCGGCACGCAGGTCACCGCCCCGATCACGCTTCCGATCACGATCGGCGGCAACGCGATCGCCGTGGGTGGCGAGAGCACCGTGACCGACCCCGGCACCGGCCCGGGAACCGACCCGGGCACCGACCCGGGAACGGACCCGGGAACCGACCCCGGCACCGATCCCGGAACGGACCCGGGAACTGATCCCGCCACGCAGCCCGGGACCGACGGCGGCACGACAGTGACCGTCACCGGTGGCGTCTCCGTGATGGCGGCCGGATCCGCGCAGGGACTGGCCGCCACCGGCGGCTCGTCCTCGCTCGGACTCGCCGTGGTCGCAGTCCTTCTCCTGCTCCTCGGAGCAGGGATGCTGCGTCGTCGTCACCTGACGGCGTAGCCATACCCCGGCGGTGTCGTCATCCTCGGGGGAGGAGATGCGGCACCGTCGGTGTGCGGATCCCGGACGGTCGGAGAATCCCCAGTCCTCCGTCGTCATCTGCGGTGCCGCACAGTTCACGGATGCCTCGCGTCCCCAGCGCGGGGCATCCGTCGTGCCCTCCTGTCCCCAGGGCACGCAGAACGCCCCCTGTCCCGGAGGACAGGGGGCGTTCGAGAGCGTCGCGCCTTACTTGGCGGCGACGACCTGCAGCGTGATGACTGCGGTCACGTCGTCGTGCAGACGAACCGTGGCCTCGTGCTCACCGGTCGACTTGATCGCCGACGTGATGTGCACCTTGCGCTTGTCGATCGAACCGAGACCTGCGGCTGCGACAGCATCCGCGATGTGATCGGTCTTGACCGAACCGAAGAGACGACCCTCGTTGCCGGCCTTGACGGCCAGGCGCACCTTGGTGTTCTCGAGGGAGTTCTTCAGGGCCACGGCCTCGTCGCGATCGTGGATCGCGCGAGCCTGACGAGCAGCCTGGATCGAAGCGACCTGCTTTTCGCCACCGCGGGTCCACGCCGTAGCGAAGCCCTGGGGGATGAGGTAGTTGCGGGCGTACCCGTTCTTGACCTCGACCACGTCACCGGCGCTACCGAGCCCGGCGACCTCGTTCGTGAGAATCAGCTTTGCCATCTCGATACCCCTTACCGGCCGGCGCCAGCGTAGGGCAGGAGCGCCATCTCGCGTGCGTTCTTGATCGCGGTAGCGATCAGACGCTGCTCCTGCACCGAGACACCGGTGATACGACGGGCGCGGATCTTGCCGCGCTCCGAGACGAACTTACGGAGGGTGGAGACATCCTTGTAATCGATGACTCCGACCCGGATCGACTTCGCGGGAGCGGTGGGCTTGCCACCCTTCCGCGGCTTGCGGCGGTCGCCGCTCGACTTTCCAGCCATTGTTTTTCCTTAGTTATGAGTCGGATGCCGAAGCATCCGGAGATCCTGTTTCAGAAGGGGGTGTCGTCGCCGAAGCTGCCCGGAGTGCTCCAGGCATCTGCGCTCGTCGACGAGCCGGGCGTGGACCACGGCTCTTCCGACACCTGCTGCTGCTGTGCGGGACGGGACTGTCCGCCACCGCCGCCGCCACCGGTCGACGCCGCACGGGTGACCTGCGCGGTCGCGTACCGGAGCGAGGGGCCGATCTCGTCGACCTCCAGCTCGATCGCGGTGCGCTGGTTGCCCTCGCGGTCCTGGTAGGAGCGCTGACGCAGACGGCCCTGCGCCATGACGCGCATACCCTTGGTCAGCGAACCCGCCACGTGCTCGGCGAACTCACGCCAGACCGACGCACGGAGGAACAGCGCTTCGCCGTCCTTCCACTCGTTGGCGGCGCGATCGAAGTTCCGAGGCGTCGAAGCGATGGTGAAGTTCGCCACCGGCAGTCCGTTCTGCGTGTAGCGCAGCTCGGGGTCGGCCGTGAGGTTTCCCACCACGGTGATGACTGTTTCGCCGGCCATCGGACTCAGGCCTTCGCAGCCTTGGCGGCCTTGCGGGCAGCCTTCTCTTCAGAGCGCTTGGCCTCCGAAGCGACCATCGCCTGAGCTTCCTCAGAGCGGAGGACCTTCGTACGCATGATCTGCTCGTTCAGCTTCAGCTGACGGTCGAGCTCCTGCGTGGCCTCGCTGGTAGCGGTGAAGTTGACGACGGCGTAGATGCCCTCGTTCTTCTTCTGGATCTCGTAAGCCAGACGGCGCTTGCCCCAGATGTCGACCTTGTCAATCGAGCCACCATCGTTGGTGATGACCTTCAGGAACTTGTCGAGCGTAGGGGCGACCTGGCGCTCGTCGATCTCGGGGGTCAGAATGACCATGAGTTCGTACTGGTGCGTCACTTACCCACCTCCTTCGGACTAGAACGGCTTCCGGGACTTTCCCGGGAGCAGGAGGGTGTGTGCACGTCATCCGCCGAGCCGCCCGAGTGGGCGCCTGATGGCAGACAACCTTGACAGTCTAGCGGAGAAACCTTCGGTCTGCCTCCACCACCCGAGCGTCGGACTTGGCATGCTGGTATCCGTGCGCGATGAGAGTCAGCGCGCACACGACCGAAGGGGGAAGCGCCATGCGCGTCAACAAGTGGGGGGTCGGCATCGTCCTGACCGCCGCCGTATTGCTCACCGGCTGTTCCGCAGGAGGCTCTGAGAAGCCCGCCGACGAGAAGCCCGCCGCCGGAGCGGAAGAGACCACCGCACCGGAATCGAACTGCCCAGAGCTCGCGGAGGGCGCCACGATCGACGGCGCCGAGCTCGGCACCTGCATCACGGAGTCGATGAACGACAGCTCCGGCTACGCCGCGAAGACCACCATCCTCGGCATGGAGTCGACCGCGCGCTACAACCCGTCGACCGACGCGGTCGAGTCGATCTCGCCCGCGGGATCGCTGATCGTGATCGGCGACGACGTCTGGGTCAAGTCCTCTACGAGCGAGTGGCAGGTCGCCGACCCGAACTCGTCCGACCCGGTCATCGCGGGCCTGAGCACCGGCGCCGCGACCATCGCCGAGACCGACCCCGCGACGGCAGCCGGCGCGCTGACGGGCGAGTTCACCGTCACCGGCACCGGAACCCGCCTCGGCGAGGACGTCTACCTCGTCTCCGGCACCTCCGAGATGCAGGGCGTCTCGGTCGACATCGTCTACGAGGTCTCCTCGGACTACGTCGTGCTCGCCTCGACCGCGAACTCCGAGGCCGCCGGCCAGGAGATCGAGATCACGATGGAGGTCACCGAGTGGGATGTCGAGCAGGACATCAAGGCTCCGCTCTGATCCACTGAACTGAAGCTGCGGGCCGGGGCGAATCGCCTCGGCCCGCAGTGCGTTCGGCAGGATCGCTGATGCGCGGATGACCGCGCCGCGACAGGCGGAGAGCTCCCCGTGGGGCGGAGATCCGGCAGCATATGAGCCGCCCATCACGGCGAAGTCCGCCACACGGGGCGACAGACCGAGCGTCAGTCGATGACGGGGGCGATCTCCGACCACACGACGCGCTCGTTCGTCGAGGGGGCGACCGGGATGCGACCTGCGCCGTCCGGCTCGGGGATCGCGGCGAGGAGCGCCTGAGTGTACGGATGCTGCGGCGACGACCACACGCGATCCGTCGCGCCCGCCTCGAGCACCCGACCGGCGAACATCACGAAGGTGCGGTCGGCGATGCGGCGCACGACCGCGAGGTCGTGCGAGATGAACAGCATCCCCGCGCCCGATTCGGCGACGAGGTCTCGCATGAGTCCGGCCACGCTGGTCTGCGTCGAGGCGTCCAGCGCCGAGATCGGCTCGTCGGCGACGAGCAGCGACGGCCGTGCGGCGAGCGCTCGCGCGATCGCGAGACGCTGCTTCTGACCACCCGAGAACTGGTGGGGGAAGCGTGTCGCCACCTCGGTCGGGAGTCCCACGCGTTCCAGCCATTCCGCGACCGTCGACCCCTCGGCTCCACGAGCGCGAGCCGTGGCGATGCCGTCGGCGATCTGGTCGCCCACCCGGCGCCGCGGGTTGAGCGACGTCGACGGATCCTGGAAGACCATCTGGATGCCGGTGAGCGCGAGGTCGCGCCGACGGATGCCGAGCGGCTTCACGGGGCATCCCTGAACCGGACCTCTCCCCCGGCGAGCTTCTCGATGCCCACGACCGCGCGGGCGAGGCTCGACTTGCCACTGCCCGACTCGCCGACGAGCGCCACGGTCTCGCCGGGGGCGACGCTCAGCGAGACGCCGTCGACGGCGATCACCGGCGGGCTGCCGGGGTAGCGCACGACCACGTCGCGCGCGTCGAGGACGGCTGTCTCACTCATCTGCGGCCTCCTCTTCGGCACCCGGCGCTGCGATCGGCACGACGGGATCGACGACCGGATCGACCGCCGTGGCATCCGGTGCCACCGCAGTGTCCTCGAGCTTCGACCCCGGCAGGGCCGCGAGCAGCGTGCGGGTGTACTCGTGCTGCGGGTCGCGGAACAGCGTCGCCCGATCGGCGCGCTCGACGATCCGACCGTTCTTCATCACGGCGACATCGTCGGCGATCGCGCTCATCACGCCGAGGTCGTGGGTGACGAGCAGCACCGCGAGGTTCCGCTCGATGGCGAGGTCGCGCAGCAGCCGGAGGATGCCGGCCTGCACCGTCACATCGAGGGCGGTGGTCGGCTCATCGGCCAGCAGCACCTCGGGGTCGCAGGCCAAGGCGCACGCGATCGCGATGCGCTGGCGCTGACCGCCCGAGAACTGGTGCGGGTAGCGCGCGAGCGCGGCATCCGGATTCGGCACCTGCACCGTCTCGAGCAGTTCGATGGCCCGCGCCTTCGCCGCGGCGCCCCGGAGCCCGAGGTGCACGCGCATGTGATCGGTCAACTGGCGACCGATGGGCAGCTGCGGGTGCAGCGAGGCCGACGGGTCCTGGAAGATCATCGCGATGCGCTTGCCGCGGATGCGGTTGAGCCCCCGTCGGCGCATGCCCACCAACTCCTCCCCCGCGAGCGTGATCGATCCGCCGGTACGGGCCTGCCGGGGCAGGAGTCCGAGAACCGCGAGCGAGGTGAGTGTCTTGCCGGATCCGGATTCGCCCGCGAGGCCCTGGATGCGGCCGGCCTCGAGGTCGAGCGAGATGCCGTGCACGAGCGGGCGCCCGATGTCGATCGTCAGATCGCGGATGCTCAGAGCAGTCGTGGGGGCCGAGGCGCTCATGCCGCCGCTCCCTTCGCCGCCGCGACGTGCTCCGCCTGCTTCTCGTGCGTGACCTCTGCGGTCGGGTCGAGGATGTCGCGCATCGCGTCCCCCAGGAAGTTGAACGCCAGCACGACGGTCAGGATCGCGAGGCCAGGGAAGACGCCGAGCCACCAGGCGTCGAAGTTCTGCATCGCCGCCGAGATCATGGATCCCCACTCAGCCGTCGGCGGCTGGGCGCCGAGACCGAGGAACGACAGCCCGGAGAGCAGCAGGATCGCGGCTCCGATGTCGAGCGTGGCCAGCACCAGCACGGGGCCGGCGATGTTCGGGAGGATGTCGATGAAGAGGGTCCGCAGCGGCGAGTGGCCGAGAAGGCGACCGGCGATCACGTAGTTCTGGCCGCGGAGGCCGAGCACGATGCTGCGGGTGACTCGCGAGTACTGCGGCCACGACACCACGATCGCCGCGATCACGGCGTTGAAGAGGGACGGACCGAGGGATGCCGCCACCACCATCGCCAGGATGACGGTCGGGAACGCCATGAACAGGTCGGTGATGCGCATCAGCGTCTCGTCGACCCAGCCGCCGAAGTAGCCGGCGACGGCGCCGATCACGGTGCCGATGATCATCGCGGCGATCACGAGCATGAGCGCGAGCGGAAGGCTCACCGTCGCTCCCGTCATCAGGCGTGAGAAGATGTCGCGGCCGTTGCCGTCCGTACCGAGCAGGGTGTCGATCCCTGGCTCCTGCAGGCGCGGCAGCACCTGGGCGTTCGGGCCGAACGGCACCCACCACTGCGCGGTGAACGCGACGATGATCCACGCTCCCGCGATCACGGTGCCGATCACGCCGAGCGGTGTGCGCCAGGCTCGCGGCCACCGGAAGCGGAAGCGCCAGGGACCGGATGCCGAGTCGATGCGGCTCATGCGATCCTCACTCTCGGGTCGAGGACGCCGTAGAGCAGGTCGACGACGAAGTTGATGAGGAGGTAGATGACGCCGACGACCAGACCCACGCCCATGATGCCGGGCAGGTCGAGGTTCGCCGCCGAGTTGTAGGCGTAGGTGCCCAGGCCCGGCCACGCGAACACCGACTCGACGAGCACGGTACCGGACAGCAGCGAGCCGAACGCGACGCCGACGACGGTGAGGATCGGAAGGGAGGCCCCGCGCAGGACGTAGTCGAGGATCACGCGCATCGCGGGAAGGCCCTTCGCCCGGGCAGCGCGCACGTAGTCGCTGCCGAGCACCTCGAGCACCGAGGTGCGGATGAAGCGGGTGAGCAGACCGATCGTCACGAGCGAGAGCACCATCACCGGCAGAGCCAGGTGCGCGAGCGCATCCGCGAATCCGACGCCGTCGCCGTTGAGCAGGTAGTCGACCGTGTAGAGCCCGGTGATGCGGGGCGGCGGCGTGATGGACGGCGAGATGCGTCCGGATCCTGGGGCGATCCGCAGCTCGAGGAAGAACAGGTAGAAGCTGACCAGCGCGAGCCAGAACGTCGGCACGCTCAGGCCGATCAGCGTCACGATGCGGATCACCTGATCGGTGACGAGTCCGCGACGGTAGGCGGCGAGCGTCCCGAGCACCACGCTCACGGCGAGGCTGAGGATGATGGCGCCGATCGCGATCTCGATCGTCGCCGGCACGGCGGTGGCGAGATCGCTGGTGACCGGTCGCCCGGTCACCAGCGATGTGCCGAGGTCCCCGCGGAGCAGGTTCCCCATGTAGATGAAGTACTGCACGAAGAGGGGCTGGTCGAGGCCCTGGGCCTTGATGAACGCCTCACGTGTCGCCGGGTTCTGCGATGCTCCCTCACCCAGCGCCGCCGACACGGGGTCGCCGGGCACGAGGTTCGTCAGTGCGAAGGTCACGATCGTGACCCCCACGAGAAGGAGCAGCGAAGTGCCGATCCGGCGCAGCAGGTATCCGACGAGCGGCGACCTGCGACGCTGTGCCTGCCGTCGCACGGCCACCGTCGTCATGAGTCAGCTCCCGATCAGCCGGCGGGCGTGATCTCGGCGATGTCCATCTCCCACACCGAGTTGTACACGGCGCCGGAGACGGCATCCGCCGTGGCGATGTTGCGGCCGGGGACGATCAGCGGCACGAAGGGGCCCTCGGCCTGCATCGCCTCGGCGAAGGAGGCGAATGCCTCGCTGCGCTGGGCCTCGTCGGTCGCGGCGGCGGCACCGGCCGCGATGCCCGCGATCTCGGGGTTCGCCTCGGCAGCCCAGCCGGCGCGCAGGCCGACCTTGAGTCCGGGAGCGAACGGCAGGAAGTTGGCGGAGTCGGCGTAGTCAGGACCCCAGAACCACAGGCCGAAGCCCTCGGTGCCGTTGACGTACGCGTCGAGCTCGGTGGCGAAGGGGGCCGGCGCGAGTTCGACGGCGATGCCGGCATCCTCGAGCTGGGCCTGGATGCGCTCGGCGAGCGGGGTGAACTCCACGCCGCCGACCGGGTAGTCGTTCGGGAACTGCAGCTTCAGGGTCTGACCCGTGTAACCGGCCTCGGCGAGAGCAGCCTTCGACTTGTCGAGGTCCTGCTCCACACCGCTGTCCAGGGCGCCCTCGAATCCGGGGGGGATCACGCCGGTCGCCTGAACGGCGCCCGCACCCGCGAGCTCCAGCAGCGCGTCGTAGTCGAGGGCGTAGCGGATCGCCTCGGCGATCTTCACGTTGGCGAGGTCACCCGCGACGGCCTCGGACTGGTTGAGCAGCAGGAAGATGGTCTGGCCCGACGGCACGGACTCGACGTTCAGTCCGTCGCCGAGGCCCGAGACCTGGTCGCCGTTCAGATCCATCGCGACCATCGAGTCGCCGCCCTTGAGGTTGGCGAGCTGCGTGGCGCTCTCCGAGACGTTGCGCACCACGACGCGGTCGTACGCGGCCTTCTCGTCACCGTCGTACTCGTCGCTCTTGGTCAGGACGACCTGCGAGGAGAGGTCGAGCGTGTCGAGCACGAACGGACCAGAACCCGCTGACGTGCCGTCGAGGAACTTCTGCGCACTGTCGGTGCCGTCGGTGGTGCCGCCGTTCTCGATCACGACGTCGGAGTTCACGATGCCCAGCGCCGGGTTCGCGAGGATCGCCGGCAGCTGCAGCAGCGGCGTCTCGGAGGTGATCGAGATGGTCTTCTCGTCGACCTCCGTGATGGTGAGCCCGCCGAGGAGGAAGTTCGGCTTGGCCTCGGTCATGCCCTGGATGCGCTGCAGGGTGAAGACGACGTCCTTGGCCTCGATCGGCGTGCCGTCCGAGAAGACGCGGTCGCCCTCGAGCGTGAAGGTGAACTCGGTCGCCTCGTCGTTCTGCTCCCATGAGGCGAGGCCGGGGACCGGGGTCGAGACGTCAGATCCCTCGAAGTCGACGAGCGTCTCGTACAGGGCCTTGGCGATCATGTTCCCGGTCGGGTCGTACGTGTGACCGGGGTCTGCGGTCTCGATCGAGAACGCGGTATCGATGACCAGCGAGTCGGAACCGGAGGAATCTCCGCCGTTGTTCGCCGAGTTGCCACCGGAGCAACCAGCGAGAGCGAGGAGCGAGACCGCTCCGATCGCGATGACGGACGTGCTGCGACGTGACGACATGGGGGCCTCCAGGGGCGAGGAGTTTCACGGGTTCGGTCGACGCCGGGTGGACGACCGGTGATCAGATTCGCATTGTATGGGACTATGTGTCCAGCAAGAATGCAGACGTGATCACAGTCTGTCCATGAGCCTGTCCGTGAGGAGCATTGTGTCCACCAAGAGCGAAGAAGCCGTGAGGCAATCTGGACGAAGTGCCGCTCCATTGGACGACATCGGATACAGAATCCTCGAGACGCTGCGTGATAACGGTCGCATTTCGATCGCCGCGCTGGCCGAGACGGTGGGCATCTCGCGCGCCAATGCGTACACCCGCGTCGAGTCGCTGATGCAGGACGGCGTGATCACGGGCTTCAGCGCGCGGGTCGATCAGTCCAAGGCCGGGCTCTCCATCGGCGCGCTCGTGTTCGTCACGGTGCACCCGCAGGCGTGGGCGTCGTTCCGTGAGAGCGTGCTCGAGATGCCCGATGTCGAATGGTGCGCGATCACGACCGGCGAGCACGACGCGATGCTGCTGATCCGTGCTGTCGATGTGAGCGGCGTGCATGAGTTCACCACCGGCGTCATCGCCCAGCTGCCAGAGGTCCGCACGGTCGTCAGCGTGGTCGTGCTCGACGAGGTCGTCCGCCGGTCGTACCTGCTGCCGAGCGACCTGCCGGAGCGCGACCTCGCGACGCCGCTGGGCATGACCCGGTGGACACCGGCGACTCCCGGTCGCGACACGCTGCCGCCGCGCTGACCCGCGCGCCGGCATGAGCCGTCAGGCGGCTGCGGGTTCTTCGCAGACGCTCAGCTGCGGCAGTCCGTGCATCTCGTAGTGCTCGACGAGGCGGATGCGACCGTCCTCCGTGAGCTCGAGTTCGCTCTCGCCGTCTCCGGTGACCACGCTGCCGTCGGCCACGAGCACGTGCACGAACGAGACCCAGATGGTGTCTGCCGTGCGCGTGCCGACGAACCGCCCGAAGGTCACCGTGTCGCCCGAGTACTCTCCCCAGATCGCGCCGTCGCGCTCCCAGTAGACGAACTCGCTGGGTGACGTCGCATCCACCGCGGAGGTGGTCGAGGAGACCATCAGGAAGCGGCGGCCGTCGAGGGAGGGGATCGTTGCAGTCGAGCTCACCCTCCGATTATGGAGGGCGTCCGGGCCTGGTTCATCCGGCGCCGAGAAGCGTCTGGGCGGGCGGCCCGCCGGGTGGTGAGTGCGAGACGAATCCGCCGGGAGCAGCCGGGCCGAGTCGTTTTCGTCTCCGCCCTCACCCCCTTCGAGTCCCCCTTCCTCCGCCGCGTCCCCGGGTGATGCGAGAGGCCCCCGGTACCGTGGGTCGCATGCAGTGGACCTCTGACACCTCGGCCGGCGACTGGCTCCGCGACCGGCTCGATGCGGGGTGGGGCGAGACGATGCACGTCGTGGTGCCGCAGGGGTTCCCCGCCTACGTGCGAATCCTGCACCCCGCGGCCGTGCGCTCGCTGCCCGACCGCCCGGTGCCGACGCACGACGAGTACGACGCGATGACGCCGGCCGAGCGGCAGGCGATCTTCGACCGCCTCATCGACGCGCCCGCGACGTGGGCCGAGACGGCATCCGCGTTCGGCACGACCCTGCATCCCCTCGCGCAATGGCAGCGCATCGTGCGCACCCCTCCGGGCGAGGACTGGAACCAGCGCATCTCCCCCGACGGTCGGGAGTTCACCGCGCCGATGGACGGCGAGACCTCGCCGGAGCTGCTCGCCGCCGTCACCGCGCACCTCATCGGCCACACGAGCACTCCGGATGCCGGATTCGCCGCGCTCTGGGAAGGACGCGGCGGACTCGTCGGTCACCTGGGCCACGGACCGTCGCGCGCGTTCGTCACGTTCAGCGACGACCCGCAGCACCAGGCGATGCTGGATCGCAGCATCCATGACCCGTTCAACAACGTTTTCCGCAAACCGACCTGGCAGGAGGGGATCCTGTCGCGCGAGATCTCGGAGGGGCCGAGATTCCGACTGCCGAACCGCGACCACGTGCTGTTCCGCGGCGCACCGAGCGCGTTCGCCCGCCCTGAGTGGGTGCTCGACGTGCCGTGGCGGGATGTGCCGGCCGAGGAGCACGGCTTCCCCCCTGCGGCCCAGAGCCCCAGCATCCTGTGGCCCGACGACCGCTCTTGGGTCCTCGTGAGCGAGATCGACTACGACTCCACGATCGTGGCGGGGAGTGCAGAGCTCATCGCCGAGATCTGCGCGGACGATCGGCTGGAGGCGTTCCCCATCCCGGAGAACGCGGAGCTCACCTGGGAGTCTGACGAGGTGAACCGATGACCGCGCCGCAGCCCCGGTCGACCCCGTCCTTCGACGCCGCGCCGCTGACCGACCCCGTCGACCCGAAGGCGGTCAGCGCCTTCGCCGCCGAACTGAAGTCGCGGGGGGCGTCCGAGACCTCACTGTCGTCCGTGATCGCCATCGTGATCATGGTGCTGATCGCGGCGATCACGGTTCCGGTGCTCGTGATGACGGTCGTCAGCATGTTCACGTCCGGAGAGACGGGGATCGCGACGATCGGCCTCCTCCTCTTCGGAGGTGCCGCCTTCGTCGGAGGCGTCATCGGCGTGGTGGGATGGCGCCGCGCCCGCGAGACCCGCTACCGCCTGAACCGCTTCGCCCTGGCCAACGGCATGTCGTACGAGGGAAGAGTCGCCTCACCCTCGCTGCCCGGGATGATCTTCAGCCTCGGCAGCTCGCGCCTGTCGACCGATCTGGTGCGGGGCACGAGGCCGCGCTTCGTCGAGTTCGGCAACTACCAGTACACGGTGCGCTCGGGGAAGAACTCCACGACCTACCGCTGGGGCTACGTCGCCGTGAAGCTCGACGTGCCCCTGCCCAACATCGTCCTCGACGCGAAGGGCAACAACGGCTTCGGGTCGAACCTGCCCGCGTCCTTCCAGAAGGAGCAGCGTCTCTCGCTGGAAGGCGACTTCGACCAGTACTTCACGCTGTACTGCCCCGAGGGCTACGAGCGCGACGCCCTCTATCTGTTCAGCCCCGACATCATGGCGCGCTTCATCGACAACGCCGCAGAGCTCGACGTCGAGATCGTCGACGACTGGGTGTTCCTCTACACGCAGCGCAAGGTCTCGACACTGGATCCGGCGACCTGGGCGTGGCTGTTCGGCGCGGTCGGCGCGCTGATCACGAAGTTCGACCAGTGGGCCCGGTGGCGTGACGACCGACTGCTGCTCGAGAGTCCGGCGGCATCCGCTGCTTCCCCCGTGGCGCCGCAGGAGGCGAGCGACCGGCTTCCGTTCGCCCCACCGGCGGGGCTGCTCTTGCCTCCGCCAGGCGTCGCGCAGCAGGGCCGACGCCTGAAGCGCAGCGTGCAGTGGATCCCGATCCTGTTCGTGATCGGGATCGCGGCGTTCTGGATCTGGTCCCGATCGCTCTGAGATCAGGCCCGAGGGAGAGTGTGGGGGTGGGTGCTGACTGGGGATCAGCTGCCCACCCCATCCCCCCTCGGGATCAGAGAAGGATCTGACTCCTTCTCCGCAGGACGGTCGAACCGTCCACACGCGCGGGTCAGCTGGGGACTGACGACTCTGCGCGTATACGAGTAATGGTATACCGGCATACGTTGCATACCATTGCGTCGAAAAGAGTCGACCGAACGCGTTGCATCCGGTCCAGAAACGTGCGAAATGAGGGCTCAGGAGCTCTTTGCGACGCGACATTCGTGCATCGGCTGCCGCACTCCCTCATGCTCCGGCGAGGCCGACCGGGAGGTCTCGACTGTTGTGGAGGACCCGGTGGATGCGGACGGCATCCGCGTCGTCCGTATAAAAGATGATGAAGGGGAACCGCTTCACCCCGACGTCACGCAGGTCGAGGATCTCCGTCTCGAGCGCGAATCGCGAGGAGCCGATCGCAGGGAACTCCGCGATGAGGTCCTTCGCATCCTGCAGCGCATCGATGAACCCACTCGCCGCGTCGATGGCACCGGACAGCACGTAGTAGTCGATGGCCCCCAGGATGTCCTCGTCCGCGGATGCAGACGTGACGACCCGTCGAACACTCACTCGTCGGCGAATTCTGCGTTGCTCACCCGCGCGCGCAGCCTCCTGAAGTAGTCGTCGTCCATCTCAGACCCTGGGCCTGAACCCATGCCGGAGATGACGAGGGCCCGGAGCGCCGCGCGGGCCTGCTCCTTCCGGATCAGGTCGCGAACGAACTCACTGCTGGTGCCGAAGCCGCGCTCGACCACCTGGTCCTCGACGAACTCCTTGAGGGCACCGGGGAGCGAGACATTCATCGTGGCCATACGGCGATTCTACTTTCGATGGCAAGCTTTGTCATCCGCGTCGGCCCGGTATCCCGTTACCCCGAGTGACGTCGACGGCCCCACCGCGTTCTGCATGCAAGAGAATGGAAGGCGATGTCTGAACGCGAATCCCACAGCCAGTGGCAGGCCGAGCGCCGTGCCTCCGTCACGTCCGCGACCGGCAACCTCGCCCTCGTCGAGACCCGCTGGACGGGCGGGCGTCCCGACGTGGAGGCCGAGCGACAGGCCGCAGCGGACTCTGTAACGGTGACCGCCCTCCGACGCACGGACATCGACACCGGCGAGGCCGAGTACGGACTCCGCTTCTGGGATGCCGACTCCCCGGCGATCCGAGCGTTCGACCGCATCGACACGTATGACTACGACCCGGCCTGGGTGCTGGAGGGACGCTTCACCCCCGTCGCCGGTGCCCGCACGGTGCCTTTCGAGCACATCCGCGACAACGGCGGCACCCGCGACCTGGCGGTCCCCGGCGACATCCACCTCGAGCTCGACGGACGCGAGTACACCCTCGCCGCCTTCGACGACGGCGGCACCCTGCTGCTCGTGTTCGGCGACGAGACCAACGGCTCGGAGACCTACGGGTCCGGCCGGTTCCTGTTCGTGGAGCTGCGGGATGACGAGGGCGATGTGACCCTCGATTTCAACCGCGCGTTCGTGCCGCCCTGCGGATTCAGCGCCCAGTACAACTGCCCGCTGCCGCCGGCATCCAACCGCTTCCCCCTGCCTATCCGAGCAGGCGAGAAGAACGTCGTCTTCCGCGACGGCTTCGACATCTACGCGGCGTGACGCCGCGCACTCTCACCCTGGAGTACTCATGAGAAGAACCCGCATCCTCGGCGCGCTCGGCGCCGTCGCCACGCTCGCCCTCGTGGCCGGCTGCGCGTCGGGAGCCACGGACGACGCCGCGAGCGAAGACGCGACCATCCTGATCGGCTCGCTCTACGAGCCGACCAACCTGAGCAACACTCAGGGCGGCGGCCAGGGAGTGACCGAGGCGCTGACCGGCAACGTCTACGAAGGCCTCTACCGGCTGACCGACGACGGCGAGGTCGAGCCGCTCCTCGCCGCGGACGCCGAGGTCTCGGACGACGGACTCACGTACACCGTGACGCTGCGCGACGATGTGACGTTCCACTCCGGCGACCCGCTCACCTCCGCCGACGTCAAGTCGAGCATCGAGGCCGTGACGGCCGAGGACTCGGTGTCGGCCCGCAAGTCGAGCTTCGAGGTCATCGCCGACATCGCGACCCCCGACGACCAGACCGTCGTGTTCACGCTCTCGCAGCGATCGATCTCGTTCCTCTACAACCTCAGCTACGTCTGGATCGTGAACGACGAGGCGGGCGACATCACCGAGTCGGAGGACGGAACCGGCCCCTACACGCTCGACGAGTGGAAGAAGGGGTCGACCCTGACCCTCGAGCGCTGGGACGACTACTGGGGCGAGCCGGCCAAGAACGGCGAGGTCGTCTACACGTACTTCACCGACGCGACGGCCGAGAACAACGCCCTGCTCACGGGCGAGATCGACGTCATCACCAGCGTGCAGAGCCCCGACTCGCTCTCGCAGTTCGACTCCGACGACTACGTCGTGAGCGAGGGCACCTCGACCACGAAGGAGCTGCTCGCGTTCAACGACCGCGTCGCGCCGTTCGACGACGCCAAGGTGCGCAAGGCGATCTACTCCGCCATCGACACCCAGAAGCTCCTCGAGTCGATCTGGGGCGACTACGGCACGCTCATCGGATCGATGGTGCCGCCGACCGACCCCTGGTACGAGGACCTCACCGAGGTGAACCCGTACGACGTCGACCTCTCGAAGGATCTGCTCGCCGAGGCCGGCTACGCCGACGGCTTCACCTTCACGCTCGACACCCCGAGCTACGACCCGCACCCCGCCGTCGCGGAGTTCCTGCAGTCGCAGCTGGCCGAGGTCGGCATCACGGTCGAGATCAACACGATCAGCGCCGACGAGTGGTACACGAAGGTGTTCAAGGAGCAGGACTTCCAGGCCACACTGCAAGAGCACGTGAACGACCGTGACGTGGTCTGGTACGGCAACCCCGACTTCTACTGGGGCTACGACGACGCCGACGTGCAGAAGTGGGTCGCCGAGGCCGAGCAGGCCGCCACGACCGACGAGCAGACGGCACTGCTGAAGCAGGTCAACGAGAAGATCGCCGAGGATGCCGCGAGCGTATGGTTGTACCTGTACCCGCAGATCGTGGTCGCCTCGAGCGACCTCAGCGGTTACCCCGTCAACGGCCTGAACTCCCAGTTCTTCGCCTACGACATCGTCAAGTCCTGACGCGCGAGGGGGATGCCGCGCGTCGGCATCCCCCTCTTTCATCCTGAGAAGCCATGCTCGCCTACCTGCTGCGCCGCCTCGCGTTCCTCGTGGTCTCGCTCCTCGTGGCGATGATCGCGATCTTCGTGCTGCTGCGGCTGCTTCCCGGCGACCCGGCGAACGCCCTGCTCTCGGTGAACGCGACGCCCGAGCAGATCGCCGCCGCCCGCGCACAGGTCGGCTCGGATCAGCCCCTCCTGCAGCAGTTCACGACGTGGGCCGGTCAGCTGCTGCGCTTCGACCTCGGTGAGTCGTTCCTGAGCTCGCGTCCCGTCGGTCCCGACATCGCCGATCGCCTCGCCGTGACCCTTCCACTCACGCTCATCGCGTTCACGGTCGCCCTGCTCGTGTCCCTGGTGATCGGCATCACCGCCGCCGTGAAGTCCGATCGCTGGTACGGCATCGCGCTCTCGGGCTTCGCTCAGTTGGGCGTGGCCGTGCCGGTCTTCTGGGTCGGCGTGGTGCTGGTGTGGGTGTTCGCCCTCGGCCTCGGCCTGCTGCCGTCGGGCGGATTCCCGCGAGACGACTGGGAGGATCCGGCCGACGCGCTGCGCTCTCTCGCCCTGCCGGTGACGACGATCGTGATCGTGATGAGTGCGTCTCTCAGCCGCTACGTGCGCTCCGCCACCCTCGATGTGATCGGCAGCGATTACCTCCGCACCGCGCGCGCCGGCGGGTCGGGCATGTCCGAGGCGCTGCTGCGTCACGGCGTGCGCAACGGCTCGGTGCCGGTCGTCGCGATCCTCGGCATCGAGCTGTCCACCACTCTGCTCGGGGCCGTCGTCGTCGAGAGCGTCTTCACACTTCCCGGCCTCGGCAGCCTGCTGCTGTCGGCCATCGAACAGCACGACTTCCAGGTCATCCAGGGCGTCCTCGTCGTCAGCACCCTCTTCGTGCTGCTCGTCGGGTTCGCCGCCGACATCGTGCAGCGCCTGATCGATCCGCGTCTGCGCACGAGCGTCTCGGGCAATCGATGAGCCGCGTCGCCGAGCAGCTGATCACCGGATCCGTCCCTGTGCGGAGGCGGCCGAAGGCGACCCTGCTGATCGGGCTCGTGCTCACCGGCATCATCGCGCTCATCGCGCTGGTGTCGCTGTTCTGGCTGCCCTACCCGCTCGCCGACACGAGCGGAAGTCGCCTCGAGGGGCCGAGTGCGCTGCACCTGCTCGGCACCGATCGACTCGGCCGCGACCTGCTCTCGCAGCTCATGTGGGGTGCCCGGATCGCCTTGATCGTCGGCATCTGCTCGGTGGCGATCGCCGCCGTGCTCGGCGTGATCATCGGTCTGATCGCCGCCTTCTCGCGCCCCTGGGTCGATGACACGCTCTCCGCCGGACTCGACGTCGTGATCGCGTTCCCTGTACTTCTGCTCGCGATGCTCGTCGTCGCGGTGCAGGGAGCATCGCTGTGGTCGGCCGTGCTCGCGATCGGACTGGCGATGTCGGCGGTCGTCGCGCGTCTCACCCGGATCCTGTCGCGCCGCGTGCTGCAGGAGCAGTACATCACCGCCGCACGCACGAGCGGGACCTCGGTACTGGGGATCATCGCGCAGCACGTGCTGCCGAACATCGCCCCGACCCTCGCCGTCAGCCTCGCGCTGCAGTTCGGCGCGGCCGTGCTCGCGGAGGCAAGCCTGTCGTACCTCGGACTCGGCGCTCCCCCGCCCAACGCCTCGTGGGGGCGGATGCTGCAGGAGGCGCAGGGCACCGTGCTGGTGGCACCCGTCGGAGCGATCGCCCCCGGGATCGCGATCATCGCGCTCGTGCTCGGAGTCAACTTCCTCGCCGACGGTCTGCGAGATCTCGCCGACCCCACCCGCAGGAGGAGCCGATGAGCATGCTCGACGTCTCAGGCCTCACCGTGCGCTCCGGATCCGGGGCTCTCGTGCGCGATGTCTCGTTCACTCTGCAGGCCGGCGAGCGCCTGGGGCTGATCGGCGAGTCCGGGTCGGGCAAGTCGCTCACCTCGCTCGCGGTCACCGGTCTGCTGCCGGATTCTCTCGTGCCGTCCGGCTCCGTGCTGCTCGACGGGCATCAGGTCGTCGGTGCGCGGGATGCCGACCTGAGGCCGTTGCGCGGACCGGTCGCCCAGGTCGTGTTCCAGGAGCCGCTCACGGCGCTCGACCCGCTGATGCGGGTGGGTCGGCAGATCGCCGAGCCGCTTCGTCGTCATCTCGGCCTGCGCGGCGCGGAGCTGCGCTCGGCCGTCGCAGCGGCGCTCGACGAGGTGGCGCTGTCCGACCCGCGGATCGCCCGCGCCTACCCGCACGAGCTCTCGGGCGGTCAACGCCAGCGTGTGGCGATCGCGATCGCTCTCGCCGCCCGGCCGCAGCTGCTCATCGCGGACGAGCCCACCACCGCGCTCGATGTGACGGTGCAGGATGCCGTGCTCGCGCTGCTCGAACGACTCGTCGCCGACCGCGGCATGGCGCTGCTGTTCATCAGCCACGACCTCGCTGTCGTCTCGCGCATGGTCGATCGGATCGTCGTACTGCGCGACGGGGTGGTCGTCGAGGAGGGGGCGGTCACCGAGGTGCTGCAGCATCCGGCGGAACCGTACACGCGGATGCTGGTCGACAGTGCCCGCGCGCTCGACGCGTACCTCGATGCGAAGGAGGACGGCGCATGAGCCTCCTCGAACTCCGCGGTGCCGGCTTCGCCTACGGATCGCGCCGGGTGCTCGACGACGTCTCACTGAGCCTCGACGAGGGTGACTCGCTCGGTCTCGTGGGGGAATCGGGTGCGGGCAAGTCGACGATCCTGCGGCTGCTGCTCGGACTCGCGGCGCCGCGCGACGGTCAGGTGCTGTTCGACGGTGCCCCCCTGTCGCTGCGCGACCGGGCCCAGATGCGTCGGTTCCGGGCGAGCGTGCAGCCGGTGTTCCAGGACCCGTACTCGTCGCTCGACCCTCGTCAACGCATCGACCGCATCGTCGGAGAGCCCCTGCGGTCGTTGCGCCTGGCATCCGGAGCCGACGCCGAGCGTCGCGTCGCGGAAGCGCTCGAGTCCGTCGGACTCCCCGCCGACACCGCCCGCCGCTACCCGCACGAGTTCTCGGGCGGCCAGCGCCAGCGCATCGCGATCGCCCGAGCCGTGGTCTCGCGTCCCCGCGTGCTGCTCGCGGATGAGCCGGTGAGCGCCCTCGACGTCACCACGCGCGTGCAGGTGCTCGAACTGCTCGACCGGCTGCGGCGTGAGAACGGTCTGTCGCTCGTGATGGTGTCGCACGATCTCACCGCGATCGCCTCGGCCTGCGACCGCACGGTCGTGCTGCAGAACGGTCGCGTCGTCGAGCAGGGCCCGACCGCATCAGTCCTGCACGCGCCCCAGGACCCGTACACGCGCGCGCTGGTCGACGCGGTTCCGCGGCTCCCTCGCTGAGTGCCGTTCAGCCTTTCGTTTCGCGACGATGGATCTGAAATCCAGTTCCGGTATTCCGTCCACCAGCTCTCGCTGGCCGCTCGATCGCCCGGGGCACGCAGATACGGTTTCCGGGTGGCGGGACCGATTTCACACATGTTCTACGCGGACGATTCTGGCAATCTCGACGACGGATGGATCGTCTACGGATGGATCGAGCTCGCGGTCGCACGCTGGGACGCCGTGCTCGCGTACTGGCTGACGTTTCGCAAGAGACTTGTCGCGGACTACGGAATTCCGACATCAGAGGAACTGCACACGACTGCGCTCGTCAACGGCCGCGGCCGTGTCTCCTCGACACCACCTTCTCGCTTCGTGAGGAATGGTGTGACTCTCTGGAAGCCCTTCGGACGCGAGGTTGCATTGCGATGTCTCGAAGCGGTGCGCGATTGCCCGCACATCGAGATCGGTGTGTGTTTCAAGCGGTCGCCCCTTCGAAACAAGGCGATCAATCAAGACCGTGAAGCTGTGTACTCATCCCTTGTCGCCCTGTGGGATTCGCAATTGCACGCTTCGCACGACTTCGGGATCGTCGGGATGGACGGGGATGGAACTGATCCCATCTACTACAGCGCGCACCGGGCATTGAGCCTTTCCACGCGTCGGATCATCGAGGATCCGATGTTCCACAGTTCTCGACGGTCTCAATGGACTCAGATCGCGGACATCGTCGCCTGGTCCGGGTTTACTCACCTGAACCCTCACGCGGGCAATGAGTTCGCGTGGACCTGGTACGGCGACTACCTCAGACATTTGAATCCGCTCGGGGATCCGATCGACATGGCCTGACAGACAGCGAGACCCGCTTATCCACGAGAGTGGGGCGGGCCTGCATACACAGTCTACAAGACGGAGCGCTCCTTGTCGGCTCCGCCGAATCGCATTCCGGAACACATGTTCTCAGGCGCTCGTCTGTCACGATCCCCGCCACAGCGTGCGCTCCGGACTCGCTTCGAACGCGGAACGACACTATCCTCGACCCATGCGTTTCACCGTTTCGTCGTGGTGGCTGCCGGAGCAGCCGTAACGCATTCTCGCGCGGGCTGCACGGCAGCCCGCGACCCGTTCGCAGCACCACGTCCGTGCAGCTCCTTTCGAATCAGGAGCAGATCATGGACTCGTACGCCGCAACGCTCGCTCGCATGCCCGCTCTCCGCGAGGCGATCGAGCAGCACCCCGAGAGATTCCGCGTTCTCACCGGGGAACGCCCCACCGGACGACTGCACCTCGGGCACTACTTCGGCACGATCCGCGAACGCGTCCGGCTGCAGGATGCCGGTGTCGAGACGTTCGTCATCCTCGCCGACTACCAGGTCATCACCGACCGCGACTCCGTCGGGGACGTGCGCGGCAACGTGTACGACGCGGTTCTCGACTACCTCGCCGCCGGGCTCGACCCGGCAGCGAGCACGGTCTTCACCCATTCGGCCGTGCCGGCCCTCAACCAGCTCCTCCTCCCCTTCCTGAGCCTGGTCACCGAGGCCGAACTGCACCGCAACCCGACGGTCAAGGCGGAGCTGGCAGCATCCGGACGATCGCTGAGCGGGCTGTTACTCACATATCCCGTCCACCAAGCAGCCGACATCCTGTTCTGCAAGGGCAACCTCGTTCCGGTGGGGAAGGACAACCTGCCGCACGTCGAGATGACGCGCACCATCGCGCGTCGATTCACCGAGCGATACGGCGACGTGTTCCCGGAGCCTGCCGCTCTCGTCACCGACACTCCCGAGCTCCCCGGTCTCGACGGGCGCAAGATGTCGAAGAGCTACGGGAACGCCATCGCGCTCGGCATGACGGCTGACGAGACCGCCGACGCCATCCGTCGCGCCCCCACCGATTCGGAGCGCACGATCACATACGACCCCGCGAACCGGCCCGGAGTATCGGGGTTGCTCGCGACGGCTGCGGTCGTTCTCGACCGCACGCCGGAGGAGATCGCAGACGAGGTGGGCGCTGCAGGAGCCGGCGCGCTCAAGCGCCTCACCACAGAGGCCGTGAACGAGTTCCTCGCAGACCATCGGGCCCGGCGTGCATCGCTCACGATGTCTGACGCCGCAGCTGTGATCCGGGAGGGGAATGCGCGCGCGAACGCGATCGCGGAGACGACCCTCGACGAGGTGCGCGCGGCGATGGGGATGGTCTACTGAGGAGGGTCTAGCCCTCGGCCGAAGGCGCGAGCCCGAAGTACTCCAGCTCCGCATCGTTCAGCATCCGGGAGCGGATCAGGAACCGCATGCCCGTGGGCCCCTCGACCGAGAAGCCGGCACCCCGACCCGGCACGACGTCGATGGTCAGGTGCGTGTACTTCCAGTACTCGAACTGCGATTCCGACATGAAGACCTCGACCGCGGCGTCGAGCCCCACATCGAGGGCACCGAGCAGCACGTCGCTCGGCCCGGTGATGAACATCCCGACGGGATAGCACATGGGCGACGAGCCGTCGCAGCATCCTCCCGACTGATGGAACATCAGAGGTCCGTGCTGCACGGTGAGGTCGCGGACGAGGGATGCTGCGGCATCCGTCACGTCGACCCGCTGATAGGTGCCGATGCTGACCATGGTCCGAGCCTTCCTGTGTGGGGAGCCGCCGCGTGGTTCCGGGCGGGCGCTGCCGGTGCAGCGCCCGCCCGGAGGTCGAGCTCAGAAGAAGCCCATCGGGCCTTCTGCGTACGAGACCAGGAGGTTCTTGGTCTGCTGGTAGTGGTCGAGCATCATCTTGTGGTTCTCGCGACCGACGCCCGACTGCTTGTACCCGCCGAACGCGGCGTGCGCCGGGTACTGGTGGTAGGTGTTCGTCCAGACGCGGCCCGCCTCGATCGCCCGTCCTGCGCGATAGGCGGTGTCGCCGCTGCGGCTCCATACCCCGGCACCGAGTCCGTACAGAGTGTCGTTGGCGATCGAGATCGCGTCGTCGAATCCGTCGAACGAGGTCACCGAGAGCACGGGCCCGAAGATCTCCTCCTGGAAGATGCGCATGTCGTTCGTGCCCTCGAACACGGTCGGTGCCACGTAGAAGCCCTCGCTGAGGTCGCCGCCGAGATCGACGCGGTCGCCGCCGGTGAGCAGTCGCGCGCCGCCCTGCTTTCCGATGTCGATGTAGCTGAGGATCTTCTCCAGCTGATCGTTCGACGCCTGCGCGCCGATCATCGTGGCCGGGTCGAGCGGGTTGCCCTGCACGACCTTGCCCACTCGCGCGAGCCCGTCGGCGAGGAAGCCGTCGTAGATCGAGCGCTGGATGAGCGCCCGCGACGGACAGGTGCAGACCTCTCCCTGGTTGAGAGCGAACATCGTGAAGCCCTCGAGCGCCTTGTCGTAGAACGGGTCGGCGGTGTCGCGGGCGACGTCCTCGAAGAACACGTTCGGGCTCTTGCCCCCGAGCTCGAGCGTCACGGGGATCAGGTTCTGCGACGCGTACTGCATGATCAGGCGCCCCGTCGTGGTCTCGCCCGTGAAGGCCACCTTGCGGATGCGCTTGTGCTGCGCGAGCGGCGCACCGGCCTCGATACCGAAGCCGTTGACGATGTTCACGACGCCGGCGGGCAGCAGATCGCCGATGATGTCGAACAGGAAGAGCAGGGATGCCGGCGTCTGCTCGGCCGGCTTGATGACGACGCAGTTGCCTGCGGCGAGCGCCGGTGCCAGCTTCCACACGGCCATGAGGATCGGGAAGTTCCACGGGATGATCTGCCCGACCACACCCAGCGGCTCATGGAAGTGATACGCGACGGTGTTCTCGTCGAGCTGGCTGATGCCGCCCTCCTGGGCACGGAGCACTCCGGCGAAGTACCGGAAGTGATCGACGGCGAGCGGGATGTCGGCGGCGAGCGTCTCACGCACCGGCTTGCCGTTCTCCCAGGTCTCGGCGACCGCGATCTCTTCGAGGTGCTGCTCGATGCGGTCGGCGATCCTGTTGAGGATCACTGAACGCTCCGCCGGGCTGGTCTTGCCCCAGCTCGCGAACGCCTTCCACGCGACGTCGACGGCACGGTCGATGTCTTCGACGGTTCCCCGCCCGACCTCGGTGAACGGCTTTCCGTTGACGGGGCTGACATTCTCGAAGAACTGGCCCTTGGCCGGGTCGACGAACTCGCCGCCGATGTAGTGCCCGTATCGCGGTCGGTAGGTCGCGACGGCGCCCGGCTGACCGGGTGCGGCGTACGCGGAGGATGCGGGGGCGGTGGACACGTCTTCTTCGACGATGGTCATCGTGACTCCTTCGACGGGCCGCGGCGTCGGTGCTGCGCGGCTGTGGTTCGAAGGTAGGTCGGGCAGGGTTGCGCCTCGGTGCGCACCGTTGCGGATGGTTGCGGTGCCTGCTGCTCCCCCGCGAGCCTCGTCCGTCGGTTCAGTCCTGTTCGAGCCGCTCGATGCGGGCGACGAGCCCCGCCCTTTTCGGCGAGCGCGCCGGCAGCATCTCCAGAGCGAGTCGCAGCGCCGCGGCATCCCGCTGTCCTTCCGGGATGTCGGCGTAGGCGAGCAGCACGTCCAGGCTGGCTTCCGAGAGCATCGCCTCGCGCAGCGCGGCCCTGACCGATTCGCGGAAGTCCTCGACACCGGGTGAGGTCGACTCCGGCAGGACCGGACCCCGGTACGCGGTGAGCGCGACCCGATGGGCACCCCGGTCGAGCAGCGACAGCACGTCGTGCGCGTCGGTCTCGAGCGCGACCGGCAGGCGATACGGCCGCGACTCCGGAACGAGGCTCGGCGCGTGCTTCTCGAGCACCTTGCGAAGGCGCACCATCTCGGGTCGCAGAGTGTCGGCGGACGCACCGGCACCGTAGACCAGTTCGCTCAGCCTCTCGGCCGAGAGACCCTGCCGGTGCACGGCCAGCATCAGGAGGATCGCGGCGTGACGAGCGCTGAGCTCGATCATCGACTCCTCCAGCTCGGTCTCGCTCTCCAGACGCGCCCTGTCGCGGCCCAGCACGTGCAGCGTCGCCCTGGTCGTCGGCTTCGGGCGCGAGGAGATCGTGACCGGCCGCCGCGCCTCGCTGCGAGCCCGCAGGCGCGAGACCATCAGCTCGCCCTCGACCGCACGCGCGGTGGCGTCGACCAGCAGTCGCGCCTGCGTCGAGACGACCTCGGCCCCTCCCGTGATGTCGATGACTCCCAGCACGCGCTGGGTCTCGGGGTCGCGCACGGGAGCCGCGGTGCACGACCACGGATGCACGAGCCTGTTGTAGTGCTCGGCGCCGCGGATCTGCACCGTCTGACCGAGAGTCAGCGCGGTGCCGGGGGCGGTGGTGCCCACGGCATCCTCCGCCCAGTTCGCACCCGCGACGAAGCCCATCCCCTCGGTGAGCGACTGCAGCCTGCGGTCGCCCTCGATCCACAGCAGCCGACCGGCCTGGTCGCCCACGGCGACGACGACTCCGGACTCCTCCCCCGTTCCGGGCAGCAGGAGCGCGCGGATCATGTCCATGGCGGACGCGAGCGGATGCGTGAGCCGATACGCCTCGAGCTCCTCGCTCACCAGTTCGATCTGCGGGGATCCCTCGGGGCCGACCCGCCCTCGCCACGAACGCTCCCACGATTCGCGCACGAGCGGACGGACCTGCTGAAGCCGGTGATCGTCGAGGTTGCCGGCGATGAGCTCTTCGTGTGCACGCTCGATCAGCAGACGAGAGGCCTCGGGAAGGCCCTCACGTGACCCCTGCCACGACGCGACCACAGCGTCTCCGTTCGTCATCGGTGGAGCGTTACCTCAGTGTAGGAGCCGGATGCGGCGGGCGGAACCCGGTATATCGGATGCCGGCTGTGGCGTTTCGTCTGCTGTCCCACGCACCGCACGGTTCGCCGCATCATCTGCGGCCCGTGAGGGTCGGGGCGCACGTCGCCACACACAGTTGCATGCTCAGATCACGGATGCAGGCCGAAATCGGCGATCTGAGCATGCAGGTGTCATTTGGACATGCAGATGACAGTCCAGGGCGACCGCCGGCCCGCGCTGCGCGAACGGTTCACCGCCTGGCGCACGGCGACGGCGGAGAGCATCCGGCGCAGCGCCTTCGGAGCCTGGCTGCTCGACCTGCTGCTGGCGCTGCGACCGGTGTGGTGGGTGCTTAGGGCGTTCGGCCTCTGGGCCGTCGGCACCCTGCTCATCGCGCTCCTGCCGCCCTACCCCTACGGCCCGTTCGCCCAGTGGGCGGTTCCGAGCAACCCACTCGAGTGGCTCGCGCTCTTCGGCCTCATCGTCGTCAGCGTGCAGTGGGGACGGGGACGGTGGCTGCCGAAGAACAGGCTCCGCCACATCCGCACGGTCGCGAGCATCCTCGCGGTGCTGCTGCTTCCGTCGGTCTTCGTCTCGATGTTCGCGCCGCAGGCGGAGTACGTCGCAGACGACTATGTGCCGCAGGGTCTGATGCTCGACGGGGTGCAGGTCATGAACATCTTCGCCTACGACGAGGCCGGCAACCCGATCGATCGCGTGCAGCTCTTCACCGGGAAAGGGACCCCGCTGAACCTCTACGGCGAGGGCGGCGGATCGATCGCCCTCTCGGAGGGAGACGGCGAGGTAGAGGTCGGCTTCCAGAACGATGGCATGACCGTGACGGTGCCGGCCAAAGACTACCGGGGCAAGGCCGTCTGGAACATCTACCCCGTCGACGAGGCCGAGTTGGACGCGTCGACCTTCGAGCCCGATCTGTCGAGCACGAAGCGACCGGAGCAGCCGTTTCAGAAGGCACCGGACCTCGACGCGACCGACCCGACGCCCAGCCCCTCGCCGGGCCCCGACTCCACGCCCCAGCCGACCACGACGCCGGCGCCCTGAGGTGCCGACATGACCGAGCGGATCATCTCGATCGACATCTCGCACCTCGTCCGGGAGGCACTGGCCCACTCCGTTGAGCCCGACTAACAGGAGGATGAGTGATTCTCCGCCTGAGCCGCACGCCCTGAACCCAGGCACACCTGCATGCTCAGATCACGGATGCAGGCCGAGATCGGCGATCCGAGCATGCAGGTGTCATCCGAGCATGCAGATGCAGAGGCGCGCGACCCCGACGGCTCAGCCGCGAGCGGCCCACCACTCACGCAGACGCTGCTCAGCGGCCTCCGGCCCGAGCATCCCCTCATCGAGGCGCAGGTCGAGCAGGAACCGGTAGGCCTCTCCCACCTCGCGTCCGGGAGCGATGCCCAGGATGCTCTGGATCTGATTGCCGTCGAGCTCGGGGCGGATGGAGTCGAGCTCCTCCTGCTCGCGCAGGGCGGCGATCCGGGACTCCAGGTCGTCGTACGCGGAGGCGAGGCGACCGGCCTTGCGCTTGTTGCGCGTCGTGACGTCGGCTCGGGTGAGGATGTGGAGGCGCTCGAGCAGATCGCCGGCGTCGCGGACGTAGCGGCGCACCGCGGCATCCGTCCAGGTGCCTTCGGCGTATCCGAAGAACCGCAGGTGCAGCTCGATCAGCGTCGCGACGGCATCCGTGGTGTCCGTGTCGAAGCGCAGCGTCTGCAGGCGCTTGCGCGCCATGCGGGAGCCGACCACATCGTGATGGTGGAACGTGACGGCGCCACCGTCTTCGAGCTTGCGGGTGCGCGGCTTGCCGATGTCGTGCAGCAGGGCGGCGATGCGCAGCGGCACGTCCGGATCGGACCCGGGATGCCGCGAGTTCTCCAGCGAGATCGCCTGACGCAGCACGGTGAGCGAGTGCTCGTAGACGTCCTTGTGATGGTGGTGCTCGTCGACCTCGAGACGCAGCGCGCTCACCTCGGGCAGGAACTCCTCGATCAGGCCGGTGTCGACCAGCACGCGGATGCCGCGCACCGGGTCATCCGTCTGCATCAGCCGGACGAGTTCGGACTGGATGCGCTCGGGGCTCACGATCTCGAGCGTCGCGCGGAGCCGGGTGATCGCGTCCGCGGTGTCGTCGTCGATGCGGAAGCCGAGCTGGGCGCTGAAGCGCGCCGCGCGGAGCATGCGCAGAGGGTCGTCTCCGAACGACACCTGAGGATCCGTCGGCGTGCGCAGCACCGCGCCGACGAGGTCTTCCACTCCCCCGGTCGGGTCGACCAGCGTCACCGCCGGCACCTTCAGGGCCATGGCGTTGACGGTGAAGTCGCGGCGCACCAGGTCGCCGTCGATCGTGTCTCCGAACTCGACAGTCGGCTTGCGTGTGACGCCGTCGTAGCTGTCGGCGCGATAGGTCGTGATCTCGACCTGCTCGCCCTGGACGCGCGCGCCGATCGTGCCGAACGCGCGACCGATGTCCCACTGGGCGGTGGAGATCGGGGTGACGATGCGCAGGATGTCGTCGGGCTTCGCGTTCGTCGTGAAGTCGAGGTCGTGTGTGGGGCGTCCCAGCAGGGCGTCGCGCACCGGTCCGCCGACGACGGCGAGATCGAAACCGGCCTCATCGAACGCCGTGGCGAGGGTGCGGACGACCGGATGCTCGGCGAGCGCGCCGAGACGGGCGAGGCCGTCAGCCATGTTGAGCATGGGTTCCAGCGTACCGGGGGTCAGAACAGCGGGTTTTCGCCCTTTGCCTGGGCGATGGCGCGGACTCGGGCCTGCATGAGCCTCATGAGCAGAGCACTCATCAGGAATCCGCCGACCACGGCGACCGCGACGATGAACCAGATGCCGACCTCGGGATCGATCAGCTCGAATCCGTAGATCGCGACGGCGAGCAGGAGCAGCACCGGTCCCTCGATCAGCGCGAACGTGATGAACAGCCGCGTCTGACGCCTGCCGAAGTCGGCAGTGACCGCCCGGACGCGTGCCTCGATCGAGGATTCGCCTGCGTAACTCATGCCCCCACCGTAGCGACGTTCACCCACCGGTCGGGCGATGGCAACCGCCAGGTCATCCTCCTTCGATGGGCTGGTCGGGCCCCGTGCGGCTGAGCACGGAAACCCCCACCCTCACGAAGGACACTCTCATGACCTCCCCCACCCCTGCGGTGCGCTGGCGGCGCTATGGAATCGCCTCCGCCGCGGTCGTCGCCCTGCTCGGCGGCGCCGTCGTCGCCCCGATCGCGACAGCTGCCCCCGATCCCGAGGTGCCCACGGGCTCGCTGATCACGGGCGACACGGCCTGGCGCTACCTCGACGACGGATCCGACCCGTCGCCGGCACCCGCGGCCCTCCGCGACTGGACCCTCCCCGACTACGACGACAGCGCCTGGAAGTCGGCACCCGGCTCGTTCGGCGCGAAGAGCGGCAAGCTGGCCCCTGTCGGCCCCGTCACCCCGAAGACGCTGCTGAACCACTACATCGACGGGACGGCGGCGCCGACTGTTCCCACCTACTTCTTCCGCACCACGTTCGAGCTCGAGGCGGGCGTCGCCGAGCAGGTCGCGGCGCTGCGCAGCACCATCACCTACGACGACGCGATCGTCGTCTGGATCAACGGCGAAGAGGTCGCCCGCTACGTCGACGGCCGCATCACCGACACGGTCAACGTCGAGTACGCCGGCGACTCGAACGGCGACCCTCTCACCAGCACGTTCAGCGCCGAAGGCGACCTGCTGCACGACGGCACGAACGACATCGCGGTCGCCCTGTTCCAGGATCGCGAGACCAGCTCGGACATCTTCTTCGACATGTCGTCGCTCACGCTCGTCGAGGCATCCGATCCCGGCTCGCCTGTCATCGCGCCGCCCACCCGCGTGATCCTGACGCCGACCGAGCAGCCCGCCGTGTCGCAGTCGTTCTCGTGGCTCGCAGGCGACGCGTCGCACACGATCGGCCAGGTCGAGATCGCACCTGCGAAGGGCGGCGAGACCCGGACTGTCGACGCCTACGACGCCGGGGTCGTCAACGGCAACCCGAACAAGCACTTCTCGGCCACCGTCACGGGTCTCACGCCCGCGACCGCGTACCGTTACCGCGTCGGCCTGCCCGGCAGCTGGAGCGACTGGTTCGAGTTCCGCACGGCCGACCCGAAGGCCACCGACTTCCAGTTCATCTACTACGGCGATGCGCAGATCGGACTCGACACCACGTGGCCGAGCGTCGTGAAGCAGGCCGAGGCGAATGCGCCGCGATCGATCGGATCCGTGCACGCGGGCGACCTCATCAACACGTCGAGCAACGAGAACGAGTGGCTCAACTGGTTCAAGGGCATGGAGGACTCCGCCGCGCGCACCAACGTCATGGCCGCTCCCGGCAACCACGAGTACTCGGGCGACAAGCTGCTGACCGCCTGGAAGGCCGCGTTCGAGTACCCGCACAACAACCCCTCGACCAGCACGATCGGTGAGCTCGCCGACCTCGCGAAGGGCGACTCGGCGGTCGCGCAGCAGTACCGCGCGTTCTTCGACCACTGGAGCTCGTTCGCCGCGGAGACCGCGTACTACACGGACTACCAGGGCGTCCGGTTCATCACGCTCAACGCGACGCGCGACACCACGTTCCTCACGCCCGCAGGTCTCCCGTCGTGCACGGGCGCGGAGTGCCCGTCGACCCAGATCGGCCTGCTGTGGACCCGCTTCCAGGCGGCCTGGCTCGACCTGCTGCTGCAGGACAGCCCGTCGAAGTGGAACGTCGTCACCTTCCACCAGCCGGTGTTCTCCGCCTCCGAGGGTCGCGATGAGCCGGTGCTGCGCGCCGAGTGGCTGCCGGTGTTCCAGCGCAACGACATCGACCTGGTGCTGATGGGGCACGACCACACCTACGCGCGCGGCTACGTGAACACCGATGCGACCGACACCCCCGGTATGACCTCGGGCCCCGTCTACGTCGTGTCGAACTCGGGCGCGAAGCACTACGAGCTCGAGACGCCGGAGAAGAACGTCTGGACCAACAACGGCGCCACCCAGGTGCTGCGCGGCCAGGGCGTGACCACCTACCAGGTGATCGACGTGTCGAAGAACCAGCTCGTCTACCGCTCCTACCTCGCGGAGAAGCAGCCGGATGCCACGACCGACCTCCCCGTCGGCTCGGTCTACGACACCTTCACGGTGACGAAGTCGGATGCCGGTGAGAAGTGGGTCACGGAAGCGGGCGTCACGCCGCCCGTGATCGAGGAGCCCGCCGATCCTGAGATCGAGCTCGGCGCGGCATCGGTCGCCGCCGGAGGAAAGCTCACGGTCTCGGGGAGCGGATTCGAGGCGGATGCTGCGCTGCGCTTCGAGCTGCGTTCGGATCCCGTCGACCTCGGCACCGCCACGACTGACGCCGACGGGGCGTTCCGTCGCACGCTGACGATCCCCGCGAACACCCCGGCCGGAACGCACACCCTCGCGGTGATCCTCGCCGACGGCACCGAGGTGACCTCCGCGGTGACCGTGACCGCTGCGGCGAGCGGCGGGGCCACCACCCCCGGCGGCACCGGCTCGGACGGCGCGACCGACGGGTCTCTCGCGACCACGGGTGCCGACAGCACGCCGTACGTCATCGGTGCGGTCGTGCTGCTGGCGCTCGGCCTCGGCCTGTTCGCGATGCGGCGGCGCCGCCGCGCGGACCGTGTCGAGACGGTCGAGTAGCAGGCGGCATCCGCTCTGAGGGCGTCGCTCGGATTCCGGTCCGGGCGGCGCCCTTCGTCATCCCTCTCCCGTCGCCCCCCCGGCCCTTGCCCCCTGGCCCCTACCCCCGGGGTTACCCCCAGCCCTCGACCCCGGGCACAGCTTCGGATGCCGTGGCCGACACGCCGCACGGACCTGCCGTCAGCCCGGCGTGGCGGTTTCCAGGTCCGAAGCTGTGCCCGCCCGGACGGCGGGACCCGACCTCAGTCGCGGTGCGCGCGACGACGGGCGACGAGGAACAGCACGACGCCGAGCACGAGCACCGCGCCGCCCACGCCGGCCCAGACGAACGTCTCCGATCCGAGGCCGGTGCCGGGCAGCTGGCCGCCACCCGTGGTCGGCGGCACGTCAGGATCGTCGGGATCGGTCGGGTCGGTCGGCGGGACGACGACCGCTTCGGCGAGGGTGAAGTCCTGGTCGACGAAGGTCTCACCCGCGGCGGTGACCACGACCGTGAGCGTCGCGGGGCCGACGACCGTCGTGCCGGACGGCGGGGTGACGGTCAGCGTGTAGGTCCCTGGTGACAGTTCGCCCAGACCGTAACCGCCGTCGGCATCCGTCGTGAGCTGCTGCGTCCCCTCGTCGGTGCCGACCGTGATGACCACGCCGCCGACCGGCGTACCGTCATCCGTGCGGACGACTCCCGCGAGCGCGCCGAACCGAGCGAGCTCGAAGTCGACACCGGTCACATCCGCGCTGGCGACGGTCTCGTTCTGCGACGTCGCCCCGACCGGCGCATAACCGCTCGGCGGGGTGACCTCGACGACATAGTCACCGGCGGGCAGGCGCGGGAATCGGTAGCCGCCGCTCGCATCGGTGACCGCCGTGACGGTGTCGCCTCCGGCGGATGCCGTGACGGTGACACCCGGGACGCCGGTGCCGTTCGCGCGCACGCTGCCGCTGAGGTCGGGGTTCTCGACGAGCACGAAGTCGGCGAGAGTGATCGGGACCTCGCTGCCGTCCGGCACCACGAGCGGCTCGGTCGGATCCGTGGTGCTGTAGCCCGGCGGCGGGGTGATCACGACCGTGTGCGGGCCGACGGCGACCTCATCGAACAGGTAGGTGCCGTCGGCATCCGTCGTGGTCGTCGTCGTGCCGTCCACCGACACCGTGACCCCTGGTACCGGGTCGCCATTGCCATCGACGACGCGTCCGGAGACCGCCACCGGGACGATGTCGCGGACGGTGAAGTCCGCGACGGCGTCGGCCGTGGTGAGGTCCACCGCCGCCGTGACCGCGCCGGTCGTGATCTTCCCGGCCGGTGGGGTCACCCGGACGGTGTATCCGTCGCTCGCCACGAATCCGGGGAACGAGTAAGTGCCGCCGGCTGCGGTGGTCGTGGTGCCGACGACCGTGCCGTTGCCATCCGTCAGCGAGAGGGCGACTCCGTCGAGGGGGCCGTCTGCCTCGTCGACGACCGTGCCCGTGATGTCGCGGGCGATCGACGCGAACCAGGTCTGGTACACCGGGAACCCCGCGCGGCGGGTGAACGAGAACGTGAGCGAGGAGACCGGCACCGACGGCTCGAACCACGCGGATGCACCGCTGGTGTCGACGGCTCCGGCATTGCCGGTGAGCGTCAGCGTCGCGGCATCCCAGGTCGGTACATCGGCGGCATCGCCCGTGCAGGAGGGCTTGCCGACGACGCCGGGGGCGCAGTAGTTGAATCCGCCGTTGAAGCCGAGCTGCGCAGCGGTCAGCGCCTGGCCGTTCGCTCCGATGGCCTGGATCCGCACGGCGTCGGCGTCGATGTCCCCGAGCACGAAGGTCCAGCCAGAGGCCGGCGTCGGCGTCGCGAACGAGTACGTTGTCGTCGACGGGCTGGTGGCGTTGTCGGCCTTCGGACGCAGGTTCAGGTACGGCTGGTTGAGGCTGGTGCCGTACTTCGCGCCCACGGGCGTGCCCTGCGAGAGCCAGGTCGTCGCGCCGGAGACTACGCCCACCTGCCCCGACCGCGAGTCGCTGGTCATCGTCGCCGTCATCGCAGGCTGCGCGGCGATCTGCACCGAGGTCGTGTATGCCCCGCTGGCCCCTGCGAGCGGCTGCCACGTCGCCCAGGCCGTGGTCGTCGCGGCCGCAGCCGGGATCGCGCTCACCAGAGCGGCGACGAGGACGATGGCTCCGGCGAGGATTCCGCTCTTGGCCGCGCGCATGCGGTCAGCGTATCGATATATTGCCGCCCTGGTCGAGGGTCGGAAACGAGCGGACCGCGCGGCGTCGGTCCTCATCCGGCCGGCCAGGGGGATGTCCTCGTCGCCCACTCACCGACTCTTGGCGAGCCCGCGGTCGTGGATAGGCTGACCGGGTGAATGACCCCCACGCGATCGAAGACTTCTGGCAGGAATGCCGCGCCGCCGTGCCGGGTCTCCCTCCGGCGGTTCCGGAAGCCTGGGCGTTCGGAGCCACTCCTGCGCAGGCCGATGGCCTTCTGGCCCTCGTACGTGCGGGGACGAAGACCGCGACCGCGTCCTCCCTCTGGGACTACGAGTTCTCGGGGGACCCCCTGCCGGAACCCGGATTGCTCAACATCATCCTCGATGGTTCCGGTGCTCCGAGGGCGCTCCTGGAGACGGTCTCGGTCGAGATCGTCCCCTTCAGTGAGGTGCAGGAGTCCCATGCCTTCGCCGAAGGGGAAGGCGACCGGAGCCTGTCCTCGTGGCGCGAGACGCATGAGCGGTACTGGCGTGAGCACTCCGAAGACCCGCGGGGCTTCGAGCCGGACATGCCCGTCGTGTGTGAACGCCTCCACGTGATCTACACGCCGACCGGCTCGCGCGAGACCGGCCCGGCCTAGACCGGGTCGCCCTGCACAGGCCCTTCGGTGTTCGGCTTCCACCCGAGGGCTGGCGCGACATGCGTCGCGAACGCCTCGAGCACGTGGAGGTTGTACTCGGGTCCGAGCTGGTTCGGGATCGTCAGCAGCAGGGTGTCCGCCGCCATCACGGCCTCATCGGCGAGCAGCTGTCGGATCAGCACGTCGGGCTCTGCGGCGTAGGTCTTGCCGAAGGTCGAGCGGAAGCCGTCGATGATGCCGATCTGATCCGCGTTCTCCTCGCTGCGCAGACCGAAGTACGCCCTGTCCATGTCGGAGACGAGCGGGAAGACGCTGCGGCTCACCGAGACACGAGGCGTCCCGGTGTGGCCGGCCTCCTTGTAGGCGGCGCGGAAGAGCTCGATCTGCTCTCGCTGCAGCTGATGGAAGGGCACGCCCGTCGCCTCGGTCAGCAGCGTCGAGCTCATCATGTTGAGCCCCTTGCGTCCGGTCTCCTCGGCCGTCGCGCGGGATCCGGATCCCCACCAGATGTGGTCGCGAAGGGTGGGCGACTGCGGCTCGATCGCGAGGTAGCGACCGGCTCCGACCATCCGCGGATCGCCGGGGGCGAGGCCTTCGCCGTCGATCGCGCGCAGGAAGAGGTCGAACTTCTCCCGCGCGATCACGCTGCCCCGCTCGGGGTCCTCCTCGTCGTGGAAGCCGAACGTCTCGTATCCGCGCAGAGCCGTCTCGGGTGAGCCACGGCTCACGCCGAGCGCGATGCGTCCGTCCGCGATCAGATCGAGGGCAGCCGCCTCCTCGGCGAACTGGAAGGGGTTCTCGTACCGCATGTCGATCACACCGGTGCCGACCTCGATGCGCTTCGTGCGCGCGGCCATGGCCGAGAGCAGCGGCATGGGCGATGCGGCCTGCCGCGCCCAGTGGTGCACGCGAACCGAGGCACCGTTCACGCCGATCTCGTCAGCGCCTTCGGCGATCTCGATGGTCTGCTTCAGCATGTCGCCGGCCGTGCGGGTCGCTGAACCCGGCACATCGGCGTAGTGCCCGAACGAGAGGAATCCGAAAGCCTTCATGGTGTATTCGAACGCATGTAAGTCACGGGGTATTCCCTTCAGTCCCCGGCCAGCAGGAGGCCGTCGAGCACCAGCTGGCGGATGCGCGGCTCGAGGTCGGCCCACAGATCGACCAGCGGCACCTCGAACAGGTCGGCCAGTGCGGCAGCGATCTGCATGACGGTGAGCTCGCCGTCGCAGGCGCCGACGAATGCGGCGAGCGCAGGGTCGACGGCGATCGTCCGGGCAAAACCGCCGCCCTGACGGAGCTCGATGATGCTCGGGTCGTCGTTGCCGGGGAGCAGATGGCGCGCCTCGGTGACATCGGGTGCCGTGAGCAGAGTCGTGGGCAGCCCTGCTGTCAGCAGATCGTCCGCCGCGAGGCCGTCACGCAGCGCGGCACCCACATTCGACACCTGCTGCGGGAGCCGCTCGAGACGGCGAAGGGCAGGACCCGCACCGGCTGCCACGGGGCGCCGCACCAGGACGTATCCGAAGCCGACAGCGGTCACACCGCGTGCGGCGAAGTCGTCGAGCCAGGCCGTGAGCAGCGGCGTGAACGCAGCGTCGCGCGGGGTGGTCCCTCCGTCTCGGATCCAGAGCTCGGCGTAGCCGAGCGGCGAGAGCTCCTCACGCTGGATGACCCACAGGTCGAGGTCGCCCGGCACCCAGGACGAGAGCCGGTCCAGACCCGCCCGCCCGGTCAGCGCCACCTGGGCTCCGCGGGACTCCCAGTTGCCGAGCAGCTGCGCGGACCCGCCCGGTGTGAGGAAGTCGGGAGCGGTACGGATGAACTGCTCCACCAGGGCATCGCCGATCAGGCCGCCGTCGCGGTACTCGTACTCCGGCACTCCCTCGACACGCGGTGTGATCACGAACGGCGGGTTCGACACGATCAGATCGAACGCCTCGCCCAAGACCGGCTCGAACATGCTGCCCAGGCGGAACTCGATGTTCGACACCCCGTTCAACTGCGCGTTGAGCTCGGCGTACGCCAGTGCTCTGGCAGAGATGTCGGTCGCGACGACAGTGCCGGCGTGACGGGCGACGAGGAGAGCCTGGATGCCGCAGCCGGTGCCGAGGTCGAGGGCGCGGTCGACCTCCACCGGCATGACGATCTCGGCGAGAGTGCGAGACGCACCGCCGACGCCGAGCACGTGGTCGGCGGGAAGCGCTCCGTCCAGGGCGACCTCGTCGAGATCGCTGGCGATCCACCATTCCCCGATCCCGTCTGCGTCGACGAACGACTGCGGTCGAAGCAGGGCGGTCGGGACGACGGCATCCCCCTCCGTCCTGGCCAGTCCGAGATCGACGAGTCCCTCGGCCCCGAGGCGGGGCAGCGCGGCAGCCACAGCGGTCAGCGGCTGCGGCATCCCGAGCACGAGGAGTCGTCCGAGAGTCGCAAGGGGGCCGTCGTCACCGGCGATCGCGCGAAGGATCGGCTCCCGCATCCCCCGGGCCAACGCGTCGTCGGCCTCCTCCCCCCACAGGCGCCGCAGGGCCTCGGAGCGGAGGTCGGCGGTGTCGAGATCTGCGGCGAGCGCGGCGCTGCGCCGGGGATCGGGGAGGGGGAACCGGGTGTCTGACACGGCCGTCACTCTACGCGTCTTCAGGGTTCTCCTTCGCCCACCCGCCTAGAATCACAAGGTCACCACTCACGAGCAGCCTGGGATCCCGGCGTTCGAGGAAGACCTTCATGACCGCGACCACCCCCGAGAACGGCCTCCGCCCGCGCTTCCGGCGCCTGGCACGCGGAACCGTCGTCTCGGCGATCGCTCTCGCGCTGTGCGGTCTGGGTGCGGGCAGCGCCTCCGCCGCGAGCGACTCCACGACCGATGAGTCGCCGGCCACCGAGCTCGTCCTGACCGCCGGCGTCCGCGGGACGGTCACTCCCGGCAGCGCCACGACGGCATCCCTCACCGTGATCAATGACGACACCTCCGCGCTGTCCGCGGGCCGTGTGACGGTCGAGTTGAACCGCACGCCGCTCCCCGACGAGACCGCGGTCGCCTCCTGGCTCGACGACTCCGAGGCCGCAGGCGGCTTCACCGCTCTCGGATCGGACGCGACGGCGCCGGTCGACCCCGAGAGCTCGGTGACGTCGAGCCTCTTCATCCCCGCCGATACCCTCACGGGCCTGGCGCCCGGCGTGTATCCGATCAGGGCCACTCTCACGGGAGCCGCGACCGACGCGCAGGAGGATGCCGATGCCGTGACGTCGACGTCCGTGCTGGTCGTCAGCGCAGCAGCGAAGCCCTCGGTCGCGGTGCTGGTGCCGATCACCGCGACACCTGCAGACGGCGCCCTGCTCACCGCGGAGGAGCTCAACGTCCTGACCGCGGATGATGGCCGACTCACCGCCGTCCTCGAGGGCGTGAGCGGGACCTCTGCGGTACTCGCCATCGACCCCGCGATCCCGGCAGCCATCAACGCTCTCGGCTCCACGGCGTCGGAGAGCACACAGGAGTGGCTACGTCAGCTCGAGGCCCTCCCGAACGAGCGCTTCGCCCTGCAGTTCGGTGACGCGGACGCGACGACCCAGGCGCAGGCCGGCCTCCCTGCGCTGCTGCAGCCCACCACGCTCGCGCCCTTCGTGAATCCGGCGGGGTTCACGAACCCGGCGCCGGAGACCCCCGATCCGACGCCCACCCCGACCGATGCGCCGCAGCCCACGCCTGAGCCCACCGACGGTCCCGTGCTGCCGGACGACTCCGAGCTCATCACGGTCGACGGTGCGACGCCCGGGCTGCTCTGGCCGCGCAGCGATGTCTCGGCCGCCGATCTCGCGACGTTCGCCACGTACGTCGGCGACGACGCCGTGACGACGGTCCTGTCGTCCTCGGCGCTCAGCGGTGCGACGGGCGCGCGCGGTGCCGTCGGCGCGCAGAACGTGCTGGTCGTCGACGAACCCGCATCGGACGCCCTGTCCAAAGCTGCAAACGAGCCCGACGCGGCGATCCGCCAGCGCTGGCTCGCCGAGGCCAGCGCGCACCTCGCGCTCTCCGCGCAGGCGCACCCGTCGGTCCCCCGGCTCATCGGCCTGGATCGGGACGAGACGCGAACGGCCGAGGCGCTCAGCGAGGCCATCTCGGCCGTGGACTCGCTCGGATTCGGTCTGAGCGGCGTGCTGGCCGCCCCTGCAGCGCCGGTCACGCTCTCCGTCGAACCGGACAGCACCCGGGGAACTGCTCTGCAGCGGATGCTGGACAGCGAGGTCGTTCTCGGTGAGTTCGCGTCGATCCTCGACGACCGACAGCTGCTGCTGAGCCCGAAGCGCATCCAGATCATGCGGGCCACCGCGGTCGGCCTCGGCGAGAAGGGCTTCGACGAGGCCGTGGCCGCAGTGAACACCGCGACGATCGACACGTTGAACGCCGTCGACATCCCTCCGGCGAGCACCATCCAGCTTTTGTCCGCGAACGCCGACCTGCCGTTCTCGGTCCGCAACGACCTGCCCTGGCCCGTGAACATCCGGCTCTCCGTGCATCCCAGCGACCCGCGACTCGACGTGCAGGCGATCACGCCGTGGACGATCCAGCCCGACAGCACCACCCGGGTCAAGGTGCCCGTGTCCGCGCGCGTCGGGAGCGGTGAGGTGTCCCTGCGGCTCGAGCTGTCGAGCCCGACCGGAGTGGAGATCAGCCAGCCCGAGACGGTGCGCGTCTCCGTGCGGGCCGAGTGGGAGACCATCGGCCTCGCCCTGCTGGGCACGCTGATCGTGCTCCTCATCGGCCTCGGCATCATCCGCACCGTCCGTCGGCGTCGTCGTGAGGCCGCTGAGACGGCGGACACCGATCAGAGCAAGGACCGGGACGCGGATGCCGACGCCGGCGCCGAATCCGTCGCCATCGAGGAGTCGAATGAGTAGTCTCGGGCGCGCCAGCGCGCTGATCGGAGCGGGGACTCTCATCTCCCGCGTGACGGGGCTGCTGCGCACCATCGTGCTCGTCGGCGTGATCGGCTCCGTCGGTGCAGGAGCGGCAGACGCGTTCGCGATCGCCAACCAGCTGCCGAACAACGTCTTCTCGCTGATCTCCGTGGGCGTGCTGACCGCCGTGATCATCCCGCAGATCGTCAAGGCCACGGCCGATGCCGACGGCGGCAACGCGTTCATCTCGAAGCTGTTCACGCTCGGCACCGTCGTGCTGGTCGTGATCACCGGCCTCGCGACCATCGCGTCGCCCTGGCTCGTCTGGTTGTACGCGGGCAAGGACGGCTCCGCGGAGTTCCTCGCCCTCGCGACCGCCTTCGCCTACTGGTGCATGCCGCAGATCCTGTTCTACGGGCTCTACGCGCTCCTCGGCGAGGCGCTGAACGCCCGCCGCATCTTCGGCCCCTTCACGTGGGCGCCCGTCGTCAACAACCTCGTGTCGATCGTCGGCTTCCTCATCATCGGAGCCCTGTTCGGCGGGCCGCTCACCCGGGTGGCCGACTGGACGCCGGGGATGATCGCCGCGCTCGGCGGCACGGCCACCCTCGGCATCCTCATCCAGGCGGGCATCCTCCTGATCTTCTGGCGGCGCACGGGTCTCGCCCTGCGCCCGGACTTCCGCTGGCGCGGCGTGGGTCTGGGCAATGTGGGGCGCCTCGCCGGATGGACCTTCCTCATGGCGCTCGCGAGCCTGCTCGCCGGCCTCGTCCAGACGCAGATCCTCACCCAGGCGTCAGCGATCGGCGCCTCGGTGGCGACCTTCCAGTACGCGTGGCTGATCTTCATGCTCCCCTACTCGGTCATCGTGCTGTCGATCGGCACCCCCTACTTCACGCAGATCAGCGAGCACGCGGCCGCCGGGCGCGACAAGGAGGTCCGCGCGGACATCGCGCAGAGCATCCGCACCCTCCTGTTCTTCATCGCAGTCGCCGTGGCCGCGGTCGCCGCTGCGGCGATCCCCGCCTCGCGGGTGTTCACGAATCAGGCGTCGCATGCCGTCGACGCCGCCCTGGTGCTCGTCTGCTTCCTGGTGTGCCTGGTGCCGCTGACGATCCTCTTCATCGTGCAGCGCACCTTCTACGCCTACGGCGACACCCGCACACCCTTCTGGTTCACGTTGTTCCAGAGCGGTCTCGTCGTGCTCAGCGCTCTCGTCGCCCAGTGGCTGCTCGCCGCCGACGTGATCGCTGTCACCTCCCTCGCGGCCACGATCGCGCTCGGACAGTCGATCGCCAGCACCATCCAGACCGTCGTCGCCGTCTGGCTGCTGCACCGAAAGATCGGCGGGCTGCAGATCGGGACCTGGATGCGCGCGATCCTCCGCTTCGCCATCGCCGCCGTCCCTGCGGGAGTGGCAGGGTGGGGCGTCTTCCTGCTCCTCGGCGGACCCGACGGGTGGACCACCGCCGACAAGATCCAGGGAGCCCTCGGCACCTGCATCATCGGCCTCGCGGTGGTGGTCGTCTACATCGGCATCCTGGCCCTGCTGCGGGCTCCCGAGCTGAAGACCGCCGGCGCCATGCTGCGTCGGTTCCTGCCCGGTCGCTGAGCCCCTCTCGCGCGGGAATGTCGCGCGGTTACCATTGGTTGAAGCAGTCGAACGTCTTTCGGCGTCTCAGCAACTACGACGGGAAGCACATGCGTCAGGTCATCATCATCGGTTCCGGCCCTGCCGGGTTCACCGCCGCCATCTACGCGGCGCGCGCGAACCTCAAGCCGCTGCTCATCGCGAGCTCGGTCGAGGTCGGCGGAGAGCTGATGAACACCACCGAGGTCGAGAACTACCCCGGGTTCCCCGAGGGGATCCAGGGCCCCGAGCTCATGGCCAAGTTCCAGGAGCAGGCGGAGAAGTTCGGCACCGAGGTCGTCTACGACGACGTCACCGAGCTCGACCTCGCCGGGCCCGTCAAGAAGGTCACCCTGGGCAGCGGAACCGTGCACGAGACGCAGACTCTCATCTACGCGACCGGCTCCGCCTACCGCAAGCTCGGCATCGAGGGCGAAGAGCGCCTCTCGGGCTACGGCGTCTCGTGGTGCGCCACGTGCGACGGATTCTTCTTCCGCGAGAAGACGATCGCGGTCGTCGGCGGCGGCGACTCGGCGATGGAAGAGGCCACGTTCCTCACCCGTTTTGCCGACAAGGTCTACGTCATCCACCGCAAGGACACCCTGCGCGCCTCGAAGATCATGCAGGAGCGGGCATTCGCGAACGAGAAGATCGAGTTCGTGTGGAACAGCGAGGTCGCCGAGATCCTCGGTGGCGACGCGGTCACGGGTGTGCAGCTGCGCAACACGGTCGACGGCACGCTGAGCGACCTCGCCCTCGATGGGCTCTTCATCGCCATCGGCAACGACCCGCGCACGCACCTCGTGCACGACAAGCTCGA
Organism: Microbacterium hydrocarbonoxydans; assembly: GCF_900105205.1. NCBI lineage: Bacteria > Bacillati > Actinomycetota > Actinomycetes > Micrococcales > Microbacteriaceae > Microbacterium > Microbacterium hydrocarbonoxydans. The sequence continues at coordinate 311,962 of NZ_FNSQ01000005.1, read as the reverse complement.
GCTGACGGCAGAGGGCACGATCTGGGTCGACGGCCGCTCGTCTGTCACGTCGGTGCCCGGTGTCTTCGCCGCCGGCGACGTGATCGACCCCACCTACCGTCAGGCGATCACGGCCGCCGGCAGCGGAACGGTCGCGGCACTGGATGCCGAGCACTTCCTCGCGGATTTCGATGACGCCTCGGTCGAGTTCCCGGCCGCTGAGGCCGCCGAGATCATCACGGCCTGAGCCCCCGGGAACACTTTCACCTCGCCCGCTGTTGTAGCAGGCGAACCTCGAATCAAGGAGAACTCTGATGAGTGCAAAGGCTACGAGCCAGGCGACCTGGGAGCAGGACGTTCTGCAGGCCGAAGGTCCCGTCCTCGTGGACTTCTGGGCCGAGTGGTGCGGACCGTGTCGTATGGTCGCCCCCGTTCTGGACCAGATCCAGGCGGACAACCCCGACAAGATCACCATCCTCAAGCTGAACGTGGACGAGAACCCGCAGCTGGCGATGAAGTACCAGATCACCTCGATCCCCGCGATGAAGGTGTTCCAGGGCGGTGAGGTCAAGACGACCATCATCGGCGCCAAGCCGAAGCCCGCCCTCGAGCAGGACCTCGCCGCATTCATCGGCTGATCCCCTCGTGATCAGGGCCGTCACCCTTCGGGGTGGCGGCCCTTTCGCTTCCCCCTGCCCCCTGATCCCCCGTCCCCTGCCCCGTCCCTGCCCCGTCCCTGCCCCGTCCTCCGCCCGGCCTCGTCCTCTGTCCTGTCCTGTCCCGTCCCCTACCCCGCCCGTCCCCTGTCCCGATCTGCACACCCCGCCCCGATCTGCACAGGAATCCGGCCGAAACGTGTGCTGATCGGGGCACAGTCCGCGAATCGGGACACCCGGTGCGGACCCCGGCCGGCGACTACTTGTCGGAGATCGGCACCGCAGGAAGACCTCGAGACGCCCGAGCGCGGTCGACGATCTCCTGGATGACGGGCGACTTCGCCGCGTTGTACGTCGACCGCCCCCTCGCCTCGGCCGCGACGGCGTCGCACTTCGCGTGCGAGTAGCGATCAGCGTCCTCCGGATGCGCCCGAAGCCAGTCCCGCAGAATGCGCTGGTGCGCCGCATCCCACTCCGCCGCCACGAAGAAGTGCGCGATCGCGATCCGGATGCCGTCCGATTCACGGATCATGACCGGATGCGTCCGTACAGCGCTACCTTGACGCCATCCCGCCGCGCCCAGACCCTGTCTGTGCGCCGCGAAGTCATCGGCATCCTCGACGCGAACCGCCAGATCGATGACCGGCTTCGCCCGCATCCCCGGGATCGCTGTCGACCCGATGTGCTCGACGATCCAGGCCGCGTTCCCAGCCCGTCTGATCTCAGCGGCGAACGCCTCGAACTGCTCCGGCCACTCCGGGTCGTAGGAGACCAGCATTCGAGGCACGATATGGGCCTAGGAGGCGTCGACGACCGTCGGGTCCCAGCGCCTGTGACGCTGTTTCTCATCGAGCAGCCCCCAGACAGCGGGAGTCAGCTCGGGATACTCCAACGCGATCTGCCGCAGCACCCGGTAGTGCCTGGCCGCGTTGGGCCGCACCCCGTCGTTCGCAGTGATGTTATCGGCGCGCAGCAGGTACACGACGAGCTCGTCCACGCTCGGCAGTTCCTCCATGAACTCCCACGGATCCTCGCCACCCAGCAGGCGCTCCTGGATCAGCACGGCGAGCTCATCCGACGCCTCGGCTCGCAGCACTTCGAGGCTGGCGCGGCGCGGAACGGACTCGGTCATGCTTCCAGCCTACGTCGCCTTGCGGGTACCTCGGCGCTCCACCTTCAGCTCGTCCGTCATCTCCTCCAGCTCCCTGCCCTTCGTCTCCGGCACCTTGAAGTACACGAAGAAGAACGACACGAGGGCGAAGAACGCGTAGAAGCCGTAGGCGAATGTGAGGCCGATGTCGGCGAAGATCGGGAAGGTCGTCGAGATGAAGAAGTTCGCGACCCACTGCGCTGCCGCGGCGACGGCGAGTGCGCCGGCACGGATGGAGTTCGGGAAGATCTCGCCCAGCAGCACCCACACGAGCGGGCCCCACGTGGCGCCGAAGAAGACCACGAATCCGTTCGCGCAGATCAGCGCCACGGTGGCCCACGGGTCGGGCAGTGTGGCGGTCCCCTCGGCATTGAGTGTCCCGAACGAGAACGCCACTGCCATGAGGCCGAGCGTCACGGTCATGCCGACCGAGCCGACGAGCAGCATGATGCGTCGCCCGACCTTGTCGACGAGCAGGATCGCGATGATCGTGACGACGATGTTGGTCACCGAGGTGATCACCGACGTCAGTAGGGCGCTGGACTCATCGAAGCCGACGGACTGCCACAGCGTCGTCGAGTAGTAGAAGATGACGTTGATCCCGACGAACTGCTGGAAGACCGACAGCAGGATGCCGACCCAGACGATCGGCTTCAGCCCGAGCCGACTGCCCCGCAAGTCGCGCAGCGACTCTTTGCGCTCGGTGTCGATCGTGCTGGTGATCTCCTTGATCTTGGCGTCCACATCGACGGTGCCCGTGACGGTCTGGAGGACCTCCGAGGCACGTTCGATGTCTCCCTGGCGCACCAGATAGCGCGGAGATTCAGGCAGCCGCAGGGACATGATGCCGTATACCAGTGCGGGGATCGCCTCGACGATGAACATCCACCGCCAGGCCGTGAGTCCCCACAACGGCTGGTCGGCAGCTCCGGCGATGTTGGCGAGGAGGGCGTCTGAAAGCAGTGCCGCGAAGATGCCTGTGACGATGGCGAGCTGCTGCAGGGAACCGAGTCTTCCTCGGATCTTCGCCGGCGAGACCTCGGCGATGTAGGCGGGTGCGATGACGGATGCGGCTCCGACTCCCAGTCCGCCGATGACGCGCCAGATGATCAGATCCACGACGCTGAAGGCGAGGCCCGACCCGATGGCGGAGATGAAGAACATCGCCGCGGCCACCACCATCACCGGGATGCGGCCGCGCTTGTTCGCGATCGGGCCGGCGAACCAGGCACCGATCGCACAGCCGATCAGGGCGGACGAGACAGCGAAGCCCTTGAGTCCGACGCCGAGGTCGAATCCGGAGACGTCACCGGCGAGGGCGTCGACCGCCCCGTTGATCACCGCCGTGTCGAAGCCGAAGAGGAAGCCACCTAGTGCTGCGGCGATACTGACCGCGATGACTTTTCGCTGGAAACCGGATGGACTCGGCGCTGCGGACATGGTCTCCCCTTCATCGTGGCGATGCGGCGAGTCTACGTCCGCTCAGACCCGACGAGGCGGAATCACGCCGAGCCGTAGCCCGATTCGCCCAGTTCCTCGAGAATGCGATTGAGATCCTGGATGGATGCGAAATCAATGATGACCTGGCCTTTACGCGCACCGAGTGACACCTTGACCCGCGTGTTCAGGCGATCACCGAGGTTGCCCGCCACCTCGTCGAGATATGCCCGACGTGCACCCGGCGTCGGCTTCGCGGTGCGTCCCGGAGCGGCGGGCTCGGTCTTGGCCGCGACCTCGGTCGCGCGGACCGACAGGTCTTCGTTCACGACCTTGTCGGCCAGGCGCTGCATGGCCTCGGGGGTGTCCAAGCTCAGGATCGCTCGCGCATGCCCTGCCGTCAGCACTCCGGCCGCGACTCGCTGCTGCACCGGAACCGGCAGTTTGAGCAGGCGGATCGTGTTGCTGATCTGCGGACGCGATCGTCCGATCCGCGTCGCGAGCTCCTCCTGAGTGATGCCGAAGTCCTCGAGCAGCTGCTGGTAGGCGGACGCCTCCTCCAGAGGATTGAGCTCCGAACGGTGCAGGTTCTCGAGGAGAGCGTCACGGAGCAGATCCTCGTCGGCCGTCTCACGAACCACCGCAGGGATCGCGGGCAGACCGGCCTCCCTGGCGGCTCGCGTGCGCCTCTCCCCCATGATGAGCTCGTACTCGCCGTCGCTGTTACGACGCACGACGACCGGCTGCAGGACGCCGAACTCTCGGACGCTGTGCACGAGCTCGGCAAGGTCCTCCGGGTTGAAGTGGGTACGCGGCTGACGCGGGTTCGGGACGATCTTCTGAGGATCGATGTGGATCAGATGGATTCCGGGGATGACCTCGAGCTCCTCGGCCGGGGCCGGCTGATCGCTCGTCTGCTCCGTGGTCGGACGCAGGTTCGCGCCCGGGAAGAACACGTCCACGGGACGCTCGCTCTGATCGGCCGTGGGGATGAGTGCACCGATGCCTCGACCCAGTCCAGTGCGCTTCGCCATCATTTCTCCTTGCTCTGCGTCGCTGTGCGCGACGCGATCTCGACAGCTGCCTCACGATAGGCGACGGCGCCGGCGGATTGCCCATCGTAGGCGATCACGGTCTGGCCGAAACTCGGCGCCTCCGACACCCGCACCGAACGCGGGATGACGGTGTTCAACACCTGTTCCGGGAAGTGCGTGCGGACCTCGTCAGCGACCTGCTGCGCCAAGCGCGTGCGTCCGTCGAACATCGTCAACAGGATCGTCGAGAGATGGAGCCCCGGATTCAGGTGCTTCTGGATCATCTGGATGCTGCCGAGCAGCTGGCTGAGGCCCTCAAGGGCGTAATACTCGCACTGGATCGGGATGAACACCTCGTCGGCCGCAGTGAAGGCGTTGATCGTGAGGAGTCCCAGGGACGGCGGGCAGTCGATGATGACGAAGTCCACCGGATGCTCGGCAAGGTAGTCGTGTACGGCGCGGCGCAACCGGTGCTCCCTCGCCACCTGCGCGACGAGCTCGATCTCGGCACCGGCGAGATGGATCGTGCTGGGGGCGCAGAGGAGGCGCTCGTTCTCGGGGCTCTGCTGCACGATCTCCGCCAGCGGGAACTCCTCGATGAGCACGTCGTAGACGCTGGGGGTGTCCGCGTTGTGGGGAACGCCCAATGCCGTCGATGCATTGCCCTGGGGGTCGAGGTCGATGACGAGGACGGTCGCACCGAGATCGGCCAGAGCGGCAGCGATGTTGACGGCGCTGGTCGTCTTGCCGACGCCGCCTTTCTGGTTGGAGACCGTCAGGACGCGGGTATCACCCGTGAAGTCGATCCGGACCGTGTCCAGCGTGCGGCGTCGAGCGGAGAGGTCGGCAAGTTCCCGCGCGAGCGGCGTATCCATCCCGAATGAATCCTTCGGTGATGCCTTTTCGGGCTGTTTCACGTGAAACATCCACTCCTTTCGGGGCCGAGTTCCACTCTAATCGCTATCGCGGACGTTGCTTACGAGGTCTGGTCGCTCGTCAGGCTCAGCAGCACCCGGTAGCGCAGGTACGCGGTGCGCTCCTTGAGACTCCCGCCACGTACCCCGCTGCGCCAGACCATACAGTCGTATGCCCGTCTCGACGCTCTCCGACTGGGAGAGGTGCTCCCGGTCGTGCGCGCGACGCGGTGAGCGTGACTATTCGTTGCTCGTTGTTCCACGTGAAACGGCCGACGTGGCCAACAGAGCCTCGATGGTTCGCGCGATGTCCGCCGTCGATCGACTGGCATCGAACTCCATCGTCGCCCCACGGCGCAGAAGCGGCTCGACGGACTTCAAGTTCTCCTCGATCTCCGCACGCTGCGCGGTTGTCTTGCCATATGGGTTCGCGGTGCGGTGCATGACCCGCTGAAGGATCACCGGAAGCGGGGCTGAGAGAAGGACGATGTGGTCGAACTGATCGTAGAAATCACCCTGGTTCTCGACGGTTCCGGCAACGATCACCTCGGTGTGGGAACTGAGCGCGGCGGTCATCAGATTGTGATCCCACAAGCCCGCAGCGGTCTTCCAGTTTCCGTAGTCGGTGTCGATCGTGAGGTGCCCGCGCTCGTTCAGTGTCGTAAGCAGCGTGGACTTTCCCACGCCCGACATGCCCGTGATGAGGATTCGAGTCATTCCCCCACCGTAGACGGCCACGACTGGCCGCTCCGACCGCCGATGTGCAGCGCCCAGCCCTGTTCCCTGTGCCTTTGCGGTGGGCGGGGCGAGAGGAACCAGACTCATGCGGCGCCATCGCCGCTGTTTCACGTGAAACCCAACCCTGTGGTGCGGGGTTCGGGCAATCGTCTTCGCCCGGACCCGCATTCACCTTCGCCTGCACAACCGAGGCATCATCGGCCCGCTCCCCCAGACACGATCATCGGAGGAGCAATACGACTATCGCCAGCCAACGACGCACTGACGAATAGTTCGCGACGTGTGCTTGGATCCCAACCGCGGTGCCCTTGTAGGTGGAACGGCAGCTCATCAGCGTGGATCCGACTCTGGGATCCACGGAAGGACCCAGATGCATCGTGTTTCACGTGAAACGGGTCGTTACAGGAATGCACCGCTATGTGGGGGGAGCAAGAGTCGAGGCGGCGGAAGACAGGGCGCAGCAAGGCGGCAGTTTAGAGCTCTCGCCGCGGATCCTCACGGGCAGCGTTGGCAGCGCATCACTGTACCTAACACGTCGCGGCACCCGGGACCGTCGAGCGCACACTGGATGAGACCCCGCTCTGGCTCAACCCGCGGGGCGAAAATGCCAATTGTCGCGATGCCCGGCCCTATTGTCTTGATGGCCAGCACTGAGCAGTCGGCAGCATTCCTCAGTATCCGAGCCCAATGCCACCCGGAACCTAGACCGATTCGGGAGCCAGAGTCGACTCCAGAGCTCGACGCCGCCCGATCCAGACCCAGCTCCGGGCCATACCGAGAATCCCAGCCAGGGCGAAGCCAGAGTCCGGTCAATATCCGGATTCAGAACCTGGGCCAGCCCCGAAGCGAAAGTCCGGGCGACACCCGGAGCCAAGGTCCGGCCCAGGCCCGAGAATGGTCAGGGCGAGAGCGAGAGCGAGAGCGCGAGTCCAACGCACGACAACCGTCCGACGCGCGACTAGGGCCCGAGTCCGACGCAAGAGCAGGGCAAGAGTTTGGGCTCAAGTCGGAGCCGGAGCACTGCTGGGTGTGCCATGTGTTTCACGTGGAACACTCGAACGCGCAGAACGCGCACCGAACAGGAGTTCGACCGTCGCCGCACCATGTTCGGCGCACCTCTGAGTTACGGCACCAGGGGGTCGGGTACCCATGAACTGGTCATCCGTACCGCAGAGCCCGACCGTTTCACGTGAAACATCTGCTTGTCCGCACGGGGCGTCGTCATCCGGGACCCTTCCCTAGCGGCGGCGGTACCTCTGGCATCCCACCCACTCGATACGAACTCGCACCGGTCACCGACGGGTCGCCGTACACGCGGTCCATCTGCGTCTCTTCCCCTGATCTCGCACCGGGTCGCGCATCGTCCGCGTGAGTCGGTGAGCCCTCCGGACCGATGAACGAGTACACCCCTCCCCCGGCGCGGATCGCCGCCCCCAGCGGGCGGCTCGATCTGCAGGATCGGCCGGACGCCAACGCCTGGCTCAGCCTTTCCTGCCACTCCTGGTCTTCAACCTGTCACTAGTCACTCGCAACTCCGCGGGCTCGATCCTCTCCACTCATACTCCGCAAGGGCACACCGGTGCATTGGAACGGTGAGATCGGCGGTCATCAGCCTCCAGCAGCGAGACACTCAGGTGTCCCGGACCTAGGCGATCGACCCTCGAGATTCCCGTAGCTTCATAAAGCTCTCCCTCCACAGCTCGCGATACCGAACGCCTCGTTCTCTTCACACGTCTGGCATCCATAAGCTGAGGGCCGCCAGAGACGCGCATCCCAGGGCAGCGTTTCACGTGAAACGCCTGCTCAGCGCAGACAGTAGCGCACATACTCTGTACACGCGTCCGCACGTTCGCATCGCAATCCCGGGTGCGATCCTTGGACAGAACGTCGACCCATGCATCCAGCTCAACTACCGGCTCTCGTCACGACCGTCTGAGGCCGTTGGCTCCACGCCCACTGAGGACGACCGCCAGGTAGAAGGCGGAGGGATCTAGCGGACGACAGCCCGGACGACGCGAGTGATCTCGGGCAGCACGCCCTCACCGAGAACCTCGACCCGCACGTCCGAGAGGCGGAACTTCTTGATCTGCTTCTGAGCGGCGTCGATCTCGTTCGCCGCATTCATCCCTTTCAAGAGGGTGAGCTCTCCACCGTCCCGAACCAGCGGCGCTGTCAGCGGAATCAGCGTCTTGAGTGCACTGACCGCCCGGGCGGTGACGACATCGAAACGTGAGGACGCAGGAACGTCCTCCGCTCGCGACCGCAGTACCTCTACGTTGTCCAGGCCCAGTGCATCGACCTGCTCCGTCAGCCAGGTCGTGCGGCGCTCCATCGGCTCGATGAGAGTCCAACGGACGTCAGGGCGGGCGATCGCAAGGACGATACCCGGCAGACCCGCCCCCGAGCCGATGTCTGCCACCGACCCATGGAACAGCGGCGCTGCGATCGCGCTGTTGAGCACGTGACGGGTCCACAGACGGGGCAGCTCCAGGGGCCCGATCAGCCCCCGCTCCTCGCCGTGCTCCGCGAGCGCGGCCGTGAACTGGCGGGCCAGTTCCACGCGATCCCCGAAGAGATCGACAGCCGCAGAGGGCTCGGCTTCAAGCTCGCTCACGACGCATCCTTCGAGCGATGTTCCACGTGAAACGTCACCGGCGACGGAGAACCGTGTGGCGGTCGGCACCCTCGCCGTATGACTCTGAGACGAGCCCCTGATCGGCGGCGATGTCGTGGACGAGCTTCCGCTCATAGCTCGACATGGCGGGCAGTGAAGCCTGCGAAGCTCCTTCATCGAGCTTGGCCGCTGCCGCGTTCACCAGGGTCTCGAGCTCGCGACGACGCGCATCGCGCGATCCACCGACATCCAGGATGAGCCGCGAGAACGAGCCGGTCTTGCTCTGCACCGCGAGGCGCGTCAGCTCCTGCAGCGCCTGCACCGTGTCAGGCGCGGAGAGCAGCGCGAGCGCGTCACCCTCTGCCTCGACCGACACATAGGCACGCCCCTGGCGCACGTCGAGAGTGAGATCGCCATCGATATCCGCGATGTCGAGCAGTTCCTCGAGGTAGTCCGCGGCGACGTCGCCCTCGTTCTCCAGCTCGGCGACCGTGGGCTCCACGGTCTCGGTCACGTTGTCGGTCACGAACCGCTCCCCTTCTTCTTCGAACGCTTCTTGCCTACGGGCTGCTGACGCTTCGGCGCCTGAGCCTTGGCACGCTCTGCCTCCTCGAGCAGACGCTGCTGCTCGGCTTCGTACGCTGCCATCGGTACGACCTTGCCGGACGAATCGATCGCTTTGCCCTTGCGAGCGAGTCGCTCCTCGCGAGCCTTGGCGGCCTCGGACCCCGGCGTCGGCATCTCGCGGATGACCAGGAACTGCTGACCCATGGTCCACAGGTTCGAGATGAACCAGTACACGACGACGCCGAGCGGGAAGAAGATGCCGGAGAAGATGAAGCCGAGCGGCAGCACGTAGAGCATGATCTTCTGCATCTGGTACGCCTGGCCAGTCTTGGCCTCAGGCGACAGGTTCTTCGAGATGATCTGCAGCTGTGTGAAGAACTGCGAGCCGATCATGAGCACGACGAGAGTGACGAGGATGATGATGGCCGTCGTGTTGCCGGCATCCACCGCATTGCCCAGCGTCTCGTGCAGCGACGCCACACCGAAGAGCTTCGCGTCGTAGAACTGCTCGGTGAGCTCCGCATTGAGGAACCCGACACCACCGGTGTTGGCGTTGTGGTGCTTGGTGACGTCGCTCAGCACACTGAACAGCGAGAAGAAGATCGGCATCTGCACGAGCAGCGGAAGACAGCTCGACATCGGCGTCGTGCCGTGCTTCTTGTACAGCGCCATAGTCTCGCGGCTCATCGCCTCGCGAGAGAGCTGATCCTTCTTACCGCGATACTTCTCCTGGACTTTCCGCAGTTCAGGAGCGATTTCCATCATCTTGCGCTGGCTCTTGATCTGCTTGACGAAGAGCGGGATCAGAGCGGCACGGACGACGATGACGAGACCGACGATCGACAGCACCCAGGTGAGACCGGATGCCGCGGGCAGACCCACCGCGGTGAGCAGCCAGTGCCAGGCGACGAGCACGAGCTCGACGACCCACTTGAGCGGCCAGAGTATGGTTCCGATCAGATCGAAGCCGCCGGCGGCGGGCTCCGGCGACGGGGTGGTGCTGGCGAGCAGAAGGTCAAGACCCACCGATCAATCCTTTCGGGCAGGGACGACGAAACCGTGGGCGGTCAGGTCATAGCGGAAGTGTTCGTGCGGGCGGACATCATCGACGCCGCCGTGGCTCCAGGGATTGCAACGGAGGATGCGCCATGCCGAGAGCAGCGTTCCCCGCACGGCACCGTGCTGTTGCACCGCACCTACAGCGTAAGCCGAACACGAGGGGTAGTAGGCACAGACATCTCCATACATCGGAGAGATCACCTTGCGGTATGCCGTAAGGAATCCGAGGACCAGATTTCGCGGCACCAGCGGGATGCTGCGCAGCATGTCCCTCGTCTGCAGCTCGGCCGAGCCTATCGAGGACGCAGGAAGCGCGGTCATGACCGCGCCTGCGAGAGGCGATCGAGGCACCGGTTCACGTCAGCACTGAGCTCGGCGTAGGTGGCGGTGGCGGATGCAGGAAGGGCACGGATGACGACATCCGTGCCCTCGGGGACTCGCGGAAGCGCCTCCGCACACACGGCTTTGAGTCGCCGGCGAACGGTATTGCGCACCACAGCGGTGCCCACCTGCTTGCTGATGATGAATCCGAACCTCGCGGCTCTGCTCTCACCCGTCGTCAGCATCGAAGTCACGACGCGGGCTCCGCCACAACGTGATCCACGTCGAACGACCAGTCGATAGTCGCTCCCGCGGGTCACACGAAACGGGCGGGCGAGCACAGCGGACTACGCGGAGAGCTCGGTGCGGCCCTTCGCGCGGCGAGCCGACAGGATGGCACGGCCGGCGCGGGTGCGCATGCGAAGACGGAAGCCGTGCTTCTTGGCGCGACGACGGTTGTTGGGCTGGAAGGTGCGCTTGCTCATGGAATCACTCCGGGAATGCTGCCACCGGGATCATTTTGACCGGAGACATAGGGATCTGCCGTTCAGGCATAAGTCAACCGATTAAGGGTACGTCCTGACGGCGCGCAGAGCAAATCTGCGCGCTTCGACATGAGACCAGCTGCACGATCCGCACAGCTATTATCCACAACCCCTCGCCTGCACGTATGCGCAACACGCGCGCGGATTCACGCAGGCAGGTTGCCGTTCCCAGCCGCTGTGACTACCGTGGCATCCGAAGTTATCCACAGGGGGGCCGCCTTTTTCTCGACGACCCTCCGCGTCCCCCAGCACGGAGCGTCATGTCATCACCTGCCCAGCCCGACGTTCCCATCTGGACCACGGTGCAGGAGCTCCTCGAAGCCGACGACCGAGTGACGCCACAGCTGCAGGGATTCCTCAGTCTCGCCGTCCCGGCCGGTGTCATGGCCGCGACCCTCTATCTCGAGGTGCCGAACGACCTCACCGCAGCGCAGATCAACAAGAGGCTGCGACTGCCGATCATGGAGGCCCTCTCCCACATCGGCGAGGAGGTCACCTCTTATCGGGTCGTCGTGAACCACGAGCTCGCCGAGCAGCCGACCGCGCCGATAGCCGTCGCGGACTATGGGCGCCAGGAGCAGATCCGCGTCGAGTCGCCGATGGAGCAGCCGACGCAGCTGAGGCACGAATCACGACTCAACCCGAAGTACACCTTCGACAACTTCGTCATCGGACAGTCCAACCGGTTCGCGCATGCCGCAGCGGTCGCGGTGGCCGAAGCGCCGGCCAAGGCCTACAACCCGCTCTTCATCTACGGCGACTCCGGACTCGGCAAGACCCACCTCCTCCATGCGATCGGCGACTATGCCCAGTCCCTCTATGCAGGGGTGAAGGTGCGGTACGTCTCGAGCGAGGAGTTCACCAACGACTTCATCAACTCCATCGCGAACAACCGCGGCGCCGCGTTCCAGGCGCGTTACCGCGACGTCGACATCCTCCTCATCGACGACATCCAGTTCCTGCAGGGCCGCGCGGAGACGCAGGAGGCCTTCTTCCACACCTTCAACACGCTGCACGATCACAACAAGCAGGTCGTGATCACGAGCGATGTCGCGCCCAAGCACCTCACCGGCTTCGAGGATCGGATGCGGAGCCGCTTCGAGTGGGGCCTGATCACCGACGTCCAGGCGCCCGACCTCGAGACGCGAATCGCCATCCTCCGCAAGAAGGCGCAGAGCGAGGCTCTGCACATCCCCGACGAAGTGCTCGAATACATCGCCACCGTCGTGTCCTCCAACATCCGCGAGCTGGAGGGCGCTCTCATCCGCGTCTCGGCATTCGCGAGCCTGAACCGGTCGGCGCTCGACATCTCTCTCGCGCAGACGGTGCTGCGCGACATCATCGACACGGCCGAGGACAACGTCATCTCGCCGACGGACATCATCACCGCGACGGCGCAGTACTTCAAGCTCACCGTCGACGACCTCTACGGTTCGAGCAGATCCCAGCAGATCGCCACCTCCCGCCAGATCGCCATGTACCTGTGCCGCGAGCGCACCAGCCTGTCGCTGCCGAAGATCGGGCAGCTCTTCGGCAACCGCGATCACACGACGGTGATGTACGCGTACAAGAAGATCAGCGAGCTCATGAAGGAGCGTCGTTCGATCTACAACCAGGTCACGGAGATCACCACGCAGCTCGGCCGCCGCTGATCGTACAGACCGTCGCTCGAAAGGGGTCGTGGTGTCCGTCAGGACGCCACGGCCCCTTCTCGTACGTCGGAGCGGCATATGAAGCTGCGGATCGATGCCAGTTTGCACATGTGGATAACTTGTGGATGGATCGCGTCGACATCGGGACGAATGTGTGGGAAACCGGGCAACCTGTGGATAACTACCTCGACGCCCGAGACCCTCCACACCCTCCACACCCGCGGATTCCTCAGGGATTCCACAAGTGACAAGCATGTAGTTCCCTACTCGCGTCTGCTTTCCACCGAGTTATCCACAGTATCCACAGGTGTTAACACCGTTAAGGAGTTAATTCAATTCAAGGGCGATCCGATCACCAGACGGTGGGGAAAGTCGAACGCGAACCCGGTTGGGCCCAGGCGTAGGGATACGCCCGACTGTGGGGCTAGCATGGGAAGCCCTGCACTGGCAGGACCGATGACGACGCGTCTCAGAACGACGACAAGGGAGCACCCGTGAGGTTTCAGGTCAACCGCGATGTCTTCAGCGAGGCTGTGTCATTCGTCGTCAAGCTCCTCCCGCAGCGCAATCCGCAGCCGATCCTGGCCGGAGTCCTGATCGAGGCAGACGGCTCGGGCCTGACGCTCTCGGCATTCGACTACGAGGCTTCCGCCCGCACGACCATCGAGGCGACGGTCGACACCCCCGGCACGATCCTCGTCCACGGACGACTGCTCTCCGACATCGCCAGCCGACTCCCCAACGCTCCGATCGAGATCGCCGTCGAGGATGACGGCAGCATCACGGTCTCGTGCGGTTCGGCTCGCTTCACGCTCGCAGCCATGCCGGTCGAGGAATATCCGTCGATCCCCGAGGTCTCCGGTTCGTCGGGCGTCGTGCCGGCGGATGACTTCGGCACCGCGATCTCGCAGGTCGGCTTCGCCGCCTCTCGTGACGACGTCACCCCGGTGCTCACCGGTGTGCAGCTCGAGGTCTCCGGCCAGAGCCTGAGCCTCGTCGCGACGGACCGCTACCGCGTCTCACTCCGTGACGTCCCCTGGGACGGCGAGGCCGTCGAGACCAGCGCGCTCGTTCCGGCCCGCACGCTCCTCGAGGTCGGCAAGACCTTCGGCCACGCCGGCACGATCCAGATCGCGTTCTCCGGAGCGGGTGACCGCGAGATCATCGCCTTCACGGCGGGCAACAAGACCGTCACCTCGCTGCTCATCAAGGGGAACTTTCCGCCGGTCCGGCGCCTGTTCCCCGAGCAGACCGAGCACTACGCGGTCGTCAACACCGCCGATCTCGTCGAAGCCGTCCGTCGTGTGTCGCTCGTTCTCGACCGCGCTGCACCGCTTCGGTTCACATTCGCCGCTGACGGCGTCACCATGGACGCGTCCGGCAATGAGCACGCTCGCGCATCGGAGTCGGTCGACGCGATCCTCTCCGGAGGCGACGAGGTCACCCTGGGACTCAACCCCCAGTACCTGATCGAGGCGCTCGGCGCGGTCAAGAGCGAGTTCGTCCGCGTGACGTTCACCTCGAGTGACAACGCGAACAAGCTCAGCCCGGTGCTCATCACCAGCCAGACCTCGGTCGACCAGGCCGGACTCGACTCGTTCAAGTACCTGCTCCAGCCCAACCTGCTGCTGCGCTGATCCTGTCGACCAGCTGTGTCGGCGTCGGCCGGCACCCGAGCGGGTCGGCGACCGGAACCGGTGTCGGACCCCGAAGGTAGGCTGACTGCGTGATCGTGGAACACCTGAGTCTGGTCGACTTCCGCAATTACGCGACCGCTGAACTCGCGCTCCATCGAGGCCCGAACGTGCTGGTGGGCCGTAACGGCCAGGGCAAGACCAATCTGGCCGAAGCGGTCGTCTTCCTGGCGACACTCGGGTCCCATCGGGTGTCGTCCGATGCGCCGATGGTGCGCGAGGGACAGGACTACGCGATCATCCGCGCCCGTCTCTCTCACGGCGAGCGCCGGGTGCTGGTCGAGGTGCAGCTCAACAAACAGGGATCGAACAAGGCGCGGATCAACGGCTCGCCCTCGAAGACCAATGAACTCCCCCGCTACGCGCATGTCGTGCTGTTCGCGCCCGAGGACCTTCAGATCGTCCGCGGCGATCCGTCGGCTCGTCGCCGGTTCGTCGATCAACTGCTGATCCAGCGGACGCCGCGGATGTCATCCGTCCTCGCGGACTACGACAGGGTGCTCAAGCAGCGCAATGCGCTGCTGAAGTCCGCGCGTGCACGCGGCGTGCGGGGCGAAGGACTGAGCACGCTCGACGTGTGGGATGACAAGCTCGTGTCGCTCGGTGCCGAGATCATCACCGCCCGTCAGCGTCTCGCCGCCGACCTGCAGCAGCCGGTGGCCGAGGCCTACGCCGCGATCGCCGGTGAAGATCACCGCCCGCAACTCGACTGGGCACTGTCGGTGCGCGGCGCCGACCCCGAAGAGGGCGTGGATGCCCCCGCCGAGACCTCCGGCGACATCGCGGAGATGTTCCATGCCGCACTGCTCGCGAAGCGCTCGAACGAGCTCGATCGCGGACTGACGCTCACGGGCCCGCACCGCGACGACCTCGTGCTGCGGGTGCGGGGTCTTCCCGTCAAGGGATACGCCTCGCACGGCGAATCGTGGTCGGTGGCCCTGGCACTCCGGCTCGCGTCGGCGGAACTGCTCCGCAGCGAATCCCCCGCCGGCGATCCCGTCCTCATCCTCGACGACGTGTTCGCCGAGCTCGACGCCGATCGTCGGCAACGTCTCGCGACCCTGACCGCGGCGTATGAGCAGGTGGTGGTCACCGCGGCCGTGGAGGAGGATATCCCCGAGGTGCTGCATGCGCATGTGGTGCGCATCTCGGCGGGAACGATCAGCGATGAGAGAGAGGTGTCGGATGACTGACATCGCCGCCGTTCCGGCATCCGAGACCCCTGAGACCGTCGCCACCTACCTGCGGCTGCGCGGATTGCAGCCGAGCTCGAAGACGTGGAAGCGCAAGCGCCGCATCACGACCGACGACGACAATGCCCCGTTCACTCCCGGCCGCGACCCCGGAGCGCTCGGAGCAGTGCTCGACAAGCTCAGTCGGGACTCCGGGTGGCAGAAGACCCTCGCCAGGGAGGATCTGGTCCGGCAGTGGGGCGACCTGGCGGGAGCGGACACAGCGAAGCACTCCGAGCCGGTGTCTCTCGAGCGCGGAGTCCTCACGGTGAAGTGCGATTCGACGGCGTGGGCGAAGAACCTGCAGTACATGCGAGCGACCATCCTCACCGAGATCGGTCGGCGGTATCCGGATGCCGGTGTCGAGAACCTCCGCTTCATCGGACCGGACGTACCCTCGTGGAAATGGGGTCCCAGAGTCGTTCCAGGGCGGGGTCCGCGCGATACCTATGGGTAGGACACCACGCATGGGGTCCGACACGCTCAGAGGGCCACACGTGGCCGCACAGCCGCATATCGTCTCGAAAGACCGCTAGACTGGGAGTTCGTGATATCGATGTGGAGAATGCCCTCTGATGACGCCTGAATCCCCTGCTGACGAGACGGAATCGACCGACGAGGGCACCCCCTCCTCCACCCAGGACAAGCTCTCCCCAAGGTGAAGCAGCCGGGTGAGTACGGCGCCGACTCGATCCAGATCCTCGAGGGTCTCGAGGCGGTCCGCAAGCGGCCGGGTATGTACATCGGCTCCACCGGTCCGCGCGGTCTGCACCACCTCGTCTACGAGATCGTCGACAACTCCGTCGATGAGGCTCTGGCCGGATACGCCGACACCATCTTCGTGACGCTGCTCGAAGACGGCGGCGTCCGCGTGATCGACAACGGTCGAGGCATCCCCGTCGACCCGCACTCCTCCGACCCCACGAAGTCGACCGTCGAGGTCGTCCTGACCATCCTGCACGCCGGCGGCAAGTTCGGCGGTGGCGCCTACGCCGTCTCGGGCGGTCTGCACGGAGTCGGATCGTCGGTCGTGAACGCCCTCTCCACGCGGTTCGACGTCGAGGTCAAGCAGAAGGGCTTCACCTGGCGGCACAGCTTCGCGAACGGCGGCGCTCCGCAGCAGCAGCTCGAGAAGGGCGAGCCGACCGACGAGACCGGAACGAGCATCACGTTCTGGCCGGACGCCGAGATCTTCACCGAGACGATCGACTTCGACTACGACACCCTGCGCACGCGGTTCCAGCAGATGGCCTTCCTCAACAAGGGCCTGCGCATCGAGCTCTCCGACGAGCGTCCCGGATCCGCCTACGAGGTCGAGGTCGAGGGTCAGGCCACCGTCACGCAGCCGAACGACGTCTTCTTCTACGAGCGCGGGCTGGTCGACTACGTCGAGTACCTCAACAAGGTGCGTCACGCCGAGGTCGTCAACGACGAGATCATCGCCTTCGAGTCCGAGGACACCGCGCGCAAGATCTCGCTCGAGGTCGCGATGCAGTGGACGACGTCGTACACCGAGAACGTCTTCACCTACGCGAACACCATCAACACCCATGAGGGCGGCACCCACGAAGAGGGCTTCCGCGCGGCACTCACGACCCTGGTCAACAAGTACGCGCGCGCCAACAACCTCCTCAAGGAGAAGGACGACAACCTGTCGGGCGACGACGTGCGCGAGGGACTCACGGCCGTCATCTCCATCAAGCTCGGCGAGCCCCAGTTCGAGGGTCAGACGAAGACCAAGCTCGGCAATACCGAGGCCAAGGCCTTCGTGCAGAAGGTCGTCGGCGATCAGCTCGGCGACTGGTTCGACCGCAACCCGAACCAGGCGAAGAACATCATCCGCAAGGCGATCGACGCAGCGACCGCGCGGATGGCCGCACGCAAGGCGCGCGAGACCGCGCGCCGCAAGAGCGTCTTCGAGTCGGCCGCGATGCCGGACAAGCTGAAGGACTGCACGAGCAAGGACCCCTCGATCAGCGAGATCTTCCTCGTCGAGGGTGACTCGGCCGGTGGTTCGGCGGTGCAGGGTCGCGACCCGCACACTCAGGCGATCCTCGCGCTGCGCGGCAAGATCCTCAACGTCGAGCGCGCGCGTCTCGACAAGGCCCTCGGCAACAAAGAGGTCCAGGCGATGATCCAGGCCTTCGGCACGGGCATCGGCGAGGAGTTCGACATCGAGAAGGCGCGGTACCACAAGATCGTGCTGATGGCGGATGCCGACGTCGACGGCCAGCACATCACGACGCTGCTCCTGACGCTGCTGTTCCGCTACATGCGCGGACTCATCGAGGCCGGATTCGTCTACCTCGCGATGCCGCCGCTGTACCGACTCAAGTGGACGAACCAGCCGCACGAGTACGTGTTCAGCGACGCCGAGCGCGACGCCCTGCTCAAGCACGGGCTCGACAACGGCAAGCGCATCCCGAAGGATGCCGGCATCCAGCGCTACAAGGGTCTCGGCGAGATGAACGCCAAGGAGCTGTGGGAGACGACGATGGATCACACGACGCGGACACTGCGTCAGGTGACCATCGAGGATGCCGCGGCGGCCGACGAGATCTTCAGCGTGCTGATGGGTGAGGACGTCGAGTCGCGACGCAGCTTCATCCAGCGCAACGCCAAGGACGTCCGCTTCCTCGACATCTGACGCGTCAACGCGCCTGCATTCGTTCGCATAACGACCGGAATCGACAACACACATGACTGACGAAGTACGCCCCGAGCCGGCACACGAGCACGGCAAGATCGACCAGGTCGACCTGCAGTCGGAGATGCAGCGCAGCTACCTCGACTACGCGATGGCCGTCATCGTCGGCCGTGCGCTGCCCGACGTCCGCGACGGACTCAAGCCGGTGCACCGCCGCGTGATCTACGGCATGTACGACGGCGGCTTCCGCCCGGACAAGTCGTTCTCCAAGTGCGCCCGCGTCGTGGGCGAGGTCATGGGTCAGTACCACCCGCACGGCGACTCGGCGATCTACGACGCGCTCGTGCGTCTCGTGCAGCCGTGGTCGCTGCGCTACCCGCTCGCGCTCGGCCAGGGCAACTTCGGCTCCCCCGGCAACATGGGTGCCGCGGCCCCTCGATACACGGAGACCAAGATGGCTCCGCTCGCGCTCGAGATGGTGCGCGACATCGAAGAGGACACGGTCGACTTCACCGACAACTACGACGGTCAGACGCAGGAGCCGACGGTCCTGCCCGCGCGGTTCCCGAACCTGCTCGTCAACGGCTCTGTCGGCATCGCGGTCGGCATGGCGACGAACATCCCGCCGCACAACCTGCGTGAGGTGTCGGCTGCCGCGCTGTGGGCCCTCGACAACCCTGGCCTTCCCCGCGAGGAGCTCCTCGAGGGTCTGATCCAGCGCATCCCCGGCCCGGACTTCCCGACCGGCGCGCAGATCCTGGGCACCAAGGGCGTGCAGGAGGCGTACCGCACCGGCCGCGGCTCGATCACGATGCGCGCGGTCGTCAACGTCGAGGAGATCCAGGGCCGGACGTGCCTCGTGATCACCGAGCTGCCGTACCAGGTCAACCCCGACAACGTCGCCGTGAAGATCGGCGACCTCGCACGCGACGGCAAGATCACCGGAATCGCCGACATCCGTGACGAGTCCTCCGACCGCACGGGCCAGCGCCTCGTCGTCGTGCTCAAGCGCGACGCCGTCGCCAAGGTCGTGCTGAACAACCTCTACAAGCACACGCAGCTGCAGGAGAACTTCGGCGCGAACATGCTCGCGATCGTCGACGGCGTGCCGCGCACGCTCGCGATCGACGGCTTCGTCACGCACTGGATCACCCACCAGCTCGAAGTGATCGTGCGTCGCACGCGATTCCGTCTGGCCAAGGCCGAGCGTCGCATGCACATCCTGCGCGGCTACCTCAAGGCGCTCGACGCGCTCGACGAGGTCATCGCCCTGATCCGCCGCTCGGCGACGGTGGAGGATGCGCGCGACGGACTCAAGAAGCTCCTCGACATCGACGACGAGCAGGCGCAGGCCATCCTCGACATGCAGCTGCGTCGTCTGGCGGCTCTGGAGCGTCAGAAGATCCTCGATGAGGCGGCCGAGCTCGAGCGGCTCATCGCCGAGTACCAGGCGATCCTCGCCGACGAGTCGCTGCAGCGCGACATCATCCGGGAGGAGCTGACGGGCATCGTCGACCGCTTCGGTGACGAGCGACGCACGCACATCCTGCACGGGTTCGACGGCGACGTGTCGATGGAAGACCTCATCGCCGAGGAGGAGATGGTCGTCACCATCACCCGCGCCGGCTACATCAAGCGCACGCGCAGTGACAATTACCGCTCGCAGCACCGCGGCGGCAAGGGTATCAAGGGCGCGCAGCTGCGCGCCGATGACATCGTCGAGCACTTCTTCGTGACGACCACCCATCACTGGCTGCTGTTCTTCACTGACAAGGGTCGCGTCTACCGCTCCAAGACCTATGAGGTACCTGAGGCCGGTCGTGACGCGAAGGGGACGCACGTCGCGAACCTGCTCGCGCTCCAGCCGGATGAGAGCATCGCGCAGGTCCTCGACATCCGCGACTACGCGGTGGCCGACTACCTCGTGCTCGCCACTCGTGACGGCCTGGTCAAGAAGACCCGCCTCGACACCTATGACACCAACCGTCAGGGCGGCGTCATCGCCATCCGTCTGAACGACGAGGACGAGCTCGTCTCGGCGCTCATGGTGAACGCGGAGGACGACATCCTGCTCATCAGCCGTCGGGGCATGTCGGTGCGGTTCAGCGCGACCGACGAGGCTCTTCGTCCGATGGGACGAGCGACCGCCGGCGTCAAGGGCATGAAGTTCCGCGAGGGCGACAGTCTGCTGTCGGCATCCGTCGCGGCGCCCGGTCAGTTCGTGTTCGTGGTGACCGACGGCGGTTACGCCAAGCGCACCGCGATCGACGAGTACCGGGTCCAGGGACGCGGCGGATACGGCATCAAGGTCGCCAAGCTGAACGACGATCGGGGCACTCTCGCGGGTGGTCTGATGGTGTCTTCGGACGACGAGGTCTTGGTGGTTCTGTCCAGCGGCAAGGTGGTACGCTCTGCCGTGGCCGAGGTGCCTGCAAAGGGCCGCGACACCATGGGAGTGGTGTTCGCACGGACGACGGAAGCCGACCGGATCCTCGCCATCGCCCGCAACGGAGAGCGGGGCCTCACCGAAGAAGACGAATCGGATGAGGCGGACACGGAGTCCGAGACGACCGCCCCCGAGTCGAACGAGAACCCTGAGGAAGCAGACGCATGAGCACAGTAGCCGACAAGCTGGCGAAGAAGTCCACGCGCAAGACCAGTGGCAAGCAGGTGCGCCTGCGCCTCGTCTACATCGACTTCTGGTCGGCCGTGAAGCTCTCCTTCCTGGGCGCGGTCGCGTTGGCCATCGTGACGATGGTGTCGTTCTTCCTGATCTACCTGGTGCTGCAGGCGACCGGGATCCTCGCCCAGGCCGATGACTTCATCAGTCAGATCACCGACAACTCGGTGATCATCTCCGAGGTGGCAGGACTGCCGCAGGTGATGGCGTTCGCCGCCGTCGTCTCGATCCTCAACCTGATCGTCTTCACGGTGCTCGGCGCCGTCGTCGCCGGCATCTACAACGTCGCCGTCAAGGTGACCGGCGGTCTGCTCGTCGGCTTCATGTCGAACTGACGCACGGATTCACGAGGGGGCGGATGCGCATAGCATCCGCCCCCTCTGTCGTCGGGGTAGGGAAAACCCGAACCGGGGTGTCTGGCTGACTCGGTGTCGGCGCGATCAGCGCGGCCGTACCGTGGAGGCATGACCACTCAGACAGCCACGCCACCGCCACCGGTGACGGCCACGAAGCCGCCGCTGCGGATCTTCCTCACGATCCTGCATCTCGCGGGGATCGGCGTCATCGGCGGGTTCATCTTCGCGACCCTCTCCGGTCTCCTCGGCACCGGTCTCGGTCTGCTGTTCGCGGCCGGCGTCGGACTCGTGCTGCTCGTCGGACTCGTGTACGCGCTGTTCGGCGTGGGCTGGTTCGAGGTCGAGCGGGTCGGTGCGCTCTACCGCACCCCGATCGCCCCGCTGCGCTGGCGGCCGCGTGATCGCCCGGGCTTCGGCGGGTGGCTGCGGTCCCTCGGCCGACAGGCGATCGACGGCCGGATGTGGCGAGCCCTCGCCAACTTCGCCATCACCGCGGTGCTCGGCTGGGTCGTGCTGCGTCTCGCCTTCGGCGTGATCTGGTCGATCGTGATCTCCTTCGCGCCGCTGACCGGCGCTGATGCCGTGATGGGGCCGTTCGGAGGCGGAGGCATCGATCCCGCCTGGGCGCCGCTCATCGGCATCCTCGGCCTCGCCGCCTGCCTCGCCGGCATGATCGGGCTCGCACTCCTCAACCGGACGCTCTCCCTCGCGATCGTCGCGCGCAGTCGGGAGGCGGAGCTCACAGAGCGCGTTCGCACCAGCAGCGCCCAGCGTGAGGGGGCGGTGCGCGCCGCGGATGTGGAGCGCACCCGCATCGAGCGGGACCTGCACGACGGCGTCCAGCCGCGTCTGGTCTCGGTCGGTATGACGCTGGGCCTCGCGCAGCAGAAGATCGACAACGACCCGAATGCCGCGAAGGAGCTGATCGCCGAGGCGCACACCTCGACGAAGGCGGCCATCACCGAACTCCGGCAGCTCGCACGGGGCATCCACGCCTCCGTCCTCGACGATCGCGGACTGGATGCGGCGCTCTCGGCGCTCGCCGGTCGATCGCACATCCCGGTGAGCCTCGATGTGCGGATGGACGGTCGGTGCAGCCGCGAGGCGGAAGCCGCCGTGTACTTCTCCATCGCCGAATCCCTCACCAACGCGGCCAAGCACTCGAGGGCCAGCGAGGCCAGGGTCACCGTCCGCCTTCGCGATGGCGGGGTCCTCTGGGCTCGCGTCGAGGACAACGGCATGGGCGGTGCGCAGGTGCAGCCAGGCGGAGGCCTCGACGGCATCGCGAACCGCATCCTGGCCGCCGGCGGCACATTCCGCCTCGAGAGCCCCGTGGGCGGACCGACCAGCCTGGAGGTGAATGTGCCATGCGCATCCTGATCTGCGAGGACTCCGTCCTGCTCCGCGAAGGACTCGTGCGCCTGCTCGAGGACGCCGGTCACACGGTGGTCGCGGCTCTGCCCGATACCCAAGGTCTCACCGAAGCCGTCGCCGAGATGGCACCCGAGCTGTGCATCCTCGACGTCCGGCTTCCGCCGACATTCACCGATGAGGGGATCCGCGCGGCGCTGGGACTTCGCGCCACCGACCCGGCGCTGCCGCTGCTGGTGCTCTCTCAGTACGTCGAGGAGCGCTACGCATCCGACCTGATCGCCGCGCAGGGAGGGCCCCTCGGGTACCTCCTCAAGGATCGCGTCGCCGATGTCGCCGAGTTCCTCGCCTCGGTGCAGCGGATCTCGGAGGGGGCAACCGTGCTCGATCCCGAGGTCGTCGCGCAGCTGCTGACGCGGCGCAACCGGGACGATCGGATGCAGCGGCTCACCGAGCGGGAGCGCACCGTGCTCGCGCTGATCGCGGAGGGGAAGTCGAACCAGGCGATCGCCGGGCTTCTCTTCCTCTCCGAGGCCAGCGTCGAGAAGCACATCACCGCGATCTTCCAGAAGCTGGGCTTCGAACAGGGCGAATCGGGCAACCGCCGCGTGCTGGCGGCCCTCGCGCACATCGAGAACACGGGCGGCACCGCGCCGACCACACAGACAGGAGTGGGACGATGACCACGAACGACGGCGACTTCCAGGGCGGACACATCCCGCTGACACCGCCTCCGGCTTCGGGGCCAGAGCAGCAGCCGCCGGCGCCCGCGCCAGGGTCACCGGATCGGGGACCGGCCGCCCCCGGGCGCTCGTCCGGTACGACGGCGATCATGGTCGTGACCGCGATCGTCGGCGGCGTGGCCCTGCTCGGCGCCGGCGGCACGGCTGCGGTCGCGGCGACGGGGAGCCTGATGGCGTCATCCACCGGCGGCAGCGATTCCGTGCTGACCGAGGATGCGTCCGGCATCACGGCCATCGACCTCGATGTGGATGCCGGCGACATGCGGATCGAGTTCGGCGACGTCGATGAGGCGGAGCTCGCGGTGAGCAACGGGCGAGGGTCGGCCTGGACGCTCGAGCGCGATGGAGACGAGCTGGTGGTCCGGAGCCCCGAGTTCCGGTTCGGATGGTGGTTCGGCAGCTGGTTCGGCGACGACGAGTCGGCGGTGCTGACGCTGCCGGAGGACCTCCGTGAGGAGGCGCTGGATGCCGAACTCACCCTCGACGCGGGCAGCCTCGATGTCGTGGGCGATTTCGGGGTTCTCGACGTCACCGTCAATGCGGGTGCGCTGGATGTCGAGGGGTCAGCGGAAAGCCTGACGCTCGACATGAGTGCCGGTCGTGCGGACGGCGTGCTCGACGATGTCGACGTCGCCGACCTCGGCGTATCTGCCGGCACGGTCGACATGGAACTCACGGGCCGGGCACCGTCGCAGACGACTGTCGACGTCAGTGCGGGTTCGGTCGACCTCACCGTTCCGGACGAGTCCTACGACGTCATCCAGGACGTCAGCGCCGGGTCGCTCGACGTCACCGTGGATCGGTCCTCCGACACCCCGAACATGATCGACGTGTCGCTCTCTGCAGGCAGCGTGACCATCCGCCCCGGTCGCTGATCGGGGTCGAGCGCGGGGACCCGCCGGGGTCTCCGCGCTCGATTGGGTATTTCGGGGAATCTCCGGTAAAGTTTCGGAGGTTGACGGGCCCATAGCTCAGGCGGTTAGAGCGCTTCACTGATAATGAAGAGGTCCCAGGTTCAAGTCCTGGTGGGCCCACTCCTCAACTCAAGAATTACCCTCACGGGGCCTTAGCTCAGTTGGTAGAGCGCCTGCTTTGCAAGCAGGATGTCAGGAGTTCGAATCTCCTAGGCTCCACACTGTGTTGAGACAGTTCGAGAAGGCCCCGCCATCGTGCGGGGCCTTCTCGTTTCTGCCGGTGCGAGTTCGCACACCGATCCCTCTCAGGAGTCTGGCTAGTTTTCAACCCCCCTTCACACATCGGATCGACGCGCGTAGCGTGCTCGCATGACCAACGGGGAGACGATGATCCAGACCGAGGTGGTCTTCGACGGCGCACGGTTCCTGCTCGCGCAGGATCAGGACGTCGATGATCTCCGCCGACGCATCGAGGCTGCAGCCAAGACGGCCGGCACCTTCGTCGACATGGTGGTGGTGGGGAACAAGGCGGTCAGCGTACTGATCACCTCCAGCACGCAGGTGACGATCAGCGTCGCGACGGTCGCGTACGATCCGCGGGACACCGGCGACGTGGACTTCCCGTACAGCGGGTACCTCGACGCTATGTGAGGGAGGGCGGCTACAGAGCCGACCCCCGAATGATCCGCACCGGCCCCTTCGCCTCGCGGATGCTCACGGCTGTGCCCTTCTGCGTGACGACGACCTCATCTCGGTCTGCAAGATCGGCGGCGACGCGGCGGACCTCCGGCATGAGTGCGCGCCACGACGATCCGCCGATGGTGCGGGCGACGTCGCTCGGACAGATCGAGGACTCGCTCCGCTTGCGGACGAGGGTGCGCACGGTTGCGGCGATCCGCTCGTCGAAGTCCGCACCGGCACGCGACTCCCACCATGGCCTGCCTCGCTCCCCCAGTGCAGTCTTGGCATCGTGGACCCTTCGACGCGCGTCCGGGTCCTGGCTCTTCACGGCGCGTCGCGCCGACATCAGCTCGTCCACGAGCTCCTGTCGGAAGTTCTCAGGAATCGACGGATCGGTCGACCGCCAGCGCCGTCCTTCGACCACGATGTGGTGTCCGTCGGCCGTGTGCTCTGGACCCGTCGACCTGTCCTGAGCATCTGCGTCTTCCGTTGACATGGGAAGAGTCTGACGAGGGGCTGCGCGCCGGCCTAGGGGCTTGACCCGCCGGCGCGCCGCCCGACCCTCAGTGCCCTCAGGCCCGACGATCCCTCAAGAGACTCTTGACGCGGAGAACGGATACGTCGTAATCTCCCGCGGTGCGGACGGCGCTACACCGCGGTGAGGCTGTGCGGGGCGACATTGAGGCGCTCGCACCCGTCAGCCGTCACGACGACGATGTCCTCGATGCGCGCGCCCCACTCCCCGGCGAAGTAGATCCCCGGTTCGATGCTGAAGGCCATGCCCTCGCGGAGGACGAGGTCGTTGCCCGGTGCGATGTAGGGCTCCTCGTGCACCGAGACGCCGATGCCGTGACCGGTGCGATGCAGGAAGGCGTCTCCGAGGCCGGCCTCCGCGAGGACCGTCCTCGCCGCGGCATCCACCTGCTCCGCCGTCGCCCCCGGACGCACCGCGTCGACCGCCGCCTGCTGGGCGCGCACCAGGACGGCGGTCCGCTCGGCGGCCTCGTCGCTCGGAGTGCCGACCACGTAAGTCCGCGTGCTGTCGGAGTTGTAGCCGGAAGGCACCGCTCCCCCGATGTCGACCACGACGATCTCGCCGTCCCCGATGACGCGATCCGAGACCTCGTGGTGCGGGTCAGCGCCATGCGGCCCCGATCCGACGATCACGAACTCGACAGAGCGGTGCCCCTCGGAGACGATCGCCTCGGCGATGTCGGCCGCGACCTCTCGCTCGGTCCGACCGGCGCGCAGCCACTCCGGCACGCGGCGATGCACGGCGTCGATCGCCTCGCCGGCCCGGCGCAGCTCCGCGACCTCCTGCGCATCCTTGATCATCCGCCCCTCGCGCAGCACGGGAGTGGCGAGTTCGAACCGCACAGCCAACCGCTCGGCGAGGGGGACGACGTGCAGAGCAGGCAGGGCGTCTGAAACGCCGACGCGACCTGCACGACCGAGGGCGTCCGCGACCAGAGCGTATGGGTCCTCTCCGTCGACCCAGTCCGACACCGCGAGACCGAGCTCGCCGACGGCCGTCGCCCTGACCTTCGCGAGCTCCATGCGCGGCACGATGATCGTCGGCTCGCGGTCGGGGCCGAAGACGAGGGCGGTCAGCCGCTCGATCGTGTCACCCTCGACACCGACCAGGTACTGCAGGTCGGGGCCGGGGCCGACGATGACGCCGTCGAGTCCTGCGGTGGATGCCAGCTCCCGGGCGCGATCGAGACGGGATGCGTAGACGGATGCGGGGAACGGCAGTGTGCTCACGGCATCCACGCTAGTGCTCGATCGCTCGGGTCTGCGAGCCTTCAGCCGACAGCGAGGCGAATGCGCTCCGCCAGTACCCGGCGGTTCGCATCGGTGAGATCGAGCAGCGCGTAGGCGGTCGGCCACATCGTGCCGTCGTCGAGGTTCGAGATCGGCTCGAAACCGAAGGTGCCGTAGCGAACCTTGAACTTGCTCGCCGGCTGGAAGAAGCAGAGGACCTTGCCGTCCTTCCCCCACGCCGGCATGCCGTAGTAGGTCCGCGGCATGAGCTCGGGGGCGACTTCTGTCACGAGCTCGTGCAACGCCTTCGACAGTTCGCGATCCTTATCGTCAGGCAGCTTGGCGATCGCCGCCTCGAGATCGGCGACGCCCTCGGCGCGCACCTCCTCCGGGGTCTTCTTCGCGCGGGACCGCGACTTGCGCTTGTCTGCGGCGGCCTCCTTCATCGCCTCGCGTTCCTCGGCGCTGAAGTTCTTGTCGTTGTCAGCCATCATGGCTCCTTTCACGGGTGGTCTGCGATGGATCCCACAGTAGGGATGCCGCTGCCTCCCCCGCTTCTCGATTCCTGATCGATGGTTCGATGACGTCGAGTCCCATGAAGGTCATGACCGGGGTCGGAGCGGGTTTCGTCCAGGGTCGTCGCGCGCGTTCGTCCGCGGATTCGCGGGCATTAGGGTGGGTGCATGGACATGCGGGTCGCGGCATACGCGGTCGTCACCGATGACGACGGGCGCATCCTTCTCGCGCGGTGGACCGAGGGTCGCCGAGTGGCGTGGACGATGCCGGGCGGAGGGTTGGAGCCCGGAGAGGCGCCCGAAGACGCGGTGCGACGGGAACTACGCGAAGAGACCGGCTACACGGTCAAGGTCGGTGAGCTGCTAGGCATCCACTCCCGGGTGATCCCGGCCAGTCAGCGGGTGAACGCCTCGGACCAGCCGCTGCACACCCTGCGCATCGTGTACCGGGCGTCGGTGAGCGGCGGAAGGCTGACGTTCGAGACCGACGGCTCGACGGACATGGCCGAGTGGTTCCCGCTCAAGGCAGTGCACGACCTGCAGAGGGTGAAGCTCGTCGACATCGCCCTGCGCATGGCGGGCATCCTCTGACCTCGTCACGGTACGGACGCAGGTCGGTCAGTCCCGAGGCTCCTCTGGAACGGAGATGTCTGCGACGGTCGCCCCGTAGGCGGCGATGAGATCGTCCGCCTCGACGAACAGGCTGTAGCCGTGCGAACCAGCCCCCATGGCGATGCGGTGGCCGACGATGGACTCGTCGGCGAACACGGGCCAGTCGGTGGTGCTGCCGATCGGCACGATGGTCCCCCGTTCGTAGCCCGTGGCCGCGAGAGCGAGGTCCGGCTCGGGCAGGCGGAGCTTGTTCACGCCCACGACCGCGCGCAGCTTGGGCCAGGAGATCGACCGACCACCGGGCACGAGCGCGAAGAGATAGGTGTCATCGGAACGCTTGACGACGAGGGTCTTCACGATTCCCGAGGGGAGGATGCCGAGCAGTTCGGCGGCCTCGGCGAGACTCTGAGCGGCGGGGCGCTCCCGGATCTCGATCTCGAGGCCCCGCGCCGCGGCGGCATCCCTCACGCGAGCATGGAGATCCCCCGGCGCGTCGGCCGGGGGCTCCGTGTTCGATGTCACGCGTTGGGAGCGGACAGCGGGTCGTCGGCGACCCAGAGCTCGTCATCCGCGCGCAGTGCCTGCCATGCGGCGTAGAGCACGCCGACGGCTGCGGCCGCACCGAGGATGATGGCGATCACCGAACCGACGCTCGGGCCCTTGGGCTCCGGCTTGGTGGCCTTCCTGACCTGCTTGACGACGCCCTGGCGCTTGGAGTTCGCGACGTCCCACGCGGTGAGCGCGGTGCCGACGACGCCTCCGACGATCGGGACGACCTTGTCGTCGACGACGTGCTGGCCGAAGCGCACGCTACGGTCGACGACGGGCGCGACCCGACGGTTGTAGGTGTCCTGCACGACAGGTCCGACCTGCTCACGACCGAAGTGGCCGAGCTGGCGACCAGCCTCGCGTGCGACGTCGGCTGCGTGACCGACGAGTACCTGCTGGTTCTCCCAGAGCTGGTTCGCGTCGGCCTGAAGACGACGCAGTTCCTTCTTCCGCTTGCGGCTGATGCTCACGATGCTCTCCTGTCGATTGGAGTACGGATTCCCCATCTTGCCACGCGACCCTGGGTGGGGGGAGGGAATCGCCGAACCCTTGCGTCTCACGGCGATCAGCGCTAGACGACGGCCAACTCATGGGAAGCTCTGCGAGAATGGATGCATGGCTCACGCTTCTCATGTCGCAACCCTGCACACCAACCACGGTGACATCGTCATCAACCTCTTCGGCGACCACGCCCCCAAGACGGTGAAGAACTTCGTCGGCCTCGCCGACGGCACCCAGGACTGGACCCACCCCGCCACTGGCAAGCCCGGCGAGGGTCCTCTCTACAAGGACGTCATCTTCCACCGCATCATCCCCAACTTCATGATCCAGGGCGGCGACCCGCTCGGACAGGGAGTCGGCGGTCCCGGCTACAACTTCGACGACGAGATCAACATGGAGCTCAACTTCAACGAGCCCTACATCCTCGCGATGGCCAACGCAGGCCTGCGTCGGAACGCCATCACGGGCAAGCCCGAGGGCACTAACGGATCGCAGTTCTTCATCACGACCGACCCCACCCCGTGGCTTCAGGGCAAGCACACGATCTTCGGCGAGGTCGCGGATGACGCCTCGAAGGCCGTCGTCGACGCGATCGCCGCTGTGCCGACCGCTGCGGGCGACCGCCCGATCGAGCCCGTCGTGCTGCAGTCGATCGACATCGTCGCGGCCTGACGCCGACGCTGGCCGATCCGGATGACCACGCCTGAGTTCGCGGACAACCGCGACAACTTCTGCTACCGGCATCCGGATCGGCAGAGCTTCGTGCTCTGCCAGCGGTGCCTGCGCACGATCTGCCCCGAGTGCCAGACGCAGGCGGCCGTCGGGGTCATCTGCCCGGAGTGCATGGCAGCAGAGCGCAAGAACCGCACCCCGGCGCAGAAGCGCGCCGAGCGCCGCTGGGGTGGTCGTAACACCGCGACCGCGATGGTGCGCAGTGGCAAGCCCCTCGTCACGTACGTGCTGCTCGCGGTGACCTCGTTCATCGGCCTCGTGCAGATGATCCCCGGGATCGGCACCACGGTCACACAGCTGCTGCTGTTCGCGCCGAGGTTCCTGTACCCGGATCTCTTCCTCCTGCCCTTCGAGCCGTGGCGCCTGCTGACCGGCGTGTTCGTCCACGGCGGGTTCTTCCACCTGGCGCTGAACATGCTCGCCCTGTGGATGCTGGGGCAGAACCTCGAGCCGATGCTGGGACGGGCGCGGTACCTGGCGCTCTACCTCATCAGCGGTCTCGGGGGCTCCGTCGCCGTCGCCGTCCTGGATCCGGGAGGCGCGACGGTAGGCGCCTCGGGAGCGATCTTCGGCCTCATGGCTGCACTGCTGATCATCGGCCGACACATCGGCGCGAACGTCACGGGGATCCTCGTCATCCTCGGGATCAACTTCGTGCTCGGATTCGTCATCGGCGGGATCGCCTGGCAGGCGCATCTCGGCGGGGCGATCGTGGGAGCTCTCGTCGCATTCATCCTCACCAGGACGAGGCGCCGGGAACAGCGCACGGCGCAGATCCTGCTCCTCGCCGCGGTCGTCGTCGCGCTGGTCCTGATCGTCGCGTTCCTGCCACCGATCCTCATCACGACGGTTTTCACCTGATCGCGAGTTGTTAACAGGGTTGTTAACCCCTGTGAATAACATCCGTGTAATTCTCCCCATGTTGGGGATAACCTGTGGATAACTCTGCAGCTGTCGTCCTATGCAAGAAGGCCCCTCGCGACTGCGAGGGGCCTTCTTCGACGTGAGGGCGGCGTCAGCGCCAGCGGGTGGTCATCAGGAATCCGATCAGGGCGATGCCGAGGCCGATCGCGAGGTTCCAGTTGTCCAGACCCGGGATCGGGAACTGCATGCCGGAGATGTAGAACACGAGGATCCAGATCAGGCCCAGCAGCATGAAGCCGATCATCACCGGCTTGAACCACACGGCGTTGGGCGCGGCGTCACCTTCGCTGCGCTGAACTTCGGGTTCTTCAGTGTTGCGGTCACGTGCCATTCCCACAGTGTACCCAAGAGTCGTATATCGCACCGAGAAACCGCGGCGGGTGGGACGGGTTCAGATCAGAGGGATAAAATCGCGGCATGACCGCATCCGTCGTCTCGGGGGAGCGACGCGCAGGCCGTCGCCGTCCTCGCTCGCGCGCCACCTTCACGAGCGTCCTCGGCGAGCTCCTGCTCACGGCCGGAGCGCTGGTGCTTCTCTTCGTCGCGTGGCAGATGTGGATCGGCGACATCATCATCAGCGCGCAGAAGAACGATGAGGGCGCGGCCGTCTCGCAGGAGTGGGCGAGCGGGCCCACGCCGGAGCTGCCACCCGTCGTCGAGGGAGACGACGGCACCACGACCTTCGAGCCGGTGATCCCCGCGCCGCCGGCCGATACCGAACGTCTCGGCCAGATGCACATCCCGCGGTTCGGATCCGCCTACAACGTGGGCATCTACGGCGGCACCACCAGAGCGCGCACGCTCGACAAGCTCGGCATCGGCGTCTACACCGATTCGAAGATGCCCGGTGAAGTCGGCAACTTCGCGATGGCGGGGCACCGCACCACCTGGGGCAAGCCGTTCAACCAGCTCGACAAGCTGCAGCTCGGCGATGCGATCGTCGTCGAGACACCGGACGGCTGGTTCACCTACCGGTTCCGCACGCTCGAGTACGTCAAGCCCACGCAGACAGAGGTCCTGCTCGACGTCCCGCAGATGCCGGGAGCGCAGACGGGGGAGAAGTACATCACCCTCACCGCCTGCTCGCCGTTGTACTCGCTGGCAGAGCGCATCGTCGCCTACGGGGTGTACGAGAGCTTCCAGCCGAGAGCCGAGGGTCCGCCCCCGGCTCTGACCGACCCGCCACCGCCGCCCGCCGGGCCGTCGATCTAACCGAACGGAACGAGACGACTCATGTACGCCGCACTCTGGCGCATCCTCCCCGGTCCGTGGTGGCTGAAGCTGTTCATCCTCGTTGTGCTCATCGCTGCCGTGCTCTACGGACTCTTCTGGTACGTCTTCCCCTGGGTGAGCCCCCTCATCACGCCGGGCGAGGTCGACCTCGAATGACCCGTGTGCTCGTCGTGGACAACCACGACAGCTTCGTGCACACCCTGGTCGGGTACCTGCGCGAACTCGGCGCCGAGGTCGAGATGGTCGAGGCGGATGCCGTCGACATCCCCGCCCTCGATGAGCTGCTCACGGCGTTCGACGCCGTGATGATCTCCCCTGGCCCAGGCACTCCGGCGGACGCCGGTGCCTCACTCGACGTCGTGCGCGCTGCGGCGCGGCGGTGGACGCCTCTCCTCGGCGTGTGCCTCGGTCACCAGGCGATCGGGGAGGCGTTCGGCACGACCGTCACGGAGGCGCCGGAGCTCATGCACGGCATGGTGTCGAGCGTGACGCACGACGGGTCAGCGCTGTTCAGCGGCATCCCCTCGCCGTTCGACGTGGGCCGTTACCACTCGCTCGCCCTCGACGAGTCCGCCCTACCGGACGACCTCGTCGTGACCGCCCGCACCGACAGTGGCACCGTCATGGCTCTCGCGCACGCCCGACTGCCCATCGTCGGGGTGCAGTTCCACCCCGAGAGCGTGCTCACCGAGGGCGGATACCGCCTGCTCGCGAACTGGCTCGCCTCCGTCGGCGACGCGGATGCCGTGGCGCGCTCCGAACGGCTGCACCCGGTGTCGGGCGCGGACCTGCGGCCCGATCAGCCGGCGGCGGCGCAGTAACGCAGCTCGACCGTCGACCCGATCGCGACATCGCCGGGGGCGACGGACATCGATGCGACCGTCGGCGGGTTCGTCGGCTCGCAGTCGGTGAGCTCCACGGGCTGTGCCGTGAGCCCGATGCGTTCGAGCTCGGCCTCAGCGGCCTCCATCGTCCACCCCGAGACATCGGTCAGGGTCACGCGACCGCTGGCGACGACGAGGTTCACGACGGTCTTGGGTGCGACCTCGCTCTCGGCGGTCTCGCTCGCCTCCATGACCGTCCCGGCGGCGAGACCCTTGTCGTTGCGTTGGATCACCGTGCCGAGCTGCAGTCCGGCGCTCGCGATGGCCTCCTTCGCTGCCGCCACCGAGAGCCCTTCCAGCGTCGGCACCACGACCGTCTCTTTGCCGGAAGACACGTAGAGGGTGACGGAGTCGCCTTCGTTCACCGCAGTTCCGGGTTCGGGGTCGGTGCGGATGACGTTGCCCTCGGCGACGTCGTTGCTCGACTCGAGCACGAGCTTCGAGGTGAGGTCGAGCTCGCCGAGATCCTCCTGCGCGCGCTCGGACGAGACGTTCACGAGGTCGGGGACCACGCGCGAGCTGGTGGGCACGTCGTCAGGCCGCATGCTGATTGTCCACACCCAGAAGAGGACGGATGCCAGCAGCACGGCGAGCAGGGCGACGCCGGCCCAGATCCAGGCCACCGGGGGACCGGACTGGGTGCGCGCCATCGTCGTGTCGGTGCTCAGCTGTCGCAGAGACCGTGCCGTCTCCTGGGCCGCGCGGGGGCTCGGACCGTAGAGCTCGCTCGTGAGAGCGCCCAGCTCCTTGCGGGTGGGGGCATGGCCGGCGACGGCGGAATCCAGCGCCGCGCGGAAATGCGCGGCATCCGGATACCGCTGGTACGGATCCTTCGCCAGGGCGCGCAGGACGATCGGGTCGAGAGCGCCGGGAGAGTCCTCGTTCACCTCGGTCGGGGGAACAGGCGTCTCACTCACGTGCTGGTACGCGACAGCGACCGGCGATTCACCACGGAAGGGCTGGCGACCGGTGAGCAGTTCGTAGAGGACCACGCCGGTGGAGTAGAGGTCGGCCCGTGCATCGACGGGCTCGCCCTTGGCCTGCTCGGGGGAGAAGTACGCGGCCGTGCCGATGATCTGCGTGGTCTCGGCCACGGTCGACGAGGAGTCGGACACCGCGCGGGCGATGCCGAAGTCCATGACCTTGACCTGCCCCTTCTCGGTGACCATCACGTTGCCGGGCTTGATGTCGCGATGAACGACGCCGGCGCGGTGGGAGTAGTCGAGTGCCTCGAGGATGCCGTCGACATAGCGCACCGCGTCATCGACGGGGACGGGGCCGTTCGCGATGATGTCCTTCAGCAGCGTGCCGCTGATGAGCTCCATGATGATGTACGGCGGTTCGTCGGTGCTGCTGTCGGTCGTCGAGGGGTCACCGGCGTCGTAGACGCGCACGATCGACGGGTGCGACATGCGCGAGGCGGACTGCGCCTCGAGGCGGAACCGGGTTCGGAATGCCGTGTCGCGGGCCAGCTCGGGGTCGAGGATCTTGATCGCGACCGCGCGGCCGAGGGTCAGGTCGTACCCGCGGTAGACCTTCGCCATGCCGCCGTGACCGATGAGTTCGTCGACGCGATAGCGTCCCGCGAGAACGCGTGGCTCTGTCGACACGTACTGACCCCCTGATACGACCTGATGAATGCTCTCAGCCTACGGTGCGAGTCGGCGATCAACCTGCGTCTTCGCCGCCACCGTCTCCGCCGTCGACGGGAGCCGCGGGCAGGATGATCGCGCCGGGCATCGGGTCGGACTGCTCCGACGGCCTGTCACTGCCGCAGAAGACGCGGAACGTCGCTGTGACGGTCTGTCCGGCCGTTCCGGGCACGATCTGCGTCGACAGGACGCTCGGGCCGAAGCTGCGGATCGACTCCCCGGCGTTACCACCGGAGAACGTCGCATTCGTCAGCGTGACCTCGAAGGCAGAGCGAGCGCCGGTGCCGGAGGGGCACTCGAAGCTCGG
The DNA here is from genome assembly GCF_900105205.1 of Microbacterium hydrocarbonoxydans. NCBI lineage: Bacteria > Bacillati > Actinomycetota > Actinomycetes > Micrococcales > Microbacteriaceae > Microbacterium > Microbacterium hydrocarbonoxydans. The sequence continues at coordinate 277,305 of NZ_FNSQ01000005.1, read as the reverse complement.
CCAGTTCAGCGTGACGGGCTGGCCCTCGGTCGGCTCACCGGCGAGCGTCGGCGTGCCGGAGGGCTTTCCGACCTGCACCGGCTCCTTGAACGTCGTCAGGGTGAGCGTGGTGCCCTCTGGCACATTCCCACCCGGCTGCACGGATTCGACGGTGCCGACCTGGTCGGGCGACGACGCGACGGTGTTGCCGACCACGCACTCGGCCTGCAGACCGGCGTTGATCGCCGCGGTCCGAGCGGCCTCGCACTGCATGCCTTCGAGGCCGAGAGCATCGACGTCGACCTGAGCGGGCTCTTCGGTCTCGACCTCTGTCGGCGTCGGCTTGGGAGTCGCGCTCGTGGTCGTCGACTTCGTGGGCTCGGGGTCGCCGTCTCCCTGGTTCATCAGGGCGAAGACGGTGCCGGCCAGCACGATCACGAGGAGGGCGATCAGAGCGATGAGAGGCCAGGTCCAGGGACTGCGCTTCTTCTTCTTCTTCTCGTCCTCGTCGACCGCATCCTCTCCGGTCGGGAGCTGTGCGGTCGTCGGCAGGATGCGCGTGGCCCCGTCGTCGCCGCTCGCGCTGAGCAGACGGGTCGCATCGTCGGATGCCACTCCACCGGTCGCGATGGCCGGGACGGCGATCGCTGCGGAGTTCAGGTCGCCACGGCGCAGTGCCTGTGCGGCGCGGGCCACGGTGGCGGAGGACGACGGACGGTCGGCCGGCTTCTTGGCGATCATCGCCATGACGAGGTTCTGCACCGGGATCGGCACGGTCGGCGGCAGCGGCGGGGGCTGCTCGTTGATCTGCGCCATCGCGATCGCGACCTGCGACTCACCCGTGAACGGGCGCTTGCCCGCGAGGCATTCGTAGGCGACGATGCCGAGCGAGTACGTGTCGGTGGCGGGGGAGGCGGGGTGGCCCGACGCCTGCTCCGGCGAGAGGTACTGCACGGTGCCCATGACCTGGCCGGTGGCCGTCAGCGGCACCTGGTCGGCGATGCGGGCGATGCCGAAGTCGGTGATCTTGACGCGGCCGTCGGGCGTGATCAGCAGGTTTCCCGGCTTGATGTCGCGGTGCACGAGACCAGCGGCGTGCGCCGCCTGCAGAGCGGATGCCGTCTGCGCGACGATGTCGAGCGTCTTGTCGGCGCTCAGGGCGCCATCGCGCTCCAGCACAGTCGACAGGGCCTCGCCGGGCACGAGCTCCATGACGAGGTAGGCGCTGCCGTTCTCCTCGCCGTAGTCGAAGACGCTCGCGATGCCCTCGTGATTGACGAGTGCGGCATGGCGCGCCTCAGCGCGGAACCGCTCGAGGAACCCGGGGTCCCCCATGTACTCGTCCTTGAGGATCTTGATGGCCACGGTGCGGCCGATGACGTGATCCGTCGCCTCCCACACCTCGCCCATGCCGCCGATCGCAATACGCGACTGCAGCTCGTAGCGACCACCGAACGACACACCCTGCGTCGGTCTCATCTGCCCAGCACCGCCTCTATGACCTTCTTCGCAATCGGAGCGGCGATGGTGTCGCCGGATCCTGACTGCCCTTGTCCACCGCCGTCTTCGACGAGGACCGCTACTGCAACCTCGGGGTCGTTCGCCGGCGCGAAACCGGTGAACCACAACGTGTACGGGTTGTCATCGTTCTCGGTCGTACCGGTCTTCCCGGCCACATCGACCCCGTCTATTCTTGCACCCTGAGCGGCGCCGTTTGAGACGCTCGCGACCATCGACGCCGTCACGTCGTCGGCCACCGTCGCTTCGAGGGCCCGACCGAACTCGGAGTCCTCGAAGGCGCGGACGACCGAGAGGTCGTTGCCGATGACCGTGTCGATCAGACGGGGGTTCATCACCACGCCGTCGTTCGCGATGCCGGCCGCCACCATGGCGATCTGCAGCGGTGTCGCGGTGACCTGACCCTGGCCGAATCCGGTCAGGGCGGTCTGCGCGTCGTCGAGGGCGCGGGGGTAGCTCGAGGGGGTCGATTCGAGGGGGGTGGCGAAGCTCTGGTTGAAGCCGAACTTCTCCGCCATCTCGCGGATCGCGTCGTCGCCCAGCTTCACGGCGAGCTCCGCCATCGGGATGTTGCAACTCAGCCGGATGGCCTCGGAGATCGTGACCGTGGCGCCGCTTCCGCAGGTGCCTCCCCACGCGTTCGCCACAGTGTTCGTGGAGCCGGGCAGCTGGTAGCGGGCGGGGTTCGGCAGAGTCGACGAGGGCGTGTAGTCGCCGGAGGCGTAGGCCGCGGCCGCGACGACGAGCTTGAACGTCGAGCCGGGAGGGTTGAGGTCGCCGGCGATCGCGCGGTTCGACAGCGGCTTGTTCGGATCCTCGTCGAGAATGTCGTAGGCGGAGTTCGCGGCATCCGCGTCGTGGCTGGCGAGCGAATTCGTGTCGAAGCCCGGTGTCGAGACCATGGCGAGGATGCGGCCGGTCTTCGGCTCGATCGCGACGACCGCGCCGTTGAGTCCCTCCAGGCCCTCGTAGGCGGCGCGCTGTGCGGCGCTGTCGAGAGTCAGCTCGACGCTGAATCCGCGCTGCGGCTGGCCGGACAGGATGCGCTCGATCTCGGCGAAGAACGCGCTCGAGCCGGTGCCGGACAGGTCGCCGTTCATCGCCCGCTCGATGCCCGTGGCCGACTGCAGCGCCGGGTTGAAGTAGCCGGTCACCGGCGCCCACATCGCGGCATCCGTGTAGACGCGCTGGAACTGGTAGCGATCGTCGGATGGCGTGGACGAGGCGATCGCCACGTCGTCGACGATGATCGAGCCGCGCTGGATCTCGTAGCTGTCGAGCAGGGTGCGCCGGTTGTTGCTGTTCTGGCCGAGCGAGTCGGCCTCGACGACCTGGATCCAGCTGGTCGCGGCGAACAGCGAGATGAACATGAACAGCATCACGATGCTGAGTCTGCGGAGTTCCTTCGTCATGTCAGCCGATCACCGCCCTGGGTTGACTGCGGACGCCGTCGGAGATGCGCAGCAGGATCGCCACGATCAGCCAGTTGGCGATGAGGGACGATCCACCCGCGGCGAGGAACGGAGTGGTGAGACCGGTGAGCGGGATGACCCTGGTCACACCGCCGACCATGATGAAGACCTGCAGCGCGATCGTGAAGGAGAGGCCGGTCGCGAGCAGCTTGCCGAAGTCGTCCTGCCCGGCGAGACCGATGCGGACGCCGCGGCTGACGAACACCATGTAGAGGCTGAGGATCGCGAACAGGCCGATCAGGCCGATCTCCTCGCCGAGGCTGGTGATGATGTAGTCGCTATGCGCGAGCGGAGTGACCTCGGGGCGACCCTGCCCCCAGCCAGTGCCGAGCAGTCCGCCATGTGCGAGGCCGAACAGTCCCTGCATGGGCTGGAAGCCGGCGCCGTCGGGGTCGACCTTCTCGGGGTCGAAGAGGAACAGCCAGTTCGTGAACCGCCCCTGCACGTAGCTGAGGATCTGCGTGGCGACGGCGACGCCGGCCGCGACCAGCGCGAGGCCGATGAGCACCCAGCTGGTCTTGCCGGTGGCCACGTAGAGCATCGCGACGAACATGCCGAAGATCAGGGTTCCGGTGCCGAGGTCGCGCTGGATCACGATGATGCCGAGCGAGATCGCCCAGACGACGAGCACGGGTCCGAGCTCCCGCATGCGGGGCCAGGTGATGCCGAGGAACCTGGTTCCCACCGAGGTGAGGCTCTCGCGGGTGCGCACCAGGTAGCCGGCGAAGAAGATCGCCAGGCAGATCTTCGCGAGCTCTCCCGGCTGGAACGCGAACATGCCGCCGAGTGACACCCACACCTGCGCGTTCGCGTCGGGGATGCGCAGTCCGGGCACGAAGGGCAGGAGCAGCAGCAGGATGCCGGAGAGGCCGAAGATGTACGTGTAGCGGAACAGCACCCGGTAATTGCGCAGCAGGATCACGACCGCGATCGCGCCGGCGAGGGAGATCGCGGTCCACGCGAGCTGCTTCGTCGAGTAGGCGTTCCAGCCGGTGAGCGACTGGGCGATGTCGATGCGGTAGATCATCGCGATGCCGAGGCCGGTCAGCAGGGTCGCGATCGGGAGGACGAACGGGTCCGCGTCCGAGGCGACGGCGCGCAGCACGAAGTGCACGGCGAAGGCCAGTACGGCCAGGCCGCCGCCGATCGCCAGGATCATCGGGTCGATGAGTCCGAGTGCGCCGAGCTGCACGAGGGTCAGGGATGCGCCGCTGAGCGCGACGGCGAACAGGAGCAGCCAGAACTCGCGGTTGCGCTGCGTCTGCGGCATCCGCATGCGCTTGAGCGCCTTGATGACGCTGGTGTCGGCCGTGACGTCGGTGCTCATCCGGCGTCCTCCGTCGGTGTCGGGCTCGGCGTGGGCAGGGGAGTGGGCAGCGGCGTCTCACCGGTCACGCGATCGGCTCCGGCCTGCAGACGCGTGACGATCGCCTCGGCGTCGGCGAACGAGCGTGCCGTGATGGTGCGCTCGACGGAATCGCGTTGATACGGCGGCAGATTCGCGAGCAGGATGTCGGTGTCGCGCAGCGGTGTCGACAGGGTGATCGGGCCGATGTTCTGTTGCACGCCCTGATAGATCACGACGCTGTCTTCATCGGCACCGACGAAGTAGCGGGTCTGGGTCCAGCTGTAGGCCGCAAAAGCGGCGAACACGAGCATCGCGATGACCACGAGCATCCCGGCGATCCAGCCGATTCGGCGACGCTTGGCGCGGCGCCGGTCCTCTTCGATCAGCTCCTCGAGGTACTCGGGGGCTGGCTCGAAATGGCTGGGCTCGTTCGCGGCCTGGCGCACCGGGTGCAGCCAGTTGCCGCGCGGGGCACGTACCGGGGGGACCGTGACGTTGGCGGGGTTCGACGCCGAGCCGACGATCGTCGCGGTGCCCGAGTGCATGGCGTGCTGGCCGCCGACCTCGACGAGGACGATCGTGACGTTGTCGGGGGCTCCGCCGTCGAGGGCCTGCTTCAGCAGGTTGTCGGCCGTGCGGCCGGGAGCCATCCCCATGCGCATCGCCTTGAGGATGTGCGCCTCGTCGACGACGCCCGAGAGTCCGTCCGAGCACAGCAACCAGCGGTCGCCGGGCTGGGTGTGCATGACGAACATGTCCAGCTCGGGGTCGGCGTCCATGTCGCTGAGCACGCGCATCAGCACAGAACGGCGCGGGTGGTAGCGAGCTTCCTCGGGAGTGATGCGCCCCGAGTCGACGAGCCGCTGCACGAAGGTGTGGTCGGCCGTGATCTGGGTGAGTGCGTCGTCGCGGTAGAGATAGATGCGCGAGTCGCCGATGTGGCCGATGACCGCGAAGTCGTCGACCATGATGATCGCGCTGAGGGTGGTGCCGAGGCCGGCGAGCTCCGGACGATCCTTCGCGGCGCGGATCAGGTCGCCGGCGGCCGTGGTCGCCGCGGCCTGCAGCGATGCCTGCGCGTCTTCGGTGGACGTGTACGGCTGGTCGAGCGGCTCCATCCGGTGGATCGCGAGGCTCGAGGCCACATCGCCTCCGGCGTGGCCGCCCATGCCGTCGGCGACGACGAAGAGGTTGGCCCCGGAGTATCCGGAATCCTGGTTGTTGGAGCGGACCTTCCCGGTGTGGGAGATCGCGGCGCTCGAGCCTTCGAAGACCATGCCCGGGTCAGGCTCGCAGCTCGAAGGTCGTGGCGCCCACCTTGATCGGAGTGCCGAGAGAGAGGCCGACCGGGCCGCCGGTCACCCGCTGACCGGCGACGAAGGTGCCGTTGGTCGAGTCCAGATCCTGGATGGCCCAGCTGTCTCCGCGCAGCAGCAGGCGCGCATGGTGGCTGGACGTGTAGTCGTCGCGGATCACGAGGGCGGACTCGCTCGAGCGCCCGATCGTGAGGGTGTCGGAGCCGAGGGGGAGTTCGAGCCCCGCCTTCGGACCCGACGTGATGACCAGGCGCTTGGCGGTCGCGACGGTCGCGGGGCCGGTGCTCGGCTTCGAGGAGGAGGGACGGGATGCCGCCGCCGGTGCCGGCGCGGCGCTCGCCGCCGGGCCCTCGGTCGGGAGCTTGCGCACCTTCATGCCGAAGAGGTCGGCTCGCAGCGAGTACACGACGCCGAACACGAAGAACCACAGCAGCAGCAGGAAGCCGACGCGCAGCAGCAGGAGGACGAGTTCACTGGGAGTGCTCACGAGAGGGCTCCGAACGCACGGGTCGCGTCGTCGTCACGGGGCCGCGGCGGGCGTGACGGAGTCGTGACGGGGACGATGCGGAACACCAGATCGGTGCGTCCGATGGTCAGAGTCGTGTCGGAGGAGAGCGACGCCTCGCGCACCTTCTGCCCGTCGACCTTGGTGCCGTTGGTCGAGCCGAGGTCGCGCATCATGGCGCGCTCGCCGTCCCACAGCACCTCGACGTGCTTCCGGCTGGAGCCTGCATCCGCGATGGTGATGTCAGCATCCGTGCCGCGTCCGATAATCGTGCGCGCACGGGTCAGCGAGTGACGGCGCCCGTCGACGTCGATCACGGCCTGCCAGTTGACCCGGCCCTCGACCGTGCCGGAGCTGACGTGGACGGTGCCGGTCGCGATCTTGTCGTCGGCTTCGAGGCTGATCGACAGCGGGCCGGAGAAGCTGTATCCCTGCGACTTGGCGTGCTTCGTGAGCAGCGCGTGCAGTTCATCGGTGAGTGCGCCGCCGAGGCCCCGCATCCGCTCGGCGTCGTCGGTGCTGAGTCCCACGACGTAGCTGTTGGGCGTGATGATGCGGTCGCGGCTCACCACAGCCGCCTTGGTGTCTGCTTCACGCCGAAGCGCCGAAGCGATCTCCACGGGCTGGATGCCGCTGCGGAAGGTCTTCGCGAAGGCGCTGTTCACAGCGCGCTCGAGACCCTTCTCAAAGCTGTCAAGTAGTCCCACTGGGCTCCTCTGGCATACCGACCGGTACGCACATCGTAGCCAGGTGTGCTGGGTGAACGCCCTCGCGAGGCGGGAAACCGCCGAGAATCCGGGGCGGGAGGGGTGGTGGCGGTCCGGGGTGCGGCCTCCCTTCCTTGCCTTTCCGGCGGCGGATGCGGAGGGTGCCGGCCTCGGTTTCTTGGCAGGGCGGAACGCGTGATATCTTTGGGAAGTTGAGTTCTTCGGAACGAGACGACTCGCGCGAGTGGCGGAATGGTAGACGCGCTGGCTTCAGGTGCCAGTGTCCTTATGGACGTGGGGGTTCAAGTCCCCCCTCGCGCACAGCGAGGTGTTATTAGGTTTCTAGCATCACGATGTTTATGAAAGTGGCCTGAGTTCGTTTACGAGCTCAGGCCACTTTTTTGTCCAGGTCAGCCAGCATTTTCTGGCTCTGACCCTCTGGCATCGGTCGGAATGTGGTTCATCGGTGAAGCCCGAGCAACCGAACGGTATCGCAGAGGAGCGAACCTGCGCGTCGACGACCTCACGCGCATCGCCTTCCTAGCGCTGCAGAGATCGCGCCGAGGTCGGAGACGACTCCCGCGTCAACACCCGGAACACGGACTGAACCTCCACGGGGCGACGGAACCGCGACAGCGGGCTCGGACATACCGAAGCAAATCCATCCCTATCGGAGGAGCTTCCCGTGCCCGCTCGATTCTCGTTCGCATCCGCAGCGCTCATCACCCTGCTCGCTGTGGCCACGCCCGCATCGGCTCTCGCAGACACCGCCTCGGAGGAGCCGGCGGCCTGCGCCGTCGGCGGCATCGCCGTACCTGACGGACAGCCCCTCCCTGACGACATCCCTCTGGTGATGTCCTGTTTCGATTCGGTCGAAGAGGCGGAGCAGTTCATCGAAGACGGCGCCCCCGGCGCCCTCGACCAGCTGCAACCCGCAGAGGAGTCCGCACGCTCTGCTCGCGCGGCCGCTTCGACGGTCATCGTGGGGAAGGCGTGGACCGGGGTCTCTCGGGCCGGTACGGTCCTCATCCACTATGGATCCGGCAGCGGATGCCACGCATCGACGTACGGATTCCCGACCATCGCCTCCGCCTGGAACAACAACGTCCGCTCGGCCGAAGGCCTCAACAACTGCTGGTCGACGCAGTATGACGGCACGAGCTACACCGGCGCCAAGATCACATGCACGTCGTACTGCGCGACGCTGGGAGCGTTGGCTGGCAAGACTTCGTCGATCGTCTATCGGCCCGCAGGGACCTGGGGCTGATCCGCATCCTGCTACCCCTGGAAGGGATGCAGCCTGAGGACCGAGCACTCGATGGTGCCGGGCACGACGGCGGCTTCGCCCTCGTCGGTCACGCACGTCGTGTACTCGGAGGGCGCAGTACCGGGGGAGGGGGTGGCGGAGAGTTCGTCGTTGTCGGCGAACGCGCCCCCTTCCCACATCTGGGTGCAGAGGGCTTCAGCGTCTTCGATGGCGACGACGCCGTCCGGGGTGGCGATGCTGGCCGCCGCACCCGACAGCGACCCGTCGGCGTTTCGGTACGGACCTTCGAGGCAGTAGACCACGCCGGTCTCGCTCACGGGTTTCTCGTCGAGGAGGACCACCGCGGCGACACCAGCGCCGGCGACGGACAGGATGCCGGCAGCGATCGCCACGCGCCCCCAGATGGTCTTCCACCACTTCGGACGCGACAGATCCCGACGCATCTGCTCGATGAGGAGGTCCTGCACTTCCCGGTGGTGCGGCATGCGATCACTCACGCGTGTGCCTCCTCTGCTGCTGGGGCGTAGTCATGCAGCTGACCTCTCAGCCGGTTCTTCACCCGTGAGAGACGGGACTTGACCGTACCTTCCGGGATGCCCAGGACGACGGCGGCTTCGGCGATGGGCAGCTCATGGATGACGCAGAGCACGACGACGCCCGCTTCGCGGGGATTCAGCTGCAGCAGTGCTTCGCGGACGCTCTCCGAGATCTTCAGCGCATCCATCGCGCGGGCGACCTCCTCGGCATGGTCGGGAACCTGCTCCTCGTGAGGGATGCGGTTGAGCAGACGCTGATATCGGCGATGCGAGCGCAAGCTGTTCTTGGCGGCGAACGACGTCGTGGCGAGCAGCCACGGCAGCACAGATCCGTCGACCATGCGGACCTTGTCCCGCTTGCGCCACAGTTCGAAGAACGCCGTCGCCGCGACCTCTTCGGCATCCCAACTGGTGCGCATCAACACGAGCGACATCCTGAAGACCGGCGCCTGATGGCGATCGTGCAGCATGCGGTAGGCCGGCTCGTCACCGCGCGACAGGCGAAAGAGAAGCTCCCCGTCGCTCGGCGCATCGCGTTCGAGCCTGTCCGACAAGATTCCACCTCACACGTCACGGTCCCTGCGCTGATCCGTGACACGAGTCTACGTCCCGCATCCTCTGCAGAGTCCGTGGCGGGCCTCGTCAGGCCGCCGCGGACTCCGCAGTCCTCAAGGAAAGGCGGTGAGCTCGGCATGCGTCCCGAGGAGACCGCTGCAGATATCGGTGACACTGCGCCCGGAGGGTCTCGTACGTCCCGTAGCCGCAGTGCATCGCGATCTCCGACATCGGCACTCGAGGATTGCGGGCCGCCAGGATCACGACGTGCCGCACCCGCTGCCGGCCCAGCATCTCCGCTACTCCGGGTCCTCCGCTGAACGCCCGGTCGAGTTGTCTTCGGGACACGAAGAGCTCGCGGGCGAGCCAGTGCGGGTTCACGGCGGGATTCCTCGAATGCGCCTCGATGAGAGCGACGCACCGCTCGCGCAGAGCGGCCAGATCATGGGACCTCATATAGAGGAATGTCCGGCAGCGAGCGGGTGGTTCCACATCCGCTCATTTGTCATCCGACGCTCTTCGTGATGATGTGATCCAGTGAGACCGCCAGCTTCCCCCCAGAGCGACCCGACCACCGAGCCCACGTCGTCGGCCCGACCACGTCGCCGTCGCCGGCGCGTGATCGGCTGGATCAGCGCGCTGATCGTCGTCGCTCTCGTCGCGGTCGGTGCGGTGGTCTACGCGCAGCTGCAGGGCAACATCCAGACCGCCCCGCTACGCCCAGGGACCGAGGAGCCGGCGCTCGCGACGGGAGACCTCAACATCCTCCTCCTGGGCTCCGACTCGCGGGCGCTCGCATCGGATGGCTTCGGCGAGGACGACGGCAGCGAACGCAGCGACGCCATGGTGCTCGCTCACATCTCCAGCGACAGCACTCGGATCGACGCCGTGCAGCTGCCGCGCGACACGGTGGGGGATCTTCCCGCGTGCGAGGACACCGGGAGCGGCTCGTTCGAGGGCGGCTGGGCGATGCTGAACTCCGCGTTGCAGTACGGACCCGCGTGCTCGGTCGCCGCCGTCGAACAGCTCACGGGGGTGCCGATCGATCACTTCGTGCAGATGGACTTCGAGGGGTTCATCGGGATGGTCGATGCGATGGGCGGCATCGACGTGTGCCTTCCCGAGCCGCTGCAGGACGGCCACGCACGCCTCGATCTGCCCGCCGGGGCGCAGTCGATCAACGGCGACCAGGCCCTCGCGCTGGCTCGGACCCGCCACGCACTCGCCGAGGAGAGCGACATCGCGCGCCTCGGCCACCAGCAGATGGTGCTCTCGGCGATCGTGCAGAAGGCCACCAAGTCCGACGTGCTCGTCCGGCCCGACCGGCTCTATGCCTTCCTCGACGCGGTGACGTCATCGATGACCGTCGACCCCGGACTCGGTGCGCTGACCGACCTCGCAGGCCTCGCCGCACGGGTCGCGAACGTCCCGATGAGCAGCGTCACCTTCCTCACGATGCCCACCACGGAGGCTCCACAGGATCCGAACCGGGTCGTTCCCACCGCGGATGCCGACGTCATCTTCCGTGCGCTCATCGACGACGCGCCGATCGTGCTCGCGACCGACGAGGCCGAGCCCGACGTCATGGTGCGCACCGCACCGGTGCAGATCCTCAACGGCGCGGGTGTGAGCGGTCTCGCCTCGCGCGTCTCCGAAGACGCCACGGGGTACGGCTACGTCGTCGCGGGCATCGCGAATGCCGACCCGGCAGCCGCCACGGTGATCACCGCCGCCGACACCCCGGAGGCGCAGCAGACCGCGCAGGCGCTCGCCGCAGAGCTGGGCATCGCCGTGACGGTCCAGACCGGAGACGTCGACGGCGTGCAGCTCCTCCTCGGTGCCGACTACACCGAGCTGACGTCACAGCCTCGGGAGACGCCGCCCCCGTCGCGGCCGGTCGACGCGGTCAGCCGCAGCGCTGACACCGACCTCTGCGCCGGATGATCGGCGTGGGGTGATCGGCGCGGGGTGATCCGGAGCGGGTGGACGCCTAGCCGGCGGAATTCTTCGCTGAAAGCTGTCGGAACGACTCGCCGGGGTATCCCCTTCCTCCCATGATCCCTCTCGTGCGGTCCGGCTTTGCGGCCGACAGCGCACAAAAACCCGGTCTCCTGCATCTTGCGTGCTGCTCCCGCCTCGAGACTCGGGCGTATCCGCATTCGATTGCCATGCCGAAAACGGTCCAGCCGAGTTCCGGCGCGTTTCGGTTTCGGCAGGGGGTTTCGGCGGATCAATCGACGTCGTGTCGCGATTCGGTCGTACGCGACGACGACACCGCCGCAAACGATCGATTTCGGCGGGCGCTGAAGCCATCTTCGCGTGACCCATGCAGCGCGAGCGTCCCAGCACGGGGAGGAGATTCACGCGGACATGGCAAGCAGGTGACTACGGTAAAGACGAGATGAGTTTGCGGAGGTCAAGCACCAGGGGACTGTCCACGGGGAAGCTCCGGGCGGGGATACCGGATGATCTGAATGAGGCCCAGGCCCACGCCGATGCCGATGGAGATATCCGCGATGTTGCCAATGAAGAGGTTGCCGTAGGCGAGGAAATCGGTCACATGACCGATGCCAAACCCGGGCGGGGCAAGGAGTCGATCGATGAGGTTCCCCATCGCTCCGCCCCAGACGAATCCGATAGCCACCGCCCACGCGATCGACTTCGATCGCCACGCAACGTAGACCAGCGCGATCGTCGCTGCAACTCCGATCACAGTAAACACCCACGTGCTCCCCGACCCGAGCGACATGACTGTGCCGGGATTGAATGCAAGTTGGAGGCCCAGCAGATCACCAACTAGGGGAATGCGCTCGTTCTCGCTGAGCTGGGTCAGGGCTAAAGCCTTCGAACCCTGGTCGATCACGGTCATACTGAACGCGATCAGGAGCGCAACAACCAGCCTCCGACTTCGATTCCGCCTCACCATGTGCCGCTCGTGCGGGAGGGGCGGTGTGCGGCTGCTCGGTGGCCGGGCCCGGATATCGAAGTGTGCATGATGGAGATTCCTTGACGTCGAGCGCTGCACTAGCGGGTAGACCCAGGTAGTCGAGACGCTTCGGATCGCGCCTTGTCGGATGATCTGGCGCCGTAGCCGATCATACATCCAAGCGTGTATATTCATTGAGTGCTGACTATTACCACTCGCTTGGACGTGATGAATCGCCTCGGCCGCGCTATGGCCGACTCGACGCGATCACGCATTCTTATGTCGCTGCTTGACGGCCCGATCTATCCGGCGGCGCTCGCCCGCGAGCTGGGTCTGAGCCCATCGAACGTCTCCAACCATCTCACTTGCCTCCGTGACTGCGGCATCGTCGTGGCAGAGCCCGAGGGGCGGCGCACTCGATACGAGGTCGCAGATCCTCGGCTGACCACGGCGCTGACCGCTCTACTGGACACGACCCTGGCCGTGGATCACGAGGCCGAGTGCATCGACCCCACCTGCACAGTTGCGGACTGCTACACGACGGAGGTCAACGCATGATCTTCCTCTCCATCCTCCAAGCAGTTGGTCTGTTCCTGGTAACGAACATCGACGACATCATCGTGCTCTCGCTGTTCTTCGCCCGAGGGGCGGGCCAACGAGGTACAACGACCCGGATTCTGCTCGGACAGTATTTGGGCTTCGCTGGCATCCTCGGCGCCGCCGTACTCGTTGCTCTCGGCGCAGGAGCGTTCCTCCCCCCTGAAGTCATTCCCTACTTCGGCCTCATCCCCCTGGGTTTGGGTCTCTGGGCGGCATGGCAGGCCTGGCGCAATCGCGACGAAGACGATGACGACGAGGGCAAGATCGAAGGAAAGAAGGTCGCGGTCTGGGCTGTGGCCGGGGTCACCTTCGCCAACGGCGGTGACAACATCGGCGTCTACGTCCCCGTGTTCCTCAGCGTGGGCCCTGCCGCGGTCGTCGCGTACTGCGTGGTGTTCCTGGCCCTCGTTGCGGTCCTGGTCGTTGTCGCAAAGTTCATCGCTACTCGTCGACCGATCGCGGAGATTCTGGAACGTTGGGAGCACGTGCTGTTCCCGCTCGTTCTGATCGGTCTGGGCATCTTCATCCTGGTTAGTGGTGGCGCATTCGGGCTGCGATGAGCCGAGCACAGATGACACGGTCGACTGAGCCAGATCAGGTGACCACCAGGGCGAGCAGCGGGGCACCTCCTGCTGCTCGCTCGCGTGCTGCGTGGGCGATGGTCGGTGTCGGCGTGTCCGTGATTGCGGCACTATTGCTGATCGAAGTTTTTGCGCCGACGTTCTTCCCGGTTTCCCTCCCGACCCGCGCGCAGGACGGCCTCACACTCGCTGTCAGCGTCCTCATTGAGTCGATGCCATTCGTCACGCTCGGCGTGGTCTTGTCGATCATCGTGCAGGTGTGGATTCCCGCCGGGGTGCTCGAACGTTGGATGCCGCGACGGGCATGGCTGCGTCGGATGGTGCTCTCGCTCCTGGGCATGTTCGTCCCCGTCTGCGAATGCGGCAACGTGCCGTTTGCTCGGGGGCTGCTGATGCGCGGCTTCACTGTCCCTGATGCGCTCACTTTCTTGATCGCAGCCCCGATCGTCAACCCGATCGTCATTCTCACGACCCACCAGGCCTTCGGATTCGATGACGGCATTCTGATTGCGCGCCTTCTCGGCGGCTACGCGATCGCCAACCTCATCGGCTGGCTGTACAGCCGTCACCCCGATCCGGGAACTCTCCTCACTGACCAGTTCCGTGACGCGTGCGACAGGGCCGCCCACGAGTCAGGCAGCCGTGGCCGCGGTCGGCGTAGCCTCACCCAGTTCGTCGTCGAGTTCCGCGCAGTCATGCCCGCACTCGTGATTGGCTGCGCCCTAGCCGGTGCTATCCAGGTGCTAATCCCCCGTGAGGTTCTCCTGTCTGTCGGATCCAATCCCGTCATGTCGATCGTGGCAATGATTCTGCTCGCGATGGTCGTATCGATCTGTTCGAACGTGGATGCGTTCTTTGCCCTGTCGTTCGCGTCATTCTTCTCCGCAGGATCAGTCGTCGCCCTCCTCCTCGTCGGCCCCCTCGTCGACGTCAAAATGCTCGCTCTCCTGCGCACCACGTTTAGCACCCGGACTCTCGCGGGCATCGTGGCAATCGTGCTCCTCGCAGCCTTCACGATCGGGCTGGGACTCAACGTATTGGCGTAGCGGCGATGACGGGTTCCGAGTCGATGGATCGCCATTCGAGCCCTCGAGGCTCCGAGTGGATAATGCCCGATGGGGGACAAGCCAGAAACGCCTGCCGAAAGCAGGTACCGGCGAGCGCTAGCGGCAGGCGTCTAAGGACGTGGGATGCGAGCTCGCCGGAAACGATCGTTATCGGCGGATCCCAGAAGCGAGCTCGGGCTCACCCGATCGCGTCGGAACGCATCCCAACAAGCGCAAAACAGTCAGCCGACCAACACGAAACACGAGGATGATTGACGTTATGAACATCGAGCTGCTGCACATTGCTCGTTGCCCTAGTTGGGTAGAGGCCGGCCGCCGTGTTTCCGAGGCGCTCCGAGAGGCCGGTCACGATGGATCAGTGCTGCGTTATCGACTCATCCAAACCGAGGAAGATGCAGCGGCAGTACAGTTTGCGGGGTCCCCCACAATCACTCTGAACGGGAACGATCTTTTCCCGGGTTCGGATCGCAGCGACGACTTGGCTTGCCGCGTCTACAACACACCTGCTGGGCTAGCGGGGATGCCGACCGTTGAACAGATTCGAGAGGCGATCACCGCTTATGTCGACTGAACTTGATGTCGCCTGTTCGTGCTGCGGCCGGCACCTGCCGCGCAGAAGGCTGCACGCGCTCGGGGAGGATCGCGCTTTCATCTGCCGTCGATGCGGTTGGTGGGTAGCGCTTCGCCTACGCCGCGACCGCCCGTCTGCGTAGTCGTTCGACGGCTCGTGGATGACCGTCGTCTCGCAGCCGATTGAGGCGCAGCCGAAAGCCCCTGCCATAAGGGATTTCCGGACAGCGTTATCGGCAACTGCTCACGGTCGCAGAACGGGCACGCGCCGGAAACGATCGTTTACGGCGGTCTCGCCAAACCTCCACGCGTGTTGCGTGCGGGGTCAACCTGGGCACCGCTGAACCCGCGGCGCTTCGGAGTCCGAGCGCGCCCCCTCTGACAACTGACTAGTTGTTGAGCCGCTCGAGGATGTCGTTCATCTGGTCGATCTCTTCTTGTTGTGAAGAGATGATCTGCTTGCACAGGTCTTGGATTTCCGGGTCGCTGATGTCTGACTGCTCACATACCAGAATCGCTCGCGAATGGTGCGGGATCATGGAGCGGAGGAACTGGTCGTCACCGACGAAGGCTTCTGCGCGGCCCATGAAGAACGCGACGAGAAATAGTGCGGCGAAGCCTACGGGCAGCCCGACGTTCACCGCCTTGTTCGGGAACATCTTCCACATGACGATGAGCATGATGATGCCCATGGGGAACACCATCATCAGAGCCATGTATAGGTTGCTGATGTTGAGGAAGAGGTCATCGAGGACGTTGATCATCGCGAACGTGAGGAAGTACATCACGATGAAGCTGAGCGTCAGGGAGATGGCGAGTTTGAGGTAGCTCGACATTCCGCCGTGGTCTTGTTCGTGAGATTCCGGTACGGGCGGGCGTGCCCCGCTGTCGGCGTGGTGCTGTGTCATAGCGTCTCCAGCAGCGCAGTGCAGGCTTGTTCGCAGCGCCGGCATGCCTCGGCGCAGATCGTGCAGTGCTCGTGCATGGTGTGCTGTTCGCACTCGTTGGCGCAGCTCGTGCAGGCCGTTCGACAGGCTTCGAGCGCGGCGCGGGTGAGGTTGGCGTCGTACCCGGTGTGGCGGGAGAGGATGCGGGCTGTGGTGGCGCAAAGGTCTGCGCAGTCCAGGTTCGTGCGGATGCATTTGGTCAGGTCAGCGACCATGTCCTCGCTGAGGCAGGCGTCGGCACACGCGGTGCAGGCTTGCGCACATTCCAGACACGCGTCGATGCACTCAGCAAGCTTCTCGTGATCGATTCCGCCTAGGTCTTTCGGGTAGGTACGGAGCATTTCCTCGGTAGTAGACATGAGGGGTCCTTTCGTGAGCCACGAGTTTCGTGAGCCACGAAGGTACGCTCGCGTCCTCCACTCATTGAGGCCCTTGAGTACCCCGCCGGGGTGTGTTAGCTGTGGTGGGCCGCGTTCGCGCGAGTCTCCGCCGCGACTCCGGATACTCGGGACGGCACGGCCGGCGAATCGCGGTTCGCAGCGTGAGTGAGTGCAGACAAAGTACTCACGTCGGGAATGGAATCGGAACCACTTGAGTTGTATACCCCCAGGGGGTATCTTCGAATCATGAACGGGTATGACGGAAACAAGGACGATCTGCGCAAGCGGTTGAACCGTGTCGAGGGTCAGGTGCGAGGTATTGCCCGGATGGTCGATGAGGACAAGTACTGCATCGACATTCTCACCCAGGTTTCTGCGGCGACGAAGGCCCTGGAGACGGTCGCCTTGTCGCTGCTCAGCGATCACCTGAGTCACTGCGTCGCCGAAGCGAGCGCCACAGGCGGGGCGGTCGCTGCAGAAAAGGTCCGCGAGGCCAACGAAGCCATCGCCCGCCTGGTCCGTTCATGACCCCCACGTCTGTCTAGTTGAAGGAGAACATACGCATGACTGATCGCATCGAACTCGGGCTAAAGGACGCGAACGCGGGCTGTGCATGCTGCGCTGCCCCTCGAGCACGGAGACATCCGCACCTGTGACGTCAGCGGTTACGCAGGACGTGCTGGTCGAGGGAATGACGTGCTCGCATTGTGTGTCGAGCGTCAGTGAGGAACTGAGCGGTGTCGACGGCGTCGAGTCCGTCACCGTAAATCTGAATGCTGGCGGCCCGTCCCGGGTGACCATTCACAGCACCAGCCCTGTCGACCCCGCTGCCGTGCAGGCTGCGGTTGAAGAGGCCGGCTACGCCCTCGCGACCAACCACGCCTGAGTCGCACCTGAGAGCGTCCGGCCCGACCCGGGCGGATTCGAGCAAGGAGTTCCGATGAGCCAGCACGACGACCGCACCGCACATGCCAAACACGGCGGGGCGCCCACGACAGAGCACGACCACGCGGCGATGGGCCACGACCACGGCGCATCACCAGAACACACAGGTCACGGCGGGCACGAGGGTCACGGCGGCCACGGAGATCACGTGGGCCAGTTCCGGCGACTGTTCTGGATCATGCTGCTCCTCGCGGTGCCCGTGGTCGGGTTCTCGACGATGTTCTCAATGATCCTCGGCTATCCGTTGCCCGATGCCGCGTGGGTCGCGTGGATCTCCCCGGTTCTCGGAACCGTAATGTACGTGTGGGGCGGGACCCCGTTCCTCACCGGCGCGGTGAGTGAACTTCGTGCCCGCAAACCCGGGATGATGCTTCTGATCGCCCTCGCGATCACCGTGGCATTCCTCGCCTCGTGGGGTGCGAGCCTCGGCCTGCTGCACCACGAGCTGGACTTCTGGTGGGAGCTGGCCCTCCTCATCGTGATCATGCTGCTCGGGCACTGGATCGAGATGCGCTCCCTCGCACAGACGACATCGGCGTTGGACTCCCTGGCCGCGTTGCTGCCCGACGAGGCCGAAAAGATCGACGGTGACACCACCGTCACGGTCGCACCTTCCGACCTGCAGGTGGGCGATGTCGTGGTCGTTCGCCCCGGCGGGCGGATTCCTGCGGACGGGCGGATCGTGCAGGGCTCGGCCAGCATGGACGAGTCGATGATCACCGGAGAATCCAGGCCGGTACGCCGCAGCGGCGGTGACCCGGTGATTGCCGGCACCGTTGCCACCGATTCAGGCGTGCGGGTGGAGATCACCGCCATCGGCGAAGACACCGCTCTCGCGGGCATTCAGAAGCTCGTGACGGAGGCGCAGAGTTCATCATCGCGGGCGCAGCGGCTCGCGGATAAGGCGGCGGGCTGGCTGTTTTGGTTCGCGCTCGGCGCTGCCGCGATCACCGCGATTGTCTGGACTCTCGTCGGGCAGCCCGACGCTGCGGTGATCCGCACGATCACGGTGTTGGTGATCGCCTGCCCGCACGCTCTGGGTCTCGCGATCCCGCTTGTCGTGTCGATCGCGACGGAACGCGCCGCCCGAGGAGGCGTGCTGATCAAGGATCGCCTCGCACTGGAAAGCATGCGCACCGTCGACACGGTCCTGTTCGACAAGACCGGCACGCTCACCAAGGGCACCCCTGCCGTGACCGCAATCGATCCCGTCACAGGCACCGACGCCGATCAGTTGCTGTCGTGGGCTGCGGCCGCGGAAGCCGACTCCGAGCACCCCCTCGCCCGTGCGATCGTCAACGCGGCGAAAGAGAAAAACCTCACCGTTCCACGCTCGACCGACTTCGAATCCTCCCCCGCCGTTGGGGTACGTGCCCGTGTCGATGGACGTGTCGTGCAGGTGGGTGGCCCGTACATGCTCGAGCAAGAACACGCCGCCGAGCTGCCGGTTGCCGACGAGTGGCGCGGTGAGGGTGCGATCATCCTCCACGTGCTCGTCGACGGTCAGGTGACGGGCGCGCTGCGCCTCGCGGATGAGATCCGCTCCGAGTCGCGTCACGCGGTCGATGCGCTTCACGAGCGCGGCGTGCAGGTGGTCATGATCACCGGTGACGCTGACGCGGTCGCCGCGTCCGTCGCCGGCGAGCTGGGTATCGACCGGTACTTCGCCGGAGTCCGTCCGGAGGACAAAGCCTCCAAGGTGAAAGAACTGCAAAACGAAGGCCGCAAGGTCGCGATGGTCGGTGACGGCGTGAACGACGCCCCCGCCCTCGCCCAGGCGGACGTGGGGATTGCGATCGGTGCAGGAACGGACGTCGCGATCGCCTCCGCGGGTGTCATCCTCGCCAGCGACGACCCCCGATCGGTGATCTCCGTGATTGAGCTGTCGCGGGCCAGTTACCGGAAGATGAAGCAGAACCTCTGGTGGGCCGCCGGGTACAACCTTCTCTCGGTGCCGTTGGCTGCCGGTGTGCTCGCCCCCGTCGGGTTCGTGTTGCCGATGTCGGTCGGTGCGGTGTTGATGTCCCTGTCCACGATCGTTGTCGCGCTGAATGCGCAGTTGCTGCGACGGCTGGACCTCAGCCCGGACGCCGTCGTCGACAAGTAGGCGTCAGGGGCGGCGGCGACGTACCCTGGAAGAAAGGGAGGTGGGACAGTGTTGATGACGATCGCACGGCGCGTGCAAGACCAGCGCACCCTCACCCGCACCCTCCTGACCGTCGTCGCCGTCGCCTTTTCCGTGATCTTCGGGCTTCTGGCGATGCACTCGATGAACACGCACACCATGCCCTCCGGGCACAGTGAGACCATCGCCGTCGCACCCGCGCATGCCGACGCTCACCCCGCACACGCCTCAGGCGACGCCGCAGCGGTGGTCGAGGCGGGGTGCGCCACGTGTTCTGACGATCACGGCATGGCGTGGATGGCCTGCGTTCTCGCGCTCCTCATTGTCGTCGTGCTGCTCGCCCGGCCGTCCGCCTGGTGGCGAGCCGTCGCGCACTCCCTGGGAACGCCCGTGTCCCGCCTACACCTCCGGGATGCGCTGCATCCGCTGCGGCCTCCGTCTCTCACCGTTCTCTGCATCAGTCGCACGTGATGGCAGGCGCGCCCGCCTTCTGCGGGTAACGCCCTTGCCCAGCCTCTCTCGCTGGGCACCCTCATCGACTTTTGGAGAACCCATCATGAAGACCCGTTTTGCGGCGACCGCCGCACTCACCCTCGCTGCAGTGCTTGGACTCGCCGGCTGCGCCGGTAACACCTCGGGCGGCGGCGACATGCCCGGTATGAACCACGAAAGCAGCAGCTCCGCCCCGGCCTCCGCGGACGCCAATGACGCCGACATCATGTTCGCCAGCATGATGAAGGAGCACCACGCCCAGGCCATCGACATGTCCGACATGCTTCTCAGCAAGGAGGGCGTCGACGAACGTGTCGTCGCCCTTGCGGAAGAGATCAAGGCCGCGCAGGAGCCCGAAATCCAGAAGATGGACCAGTGGCTCGAAGAGTGGGGCGCTGACACTTCCGACATGGAGGGAATGGATCACGGCGGCGGCATGATGTCCGAAGAGGACATGCAGGCTCTCGAGGACGCCACCGGTGCGGACGCCAGCCGCCTGTTCCTCGAGCAGATGATTCAGCACCACGAGGGTGCCGTCGAGATGGCCCAAGAAGAGGTCGACAACGGCCAGAACAGCGACGCGATCGCTCTGGCCGAGACGATCATCGAGGCGCAGACCACGGAGATCGCCACAATGAAAGATCTCCTCGACGCACTCTGATCCACCTTCGGGGGTGCGGCGCTCGCCCGCACCCCCGAACTGGCCTTCTCGCATTAACCCACGCCACCGCGCTGGCGCCATGTCGCGACTCTCATTCGCGTACCGCGCGCACCCGCATGCACTTCTTCACGTCGGAGTCTCATGAACCGCCACTCGCCCCTACCCGCTCTCGCGATCGCTCTCGTAGCAGTCGCCCTCACCGGCTGCGCCGCGCCGCAGGCCTCCGGCACCAACGCGGTCCCCCCCGTTATCCAACACATTCACAGTGTTGCCGCTGACCCCCGCGGTGAGGACCTCTTCGTAGCCACCCACGGAGGACTCTTCACCCTCACGCCCGAGGGTGCGATCACCGGCCCCATCGGAGGCTACGACTTCGACGCGATGGGCTTCACCGTCCTCGACGATGCCCTCTTCGCATCCGGGCACCCGGGCACGCAGACACCCTCAGAGCTCGGCTCACCCAACCTCGGCGTCATTCGCAGTGACGACTTCGGGGAATCGTGGTCACCGATCGCGCTCACTGGCAGCACAGACTTCCATGTCCTCACCGCCGGACCAGACGGCACTCTCTACGGGATCGCGTCCGATGACGTCGATCTGCTCATCAGCACTGACGACGGTCTCGAATGGACCCGCGGCGCAACACTTGCCGCGGCAGACCTCGCCGCCAACGGCGACGGTCTCTACGCGGCCTCAGAAGAAGGACTGCTCCTCAGCACCGACAACGGCGCCACCTTCACCCCCATCGCCGACGCCCCCCTGCTCTACACACTCGACGCCAAACCCAATGGCTCGCTCGCAGGAGTCGGAACCGACGGTGCCCTCTGGTCACAGAACACCGAAGGAACATGGCAACGCCTCGACGCGCTTCAAGGGGCCGCTCAGGCCTTCACCGCGATCGATGACGAACGCTTCATCGTTGTCGACGACCGAGGCATCGTCCAGATCACAGCCGACGACACAACCATCCTCGCCCCCGCCCGGTAGAGAACGCCACCACCAGAACGGCCACCAATGGTCCCCCGCCGCAATCCCTTCCGCCGCATATCCGTCTTCATCGCGTGCGCCACAGTCCTCGCCTTGCTTCTCGCCCTTGCGAGCTTCTACCTCATCGGAGCCATATTCAGATGACCCGCCACCTGCACCCAGCTCGGCACCGTCCACCAGTACACGTTCCCACGCGCACCAGCCACGTGTCCCCACAGCGGCGTCACGATCGCCTCGTACGTGTCGGGGCCTTCCTTCTCCTGGCCGCCGTCGCACTGATCGCGGCTCATCTCCTCATCGACACAACCGTTCCAGACCAATGGTCACTCTGGGCATACACGCTTGGAAGCTACGAAACAGCGTTCATCCTCGCAATCGTCGGACTGGCGCTCGTGCTGCGTGAGCCCCCGGGAGGCGCGGATGAATCTCAATGACTACTGGACCAACGCCTTTTGGTCCGTCATCCCCACGATCGCCGTCGTCGCAGCATTCTGGTTCGTCCTGCGGTCCATCATCAGAGCCGACCGCAACGAACGAAAAGCACACGCCAAGATCGAGCAACAACTCCGCGCGGAACGAAACCAACCACGCCAACTCGCATCGACGGACGACGAGCAAGATCAGCTACCTGAACGCCGGAAACGTCTACCGAAAGCAGATACCGGCGAACGTTAACGGCGGGCGTACGATGACGTGCGACGCGAGCTCGCCGGAAACGATCGTTTGCGGCCGGTAGTTCAGCAGCTGTTCACGTGACGACGGCGGCAGCGACGCCGTACGTTGACGACATGGTCGAAGCGCTCGTGGCGGTAGCCGTGGTGGTGAGTCTCTTCATCAGTGCCATCGTGTGGAGACTCGGCAAAGCTCGACGCGAGCGCACTTTCCAGCACGGCGACACCGCGAGAGCCGGCAGAGCAGCGGAGATCGACGGCGACGAAGCAGCGCGCCGGGCGCTTGACCGAACAGCCTGGTCGAGGATGTACGGTCCTTGATCACCCTCTGCGATCAGACAGCCCGTGATCTTGGTGGACCATAGCTGACCGATCAGTCGTCGGCGAGGAGCTTTCCCTCGTCCGTGAGACGCAGTTGCTTGCCCTCGCTGACGGCTTGTGCACCGTGGTTCAACTCGGGATCGACGATCGACGCGCCATTGCCGAGTGCGTCGATCTCGCGCTGCACGGCATCCCTCACCTCCTGAGTCGGATGCCCGCTGAATTCGTGCGACACCTTCTCGATGACGGCCTGCAGCTCTCGAATCTGAGCGCGCACTTCGCGCTCGAGGTCCGGGTCGGTTTCGGAAGTCATGACGAGAGAGTAGCGAGGGCAGGGGACACCGCTCCAGTGGATCGGCTGAGAGCCGCACCCCTCGATGGCCTCTCCCCTCCTGGCTGCGGGCAGACTGGAGGGGACTTCTTCCCGAGATCTCAGGAGACCCCATGTCGGAACAGCCTCGTCGCGCCCCCAGCCAAGCAGTGCTCGCCGTGCAGGAGGTCGAGCACGTCAGCCCTGAGCTGGTGCGGATCACGGCGGGTGGCGAGGGCTACGAGGCGTTCACCGACAACGTCTACACGGACAAGTACGTGAAGATCCTCTTCGCTGATCCCCGCCACGGTCTCACCCCTCCGTACGACCTGGCGCGACTGCGCGAGGAGACCCCGGAGAAGCTGCCGACCCGGCGCACCTACACCGTGCGCTCATCGGATGCCGCGCAGCGCCGACTCGTCATCGACTTCGTCGTGCACGGCGACGAGGGCGTCGCAGGGCCGTGGGCGCGCCGTGCTCAGATCGGCGACACCCTCGTGCTCAGCGGCGCCGGTGGCGGATACCGACCGGACCCCGAGATGCCGTGGCATCTGCTCATCGGCGATCACACTGCGCTCCCTGCGATCTCCTCCGCGATCGAGGCGATGGAACCGGATGCCGTCGGCCACGTCATCCTGTCCGTCGCCGACCCCGCCGACCGCATCCTGCCCGCCGCGCCCTCGGGGGTCCGCCTGGTCTGGACCCGCGACGACGACGAACTGCTGGCGGCGCTCGCGGCCCTGCCTTGGCACGACGGGCATCCTGCCGTGTTCGCGCACGGAGAGCGGGGAACGATCAAGGCGGTGCGCGCCCTCCTCAAGGAGCGCGAGGTCCCCCGCGACCGCCTGTCGATCTCGGCCTACTGGGCCCGGGGACGTGCCGAAGACCAGTTCCAGGCCGAGAAGCGCGAGCCCATCGGGCAGATCGAGTAGCGCGGGCTCGCGCCGGAATCCTCCCCGCCCTCGGACCCGGTGTCAACCGTCCTGCGCTCGCGGTCGATCCGACCGATCATGATCATTCGGATCGAACACTGGAGGGCACCATGTCGAACATCGACGCTTTCGCCAACAGCCTGCCGCCGGAGATGCCCGGCATCCCGCATCGGGATGACGTCACGGACGGGACGTTCCCCACGGACACCGCACGGGAGGACACCGAAGTCGACGCGGAGTCGGAGCGGAGCGATGCCGATGCCGACCTCGCCGACCGCCCCGAAGACCTCGAGGGCGGTGCGGCATGACCGGAGACCGAGACGCGGGCGGCGCGACGCCGTCGGAGGAGGGACTCGAGGCCCTGATCGACGACCGGAATGCCGACGACCCTGACCAGGTCGGTGAGACTCCGGCCGGCAATGCCGGCGCGGACTCGGGCGGGGCAGGCCCCGTGCGCGTCGATCCGGAGTCGGAGTCGACGATCCAGGACGAGTCGATCCACAACGACGAGCCCGGAGTGGGAACGCGGCGCTCGGAAGACTGAAGCCTGTCGCTCGCGGTGCCGCCCGCACGGGTCGCGCCGGGGACCTTCCTCGGCGTCCGCCCGCGTCGTAGGATTCTGCGGGTGAGCGACGCACTGGATGACGGACCCTTCTTCCACGGCACCAAGGCAGACCTGCGACCCGGCGACCTGCTGACGGCCGGATTCCCCTCGAACTACCGCCCCGAGATCGTGATGAATCACATCTACTTCACCGCGCTGCCCGATGGTGCGGGGCTGGCTGCCGAGCTGGCGCCCGGTGATCGCGAGCCGCGGGTGTACGAAGTCGAGCCGGTCGGCGAGTTCGAGAACGACCCGAACGTCACCGACAAGAAGTTCCCGGGGAATCCGACCCGGTCCTACCGCAGCAGCTCGCCTCTGCGGGTGGTGCGGGAGGTGCTCGACTGGACGCGACTCTCGCCCGACGCGCTCGCCGCATGGCGCGAGCGGCTCGCGGCGCTCCACGCCGACGACCGCGCCGAGATCATCAACTGAGCGCCGTCGTCTGCCGGGGCGGTCCGAACGCAGGAGGACCGTCCGAAATCAGGACGATAACCGGCATTTCGTCCTGCATCCGCGCGGTTGTCCTGCGTTCGCGCGGGGGGCGGGGCCGATTCGCGCGGTCGTCCTGCGCCCGGACCGGGATGGAGCCAGCAAACCCCAGGTGACAGCGGTCAGCGGCGCGGCATGCGGCGGGCGAGGGCGGCAAGGATCCGGTCGAGCACGACGTAGACGAACCCGACCGCGATCAGGGCAAGCGACAGCATCACGATCCACTGGGCGACACCGGGGATGCCGAGCGCCTCGATGTTCATGAACGGGTACGGGTACTTCTGGCCTGGCGTGAACTCTCCACCGGACGCGCCGTACGCGAACGCCCAGCCCAGATACGCGTACGGGAGGAGCGTCCACAGCAGGGGGTCCATCCATCGGAACGCCCCCTTCGGCACGAAAAGCAGCCAGTCGACGATCATCAGCACCGGCGTCACCACATGGATCAGGGTGTCAGTGAGGGAGAAGATGTCCGAGTCGCCGTCCGCGAACCTCGTGGGCACCAGGACGACGAGGTAGATCAGCATGGTCACGGTGATCGCGAACATCACCGCGCCACTGCCGCGAGCACTCGGGGTCGAGGCGCCCCTCGCACCGGTGCGACGCAGGTCGCGCGCCGTGCGGAACAGCAGCGCCACCATCCATGCGAGGCAGAGCAGGTTGCTGAGCATCGTGTAGAAGAGGAAGGTCGACCACGCCGGCTGGCCGGTCAGGACCTCCGAGAGCCGGATGACACCGGTGAGGATGACGGCGAGTGCGGCGACTCGGTAGACCAGGGCGACGGGACGCAGGTTGACGGCGGCGTTCTCGAAGAGCCGCGCGCGGCCGGGCGGAGGGCTTCCCAGCGCGGAAGCCGCGGACGGAGAGGCGACGGCTTCAGTCATTCTTCGAGGCTACGCGTGTTCGCAGGGGTCGCTGCACCGTGCCGGAATGCAGTCGAATCACACCGTCGGACACGCGGGTCAGCGTCGCACCGGATCGGAGTCGCCGGCCAGGAACCTGTCGAGGTCACGCAGGGTCGGCGCGGCCTCCCAGTCGCCCGGCACGAGACAGGCCATGGCGCCGCAGGCGTTCGCCCGGCGCAGGGTCGACTCGACGTCCAGGCCGGAGAGCATCCCGCTGAGGTATCCGGCGACGAAGGCATCGCCCGCGCCCACCGTGTCGACGGGGTCGATCGCGAATCCGCCGGCGGCGCTCACACCGTCGGCGGCGAACACGGTCGCGCCCTCCGGCCCCTGCTTGAGGATGGTCGTCGCGCATCCGGCGCGCCGCAGCTGAGCGGCGGCATCCGCTGGCGAGAGGTCGGGATAGAGGATCGCGAACTCCTCGTCGCCGCCGAACACCAGATCCGCGCGCTCTGCGATCTCCCGCAGCACGGGTCCGGCGGTGGCGGGTGGGGCGAGCGCCGAACGGTAGTTGATGTCGAAGCTGACCGTGGCCCCGGCTGCCCGTGCCCGATCGATCGCGGCGTGCACCGTCATCCGTGCCGAGTCGGACAGCAGCGGCGTGATGCCCGTGACGTGCAGCAGCGATCCCGCCTCGACCCAGCGCTCCGGCAGATCCGCCGGCCGCAGACGCGACCCGGCCGACCCTGCGCGGTAGTAGTGCACGGCGGTGGATGCGGCAGAGGGCCGTTCCTTCACCATCAGACCGGTCGCGGCATCCGCGTCCACGATCGCTCGCACATCGACGCCGTCACCGCGGATCTCTCGGCTGACACGCTCGCCGAGCGAGTCGTCGCCGACCCGACCGAGCCACGAGGTGTCGACACCGAGGCGCGCGAGACCGATCGCGACGTTGCTCTCCGCGCCGCCGATGCCGAACGACAGCGAGTCCGCGTGCCGCAGCGAGCCGAGCTCCGTCGTCCGGACGAGTGCCATGGTCTCGCCGAGCGTCACGACCGAGGGCGCAGCACCGGTCATCCCTCACTCCGGGTGCAGACCGAGACGAAGGCGGCCGCGCGCTCGCGCAGCGCCGGCAGGTCGCCCCCGGCGAAGGCGTCACCGAGCAGCGGGCCGCCGACGCTGACGGCGACGGCACCGGCGCGCAGCCAGGCCTCGGCGCCGGCGAGGTCGACGCCGCCCGACGGCACGGCGACGAGGTCGGGGAAGGGGCCCCGCAGATCTTTGAGATATCCCGGTCCGACCTGCCCTGCCGGGAACACTTTGACGGCCGATGCGCCGGCAGACCACGAGGCGAACAGCTCGGTCGGCGTCATGCCGCCGGGGACGATCGGCACCTCGGCATCCGTCGCCTGGGCGAGGCCTGGCACGGACGGCACCGCATCGTGCTGTTCGACGCGGACGAGGACCTCCGCCGTGAGCGAGAGCAGATCGAGCAGGCCCGCAAGCTCGACGGGATGCTGCTGTGCTCCCCGCGCCTCCCGGACGCCGACGTGCTGGAGCTCGTCGGAGACACCCCGTACGTCGTTGTCAACCGACAGATCGACGGGGCGCCCTGCGTGCTGATGGACACCGAGCACGGGCCGGCGCAGGCGATTGAGCACCTCGCCGCGCTCGGGCACACGCACATCGCCTATGCCGCAGGCCCGCGTGGATCATGGGCCGATGTGCGCCGGGCAGACACCGTCGCCAGGGCCTGCGAGCGCCACGGCATCCGGCTGACCGGCCTCAGCCACCATGCCGCTTCGATCCAGGGTGGCCGTGCCGCCGCCGCTCCCGCCGCGGCGAGCGGAGCGACGGCTGTCATCGCCTACAACGACCTCGTCGCGCTGGGCCTCGAGGCCGGTCTGCTGGAGCTCGGCAAGCGGTGCCCCGCGGACATCAGCATCGTGGGGATCGACGACATCGACCTCGCCGGAGCGGTCACGCCCGCCCTCACGACGGTGCGCATGCCGATCGAACGCAGCGGTGCGCTGGCGGTCGACCTGCTGCTGCAGGCGATGACCGGCGCCGCGATCGACGACGTCGTGACCCTGGGGTCTCAGCTGATCGTCCGGGCATCCACTGCCGCTCCGGCCGCCTGACGAGACCGCGCGTCTTCCCGCGCACGAGCGACGTACAATATCGGCATTATGTACATAAGTGCTATGCTTGCCGCATGAACACGATCAGTCGGCACGTGCCCTCGAAGGACCTGCGTGACAGCCTCGCTGATGTGCTCGGAGGGGTCGCGTACGGCTCAGAACGCGTAGGCGTCACGCGCCACGGCAAGCTGACGGCCGTGGTGATCAGCGTCGACGATCTTGAACTGCTCGAAGAACTCGAGGCGGCCCGAGACGCGGCGGAGTTCGCCGCTGCGCGAGCGTCGGATGACGGTGAGCGCGTGTCGTTGGATGAGCTGCGTGCGGAAGTGGCGTGACTCGCTTTCGCATCGAGTTCACCGCTGCCGCTGCCAGGGAGATCCGCAAGCTCGACCCGCCGATCCGCCGACGGACACTTGCCGGAGTGGCCGATCTGGAACTCGACCCGCGTCCGCACGGATGCCGCAAGCTGGCCGGGTATGACAATGCCTGGAGAGTGCGTATCGGCGACTATCGAGTGCTGTACGAGGTCATGGACGACCAGGTTCTCGTGACGGTTGTGCGCGTCGCGCACCGCCGCGCAGTGTACGACATCTGATCGGCGCAGTCTCGCGCCGTCCGGCCTCAGCGGATGATCCCTCGTTGACGTGCCGCCGAGACGGCGGCGGTGCGCGAGCTCACATCCAGCTTCGAGAAGATGTGCGCGAGATGCGACTTCACGGTCGTCTCGCTGACGAAGAGCTCGTCGGCGACCTCGCTGTTCGACCGCCCGGCGGCGACGAGCTCGAGCACCTCGATCTCACGGCTGCTGAGGCTGATCCGCGGCGCGCGCATGCGGTCGAGCAGGCGTGAGGCGATCACCGGTGCGAGCGCGCTCTCGCCTGCCGCGGCCGCACGCACGGCGGCTGTCAACTCGTGCGGGGGTGCATCCTTCAGGAGGTAGCCGCTGGCACCGGCCTCGACGGCACCGAGGATGTCGGCATCCGAGTCGTAGTTCGTGAGGACCAGGACGTACGGCGGAGCATCGAGTGCGCGGATGCGCCGAGTGGCGTCGACGCCCGTGGACCTGGCGCGAGACCCGAACTGCAGGTCCATCAGGACGACGTCGGGGTTCTCCCGCTCGGCACAGGTGACGGCCTCGTCGGGGGTGCCGGCCTCTGCGACCACCTCGAGATCGGGTTCAAGGCTGAACAGCGCGATGAGACCGGCGCGGACGATGGGGTGATCATCGGCGATCACGAGCCGGATCATGCGAGCTCCGTCAGTGGGAGATCGACGGTGAGCGTGGTTCCCCGTCCGGATGCCGAGTCGATCTCCAGGCGTCCGCCGAGCTGCTGCACCCGCTCGGCGGTGGCGCGCAGACCGAAGGAATCCGACTTCTGGGCGGCGCCCGGCTCAGGGAGTGCCGCATCGAATCCGGTGCCGTCATCGTCGACGGTGAAGCGGAGGCGGTCGTTCTCGATGCGGATGCTGACCGTCGCGGTGGTCGCGTCCGCGTGCTGGAGGACGTTGGCGATCGCACCCTGGGTGATGCGCAGCAGCGCGGTCTGCAGATGCATGGGCAGGACCATCGCATCCGATACCCGCACCTGCACGTCGAGCCCCTGTGTCGCCCACTGGGTGCGGGCAAGCCGGCGCAGCGCCGCACCGAGCGTCTGGTCGTCGAGCTGGGGAGGCGTCAGCTCGCGGATGAATCGTCGCGCCTCCGCGAGGTTCGCCGCCGCGGTCTCGCGGGCGAGCCTGATGTGCTCTGTTCCGGGTCGGGTGTCGTCGGCGCGTTCCGCAGCATGCAGCAGCATCTGGATGCTGGAGAGCCCCTGCGCGAGGGTGTCGTGGATCTCGCGGGCGAGCCGGGCGCGCTCCGCGAGGACACCCGATTCGTGTTCGCGCGCGGCGAGCTGCCCGCGGGTCGCGAGCAGTTCGCTGACCAGTGCTTCGCGTTGCTGGGCCTCTGTCGCCAGAGCCTGGTAGCCGAGGCCGATCAGCAACGCGACCCCGGCGCCGACGAACGGGCCGACGACGCCCCCGACACTCCATCCGCCGTGGATGCCGAGTGCGATGACCGCGACGATCGTCGACACGAGGATCGCGATCGACCCCAGCCACCTTCCCAACAGGTGCAGGAACAGGAAGAACAGCGGGAAGACGAGGTAGGCGGCGTCAGCGCTGACCCACAGCAGGATCAGCCACTCGACCGAGAGCAGCGCCAGCCAGCTCAGCGACACGAGCCGCCGACCCCCGGGGAGTCGGGCGAGGAGCACCCCGGACCCGTACGTGGCCGCGATGATCAGCGCGAGCACGACTGCGGGGACGCTCCACTCGGACGGGTCGAGCAGTGCCCGGGCGATGACGACGCCGGTCAGGGCCAGGAAGAGAGCGTGAAGTCCGGTCCGCAGACCCACGAACACCGGGGTCAGAGCGGTATGCGACATGGCTCGAACTCTACGCCGCGCCACCGCGCTCGGCATCGTCCGAAAGGACGAGCGGAGGCTCCTTCACTCGGGCGTCGAATGCTCGTCGAGTGGCCGATGACCGCGCGGGTCCGGACGGCGAGAGTGGAACGGTCGCCGCACCGGAGACAGGAAAGGCAGCCACCATGTTCGTCGCACTGCGCGACCTCCGCTTCGCCAGAGGCCGATTCATCCTCATCGGCTCCGTCGTCGCCCTCATCACCCTCCTCGTGGGATTCCTCAGCGGGCTCACCGGCGGCCTCGCCATCCAGAACATCTCGGCCGTTCTCGCGCTTCCCGGAGACCGCATCGTGTTCTCCGCGCCCGAGGGCGGAGATGGCGCCGTCAGCTTCGCGGACTCGGCCATCACCGCACAGCAGGCGGCGGACTGGGCAGCCACGTCCGATGTCACCGATGCGCGGCCGCTCGGCATCAGCCAGACACGAGCCGAGACCGACGACATGCGCGCTGCGATCGCACTGTTCGGTGTGGAGCCGGGGTTTGACAGCAGTGCGCCATCCGGCGACGGCCGGCTGAGTCTGTCCCAGCCCGCCGCCGATGCGCTCGGGGTGGCGACCGGCGAGAAGGTCGAGATCTCGGGCGTCTCCTATGTGGTCGAGACGATCGAGGGCGATGACTGGTACAGCCACACCCCGGTCGTGCAGATGACCCTTCAGGACTGGCGCACATACTCCGCAGCCACGGGCAACCCCGATGCGTACGCGACCGTCCTCGCGGTCTCGGGATCCCCCGACTGGGATGCCGCGGATACGGCGAACGACACGATCTCCGAGACGACGATCGGCTCGCTGACGGCGCTCAGCGCCTTCCGCTCCGAGATCGGATCGCTCCTGCTCATGGTGGTCCTGCTGTTCGGCATCTCCGGACTCGTCATCGGAGCGTTCTTCACGGTGTGGACGATGCAGCGCAAGGGAGACGTGGCCGTGCTCAAGGCGCTCGGCGCCAGCACGGGTTCCCTAGTCCGCGATGCGCTCGGCCAGGCGCTGATCGTCCTGCTGGTCGGCATCGGCGTCGGACTCGGGCTCGTCACTGTGCTCGGCCTCCTCGCCGGCACCGCCCTTCCGTTCCTGCTGAGTCCCGTCACGACCTTCCTTCCGGGGGTCATCATGATCGCCCTCGGCCTCGCGGGGGCGGCGTTCGCCCTGCGCTCCGTCACCTCTGCAGACCCCCTCACCGCCCTCGGGAGCAACCGATGATCCGCCTGAACGACATCACTCTGACCTTCCCGGACGGTGACTCGCGGGTGACTGCCGTGGACGGTGTCTCACTCGCGGCTCACCCCGGAACCGTCACCGGCATCACCGGTCCCAGTGGCTCGGGAAAGTCCAGTCTGCTCGCCGTCGCCGGCACCCTCCTGCGTCCGGATGCCGGCGAGATCCTCATCGACGGGAACGACGTCACGGCGCTCAGTCCGGCCGAGGCGACGCGTCTGCGGCGGGACCGGATCGGGATCGTCTTCCAGCAGCCCAACCTCATCCCCTCTCTGACGGCCCGAGAGCAGCTGAGCGTCATGAACGAGCTCGGTGCGCCGCGCAACCGCCGCGATCGCGCCGCCGCGGCATCCCGTGCGGATGAGCTGCTCGCCGCGGTCGGCCTCGCCGAGCACGGGCACAAGAGGCCGCACCAGCTCTCGGGCGGGCAGCGTCAGCGAGTCAACATCGCTCGGGCGCTGATGAACGATCCGAGCGTGCTGCTCGTCGATGAGCCGACCAGCGCCCTCGACCAGAAACGCGGAGCCCAGATCATCGACCTCATCCTGCGGCTGACCGACGAGCTGAACACGTCGACTTTGCTCGTCACGCATGACCTCGTGCACCTCCCGCGCATGCACCGGGTGGTGCACCTCGTCGACGGTCGTGTCGTCGACGCCGCCGTTCCGAGGCGCTGAGCGGCGACTAGTCGCCGGAGCTCTGCTTGAACTGCCGCTCCCAGTCGCGCAGCTCACTGCGACCGATGAGCGAGTCGAGCGACACCTGGAAGAGCAGTCCTCTGCGAGCGTTGACCTGCTTGATGTTGTCGACGATCTGTGTGGTCACCGCAGCCAGCGCTTCGCGCACCTCGCCGATGCGCTCGTCCGGAGCGTCCCAGAGGTCAGGCCGGGTGAGCAGGTCGAGCAGATAGTCGCGGTCGAGGGCGGCGACGAGGCGGGCTAGCTTGTCGGAATACTCGGCTTCAGCCAGCACACTCTGATCCTCGCCTGCCTTCGCATCGAGCCGGATGAACAGCTGCTCGACATGCGAGGCCAGCGCATCGATCGCTGCGGCGGTCTCGGCTGCGACGGGGCTCCCTGGCACCGCCGCATAGTCGGCGCGCAGCTCGCGCAGTCGGTTCACGCGGAGTCGGATGCCGGCGGGCACCGGATCCGTCGACGCCGCAGGCTTGCGTCGGCGACGGGCGATCAGGCCGAAAGCAGTCACGGCGGCCGCGACGAGCACGACCCCGCCGATCACGAGCGGGATGGCCGCGCCTCCCGCTCCGGCATCGCCGCCGCCCGGCGAGGTCGGCGTCTCGGCCGAGATCTCCTGCACGGTCTCGACGAGAGCATCCTGTGTGCTTCCTGCCGACGACTCGTTCTCGTTCGCGATGCGCAGCGCCACATCGCCGTCGATCGCGCTCGAGGTCGCCTGCAGATTTTTGCCCACCGCGACGATCACGGTCTCGTGGTCGCCCGCCGCGGTGAGCCGTTCGAGGATGTAGCTGCTGTACGGAGTGTTGTTGTCGGCACCCGCAGGGAGCACGACCACCGCGATCGAGCCGTCGCCAGGGACGACGCCGGAGAGCGCCTCGGTTATCGCTTGACCACCTGACACGTCGGGATCGACGTAGATGTTCTCTCCGGATATGCCCTCGACGGCATCATTGATCCAGGGGTTGTCGGAGGCGGAGAGGAACGGCATCGCGACCTCAGAAGTTGTTGATGACCGAGGCGAACACGAGGTCGATCCGCTCGGCATCCGAGGCGTCGAAGAGCTGTCCGCCCGTGACATCCGCGATCCGCTGCAGAGCCGAGGTGTCGGCTCCCTCTCCATACGCGATCGGGAATATACGGACAGGGGCGTCGTCGCCGCCCTCCTTGGTGCTCTTGCCGATCTTCGCGATCAGGGAGTCGAGCGAGATGCCGGAGTCGGTGTCCTCCCCGTCGGAGAGGACCACGATCGCGTTGATGCGACCGGGCTCGGCGCGCTCGCTCATGGCTTCGTAGGCGAGCAGGATCGAGTCGTAGAGCGGGGTGCCGTTGCGCTGCGCGTAGCGCAGGTCGGCGAGGGAGGAGTCGAGCTTCTCGCCGTCCGAGCCGAGCGCACTGACATCGCGCAGCACCTGGATGCCTTCGCCCTCATCGGACGAGATGCCGGTGGTGAAGGCCCAGACGCCGATCTCGTCGGTGGAGCGGAAGTGGTCCAGCGTCGACTGGGCACCCTCGATCGCGCCGTCGAGACGGGAGCGCCCGTCGCCGATCGGGTCGTCCATCGACCCGGAGATGTCGATCAGCTCGAGCACCGAGGAGGGCTTGCGCACCTGCGTCCACTGGTCGATGGCGGTCGAGATGACGTCGACGTCGGGCTTCGGAAGGGTGACGGCGGGCTGCGCAGGGTCGACGCCGAACTTCGCGGTGAACAGGTCACCGAGGGGGACGGACTCGTCGAGCGGGCGGAAGCCGTAGTCGGGCAAGATCTTCTGCGCGGCGGTGGTCTGCACGAACTCGGCGAACGCCTCGCCGGCGGTGCGCTGCTCGGCACTGATCCAGTCGGCTCCCAGCACGGTGATGGGGTTGTCCGACCACATCGATCCGCCCTCGGGGTAGACCGCGACGAGCTTCGTCTTGGGCGGGGTCAGGGTCTCACCCGGCTGCACCGTGTGCGAGTCGGGGTTTCCCTGGTTGTAGTTGAGCAGCGAGGTCTCCTCGAGCGCGACGGCGGAGACGTACGCCGATCCGTTCGAGCCGTTCTGGGTCTCGTCGTAGAGCGTCGACAGGACGTTGCCGGTGGTGTCGCCGTAGTGGATGACGCACTCCTCGAACACGCGCGAGAAGTCGGCGGAGGCCTCGACATCGGCCGAGGTGAGTCCCTCCGCCTTGCCGGTCGCCTCGTAGGACTGCATCAGGATCGTCGACAGGCCGGTGGTCGACGTGTTCGGATTCGTCTTCGAGATCTTGAAGGCGCCCCAGATGTCCTTGCCCACGCTGCCCCACCCGGCCGGGTCCTGGCACAGCGTCTCGAGGTCGGTGATGCTGATCGGGCTGTCCGGCCAGCCGAGGGCCGTGGCCATCGGCTCCGGCATCCCGAACACGACCGGCGTCCGCGTGAACGACTTGGGCTCGCCCACGAGGCTGGCGGAGGCCGCCGCAGCGACTCGGTCGGTCCAGACCGTGGATGCCGGCGACCACAGCGTCGGCCAGAGGGCCTTGTCGTCGCTCGGCCAGTCCTCGCCCGAGGTGAGGAAGCGCGTCGCGTTGCCCGAGGAGACGTTCGTCGGTCGGACCGTGGCGCAGGTCTCGAGTCCCTTGTGCTCGGGCGAGTCCTTGAACGCCTTCGCCAGCTCGTCGAGCATGTTGACCTTCTCGGAGGATGTCGCGACGGTGATGTGCGTGCACCCGTCGTCGGGGAATGCCTGCCCACCGTCCTCTGTGGTGCCGTTGTCGCCACCACCGGTGCATGCGGTCAATGCCAGGGCGACGATCGCCGCCATGGCGAGTGCTGCGGGGGTCCGTCGTGCGGTGCGAGGCGCGCTCATGCGCCTAGGCTACCCACGTATCGCACCGCAGATCGCGCATCCGCCCCATCGGATACTCGCGGAGACGGCTGACCGCGCCGTGCCGTCTCGCCTAGGCGTCGACCGTCGCTCCCTGCAGGGCGTGGACGACAGGGGCGAGCTCCGGCTGGGTCACGGCGTCTCCGAGCGCTCGTTCGAGCGTCTCGTCATGGATCGGGTGCGCCTGTTCGTACAGCGCCTGGCCCGCGGGGGTGAGCTCTGTGTAGATGCCACGACGGTCGTCGGCGCACAGGATGCGGGTGAGCAGTCCGCGGTCCTCGAGTCGTGTGACGAGTCGCGTCGTCGCGCTCGGGCTCAGAGCCGTCGCACGGGCGAGCTGCTGCATCCGCATATGCCAGCCGTCCTGCCTGCTGAGGGCATCGAGCACGGTGTACTCCACGACCGACAGCCCGACCGAGGCGCCGAGCGCCTTCTCGAGATCCGCCTCGATGATGCCGTGCAGGGCCGCGAGTGTGCGCCAGCCGCGCGCGCGGATCTCGACAGCGTCGTCTGAGATTCCCACGATGACCTCCGAAGTAGTTGCTTGCGCGGAATACTTGCGTATGCAATGATTATCCGTCGGACGCAATATCCCGCGTCTGCAAATACTTTAGCAGAGGACTTCGGAGCGCACCCATGCCACTCGGACTCATCGCACTCGCCATCGGCGCCTTCGGGATCGGACTCACCGAGTTCGTGATCATGGGCCTGCTTCCCGAGGTCGCCACCGACTTCGGGGTCACCGAGGCCACCGCCCGCTGGCTCATCTCGGGCTACGCCCTGAGCGTCGTGGTCGGTGCGCTCGGCCTCACCGCAGCCACCACTCGCCTGCCGCGCAAGCCTGTGCTGCTCGGGCTGGTCGTGCTGTTCATCGCCGGGAACGCGCTCACCGCGGTCGCCCCCGACTACAGCGTGGCCATGATGGGCCGCATCATCGCCGCACTCTGCCACGGCGCGTTCTTCGGCATCGGCGCGGTCGTCGCGGCCGACCTCGTCGCCCCCGAGAAGAAGGCGCGCGCGATCGCCATCATGTTCACCGGTCTGACCGCCGCCAATGTCTTCGGGGTCCCCTTCGGCACGTTCATCGGTCAGCAGTCCGGATGGCGCTCGACGTTCTGGGTGATCTCCGCGATCGGGGTCATCGCGTTCGCCGGCATCGCATTGCTCGTGACCGCCCCGACGCCGTCAGGACAGCAGGTGAGTCTGCGCAGCGAGCTCCGTGCGTTCCGCTCCGGCCAGGTGTGGCTGTCGCTGGTGGTGACGGCGCTCGCGTTCGGCGGCATGTTCGGCGCGTTCACCTATATCGCCTACACGCTCACCGGCGTGACGGGGTTCGCCGACACGACCGTGCCGTGGCTCCTCGTGCTGTTCGGTGTCGGGCTGGTAGCCGGCAACGCCATCGGCGGCCGCCTCGCCGACAGGTCGATCGATCGCACCCTGCTCGTCTTCATCGCGGCGCTGGTCGTCGTGCTCGTCCTGTTCGGGCTCTTCGCCTGGTCGCAGCCGGTGACCATCGCGATTCTGATGCTGATGGGCGCCTTCGGATTCGGCACCGTCCCTGGACTGCAGAGCCGGATCATGCAGTACGCCGGAGGAGCGCCGACCCTCGCGTCCGGCGCGAACATCGGGGCGTTCAACGTCGGCAACGCGCTCGGCGCCTGGGCTGGAGGTCTCGGCATCGCAGCGGGGCTCGGATACACCTCGCCCATCTGGATCGGCGCGGCGATCACGGCATCCGCTCTGGTCGTCATGGTGATCGCGGTCGTCACTGCGCGTCGCCCGGCACCGGCCACCACCGGCACGCTCCGCACCGTCGCCGCCTGACGGCTACTGCGCGCGCATGAACTCCTCGGCGGCGCGCACCTGCTCGGCCGACGGACGGATGCCGGTGTAGAGCACGAACTGCTCCAGTGCCTGCAGGGTCGCCACCTCAGCGCCGGTGACGACAGTCTTGCCCGCTGCGCGCCCCGCGGCGATGAGAGGGGTCTCAGCCGGCAGCGCGACGACGTCGAACACCACGGAGGCGGCCGCGATCTGCTGCTCCGAGAACGCCAGAGCGTGCTCGTCCGCCCCGCCGGCCATCCCGATCGGGGTGATGTTGACGATGATGTCGGCGGTGGCCTCCGCGGCATCCGGGATCCAGGCGAAGCCGTACAGATCGGCCAGGCTGCGGCCGCGCTCCTCGTTGCGAGCGGCGATGGTGACGCGCGTGAATCCCGCGTCACGGAAGGCGGCGGCGGTAGCCTTCGCCATTCCGCCGGAGCCGAGCAGCAGCACGGAGGCCGAGGGGTCCAGCGAGTTGCTCTCGATCAGCTGGGCGATCGCGCTGTAGTCGGTGTTGTAGGCCGTCAGCACCCCGTCGTCGTTCACGATCGTATTGACGGAATCGATCGCCGTGGCCGAAGGATCCATGCGGTCGACCAGCGCGATGACGTCCTCCTTATAGGGCATCGAGATCGCACAGCCCCGGATGCCGAGGCCGCGCACGCCGGCGATGGCCTGGCCGAGGTCGGTGGGCGCGAACGCCTTGTAGATCCAGTTGAGCCCCAGCTCCTCGTAGAGGAAGTTGTGGAATCGGGTGCCGTTGTTGCTCGGCCGGGCAGACAGCGAGATGCACAGCGTCATGTCTTTGTTCAGCAGGGTCACGGCCCCAGGCTACTCGCGCCCGCCGGATGGATCGGCCGCCGGACGAGCCGAAACGCGCGACGTCAACCCCCATGGCGGGATCGTCCGAGCTCCCCTAGGGTGAAGGTGCATGCACAGGGGATTGATCGTCTCCGTCTTCCCCAGAGACGGGCTGCCTTCCCCAGAGGCAAGGCGATCCGTGCATGCGATTGGGCCCTCTCGAGTGGTTCAGTCCCCAACGGACTGCTCGAGAGGGCCGCTATCGTTGGCGCTCTCCTACAGATTTCAGATTTGTCCCCCAAATGGGGGACAAATCGGTCGCGGAGGGGTTAGGCTGGAATCTGACGCACCCTCCGGTCGTCTTCGGCCCTCATCGCTCCCCCGCGGTGAGGGCCACACCATTTTCTGGGGCGCGTGTCCACCCGCGTGCATGACGGTCGATGACGTCTCATGCAACATTTGGGTTACGGGCTGACCTCGGGACTTCCGCTCAGCGCGTGCTCCACTAGCGTGGAGCACGTCGGGGCATCCTGCGTCGGCTTCTTTCCAGCAGAACAGGCAGTACATGAGCACCCAGGGCACGGTTAAGTGGTTCAACTCGGAGAAGGGCTTCGGCTTCATCTCCCCCGACGACGGCGGCGCTGACGTTTTCGCGCACTACTCCGCCATCGAATCATCCGGCTACCGGTCTCTCGAAGAGAACCAGCGAGTCGAGTTCGACGTGGCGCAGGGCCCCAAGGGCCTGCAGGCAGAGAACATCCGTCCGCTCTGAGAGCGGACGACAACAGAACTCCCTGACCGGGGGTCCGCACTTCATTGCGACCTCCGGCGGGGAGTTCTGTGCTTTCTGCGAACGGGCACCGGGCTGCGGCCCCCGGCTGAGCTCGGTTGCGCGCCGTGTCGGGCGGAGAACTCCCTATTGGGCGCATTCTGTCGAGCTGAGGCTCCGCCTTACGCGGCGAACTCCGCCCGACACGGCGGGCCCGACGGCCGGGCTCAGTTCAGCAGCAGTGCGCGCAGGTCGTCTGCGGATGCTGCGCGGAACGCTGCGTCGTCGCCTTCGTGAGAGTCGCTGAAGCCCCACTCGACGAAGATCACGGGCACGCCGTTCGCGTTGCCGCCCTCGACGTCGTGGTGTCGGTCGCCGATGAGCACCGGGCGCGACACGTCGGCGCCGCGCTCGGCCAGGCGACGCAGCGCCTCGGCGACGATGTCGGTCTTGGAGGCGAGCGTCGCCTCATCGGGCGTCGCTCCTACCGTGGTCAGGAAGTACGGACGCAGCTCGAAGAAGTCGACGATCGCGTCGACCTGGATCTCTGGCTTCGAACTCGCGGTCGCCTGCGGCACCCCCGCGGCATGCAGATCACGGATGATCTCGGGGACGCCGGGATAGGTCGAGACATCCGTCGTGTACCCGTCGGCCTTGCCGAGCGTGCGGTAGAAGGCCACGGCCTCGGTCGCCTGCTCCGGCGTCATGGCGGCCTGCGCCTGGAACGAATCGAACATCGGCGGTCCGATCCAGTGCACCAGCTGCTCGCGCGTGGGAGCAGGGTGACCGAAGTGCGTGAGTGCGACGTTCAGACGACGGAGGATGCCGACTGACGCATCCGCGATCGTGCCGTCGACGTCCCACAGGACGCACGAGTAAGGGGAGGAGGCCATGCCTTCCAGCCTATGGGCAGTCGACAACCCGTCCGACCGCGATGAACATCTGTGCAACCGCCGTCGGGCCGCCTCAGAACAGGCGGGGGATGCCGGACTCGATGCCCTTCATGTCGTCGTAGTCGAGCACCAGGCAGCGGATGCCTCGGTCCTCGGCGAGCACACGGGCCTGCGGCTTGATCTCCTGCGCCGCGAACACGCCCTGCACCGGGGTGAGGTGCGGATCGCGCCCGAGCAGCTCGAGGTAGCGAGTGAGCTGCTCGACGCCGTCGATGTCGCCGCGACGCTTGATCTCCACGGCGATGGCTGCGCCCTCGGCATCCCTGACGAGAAGGTCGACGGGGCCGATGGCCGTCGGATACTCCCGGCGCACGAGCGTCGCGCCCTCCGAGATGCGCTCGACCTGTTCGGCGAGCAGGCGCTGGAGGTCGGCTTCGACACCGTCCTTCTGCAGGCCGGGGTCGACACCGAGGTCGTGATTCGAGTCGTGGAGGATCTCGTAGATCTGCACCCGCAGTGCGTCGCCGGTCTTCTTGTGCGTGACGCGCCACACCTCGGTCACGCCGGCGATGGACTCCTCCTCACCGGGTTCCTCCGGAGCGAGCGAGCACGGCGGGCTCATCCAGTTCAGCGGCTTGTAGCTGCCGCCGTCGGAGTGCACGAGCAGACTCCCGTCTCCCTTGTGCACGAGCAGACGCGTGGCGAGCGGGAGGTGGGCATTGAGCCGACCCGTGTAATCCACGGAGCAGCGGGCGATGACGAGACGCACCCGTCGAGCCTACTTCGTCCGGCGCACTCCTTCTGCGGTGGTGGGCAGAGGTTGCGACCTTTCCACATCCGCCGGCCCGTTGCGAGAACGCGCTGCCGCGACGCACTCGATCCTGACATTCTGGCCAGAGAAGTCGAACATGAGGAGATGACGGTGTCGATCGAGCTGGTGACCATGATCGTGTCCGTCGCGTCCACACTGCTGGGGCTGGCGGCGGGGTTCGGCTGGGCGATAAGCCGGACCGATGCGCGGTTCGAGAGGTTCGAGCAGCGCATGGAGGCGCAGTTCGATCGTGTGGAGGCGCAGTTCGATCGTGTGGACGCGCAGTTCGATCGTCTGGAAGCGGAAGTGAAAGAGGTTCGGTCGGAGCTCGGCGACGTGAAGATCGCGATCGCTCGCCTCGAGGGGCCGCCGCCTCGCCTTCTTGCCGCGCGGTGACGACCTAGGAAGACGCCTTCTCTGCGGCAGGCGCCGACGACATCTCGTCCTGGCGCAGGGGTCGAGCGGCACCGGAGAAGAGTCCCGAGAGGACGACCAGCCCGACGAGGATGTAGAGGGTGTTGAGCAGGCCGATGTGCTCGCTGATGAAGCCCAGCACGGGCGGGCCGCCCAAGAACGAGATGTACCCGATCGTCGCCGCGGCGCTGACGCGGGCGGCCGCCTTGGCGGGGTCGTCCGCCGCGGCCGACATACCGAGCGGGAACCCGAGCGACGCGCCGACGCCCCACAGCGCGGCACCCACGAACACCAGGGGAAGGGTCGGCGCGAGGATGAACAGCAGGATGCCCGAGGCGGCGGCCACCGCGAGGATGCGCAGCACCGCGACGCGTCCGAAGCGGTCGACGAGGGGCCCGCCGAACACGCGGACGACCGTCATGGCGACCGAGAAGGTGGCCAGAGCGGCAGCGCCGAGGGCCGTGCCGCCGCCGTGATCCTCCGCGACGCCGAGTGCGAGCCAGTCGTTCGCACCGCCCTCGGCGAACGACATGCCCAGCATCACGACACCGATGGCATAGGTGCGCGGTTCGCGCCAGGCCGACAGAGCGACGTGCATCCGCTCGCGCCAGTGCGGCTTCTCTGCATCATCCGCCCGAGGATCGAGCGCCTCCTCGCGGCGGGGGACGTTGGCGATGCTGACGACGCCGATCGCGGCGATGACCACGGCGACGGCGAGCGTGTGCGCGAAGACGTTGATCTGGAGCTGCGCGGCGAGGGCGCCGAGGCCGGCTCCGATGACAGTGCCGAAGCTGAAGAAGGCGTGGAAGAGCGGCAGGATCGTCTTCCCGGAGTGCTGCTCGATCGCGGTGGCTTCGACGTTCATCATCACGTCGACGCATCCGTTGCCCAGGCCGAACAGCACCAGGCCGATGAGCACGACGGCGTAGGAGCCGAGCACGTTCGCGCCGATCCCGATCAGGGCGACACCGGATGCGAACGTGAAGATCGACACCATCATGCCGAGGCGTGCGCCGGTGCGCGCCATGATCGCCGGACTCGTCGAGATGCCGACGATCGAGGCGATGCCCGCACCCAGCAGCAGCATGCCGACCTGCGCCTTGTCGACCTCGAGAGCGAGCTTGATGTCGGGCACGCGTGACGCCCAGGTCGCGATCGACAGACCGCTGGCGAGGAAGATCGCGAAGATCGCGGTGCGCCAGCGCACATACTGCGCACGGGAGAGGGCGGTGTCCATGTCGCACAGCATAT
Source organism: Microbacterium hydrocarbonoxydans (assembly GCF_900105205.1). Lineage (NCBI taxonomy): Bacteria > Bacillati > Actinomycetota > Actinomycetes > Micrococcales > Microbacteriaceae > Microbacterium > Microbacterium hydrocarbonoxydans. The sequence goes on along the minus strand of NZ_FNSQ01000005.1, from coordinate 235,528 downwards.
CGAATCGATTCGATACTTCGAAACCAGGGGAGCTATCCTCGGAGTATGACGAGCCACGACCTCCCGCGCCGAGCGACGATCGCCGATGTCGCCCGTGAGGCGGGGGTGGCGACCTCCACGGCATCCGTCGTCTTCAGCGGCAAGGCCAACGTGGCGCCCGCGACACGTGAGCGGGTGCTCGCGGCCGCCGCCGAACTCGGCTACGCGGGACCCGATCCGCGGGCCGCATCATTGCGTCGTGGGCGCAGCGGGATCGTCGCGGTCGTACTCGAAGGGCACCTGCGTGCGGCGTTCCTCGATCCGGTGACGACGGCGATGATGGACGGACTCACCGACGGCATGGCCGATCTCAGCGCCGGCATCCTGCTGCTGCGTGATGAGCCGGGCGACGAGGGGTCCTCTCTGACCAACGCCCCCGTCGACGCGGTCGTGCTGATCGGATGCTCGGGGCGCACCAAGGCGTCGCTCGACATCGTGCGCAGTCGGGGTCTGCCGGTCGTCGTGATCGAGGGCGACGCCGGTGAGGGCATCCCGCGGATCACGCTCGACAACACCACCGCGGCCGCCGATGTTGCCAGGCACCTCCATGATCTCGGGCACCGCGACGTCGCGCTGGTCACGCTGCCGCTCGACACGGACCGCGAACGCGGGCCGGTCACCCAGCCGCGCATCGACGCCGCCACGGTCGATGTGACGATCGACCGTCTCGCCGGCATGCGGGAGGTCTTCCCCGATGCGCCGGCGATCTCCGCAGGCGGGAGCCTGATCGATGAGGGGCTGCTGGCGGGGCGCCGACTGCTGGCCGATCCCGCCGCGAGGCCGACGGCGATCCTCGCCCAGAGCGACCTGATCGCGGTCGGCGTCATCCGTGCCGCCGAGGAGCTCGGGCTGCGGGTTCCCGAGGATCTGTCCGTCGCCGGCTTCGACGGAATCGCCGCCGACGGACTCGGCGATCTCGTACTGACCACGAGTGTGCAGCCTGCGGTCGAGAAGGGGCGGGCGGCCGGCGAGCAGGTCGCGCGGATGCTCCGCGGGGAGCCGGGTCTCACCCTGCACCTGACCTGTCGGTTCCGGGCGGGCACGACGACGGCCGCGCCGCGGCGCTGATCCGCCGCAGCGGCTCCGGGCGGAGCTGCCGCACGCAGCCTGCGAAGGAGATCTCGCGGTGCGCAGGAGCTGTGCTCGCGATGGATCCTTCGCTGCGTGAGTTCTCCTTCGTTGCGTGAGTTCTCCTTCGCTGGGAGTGGTCAGACGGGGGCTGCCGCGCGGCGTCAGGAACGCTGCGGACCCAGCGGGAGGGCCTGCTCGCCGAAGTCGAGGATCGAGTATCGGCCGCAGTCGACCACCTCGTCGGGAACCACCGCCACCGGCAGATCCCACTGCACGGTCTGCGAGTCCTCGACGAGGAACGACACCTCGCCCACATCGAAGTCGGTGCGATTCACCAGCCAGGCGTAGCCGTTGAGCTGATGATCGACCTGCACGAGATGCGACGGGTCGGCGAGATGCAGTTTCGGTAGGCGCACGGTCCAGAACTGACCGGCGCCCGTGCGCTTTGACGCATCGACCCAGTCGGTCACGCAGGCGAGATCGACGTCGGGCTTCGAGGCGGCATCCGACAGTCGCGGGATGCTGAGCGCACCCCCGACGAGCAGAAGCACGGCGATTCCGGCTGCCACCCTCGATCGCACGCGCACACTGATGTGCACGACGCGCGGGGAGGCCACGAGGGCGAGCAGGGGCATGAACGCCACGGGCTGCAGGTACCGCGCGGCGTGCGTGCCGAGTGCGATGGCCCCGACGACGACGACGATCAGCGGAGCAGACCAGGCGACGACCGCGACCAGGCGCGAGCCGGTGTCCTCGGCGCGACGGGATCCCACGATCGCGAGGACCAGGAGCGCGACCACGAGGATCGCCCCGAGCGCGCCGAGCGGATGCTGCAGGCGTTCGGTGAGAAGGCGTCCGTAGTACTGGAGTGATTCCGCCCAGAGGGCGGGCTGCGCGTATCCCACTCCGGTGTTGGCGATCCACGGCGCGAACGGGATGCGCAGGACGATGCCGAGAGCGGTGCCGCCGAGGAGCGGGACGAGCATGGTGAGAATCGGCGCGCGCGGCGTCGCGCGGAGGGCGAGGATCGCGAGCACCGCGACCACGGTGATCGTGGCCCACACCGCGAACAGCGGATTCGACAGCGTCGCGACGGTCGAGACGAGACCGAGGGTGATCAGGAGAGCGACGGTGCGGCCACCGCGCTCCCCGCGCTCGCCGCAGTCGAGGATCCGTCGCGCGAGGCCGATCGAGAGGACGACGGCGACGACGGTCGAGGAGTAGTACGTGGTCGTCAGCTGCAGCGACGCGAGGTCCAGCGCATCGCGGGACGCCGACACATCGGTCATCGCCAGGATGCCGAAGACCCCGAGTGCGATGACCGACCAGGCCACCGGCGCCCGGCCCTCGCCGGCTCGCCCCGCCGCCACTCGGATGGCGCCGTACAGGGCGAGCAGGTTCAGCACCGCGCTCACCGCGAGTATCGCGTTCACGCCGAGAGGCAGAGCGAGGTCCAGGGCTGAGTACCCTGCGGTCTCCGGCAGGAACAGCACGCTCGACATCGCCCAGTCGAGCGCATCGCCCGAAAGCAGCGAGCGCGAGAGCAGCGCGACGACGAGCGAGTCCCCGTCGCGGAACACGAGGTCGGCGCGGGCGGACGACGCGACCGGCCCGGCGGTGACGAGCGCGATGGCGGCAGCGCTGGACCAGCCGGCCAGCTCCCTCATCCACCTCCGCGTCACGGAGCTACTCTGCCACTCCTCGCGCGCTTTCACGGCGCGTGGACGACCGCATCCGCTCGCGGGGCATGGCCACGGACGCGAGTCGACAGGTCAGGAGATCTGCGCGCGGAGGTCCCAGATCTGCTCGAGAGGCGCGGTCCCCTCGGCACCGTCGGCGTCGCGGAAGACCTCGACGAACCGGCCGATGTCGGCCTGCCAGGCGTGGTCGGCCGGGTCGTCCTTCAGCGCGGCGACCGCGGCATCCCAGTCGTCGCAGTCGACCAGGTGGAACAGCCGCTGGCCGGAGCGCCAGATCGTCCAGTCGTGGATGCCGATGCGAGCGAAGGTCTCGGCGAGTGCATCGGGGATCCGCGCGTGATTCGTGCGGTAGTCGTCGACCGCGCCGTCGCGGATCTCGGAGTGCAGGGCGATGCGCATGGGATGCCTTTCGTCAGTCACGAGCGCGGAACGAGACGGCGACCGGCGTCGCGCCGGCGGCCACATCGACCAGGATCGCACCATCCGCGCGCTCGGCAGCAATCGGCTGCTCTCCGACTCGCGCGGTGCTCTCGTCGAGCACGCCGTCAGGATCGGGCAGGGCGACCCGCCCCTCCTGCTCGATGAGGAGGCTGCCGGGCGCACCGACATCGAGAACCTCTTCGACGTGCCGGCGGATCACCGTCGCGTGCGGGACTACTCGCGGGACGGCGTGCTGCGGTCGATCGAGCAGTCGCTCGAGCGGCTCGGCCTCGACCACATCGACATCGTGCTCGTCCACGACCCGGACGAGCACGAGCGGGAGGCTCTCGAAGGCGCCTTCCCCGCCCTCAGCGAGCTGCGCGACCAGGGCGTCATCCGCTCGTTCGGCGCCGGCATGAACCAGAGCTCGATGCTCGCGCGATTCGTGCGGGAGACGGATGCCGACGTCATGATGGTCGCCGGGCGCTGGACCCTCCTCGATCGGTCGGCGGCAGACGACCTGATGCCTCTCGCGGCGCAGCGCGGCGTCTCCGTGCTCGCGGCCGCAGTGTTCAACTCCGGCATCCTCGCGATGGATGACCCCGCCGAGGGCGCCACGTTCGACTACGGACCCGCGGATGTCTCGCCCACGCCCGTCCGCGAGGCGCTGACGCGACTGGAGGCTGAGGGGCTCGTCGCGAAACGCGCGCTGAAGGGATACGCCGCCGCACCGCTGCTCGACGAGGCCGGCCTGCGTGACCTCTACGACATGCGCGAGCTGCTCGAGCCGGAAGCCGCGCGCCGCGCCTCGACCCAGCTCGATCAGGACGTCGAGAGCGAGCTGTCGGCGTCGGTCGTGAAGATGCGCACGGCATCCGCTCCGGACGACGACGAGACCTTCCGCAACTATCGACGGTTCATCGACGAGGACCTGCACTTCCATCATCTGATCGCCGAGCAGGCGCAGAGCCCGCTGCTCTCCGAGGCCATCGTGCGGCTGCGCTCGCACATGCACCTCTATCGACTGAACTTCCGCCACGACTTCGAGCACGACACGGTCAGCGAGCACGAGCGCATCCTGGAGGCGCTGCGTCGTCGCGACCCCGCTGCGGCTGCGGAGGCGATGCGGACCCACATCGAGAACTCATACCGGCGGCTCGGTCCCGCGCTCGCGCGGCGGGCCGAGAACGCGTCCGAATGATCTGATTTTCCGTTTCTCAGCATGCACAATGCCCTGAATCCCGGGGATGCGCAGGCATTTGGGTGATCGGACGGTGAGAAGACCGGCCCGAAAGCGCGGGAAATCAAGGTAAACTCGATATCGACACCCGCCCGCCCGCCTGAGCCGCCCCCGGCCGACGAGCCCTGAGGAGCCGCGTATATGCTGACGCTCCTCGCCGTGTTCCTCCTCGGGTCGCTGCTCATGCCCGTGCTGGTGCGATGGCTGGGGTCTCAGGCATTCGCCATCGCCGCACTCATTCCCGCAGCGGCATTCGTCCACGCGCTCGTGCTCACTCCGCAGGTGCTCGACGGGCCTGCCCCGTTCGTGTCCCTCGCCTGGATCCCGCAGCTCGGGCTGAACCTGTCGATGCACATGGATGTGCTCGGCTGGGTGCTCACCCTCATCGTCACCGGCGTCGGCGCCCTCGTCCTGCTGTACTGCCGCTGGTACTTCCACGACGACTCGGCGGGGATCGGCCAGTTCGCCGCCGTGCTGCTCGGGTTCGCGGGCGCGATGTACGGCCTCGTCCTGACCGACGACCTGGTCATGCTCGTCATGTTCTGGGAGGTGACGAGCATCCTCTCGTACCTCCTCATCGGCCACTACCGCCGCCGCGCGGCCAGCCGTCGTGCGGCACTGCAGGCGCTGCTGGTCACCACGCTCGGCGGGCTCGTCATGTTCGTCGGGGTCGTGCTGCTCGTGGTCGATGCCGGGACCTCCAGCATCCGCGCGATCCTGGAGCTCGCCCCGACGGGTCCTGTCGTCGACGCGGCCGTGGTGCTGCTCCTCGTCGGCGCGATCAGCAAGTCGGCGATCTTCCCGTTCCACTTCTGGCTGCCCGGCGCAATGGCCGCCCCCACCCCGGTCAGCGCCTACCTGCACGCCGCGGCGATGGTGAAGGCCGGCATCTACCTGATCGCCCGCTTCGCCCCGATCTTCGCGTTCACCGGACCGTGGCGGCCCATCATCATCTCGCTCGGCATCGTCACGATGCTGCTCGGCGGGATCCAGGCGCTCCGCGAGACCGACCTCAAGCGCATCCTCGCGTTCGGCACCGTGAGCCAGCTCGGCTTCTTCTCGGTGGTCATCGGCTACGGGACGCAGGCATCCGCTCTCGCCGGTCTCGCCCTCGTGATCGCGCACGCGCTGTTCAAGTCCGCGCTCTTCCTCATCGTGGGGGTGATCGACCGGCAGCTCTCGACGCGTGACGTCGACGAGCTGAGCGGGGTCGGGCGGCAGGCTCCGGTCATGGCGACTGCGGCATTCATCTCGATCGCCTCGATGGCGGGGATCGCTCCGACCCTCGGGTTCGTCGCCAAGGAGTCGACGCTCACGGCACTTCTCGACGACGCCCTGCACGGATCCCCGTGGGGTCTCGTGGCGATCATCGGCGTCAGCCTCGGATCTATTCTCACAGCGGCATATGGCATCCGCTTCCTGTGGGGAGCCTTCTGGACCAAGCGGGATGCCGCCGGTGATCGCCTCCCGGACACCGCGTGGCCCGACCCGCCGGTCGGCTTCCTCTCCGCGCCGATCATCCTGGCCGGCCTCACCCTCGCCGCCGGTATCGGCGCCCCTGCGCTCGACGTCGCTCTGCAGGGCTATGCGATCACCGCGACCCCCGGGTTGGATGCCGAAGGTGTCGCCGCAGAAGGACCGGGACACCTCGCCCTCTGGCACGGTCTCGAGCCCGCGCTCGGCATCTCGATCCTGTCGATCCTGCTCGGCGCCGCCGTGTTCCTGCTGACTCTGCGCACCGGCTGGGACCGCAAGGCGCGTCTCATCCGCTTCACCGCCGCAGACGTCTACTACCTCGTCGTGCGGGGCGTCGACCGCCTGTCAGTGCTCAGCACCACCCTCACCCAGCGCGGTTCGCTGCCGGTGTACGTCGGCACCATCTTCGTGGTCTTCGTCACCGCCGAGATCACCGCGCTGGTCGCCAGCGACGTCGACCGGTTCCAGCTCTCCGCGTGGCACACCCCGGCGCAGCTCGTCGTGGCGCCGATGATGGCGGCGGCCGGCGTCATGGCCGTGCGCGCGCAGAAGCGGTACACCGGCGTCGTGCTGGTCTCCATCACCGGGCTCGGCATGGTGGTGCTGTTCGCGACCAGCGGCGCCCCCGACCTGGCGCTCACCCAGATCCTCGTCGAGACCGTCACGATGGTCACCTTCGCTCTCGTGCTGCGGCGGCTGCCTGCACGCATGGGCGAGCACAACGCCTCGGTCGGACGCATCCCCCGCGCGCTCCTCGGAGTCGGCGTCGGCCTCACGATGGCGCTCGTCGCGGTGGTCGCGACGCAGTCGCGCGTCGCACACCCCATCTCGGAGATGTTCCCGCAGCTCGCGTACGACATCGGCCACGGCAAGAACGTCGTCAATGTCGCGCTCGTCGACCTCCGCGGCTGGGACACGATGGGCGAGCTGTCGGTGCTCGTGCTCGCCGCGACCGGAGTCGCCTCGCTCGTTTTCGTCACCCATCGCGCCGACATGCTCGCGGCCACGAAGACCCTGCCCAAGGCACGACGCCGTCGCACGCTCAGCCGTCCGCTCGTCGAGACCACCGAGGGCGTCCGCTTCCAGACCGACGAGAACGAGAGCAGCCCCCGCGCCTGGCTGGTCGGCGGCCCGAGGATGAAGCCGGAGAACCGCTCGATCCTGCTCGAGGTGATCGTGCGCGTGCTGTTCCACACGATCATCGTCGTATCGATCTTCCTGCTGTTCTCGGGTCACAACCTTCCTGGCGGCGGCTTCGCCGGCGGTCTGGTCGCCGGAATGGCCCTGGTGATGCGTTACGTCGCCGGCGGACGCTGGGAGCTCGGCGCGGCCGCCCCCACGGATGCCGGACGCCTGCTCGGCGCCGGACTCATCCTGGCGGTCGGCACCGCTGTGGTGCCACTGTTCTTCGGCCTCGCTCCGCTCACCAGCAACTTCTGGGAGTGGGAGGTCCCCGGCATCGGGCACATGGAGTTCGTCACCTCGACGATCTTCGACGTGGGCGTGTACCTCGTCGTCATCGGCCTGGTGCTCGACGTGCTGCGCAGTCTCGGCGCCGAGGTCGACCGCCAGGCGCAGGAGTTCCGCGAGCGGGGGGTGACCATCTGATGGATGTCTCCCTCACCCTGATCGTGATCATGGCCGTGCTGTTCGCGTGCGGTGTCTACGCGATGCTCGAGCGCAGCCTCACCCGGGTGCTGATCGGGTTCCTGCTGCTCGGCAATGCCACCAATCTGCTGCTGCTCATCGTCATGGGCGTCCCGGGCAATGCGCCGTTCTTCGGCACCGAGGGTGAGCTCAGCGATCCGCTGCCGCAGGCGCTCACCCTGACCGCCATCGTCATCACCTTCGCCGTCTCGGCGTTCCTGCTCGCCCTCATCTACCGCTCCTGGCAGCTCGGCCAGGCCGACACCGTCGAGGACGACGAGGCCGACATCGCGCTGCGCGATCGCACCGACGCCGACGAGGACCTCATGGACGACGAGGCCGACGCGGCGGACGACGAGGCCACCACCGACTTCGTCGGAGTGCAGACCGCGCCGATCACCGTGCTCCACATGCGCGATCACCCCGCGCTCCAGGACGACGCACCGATGGATCGGCCGACGGCATCCCGTCCCGGCTCCGCAGCCGCCGCCGTGGATTCCGCGAACGCAGAGCGGGAGGCGGCTGAGGACGCGGCTGCAGCAGGCTCCGTGCTCGACGGCGAATCGGCCCCGCCGGACGACGACGGCTCCGAATCCACGGCCTTCCGCACCGACGCCGACACCCATGCGTCGCAGGCCCACGAGACCGACGCGGCCGATGCTGCATCGGACATGGCGGCAGACACGGCATCCGATGACAGTGCGCCCGAGCACACCGACGACGGGGAGGATCGCCGATGAGCGCCCTCGTCCCGCTGCTGGTCGCCCTGCCGCTGCTCGGCGCCGCCGTGACCCTGATCTTCGGGCGCAATCCGCGCCTCCAGGCGTTCGTCACGGTGGCCACGCTCGCGATCGTCTCGGTCATCGCGGCGGTGCTGCTCGTCGCCGTCGACGCGGGCGCGCCGCTCGCGGTCTCGGTGGGCGGGTGGCCGGTGCCGTTCGGCATCGTGCTCTACGTCGACAGGCTCGCCGCGCTCCTGGTGCTCATCTCGAGCATCGTGCTGGTGGCGGTCCTCCTCTTCTCCATCGGCCAGGGTGCCGCCGACGGGACGGACGAGACGCCGATCTCGATCTTCAACCCGTCGTACCTCATCCTCGCCGCCGGCATCTTCAACGCCTTCATCGCGGGCGACCTCTTCAACCTCTACGTCGGATTCGAGATCCTGCTCGTCGCGTCGTACGTGCTGATCACGCTCGGCAGCACGGAGTCCCGCATCCGCACCGGCGCCGTCTACATCGTCGTCTCGCTGGTCTCGTCGATCCTGTTCCTCGCCTCGATCGCGATGATCTACGGGGCGCTGGGAACCGTGAACATGGCCCAGATCGCCGAGCGGATGACGGAGCTGCCGCAGGAGACGCAGCTCGTGCTGCATCTCATGCTCGTGATCGCCTTCGGCATCAAGGCCGCGATCTTCCCCGTGTCGTTCTGGCTGCCTGACTCCTATCCGACGGCGCCGGCACCGGTCACCGCGGTGTTCGCCGGCCTGCTCACCAAGGTCGGCGTCTACGCGCTGATCCGCACCGAGACCCAACTGTTCGCCGAGAACAGCATCGACACCGTGCTGCTGATCATCGCGCTCGCGACCATGATCGTCGGAGTGCTCGGCGCCGTCGCGCAGGCCGAGCTGAAGAGGATCCTGTCGTTCACGCTCGTGAGCCACGTCGGTTACATGATCTTCGGTCTGGCGATCGCGACCCCCGCGGCCATCGGGGCGACGGTCTACTACATCGTCCACCACATCATCGTGCAGACGACGCTCTTCCTGGCCGTCGGACTCATCGAGCGCCGGGCGGGGAGCACCTCGATCCTGAGGGTGAAAGGACTGCTCAAGGTCGCGCCGGTGATCGCCGTGCTCTACTTCATCCCGGCGATCAACCTCGGTGGACTGCCCCCGTTCTCCGGATTCATCGGCAAGTTCGCGCTGTTCGAGGCCGCGGCATCCGTCGGAACGCCTCTCATGATCGTGCTGATCGTGGGCGGCATCGTCACCTCGCTCCTCACGCTGTACGCGCTGATGCGCGCCTGGAACCTGGCGTTCTGGCGCGAGGAGGAGGACTCGGCGGAGACGGAGGGCCGCATCTCCTACCTCGGCAACGCCCCGGCCGCCGACGAGCAGCAGGAGCGTCGCCGCATCCCGCGCATCATGACGGTCGCGACCGCCGGGATGGTCGGCGTCACCGTGGCGCTGACGGTCTTCGCCGGGCCGCTCTACGCACTCTGCGACCGTATCGGCGCGACGCTGTTGGAGCCCGTGAGCCTCGTGCAGCTGGAAGACGAGGTGGACGGATGACCCCCACCGAGACCGGGCGTCACTTCTGGCGCGACATCCGGGTGCAGCTGCCGTTCCTGGCCTGGCTCGTCGTGCTCTGGATGCTGCTCTGGAGCCAGTTCACGGTGCTCGCCTTCGTCTCGGGGCTCGTGGTCGCGGTGTTCGTCACCCGCGTGTTCCGGCTGCCGACCGTCGAGCTCTCCGGGCGGATCAACATCTGGTACGCGGCGCTGCTGGTCGTGCAGTTCCTGTTCGCGGTGCTGCGGGGTGCACTCGCGGTCACCGTGCAGGTGTTCGACTTCCGGCATCAGCCGGGTGCCGCGATCATCGCGGTTCCGCTGAAGTACGCCGACGACCTGATGATGACCCACGTCTCTGTCGTCTCGTCTCTCGTGCCCGGTTCGCTCGTCGTCGAGGCCGACCGGGACCGCCAGGTGCTCTACCTGCATGTGATCGGAGTGCGGAGCATCGCCGACGTCGAGAAGCAGCGCGAAGGGGTACTGCGGTGGGAGCGCAGGGTCGTGCGTGCGCTCGGCGCGCCCGCGCAGTACCGTGCCCTCAAGGCGGACGAGCGTGCGCAGCGATCGGGTTCCGCGGGCGCAACGAAGGGCGGTGCCCGATGAATGTGCTGATGATGGCGATCATGGTCGTCTTCGGGGTGGCCGCCATCCTGACGATCATCCGCATCGTGCGGGGGCCGTCGATCCTCGACCGCGCCGTGGCATCCGACGTGCTGCTCACCGAGGTGATGTGCGTGCTCGGTGCCGAGATGGCGATCAACGGTCACACGCGCAGCATCCCGGTGCTGCTCATCATCGCGGCCGTCGGCGTCTTCGGATCGATCTCGGTCGCCCGCTTCGTCGCCAGAAGGGACAACACGACCCCATGAACGTGTTCGGTCTGGCCATCCCCGACGCCGTCATCGACGTCGCCATCCTTGTGCTCATCCTGCTCGGAGCCGTGCTCTGCCTCTCGGCCGCCGTCGGGCTGCTGCGGTTCCGGGACGTGCCGTCGAGGCTGCATGCCGCGACGAAGCCCCAGGTGCTCGGTCTCATCCTCATCTGCCTCGCGATCGCGCTGTCGCAGCGGACGGTGGGCAGCATCCTCGTCGGACTCGCGCTGGTCGCCCCCATCGTGCTGATGCAGTTCGCCACCGCGCCGCTGTCCGCGCACATCGTCGGTCGTCAGGCCTATCGCAACGGGACGACCGATGAGCGCAGCCTCGTCGTGGACGAGCTCGCGGAATCGAAGCAGACGCCCCCGGCCGCCGGCTGAGGGGGCGACGCAGCTCCGCCCGGGTGTGCTCTGCCCGCGTCTGCACGGCCCCGCCCCGGGCGCTCGTGCGGAGCCGCCATGGTTCGCAACTCAGCATGAGCGGGTGCTGATCCCTCTGAACGGGCCATATGACCATTCGGCGTGAAATCCATGCTGAGACGTGAACAGCGAGGGCTGGTGCCACTCCTCCTGCACCTAACTCTGCTTCGGGCGAGTCATCCCTGATTGCGTGGAATGGGCCGGTGGAGGCACGCCGCCATCCGCACACTTCTGCGATGGGGAAGAACGTTGACACCGTCGCGCAGCGCACAGACGACACCTATTCGCGCACTGTCTTCACGCGCTCCGATCTGGTGCGGACGGGGATGACGGGGCGTCTGATCGCCGAGTCGGTCGAGCGGGGCGACCTCGTGCACGTGCGTCGCGATCGGTACGCACTGGCCTCGACGCACCGGGACATCGTCAGGGCGGTCCGCATCGGCGGTCGCGTGTCCTGCTTGTCGCTTCTCGTGCTGCTGGGCGTCTTCGTGTTCCGCTGCCGTGAGCTCCATGTGCTCGTGACTCCGGGCTCGTCTCGTCTCCGTGTCACGAAGGACGTGAAGGCCGTGCTCCATTGGAAGGTGCTGACGAGCGTGCGTGACAGCCTGCATGCGGCTCCGCTGATCGACGCCGTCGCGCACTCGGTGCTCTGTCAGGCTCCGCGCGAGGCGCTTGCCACGTTGGACAGTGTCGTTCATCACGGACTACTGACTCTCGATGAGCTGGCCACGATGTTCGCGGCGCTTCCTCTCCGATTCCGCCCTCTGCTCGTGCTCGTCGATCCGTCTGCCGATTCGGGTCCCGAGACGTTCATGCGACTCATGCTGCGGACGATGGGCGTCGCATACGAGACGCAGGTGTACCTCGACGGAGTCGGATACGTCGACTTCGTGGTGGACGGCTGGCTGATCATCGAGTGCGACAGCAAGGAGTTCCACGAGGGGTGGGAGAAGCAGGTCCAGGATCGCGGGCGCGACCTCGCCGCGGCCCGCCTCGGCTATGTGACCGTTCGGCCTCTCGCAAAGGACATTCTCAACGACCAGGCATCTGTGCGGCGGGCTCTCGAGCAGATCATCGCTGTGCTGGGGCCCAGGTTCAGTGACGTGCGCCGTTCACGACTCAGCACGGTTGCTCGCTGACCGCCGCAGAAGGGCGGAATCGACGCGATGTCGAGCGCTCGTGCTGAGTTGTGAACGGCACGGCGAAGAGACAGGCGGGTCAGAGCTTGTCGGCGAAGTCCTGGATCAGGCGCGCGGCGGGCTGAGAGTCGCTGATCAGCGTGCCGTGGCCGTGGTCGGGGATGACCTGCAGGTCGGCACCGGGGATCGCGTCGATGATCTCCTGGCACCACGTCATCGGTGCGAGGGGATCGCTCTCGCCCCGGAGCACCAACACCGGCTGCTCGATGCGCGCGAAGGCCTTCTCGGGTTCGTGGACGATCGTCGCCTTGATCTTGCGGATGAGGTGCGGACCGCCACGGAGGTACTCGCGCGCTCCGCGCCAGATCACCAGCGGGCGCTCGCCGACGAGGTCGGTGAGGAGGTAGCTCGCCTGGGCGGCGACGTTCCGAGCCGCCTTGTTCACGGTGGGTCCGGCCAACACGACGCCCTCGACGAGGGACGGATGCCGGGCCGCGAGCTCCGCCGCGATCTGACTGCCCATCGAGTGCCCGATCACCACGACCGGTCCCTCGCCGACATGGCGGAGGTAGGCGGCGACGAGGTCGGCGTGACGCTCCATCGTGAGCGTGCGGGTCGGCTCCGGCGCCTCGCCGAAGCCGGGGAGGTCGAGGGCGATCACGCGTCCTCGCAGACGCTGCACCACGTCGAGGTAGACGCTGCGTCCCATGCCGATGCCGTGCAGCAGCAGGAAGGTGTGCGGGCCTTCACCGAAGGTCTCCGCGATCAGCGTCGACCCTGCGTGCTCGAACTCGAGCAGCGTGACGGGTGTGCCTTTCGGGGCGAGGTAACTGGAGGCCACCTGCCCACGCTAACCGAGGCGACGGATCCCGGCGAATCGTGCTCGCACGCGCAGCACCGGTATATCGGCGGTCGACGGAGAGCGCTCGTCGCCCGTGAAAAGATGAAGGGTGTCTTCGTCCCACCCCGATCCCGGCTCCGATCGGTCGGGAGTCGACGCTCCCGAGACCGAGGACAGGCCCGCCCGCACGCACTTCTTCGCCCGGCTGTCCGCGGGGATGAGCGACCCGGTGCTGCGCGCGCTCGTCACCGCCACCGTCGTGTCGCGAGTGGGCCGAGGCGTCTTCCTCGCCGTCACCGTCCTCTTCTTCACCCAGGTCATCGGCCTCTCGCCCGCGCAGGCGGCCGTCGTGCTCGCCGTGTCGAGCGGATGCGGCGTGGTGGCCTCGTTCCTGGGCGGATGGCTCGCCGATCGCTGGAGCGCCCGCCGCCTCGCCTTCGGGTTCGAGCTGACCGGCGGACTCCTGCTCGCGGCGTATGCCTTCGTCGGCGACTTCGTCTCCGCGCTGATCCTCGCGAGCCTGTCGGGCTTCTTCGACTCGCTCGGTCACTCTTCGCGCTCGGCGATCATCGCGCGCGGGTTCGCACCGGACAAGCGAGTGCACGCGCGAGCGGTGCTGCGCACGGTCACGAATCTCGCGATCGCCGCAGGGTCCGGGGTCGCGGCGATCGCCCTGGTGCTCGGCACGGCAGAGGCCTATCGCTTCGTCATCGCCGGCGCAGGACTCCTCTGCGCACTCGGGTCGCTGCCCCTGCTACGGCTCACCTCGGCCGTCGACGCCCCGGCGCGCAGACGGGTGAGCTCGCTGCGCACCAAGACCGGATCGATCGATCTCGTGGCGGCGGAAGAGGCATCCGCCGAGCGCAGGGACTGGAATCGGCGGTCGCCATGGCGGGATCCGCGGTACCTGCTCCTCAGCGTGCTGTCGGCGGTGTTCGGGATGCAGTTCGGCGTCGCCGAGCTGGGCGTGCCGCTGTGGATCACCGAGCACACCACCGCGCCGGAGGCCACGTTCGCCGTGCTGCTGATCGTCAACACCACCCTGGTCGTGCTGTTCCAGGTGCGCGCCTCCCGCGGCACGCACGACGTCCGTGTCGCCGGTCGCGTGACGATGGTGGCCGGGTGGCTCATGGTGGCCGCCTGCCTGATCTACGCTCTGGCGGCCGGTCTGCCGACCTGGGCGGCGATCGCGATCCTCGTCGCGGGCATGGTCACCCACACGTTCGCCGAGATCCTGTCGCAGGCCGGAGCCTGGGGGTTGAGCTTCGAGCTGGCCGACCCGGTGCGCGCGGGCGCCTACCAGGGCGTGTTCGGGATGGGGTTCTCACTCGGAGCGCTCGCGTCGCCGATCGTGGTGAACGCGACGGCGCTCACGTTCGGGTTCGGGGGCTGGGCGATGCTCGCGGGGATCTTCCTCGCGGCTGCCGTCGGCATCTGGCTGATCGCCCGCCGCGCGGCCGCATCCGCCCCGCCATCCGCTCCGGCGCCCGCGTGACGCGCTAGCCGGCCGGAGTCAGCACCAGAGTGTGGCGGGTCGCCTTGTCGACCGCGTCTTCGGAGAACGCCCAGGGCTTCTGTGTACCGGCCGCCCAATCCGCCGTCTGGTCGACGTAGTGCTCATCGAACGCATGCCCGGATGCTCCGGTGAGGTGGATCCAGGTCGACGCGTCGAAGTCCGAGAGGTCGACCACCATCCGCATCGAGGGGACGGTCGTGGTGGCGTACGAGGTCCCGAGCTCCCAGCCGGTCGCATTCACCACTGAGGCGCCCCCGCCGACCGCATACGGCCCACGATTGAAGAGCGCCTCGATCGGCGCGATCCCGGAGGAGCCGAGGGTGTCGCTGGTGAGCGTGATGGCGTGCAGATCGCCCCAGGACCAGCCAGTGACGTCTTCGCCCTGCAGGGCGGACAGCTCGTCGTACGCCTCGTCGGCCGACAGCGCCAGCATCTCGTCCTGGCCGTCGACGTCGATGGCCTCATTGGTCCAGAGCGGGTCGGTGGGGTCGTCGAGCAGGTCGGCGACCACCGTGAAGAGGCGTCCCTGGCCGTCGGAGGGCAGCGGCTGCTCCCGTTCGGCGAACAGATTCTGCACGAGGTTCGACCACAGCACGTTCGCGTAGGCGGCAGCGGCGGAGGACGCCTCGTTCTGCGCATCCCACGTCTGCAGCAGATCGACCGCCTCGGCGGCATCCGCTCCCTCCACGTCGATGTCGGCGAGTGCGGTCGCAAGGCGCTTGCCGATCCACATCTCGCTGTCCATCTGGATGGCGCGCATGTCGTGCGCGGTCAGCGGCGCGACAGCGGCTTTCGCCTCGATCAGCTGGGTGATGCGAGCGGCGCGGTAGCCGTAGTCCCAGTCGCGCGAGAGGAAGTACGGGTAGTCGTCGGTGACGATCGCGTTGTTGGCGGTCACGATGTATCCGGATGCGGGGTTGTACGACACCGGCAGGTCGTCGAACGGGATGAATCCGGTCCAGTCGTAGCTGCTGTCCCAGCCGGGCTGCGGCATCCACCCGTCGCCCTCGCCACGGATCGGGAGGCGCCCGGGCGTCTGGTAGCCGATGTTGCCGTCGACGTCGGCGTAGATGAGATTCTGGGCGGGGACGTCGAACAGCGACGCCGCGTGGCGGAACTCGTCGAAGTCCCGCGCGGTGGACAGGGCGAAGATCGCGGTCGAAGCCGTACCCGGATCGAGAGCGGTCCAGCGCAGGCTCACGGCGTATTCGGTGCCGTCGTCGGTCGCGGCGGATGTCGGCGCCCCGTCGGCGACGAGCCCCGGCAGCGGATCATCGGCGATCGCGGTGAAGTCGTCCGTGAGGCCCGAGATGATCGGCCCGTGCACTGTCGAGCGGATCGTGAGTTCGATGTCGTCTCCGCCGGCGACCTCGATCGTCTCGGTGGACTCCTCGAGTGGGACGAGGGCGCCGTCTCGCCAATACTGATCGCCCTCGATCCGCTCGATATACAGGTCTGTGACATCGGTCGTCAGGTTCGTGAACCCCCAGGCGATGTTCTGGTTGTGCCCGATCACGACGCCCGGCAGACCGGAGAACGAGAACCCGCCCACGTCGAACGGGCAGTCGTCGGTGACCTCGCTGCACTTGAGTTGGACCTGGTACCAGACAGAGGGGAGCGAGGCGCCGAGGTGCGGATCGTTGGCGAGCAGAGGCATCCCCGTCTCGGTGAGGTCACCCGATACCACCCAGGAGTTGGATCCGATCCCCTCGCCCACGTCGCCGACCAGCAGGCTGGCCGCCTCGATCACGTCGGTGGCCTCCTGCCATTCGATGGTGGTGGCCGCCTGCTGCATCTCGCCGTCGTGCGCATCGGCGGTGAAGGCTGCCGGTTCCGCATCCGTTCCGAGATCGGGAACGGTCGAGATCTTCGGGACGATGACCGGATGCTCGTCGAACGGGTAGGCGGGGTAGAGCTTGTCGAGCAGTCCGGGCGTCTCCGCAGCATCGGCTTCTGCGGCGAGATCGGAGGCGAGCAGGGCGCGCTCCGCCTCGTCCTCGATGTTGCCGCGCAGGTCCCAGGCCATGGCCTTCAGCCAGGCCACCGAATCCGCCGGTTCCCACGGCTCGGGGGCGTACTCCGGGTTCTGTATGCCGAGAACGGCATACTCCAGCGAGAGCTCGGAACCGGAGCGCGAGGAGAGGTACGCGTTCACGCCGTCGGCGTAGGCCTCGTAGTAGCCGCGGGTGACGTCATCCATCGCCTCCACCTCCGCCTCGGCGACGGTGCGCCACCCGAGCGTGCGGAGGAAGGCATCCGTTCCCGCCTGCGATTCGCCGAACATCTCGGCCACACGTCCCGCCGTCACGTGCCGGCGGAAGTCCATCTCGAAGAACCGGTCCTGGGCATGGACGAAGCCCTCGGCGTAGAACAGGTCGTGAGTGAAGTCCGCCGTGATGGTCGGGATGCCGCGGTCGTCGCGCTGCACGGTGACCTCGGACTGGAGTCCGTCGAGCGGGAGGGTGCCCTCGGTCTGCGGGAAGGAGCGCTGGATGGTCCACGTCACGAAGAACGCGAGGGCGACGGCGATCACGAGGATGCCGGCGACGACGAGGAAGGCGATGCGGCCGATACGTGCGGCCAGGGGGGCGCGCGAGAGCGCGGCGGATTCGGGCGAATCGGTTGTCATCGTCGAGAACTCTTTCGGGTGGCACGGTGGGACTCAGTCCCAGAGAGCCCCAGAGCGCGTCTCAGAGGACGCACTCTGGGAATACTACTCACACCGCGGCGCTCGCGCAGGGGATGTTCTCGCGCTGCTGCCGGTCAGCAGACCAGCCGGTCACCCGATCAGCCGGTCACCCGATCAGACTGGGCTGCAGATCGCGCAGGGTGCGTCGATGCGTCATCCTGGTGACCCCGATCGCGGCGAGGACGAGCGCACCCACCAGCCACATGCCGAGGACCGCCAGATCCCAGCCCGCTCTGCCCAGGTTGCCGCCGTACATGAGCTGTCGCATCGCATCCACCACATAGCCGAGGGGGAGCACGTGATGCAGCGCGGCCAGCGGTGCAGGAAGGGTCTGCCATGGGAACGTGCCGCCGGCCGTGACGAGTTGCAGCACCATCAGCACGAGGCCCAGGAACTGGCCCACGGACCCGAGCCAGACGTTCAGGGCGAGGATGATCGCCGCGAAGGTCGCCGAGGCGACGATCATCACCCCGAGCGTGCCGACGGGGTTGTTGAAGGTGAAGCCCAGGGTGATCGCGAGGATGCCCATGAGGCCCAGCATCTGCACGGCCCCGAGCATCGCCGGCGTCAGCCACCCCGCCAGGGTGACCCGGATCGGGGAGTGCAGCGCCGTCACGGCGCGGCGGGAGATCGGCTTGACGATGAGGAACAGCGCGTAGATCCCGATCCAGGCCGACAGTGCAGCGAAGAACGGCGCCAGTCCCGCGCCATAGTCCTCGGCGGAGGCGACCTTGTCGCTCGAGACCTTCACGGGGTCGGCGATCGTGTCGGCCTGCTGGGTGCGCAGGTCGGGGGTGGATGCCGGAATCGCGTCGACGCCGTCTGCGAGGCCGTCCCGGAGCTCAGCCGTGCCCGAGGCGAGCGTGCTCAGCCCGTCACGCAGCTTCGCGGCCCCGTCGTTCGCGGCAGAGGCGCCGGTTGCCACGGTCTTCGCCCCCGACGCGAGCTGCGAGGCGCCGGATGCCACCGAGGCTGAGCCGGCAGCGAGCTGATCGACCTTGTCGACCGCGTTCTGCACGGTCGTGTTGCCCTCTTCGAGTCGGGTGCCGAGCGGGTCGAGGGTCGCCAGGACCTCATCGATCTGCTCAGGCGTCATGCCCTGATCCGTGAGGACCGTGGTGATGTCGTCGCGCACCTGCGGCAGAGCATCCGTCGCCTCCTGCACGACGGAGCCCGCCCGATCGGCGATGTCGGCCAGCTGGCGGTTGCCGTCGCTGACCTGCTGTGCGCCGGAGGCCAGGGTGCTGGCCCCGCTCGCGAGCTGCGACGTGCCGGCGGCGAGCTTGCTCGTGCCATCTGCGAGCGAGACGCTACCCGTGGAGGCCGAGTTCGCACCGTCGGTCAGCTGGTTCGCACCTTCGACCGCCGTGACGAGGTTGTCGCGCACCTCGCTGAGCCCCGTGAGCAGACGCTCGGCCGCCTCGCTGCCCACCATCTCGGCCACCGAGCTGCGGATCTTCTCGACCGCCTGAGTGCCCATCGACGACGCGAGGTAGTTGTTCGCGTCGTTGGTCTCGAGCTCGATGCGCGCCTGGTGCGGGTCGTCGCCCGCGGCCGAGGTGAGCGCGAGCGAGAAGTCCTCGGGGATGGTGACGGTGAAGTCGACCGCTCCTTCTCGCAGTGCATCCGCCGCCTCGTCCGCTGACATCCGCTGCCAATCGAAGGCGTTGCCGTCGATGAGGTTCTCCGCGACGTCCTCGCCGTAGTTCACGTTCTCGTCCGTCGCTGGTTCGCTTCCGGTGGTCGGGGCCGGTGCGCCGGCGTCGTCGACGACCAGTGCCACCGGCACCTCGGGGAACTTCGCATACGGATCCTGGTTCGCCCAGAGGTACAGACCGCCGTAGAGGATCGGCACGCAGACGAGCGCGATCAGGGCGATGATGCCCATCTTGCTCGCCGTGAGGCGCCGCAGTTCGGCGGCGATCATCGCGGGAACCTTCATCGGTCGGCTCCGTTCGGGGTGGTGTCTGAGGTGGGGGCGTCTGGGGCGGGGGCGTCTGTGGCGGGGGTGTCCGGGGCGGGGGTGTCCGGGGCCGGGGCCGGGTCCGGGCCCGAGTCCGGTCCGTCGTCCGCAGGCGAATCGGGCGAGGGAGAACCCGGACCGTCCGTCGTGTCGTCGGCGTGTCGTTCGTCGACACGCGGCTCATCGAGCACTTCGTCCGGGGTTTCCGTCTGGTCCGCGGTGTCCGCGCCGGCCGGGGTTTTCGCCCGTTCCGCGTCGTCCCGGGTCTCCGCGTCCTCCGCATCATCCGCGTCGGCCACGGGCCACGTGTCGAGGACCAGGGGCTCCACGGGGCCGGAGGCGTTGATCGCCTCGAGCTCGTGCATCCGCTCCAGGGCGACGGCGGCGGATCCCCCGACGATGACCAGCATGGCGTAGCCGCGGTCGGCGAACTCCGAGGCGATGCGCCACCATCCGTCCGGGCTCCCGCCGTGGCGGTCGGGCGAGACGAGGACGATGCCCTCGGTGCCGTCGCGCAGGATCGCGAGCTCGCAGAGGATGCGCACGCGCACCGCCGGGTCGACATTGCCGATCGGCACACCGGCCAGTTCGCCGAACCCGAGCTGGGTGAGCCAGCGCCGAGCGTGCAGCGGGGTCGCACCCTTGCCCGCGAACATGAGCTCTTCGCCGACCACGCCGGCGAGGGCGATGTCGGCATGCGGATCGCTGACGTCCGGGGCGTCGACGAGGGCCACCGTGCGGCGCAGTGCGCGGTTGTCCGAGCCGC
This sequence comes from Microbacterium hydrocarbonoxydans, assembly GCF_900105205.1. Taxonomy (NCBI): domain Bacteria; kingdom Bacillati; phylum Actinomycetota; class Actinomycetes; order Micrococcales; family Microbacteriaceae; genus Microbacterium; species Microbacterium hydrocarbonoxydans. The sequence goes on along the minus strand of NZ_FNSQ01000005.1, from coordinate 215,438 downwards.
CGTCGATCGTCACGCGGCCGCTGTCAGGGCGCATCCGTCCGCTGGCGATGAGGCCGAGCACGCTCGGGCGCTGCTCTGTCTCGGCGAGGGCGAAGCGCACGGCGCCGGTGTGGAACTCCAGGCTCGTCGGTGGGAGCGCCTGGCCGCCGCGGCCTTTGCTGACCTCGTGCAGAGTGACTCTCATGCGCTGACCTCCTGCGAATCGACGATCTCGGGGTGGGCGCGGAGCAGCTCGTCGGCATCGCGCCACGACAGTCCCGCGATGCTCAGCAGGGTGCGGACAGCGAGGTTGGCGGCTCCGGTGCTCGCCGCATCCGTGCGGGATACGACGGTACGGGCGACCTCCTCGATGAGGCGCGCGAGGGTGGGGGCGGCGAGGTCGGTGCGGAAGCTGCCGTCCTCCTGGCCGCGCCGGGCGAGGGCTGCGACGGTGCGGCGCAGCGGCGCGAGGGCGTCGGCGGTGTGCTGGACGTGTGCCTCGTCGAGAGCCAGAGCGGCGGCGACCTGCACGTGTGCGGCCTCCTGCCAGAGCTGTGCGGCGAGCCGGGCCAGCGCGATGCGCGGGTCGGCGTCGGTCACGGACTCCGCGATGGCGTTGAAGCGCTGCGCTCCGACAGAGATGAGCTCGCGGATCAGGGCCTCGCGGTCGTCGAAGTGGCCGTACAGGGTGCGGCGGGACAGGCCGGCACTGCGGGCGATCACATCGATTGACGCACGCGGGTCGGTGGCGAGCGTGGTGCGGGCCGCATCGAGGATTCCGGCGCGGTTTTCGACGGAATCGCGGCGGGGTGCACGGGTGGTCATGCCTCCATGGTACTTAATGTGCACATGTGTGTGCAAGATAACGCGGGGGACTCACAGGGTCTGGATCGATAGGAGTGCACGACTCAGCATGGATCGCCGATCCGAGCCCCGAACCACGCGTTTCGGGGCCGATTCTCGCGATTCATGCTGAGTTGTGTACGCGCCGGCCTCCACAACTCCGGAGATCGGAGGCCGAATCGCGCCAGAACCGGCAGTTTCCGGCCTTCCGCGCACCGATCTCCGGAGTTATGGATCGAAGCAGCCGGGCACTGACGCCGAAGGGGGCGGATGCCGCAGCACCCGCCCCCTTCAGAACGCCGAAATCGTCAGTCGGTGCCGGAGTCGAAGGCAGCGCCCTCGGATGCGGTGTCCACCGCGTCGGCGAAGCGCTCGTCGACCTCTTCGACGGAGCCCGTGATCTCACCGGACTCGCCTGCGGTGACGCGTCCGACCAGCTCGCCGGTCGCGCCGCCCACGAGGCCGAGGCCGGCGTACTGCTCGAGGCGGGCACGGGAGTCGGCGATGTCGAGGTTGCGCATGGTCAGCTGGCCGATGCGGTCGACCGGGCCGAAGGCGGCGTCGCCCACGCGCTCCATCGAGAGCTTCTCGGGGCCGTACGAGAGGTTCGGCGACGTGGTGTCGAGGATCGTCCAGTCGTCGCCGCGACGCAGGCGGATGGTGACGGTGCCCGAGATAGTGAGGCCGACCCAGCGCTGGATCGACTCGCGCAGCATGAGCGACTGCGGCTCGAGCCAGCGGCCCTCGTACATCAGTCGACCGAGGCGGCGACCCTGCTCGTGGTAGGTCGCGAGCGTGTCCTCGTTCAGGATGCCGTTGACGAGGCGCTCGTAGGCGATGAACAGCAGCGCCATGGCCGGGGCCTCGTAGATGCCGCGCGACTTGGCCTCGATGATGCGGTTCTCGATCTGGTCGCTCATGCCGAGGCCGTGGCGTCCGCCGATCGTGTTGGCCTCCTGCACCAGGGCCACCGGGTCGGTGTACTCGACGCCGTTGAGGGCGACCGGGCGTCCGGCTTCGAACGTGACGGAGACGTCTTCGGTGTCGATCGCGACGGAGGGATCCCAGAACTTCACGCCCATGATGGGGTCGACGGTCTCGAGCGAGACGTCGAGGTGCTCGAGCGTCTTCGCCTCATGCGTGGCGCCCCAGATGTTGGCGTCGGTCGAGTACGCCTTCTCGACCGAGTCGCGGTACGGGAAGTCATGGGCGACGAGCCATTCGCTCATCTCCTTGCGGCCGCCGAGCTCGGTGACGAAGTCGGCGTCGAGCCAGGGCTTGTACACGCGCAGCCGCGGGTTGGCGAGCAGGCCGTACCGGTAGAACCGCTCGATGTCGTTGCCCTTGTAGGTCGAGCCGTCGCCCCAGATGTCGACGCCGTCCTCCTTCATGGCCCGCACCAGCAGCGTGCCGGTGACGGCGCGGCCGAGGGGGGTGGTGTTGAAGTAGGTGCGTCCGCCGGAGCGGATGTGGAACGCGCCGCACGCGAGGGCGACGAGACCCTCTTCGACGAGTGCCGTCTTGCAGTCGACCAGACGCGAGGCCTCGGCGCCGTACTCGAGGGCGCGGCCGGGGATCGACTCGATGTCGTCTTCGTCGTACTGCCCGAGGTCGCCGGTGTACGTGTAGGGGACGGCTCCCTTGTCGCGCATCCAGGCGACGGCGACGGAGGTGTCGAGTCCTCCGGAGAAGGCGATGCCGACGCGCTCGCCGACGGGCAGGGACTGGAGGACCTTGGACATGCTTCCCAGTCTATCGGCGGCGTGTCGGCTGTTTCGGACGGTGCCGCGCGCTGGCCGGCGCGGGGCGCCTCTGCGTTCTCCGTGGAGTCGGTGGCAGAGTGGCGTCCGTGGCCGGCAGCGTCTGGCCTCGGGTTTCGGAAGGAGGACGGCATGGGTGCAGCGATCCTGTGGGGAGTCGTCGCGGCATCGCCGTTGCTGGTCGGTGCGGCACTGGCTCTGCTGCGCACCTGGCCGCCGCGCTGGCTCGGGATCGTGCTGGGCTTCGGCGCCGGGTCCCTGATGGCCTCGATCGCCTTCGAGCTGTGGGAGGAGGGCCTCGACCTCGCGGGCCCGATCCCGCTGGTCATCGGCGTCGCGGCCGGCGCGCTGGCGTACTTCACCGCGGACCGGATCCTGGATGCGCGAGCGGCGAAGTCGAAGGATCAGGGCGCCGGCGCTCCGCTCGCGCTCGGCGCGCTGCTCGACGGCATCCCCGAGCAGCTCGTGCTCGGGATCGGACTCGCCTCGGGGGAACCGGTCAGCATCGCGCTGGTCGTGGCCATCGTCGTGTCGAACCTGCCCGAGTCGATCGGCTCGGCCGCCGACCTGCTGAAGGGCGGGATGTCGAAACCCAGAGTGCTCCTGTTGTGGGCGGGCATCGCCGCGATCTGCGCGCTCGCGACCGTCGCCGGCTTCGCGCTGGCCAGTGCCACCGGCGACGCCTTCCGCGCCGGTGCGAGCGGGTTCGCCGCCGGTGCGCTGCTGGTGATGCTCGTGGACTCGATGGTCCCCGATGCGCAGGAGAAGGCGAAGCAGGTGACCGGCCTCGCGACCGTGCTGGGCTTCGCGCTCGCCGCCGGCCTGTCGCTCGCTTCCTGAACCCCGGAGCGTCCGGTGTCTGCCGACCGGCGTCGAACCGGGGCTACCCGGACTCGGGCGCCTCGTCTGCCCGTTCTCTCCGTCGTTCACGCACCCACTGAACCGTGTACATGACGCCGGCGGCGAGTGTCATCCCCACCGCCACGACCCAGTGCCATTCCGAGGCGGGGGACAACAGCAGGTACGCCGCTGCGAGCAAGAACCCGAACGCGCCAAGGAGGTACCCCGTCGATGCCTTCATGGGCCAAGGTTAGACGACCCCGCGCCGGATCAGCCGCCCTGGGCGGCGCTGCATCCCGGCATGATGCTGCATCTTCGGGCGTACAGCACCCGAGAGTGTACGGAGGTCGTTGCTGACCTCGCCCGGCCTCACTGGAAGCCCGGGTACTCCTGCAGCTTCTTCTCGAACTCGGCGCGGTCCGCCTCGCTCAGCACGGCGCTCGCGATCACGACCATCTGCAGCCCCTCGAGCGGTTCGCCGGTGCGCGCCTGCTGCGCCTCCCTGGTCTTGAGGAAGTTCCCGGACGGATCGTTCGAGAGGTCGTAGATGTTGGCGTAGAACCGCATCGGATCGGGGTAGTTCTCGGTGTAGTACTCCCAGGTGTGCTGCTCGCGGGGGTCATCGCTGCCGTAGAGCTTCGCGATCATCGAGGGATCGATCCCCGAGTACTCGCCGTTGAACGAGTACAGCGAGGGCAGCCCGTGCTCGGCGGCGACCGAATCGATCACGTCCATCACCTGGAGTTTGACGCTGTAGTCCTGGATGGGCTCGGTGGTCGCCCACCCGGTCGAGGTGTACTCGATCAGCATGGACTCCCCGCCGTAGCCGTTGCGCTCAGGGCGCAGGTCCTCGCCGCCCACCTGCACCCACTCGTAACCGAACTCGGCGGTGACGCGCTCGCGGATGTCGGCGAACAGGCTGTCGGCTTCGGCTTTCACCTCTTCGAGCGACTGCTGGTTCAGCGCATCCTGCGGATCCGTGCCCTTGATGCCCGGGTAGGCCTCCTCGTGCTTCTGCTCCTCGGTCTTCATGCCGTCGTAGCTGCCGGATGCAGAGGTCTGCAGCGCGCTGAGCCCTCCGACGGTGGCCACGTTGAAGACGAGGGTGATCGCGAGGGCGATCGCGGCGAGGGTGCGACCGCGTGCTGTGAACAGCGCGCCGATGATCACAGCGACGACCACGAGCTGGAGCGCGAGCATCGTGACGCCGTACAGCACATCCGTCGCGCCGACCGCGAGGGTGATGAGCAGGATCAGCACGAAGAGGATGCCGGCGACCAGAGCGATCCACCCCAGAGCATTCGCCGGCTGCTTCGTGGCCGCAGCGGCGTCGGAGACGGTCGCCGTCCCGCCCGCGACCGGGACGGCAGGCTGCTGCACGACCGGTCCTGACGGGCGACGGGCGTTGCGATAGCCGCCCGGCGGCGGCACGGGGGGTGCGCCTTCGGTGCCGGCGACGTACCGCGCCCGCTGCTTCTCGTGATCCATCACCATGGCTTGTCCGTCCCCGAGCCGCCACCGTCGTCGCCCTGCTGCTGATCGCGCTCCTGGGTGCCCTGCTCGAGCTTGTCCTCGAGCTCGTCCAGCTTGTCCTCCGACGGCTGAGGCTGCGGCTCCTCCTCGGGCTGCTCTTCCTCGGGAGGCGTCTGCTGCTCGCTCTGCTGCTTCTGCTTCAGCCGGTCCTCAAGATCGTCCGTGCTCTGCTGCATGTCCCGATCGGGGTCGGAGGACTGCTCCTGCGCCTCCTCGCTGTCGCACTCCTCCGGCATCTCCGTCGTCACCGTGAGGGCTTCGCCGAACAGTTCAGCCGCAGCCGCCCCATCGCCGTCGGCGCGGGCCGCATCCCCCATCCGCTCCAGCACCAGGGCGAGGTTGATCCGCACGGTGCAGACCTCGAGACCGGATGCGAGCTCGAGCGACTCCTCGAGTTCGGCGCGGGCCTCGGGCAGCTTCTCGGCTCCGGCGAGAGCGGTGCCGATGTTGAAGGGCGCCTTGAACGGCTCGAACCAGTTCAGGAAGTCCTGGCCGCGCGCTGCGGCCTCGGACCCCGCGTAATCGTCGGCCACGTAGGCCGTGATCGACTGATGCGCGAACGCGTACATGCTGAGGATCTTGCCGACGAACAGCAGCGCGGCGAGAGTGAGCGGCAGGGTGCCGACGGCGATCCAGCGGCGGATGCGGCGGCGCCGGCGGTTCGACGCGAGCAGCGCCGCAGCGGCCTGCGCCGTCAGATCGCTCGGATCGCCGGGGTCAGCGGGGCGTGGACGCGTGGAGAGGTCGGTCATGCGGCACCTCCATCGGTCGGGCGTCGCTCGCGGTGCGGCGCGGACGGGGCCCGCAGCAGTCGCAGTCGCGCGACGAGCATGCTCGCCCTCGTCAGCTCGACGCCGAGCAGGGCGACGATCACGAGCGCGGCGATCCAGTAGAGCTCGGTGACCGAGCCCACCGAACCGGACTCGGCGTAGCTGGTCGTGGTCGACGGCGCCTCGGGCAACTCCGGCTCGGCATCCGCCGTCCGGTGCTCGTACGGAACGCCGAGTTCCGCTGCGATCGCCTCGAGGTTCTTCTCATCGATCACCGACAGGGCGTTCGCGCCCTCGTACTCGATGTACTCGCTCGACGAGTCGCCGACACTGCCGGTGGTGAGCTTCATGGGGCCGCCCTCTGCGGTGCCGTATCCGAACACCGCGCCGGCATCCGTCAGCTTCTCGCTGCCGTCGAAGGGCTCAGGAGCGGAGGTCACCGTCTGCTCGCCGTCGCCGAAGTAGAACACCATGCGCGAGCGATCGGGAGACGACTCCGCGGCGTTCGAGAGGGTGTCGGCGAGCAGCTCGTTCGCGATGCCGATCGAGCTGCCGCGCGACTGGCTGGTCACCTCGGGACGCAGCACCTCGAGCGACGAGACCAGGGCTGTCGTGTCGGTCGTCAGCGGCAGGCGGAGGTCGGCCGAGGCGTCGAACGTGATCAGGGCGAAGCGCGCACCCGGGTACTCGTCGACGATCGCCTGCACGTCGGCGCGCACGCCGTCGAGACGCGGCTGGTCACCGTCCCAGTCCTCGGCGACGATGCTCGCGGTGGTGTCGACGACGAGCACGATGTCAGTGTCCGTCGCGAGCGTCTGGGTCGCGCCGCCGGGGATCCCCGGGCGCAGGAACAGCACGAAGCAGGCGAGCAGCAGCACCAGGCGCATCGCCCACAGCGCTCTGCCCCGCCCCTTCGCCTTGACGAGAGCCAGCACCGCGAGCGCAGCCACCGGCGCGCACAGCAGCACGAGGAGGAAGATGTTGAGGACCGGCTGGAAGATCACAGTCTCACCCTCCACAGCACGACGATGAAGGTGAGCATCGAGATCATCAGCACGACGATCCACAGGTTCGGGGTGTCGGTCCATACGACCTGCGCCTGACCCTGCAGGGCGGTCGCCTCCTGCTCCTGCACCTGATCGACGATGTCTCCGACGGTCGTCGTGTCGCGCAGGCCGTATGCCGCGCCCCCCGTGGTCTCTGCCGCCTTCGCGAGTTCGGCGCTGACGGCGGCATCCTTGCCCTGCACCGGGTTCAGAGCGAACACCCGCACGCCCACCGACTTCGCGTAGGCCGCCGCCTCGTCGAGAGTGACGATCGAGGCGCCGTTGACCTCGTTGTCGGTGGCGAAGATGATCGAGCGCGACCGCTCGTCGTCCGGGTGGTCGAAGGCCATGGCGCAGGCCGCGAGGCCGTCGCCGATCAGCGAGGCGCCGTTGCCGTTCAGGGTGCCGACCCAGTGCTCCGGCACCTCGTCGAGGTAGTCGAAGCTCTCGCGGATGCTCTGCAGGTGACCGCGGATGAACTCGTAGTCGTCGGTGAGGGGGAAGATCTGCACCGGCGAGCTGTTGAAGATCGTCAGGCCGATGCGCTCGCCCTCGAAGTCCTCGAGCAGCTCCTCGAAGACCGTGAGCACCTCGACATCCACCTCGCTCATGGATCCGGAGACGTCCAGGCACAGCATGATGTCGCGACTGGTGTCGACCGGCTGGATCGTCTGCGACGACATCGGGCGGGCGGAGACGACACCGGCCGCGAGCGTCGCGACGATGCCGAGCAGCAGGATGCTCGACAGGGCGAGCACCCGGCGGTTGAGTGCCTGACGGAAGGTCGGCAGTGCGCGCAGGCGCTCTGCGCGCGCGACTCGAGCTCGCTCGTGCGCCTCGGTCTTCACGCCGCTGCGCAGACCGACGATCACGCCGACCACGATCGCCACGACCACGACGCCGACGGCGACGAGGATCAGCCAGCCGTTCGCTAGTGCCATGAGCGCACCACCGTCCGAGCGGCCTCGGCACCGGCGACCGGATCGATCGCCGGCCCCTGCCGGAAGATGCTGGGGTAGTAGTGGCGGCCCATCGCGTCGATGAGCGCGGGGTGCACGCCCCGCGCGACGAGGTCGTCGAGCGCGAGTACCGGAGCCTCGAGGCCGCTGTACTCGTTGACGAACGTGCGCACCACCCGGCTGAGCTCGAGGTTCGCATTGCGGGCGGACAGGGAGCGCGCGCGGTAATCGTCCTCGATGCGCTGGATGCGCTCCAGATACTCCACGCGCAGCTGCGACAGCACGTCGACGGTGAGGAGCGTCGGACCCTGCGCCGCACTCGCGAGCGTGAGGTCCCGGCGCGGTCGCGTCAGCCCCACCACGAGCCACGCGGCGGCGATGAGGAGGATCAGGATGCCGATCGCGAGCAGCATCCAGCCCCACCCGTACTGGAACGGGGGGTAGAGCTCGTCAGAGCCGGGCATTCGACCTCCGATTCAGCAGCTGGAGGAGTTGCGTGACGGCGTCGTCCTGACCCGCCAGCACGCTGTGACTGATCTCCATCCGCTTGAGCACCTCGGCCAGTCGCGCGGCATCCGCCTCGGTCTGCGCGGTGAGCTCGCGGATGATCTCGAGGTCGCCCTGCACGAAGTCGGGCACCTCCCACAGGCTGTCGACGTCGCTGCGGATCGTCGCGGTCGAATGGTCGAGCACCGGGTCGGCATCGCTCACCGTGAGCCACAGCACGTCGTGCTGCACGCGGAGTCGGCGCAGCATCCGCTCGGTCTCCTCCGTCACCGGCGCCTCGTCGGTGATGACGACGACGATCATGCGTCGGGAGATCGTGCGGGTGACATACGAGAGCAGGGCATCGCGGTCGCTGCGGGCGGTGCTGGTGTCGATCGCCTGGTCGATGGTGCGCAGCGCATGTTCGAGCGCGCCCTCGCTGCGACCGGGTGCGCGGCGCCGTACGCGGTCGGAGTCGCCGTAGACCAGCGAGAAGTCGTCGCCGTGCCGCAGCGCGAGCACTCCGAGCACGCCCGTGGCGAGGATCGCGAGGTCCTTCTTCGATCGCTCGTCGTGCGCGAGCGCCCCCATCGAGCGGCCGGTGTCGACGACGAACAGGATGGTGTGCATCCGCATCGCGCGGTGCCTTTTCACCAGCGGCGTCCCGAGCCTGGCCGTGGCGCGCCAGTCGATGTCGCGCACCTGATCGCCGTACTCGTACTTGCGCAGGTCCTCGAAGTCGAGACTGCGGCCGTGCAGCAGCGACGCGTAGGCGCCGTCGAGCGCATGCAGCGACTTGCGCGACGAGTGGATGAAGAGCTTGCTCTTCACCTGGGTGATCAGGCTGGCCATGGCGAACGTCAGGGCGTGGGAACGGACGCGAAGATCTGGTCGATGATCTCCTCGCTGCGGATGCCCTCGGCGTCGGCCTCGAAGGTGAGGAGCACGCGGTGGCGCAGCACGAGGTGGCGGAGTGAGCGGATGTCCTCGGGGATCACGTGGCCGCGGCCGTTCAGCAGCGCCAGGGCGCGGGCGGCCTGCAGGAACGCGATGCTCGCACGCGGGCTCGCGCCGTACTTGATGAAGCGCGCACGCTCCTCGCCGATGTAGGGGGCGGGGTTGCGGGTCACGTAGGCGATCGAGACGATGTAGTTGCGGATCGCGGGGTCGACGTAGATGCGGCCCGCCACGTCCTGCAGCATGTGCACGTCGTCGAGGCTGATCGCACTCGACACGTGGCGGTCGGGGTCGAGCACGCCGGAGTCGATGCGTCCGAGGATCTCGAACTCCTCGGCGGGGCTGGGGTACTCGACGATCTCCTTGAGCAGGAAGCGGTCCATCTGCGCCTCGGGGAGCTCGTACGTGCCCTCCTGCTCGATGGGGTTCTGCGTCGCGATCACGAGGAACGGCTTCGGCAGATGGTGGACCTCCCCGCCGATCGTGGTCTGGTGCTCCTGCATGGCCTCGAGCATGGCGCTCTGGGTCTTGGCGCTCGACCGGTTGATCTCGTCGAGCAGCACGAAGTTCGCGTGCACCGGGCCGAGGACCGTGCGGAACGACCCGGTCGCCGCGTCATAGATCTGGTTGCCGGTGATGTCGCTGGGGAGGAGGTCCGGCGTGCACTGGATGCGCTTGAACTGCGCCTTCACGGTGTCGGCGAGGGTGCTCGCCGCGGTGGTCTTCGCAAGGCCCGGGACGCTCTCGAGCAGGATGTGACCGCCGGCGATCAGCGAGATCAGCAGGCTCATCCGCAGCCGCTCCTGGCCGACCATCTTCGCGGAGTACGCGTCGGAGACGGTCTTCAGCACCGCGGTCGCCCGGCGGAGCTCGGCGTCGGTGGGGGCTTCGGACCTCGTGGTGGCCGAGGGGGAGGCCTCGGGGGCCGCGGGCGGCGGCGTCGCGGCGGCTGCAGCTTCCGCCCGTGTCGCCGGGGCGGGAGGAGCCGGCGGTGCGGGCGGCGCGGCCTGCGTCGCCTGGTTCGCCTCGGTCGCCTGGGTCGCCTGGCTGGAGGGGGCCGGCGGGGGCGGCGGCGTCGAGCCTGCGGAGGTGCCGGACGCGTAGGGCTCGTTCATCGGTGTGTCTCCTCGTTCCCACGGGGACCGTCGATGTTCCCCCCTCGACCCAGCGTAACCGCATCCGTTCGCCGGGTTCCGGCGCGCACGTGGGGACTTCTCCCCATGCCCGTGCCCCGGCGGGCCTCTTCCTCAGCCCCGTGCCGGTCCGGCCGACCGCTCCCTCAGCCCAGCCCTTGCCGGATGCATGCTCAGATCACGGATGCATGCTCAGATCGGCCGTTTCGGCATGCATCCGTCATCCGGGCATGCAAGTGTTCGAGCCCGGGTCACCGGGAGGGTTTTGGCGCGGCCCACCTGACTGGATTCCCTCAGCCCACCGGCCGAATGCATGCTCAGATCACGGATGCATGCTCAGATCGGCCGATTTCGGCATGCATCCGTCATCCGGGCATGCAGGTGACCGGGGCCGGGTCAAGGTGCCGGGGGCGACGGTCAGGCGGCGACCGGCACCCGCGCGCCGCGCTTGCGACCGACCCAGACGACGAACCACCCGGCGGCGACGATGGCGATAGCGATGCCGACGATGTAGCCCGCGACGCCGAGGTAGCCACCGGGGACGAGGCGCGGATCGAGGAACGGATACGGATACCACCAGGCGTTCCCCGTCGATGGTGCCGTGATGAGGTTCGCGCGGATCATCGTGTAGACGGCCCAGACGAGCGGGAAGATCGCGGTGACGGCGACCGTCCGCCAGCCGAGAGCCCGTCGGCGCGGGGCGACCAGCACGTCGATCAGGAGGAAGAGCGGGAAGATGACGTGCAGCACCTCGTTCGACCAGGGCACGGTCGTGCCCTGCGGCAGCTCGACTCCCCGGAGGAGGGTGTTGTAGACGACGCCGGTGGCGATCATGTAGGTGCTGACGCAGGCGAGGAGCACGGCCAGCCATGTCGGCTCCGGCTCGTCGTCGCGGCGGTGTCGCAGGGCCCAGACCGCGGCGATGATCAGCACGATGGCCGCGAGCAGGTTCGAGAGGATCGTGAAGAAGCTGAGGAAGTTCGCCGCGACCGTCGGCAGGTGCTGACCCCACTCGGTCGTGGCGGCGAGGGCATTCTCGATGCTGCGGGCGAGCTGCGCGATGATCGCCGCGAGTCCGAGCGCTGCCGCTGCCAGTCGTGCGTAGGGCCACCAGGTCGTCATATTCGCCTCCGGGCACACTTTATCGGCCAGGATGCCCGCGGATGCTAGACCGAAATACCGGTATGTCGATAGCGTCGGCGCAAGAGCACAGCGCGCGGCGGCCGGAGGGGCACATGAGCGAGGGCACGACGGGGACGACCACCGAGAATCGACGACCGAGATGGCGCGGGAGGGTCGGGCTCAGCATCCAGTCGAAGCTGCTCATCATGCTGCTCGCGGTCAGCCTCTCATCGTCCGCGATCGTCGGCGTCATCGGCTTCTTCAACGGGCGGGACTCCCTCCGTGACTCGGCGATCGAGCAGCTGACGACGATTCGAGAGCTGCGCGCGACGGCCATCGAGAACGAGTTCGCGGGCATCCAGCGCGGTGTGCTGCTGGATTCGCGAAACGCGAGCGCTGTCGAGGGAGCGACCGCTTTCGTCGATGCGTTCGCCGAGTTGCAGACGACCGAGCTCGATCCGAGCGTGGATGCCGAGTTGGAGCAGTACTACACCGACTCCTTCGTGCCGGCGCTCGAACAGCGCAGCGGGCTGGACTACGAACCCGCGGCGTTCATTCCGGCATCCACCGCGGGCAAGTACGTGCAATCGCTGTACACCGCTGGCCGCGACTACGACGACTACGACACGGGGCTGGCCCTTGCCGATGCAGGCGACGGCAGCGCGTGGACGCGCGCGAACATCGAATACGGTCCGTACTTCACCGGGTTGGTCGAGACCTTGGACTACGAGGACGTCCTGATCCTCGACACCGATGCGAACGTCGTCTTCAGTGCGTACAAGAGCGTCGACCTCGGAGTCAATGTCCAAGAGGAGCCGTACGCGAACTCGACCCTCACCAAGGCCTTCGAAGAGGTTCTGCGCAACGGATCGATCGATGAGGTGATCACGACTGATTTCGAGCGGTATCTTCCCTCGCTCAACATACCCACGGCCTGGGTGCTGTCACCGATCGGGAGCTCGACCAACATCGTCGGCGTGATCGCCGTCCAAGTGCCGGTCGAGCAGATCAACACGGTGATGACGGGCGACGGGCGGTGGAAGCAGCAGGGGCTCGGGGACACCGGCGAGGTCTACATCGCGGGCCCGGACCTGCTCATGCGCAGCACGTCACGCCTTCTTCTCGAGGACCCTGAGCGGTATACCGAGGCCGTGGTCGAGAACGGCACTGCGCCGGCGGTCGCAGAACGAATCGTCGCGGTGAAGGGCACCGTGCAGCTCCAGCCGGTCGACGATCTCGCTGTCACCGAAGCGCTCAAGGGCCGCACCGGAACCGCGCTCGCCGCGGAGTACTCCGACGGGGAGAGTCTCGTCGCCTACGCGCCGCTCGACATCGACGGACTCAACTGGGTGATCGTCGCCCACATCGATCAGGAGGAAGCGTTCGCGCCCGTCACCGACTTCACCCGCACCGTGCTGCTGTCGCTGCTCGGCATCCTGCTCGGAGTCTCACTCCTGTCGCTGCTGCTGGCGCAGGTGTTCACGCGTCCAGTGCGCCGCCTCGTCGGTGCCGTGCACCGGGTCGCGGAAGGCGATCTCGACGTGCAGGTGCCGCAGGGATCACGCGACGAGTTCGGGGATCTCGGCAGTGCCTTCAACGACATGGCGTCGAGTCTGCGCATCAAGCAGGAACTGATCGACGAGCAGCAGGCGGAGAACGAGAAGCTGCTGCTGACCCTGATGCCCGAGAGCGTCGCGGCGAAGTACAAGCAGGGCGACGAGGCGATCTCCGAAGCGCATGAGAACGTGTCCGTCGTGTTCGCCGAGCTGGTGGACTTCGACGAGTACGCGCGCGGTCTGAGCCCCGAGCAGGAGATCGGGCACCTCAACACGCTCATGAGGGGCTTCGACGAGGCGGCGGAGAAAGCCGGAGTGGAGAAGGTCCGCACCCTGCGCGGCGGCTACCTCGCGTCATCCGGTCTCGTCATCCCCCGGGTCGACAACGTGCGTCGCAGTGTCGAGTTCGCGCGCAGCCTGCTCGGCGTCGTCGAGCGGTTCAACGCGCAGAACGGCGCCTCGATCGGTCTGCGGGCCGGCGTCGACACCGGCACGGTCACCAGCGGCCTGGTCGCGCGGACGAGCCTCGCATACGACCTGTGGGGCGATGCGGTGAACCTCGCGTACCGGGTGCGCTCGGTCACCGGTGAACCCGGCGTCTACGTGAGCCAGACGGTCTACGACCGCACGCGCGAGATCTTCACGTTCACCGAGGCCGGCGCCGTCGAGACGCACGGCAAGAGCGAGACCGTCTGGAAGGTGGGCTGACATGCTCGACGACGCGTTCCGCGACGGCTGGGGCTGGTGGGTCATCGCCCTCGCCGTCGGTGTGCCGGTGCTGCTCGTCGTCCTCACCGAGCTGATCAACGGTCTCCGGCGCCGCAACAACCCGCTCGCAGGTCCCCTGCGCCTGCTTCGCAACGGCGTGATCCCGGTCGGGGCGCTGTTCGCGCTGCTGGCGTTCGCGATCCAGTCGCCGGCCGACCAGGTGTGGACGCGCGTCGCTGCGACGATCTTCGGGTTCCTGGTGATCCTGCTGCTGCTGTCTGCATTCAACGTCGCCCTGTTCGCGAACGCCGCCGAGGACTCGTGGCGCAAGCGCATCCCGACGATCTTCGTCGAGATCGCCCGGCTGGTGCTCGTCGCGCTCGGGCTCGCGCTGCTGTTCTCCTGGGTGTGGGATGCCGACGTCGGCGGCCTCTTCACGGCCCTCGGCGTCGGATCGATCGTCATCGGCCTTGCACTGCAGAACGCGGTCGGAGGGGTGATCTCCGGACTGCTCCTCCTGTTCGAGCAGCCGTTCAAGATCGGCGACTTCCTCGATGCTGCCGGAGTGCGAGGGCGGGTGATCGAGGTCAACTGGCGGGCCGTGCACATCGACACCGGATCCGGCATCCAGATCGTGCCGAACTCCAGCCTGTCGGGGGCGTCGTTCACGAACCTCTCGGAGCCGGAGGGGCCGTACTCGGCATCCACCGACGTGAAGTTCGCGACGGATGATCCCCCGCACGAGGTCATGGCGCTGCTGGTCGAGGTCGCGGACGCGCTGCCCATGCTCGCCGACCGCGAGCGCGCGTCCGTGAGCTATGCGGGCGGTGGCGCCTACAGCGTCTCGATCCCCGTCGCCGGACCGGCGGATGCGGGACGCGCACTCTCCACCTACCTGTCGTGGCTCTGGTACGCGGCCCGCCGCCACGGATTCGCGCTCGATGGCGACTCGACGGATCCGATCTCCGAGCCGGGGCGCCTCGCGGAGGCCTTGACGGCCATCGGCGGCACCCTGCACCTGCACGACGACGACCTCGAGGCGATGCTGCAGTCCTCGCACCTCGAGCGCTACGGCGTCGGCGAGGTCGTGCTGCCCAGTGGCGTCGTGCCCGACGAGGTGCGTGTGGTCGTGTCGGGGCGCGCGCTGCTCGCGGTCGAGGTCGACGGCGGACGGGTCGAGTTCGCGACTGCCGAGAGGGGCGACATCATCGGCCAGACCGCGCTGACCCGGGAGCGGACGCAGGCCGTCACGGTAGCCGGCGAGATTTTGACCGTCGTGGTGCTGCCTCTCGCGACGGTCGACGAGCTGATCCGCACCCGTCCGCGCCTTGCGGCGGAGATCGGCGAATCGCTCGAGCTCAAGCGCAAGCTCGCGGGTGACATGATCAGCAGCATCGAGGGCACGCGCGGGTCGCTTCGTCAGGGCCGGTCGGTGTCGCCGCGCTGAGCCCCGGGTGGTTGGGGTGTGGTGTGTGGGGTCGACTCTGCATGCGAGACGCGGTGCGTGGTCAATTGTGCATGCGTGGCGGGGTTCTGCGGTGCGTTTTTGACCACTCACGGTTGCGATAGCGCGGGGCGCGAGTGCGGCCGGTACGGGAGTGTGGTGCGGGGTCAGTTGTGCACCGGATGCGCGGTGAGTGGTCAATTGTGCATGCGTGGCGGGGTTCTGCGGTGCGTTTTTGACCACGCAGGGATGAGATGGACGCGGGCGTCAGTGAGGGTCTCGGTGCTGGTCGGTGCGTGGTCAGTTGTGCATCCGGAACGCGGCCTTGGGGTCCGTTTTTGACCGCGCACGGTCCGGATGGGCGCGGGTAAGAGTCACACGCCGGGCGGGCTCGACAGTGCGCCCCACGGATCTGCTCGCGGGGCGCGGCGGGGCGGGGCGCGTTGCGACGGGACAGGATGCGGCGGGGCGGGGCGCATCGCGGCCACACAGCGCGCGGGCAGACAGCGTGCGGTCCGACGCGAAGGCACGACGCGACGGCGCGCAGCCAGAGCCGAGTCAGCGCAAGGGTCGGCGCGAGCGCCGGGACGGATCAGGCGCGGCGGCCCCAGCGCATCCGGGTGACGAGCACCCCGAGAAGGCACAGCGTGCCGCCCACGAACATGAGCGGAGTGGGAACCTCGCCGAGGATCGCCCACGACATCAGGATGGCGATCGCCGGGACCACATAGGTCGTCGCGGAGGTCTGCCCGGCGGTGCTGCGCTGCAGCACATAGGCCCAGGTCGTGAACGCGATCGCGGTCGGGAAGATGCCGAGGTAGACGACCCAGAGCGTCGCGTCGATCGGAGCGGTCTGGAGGGCGCCGATCAGGCTGCCCGTCCACGGGAGCAGCGCGACGGTGCCGGCCAGCGCGCCGAACCAGGTCAGCGTCGTCGCGTCGGATCCGGCGCTCAGCAGATGCTTCTGCAGCAAGGTGCATCCGGCATACATCACCGCCGCGAGCAGGGCGAGGAGCAACCCGGAGATATCGGGCCCTTCGCTGGTCGACGAGTTCATGCCGATCAGCACGACGCCCAGGAAGGCGATCGGGGCTCCGATGATGAGGGGCTTCGGGAAGCCCTCGCGCAGGAACAGCCCGCTGAAGACCACGACCATGAGCGGTGCGAGGTTCACCACCATCGCGGCCGTCCCCGCATCGAGGGTGCGCTCGGCCGCGTTCAGCGCCAGGTTGTAGACGCAGAACCATCCGACACCCCACACGACGACCAGCCACCAGTGCCGACGCTCGGGAAGACGGATGCCGTGCCGCACCGCGATGATCGCGAGCGCGGCGCTGCCGACGGCCATGCGCAGCAGCGCCAGGGCTCCGGGGTCGAAGTGCGGTCCTGCACCGCGGATGCCGATGAATGCCGACGCCCACAGCACGACCGTCACGATGGCGGCGACGAGCACGAGCGGCCCCTGGCGGCTGGGCTGCTCGGTGTGAAGGATGTCGTCGCGATTCACGCGACCGGTCTTCGGCATCCTCTGATCGTGCCACCGGCCACCGACATCGGCGATGCGCCGGAGCGACAGCATCCGCTCGATTCCCGCCATCGACCCGCTTCGCCGTCAGGCGGACCGCAGACGGGCGTCAGGACCGCAGCCTCCACAGCCCGGACGGCCCGGAACAACCCTTCGATAGGATGGAGCCGCCCGCAGAGGGCCAGCTCATCAGCCGGTGCAAACCCGGCGGAAGCAAGGGGGATACCCATGCCAGGAATCGTTATCGTCGGCGTCCAGTGGGGCGATGAGGGCAAGGGCAAGGCCACCGACCTGCTCGGCGAGCGCACCGACTGGGTCGTGAAGTTCAACGGCGGCAACAACGCCGGGCACACCGTCGTGGTCGGCAACGAGAAGTACGCCCTCCATCTGCTCCCCTCCGGCATCCTCTCGCCCGGGGTCACGCCGGTCATCGGCAACGGCGTCGTGATCGACCTCGAAGTGCTGTTCAGCGAGCTCGAAGCCCTCGGCGGCCGCGGCATCGACGTCTCCCGCCTGAAGGTGAGCGCCAACGCGCACATCATCACCCAGTACCACCGCACCCTCGACAAGGTGACAGAGCGCTTCCTCGGCAAGCGGATGATCGGCACCACCGGCCGCGGCATCGGACCGGCCTACGCCGACAAGATCAACCGCGTCGGCATCCGCGTGCAGGACCTGTTCGACGAGAACATCCTGCGCCAGAAGGTCGAGGGCGCCCTCGACCAGAAGAACCACCTGCTGGTGAAGATCTTCAACCGCCGCGCGATCACCGCCGACGAGGTCGTCGAGGACCTGCTCTCGTACGCCGAGCGGCTGCGTCCGATGGTCGCCGACACCGGCTACCTGCTCGACGAGGCGCTGCGCCGCGACGAGGTCGTCGTCTTCGAGGGTGGCCAGGCCACCATGCTGGATGTCGACCACGGTACCTACCCGTTCGTCACCTCGTCCTCGGCGACCGCCGGTGGCGCCTCCACCGGCTCGGGCGTCGGCCCCGGAGCGCTCGACCGCATCGTCGGCATCGTCAAGGCCTACACGACCCGTGTCGGATCGGGCCCGTTCCCGACCGAGCTGTTCGACGAGCAGGGCGAATGGCTGCGCTCGCGCGGTTTCGAGTTCGGCACCACCACCGGCCGCCCGCGCCGGGTCGGCTGGTACGACGCGCCGATCACCCGCTATGCCACCCGCGTGAACGGCATCACCGACCTCGTGCTCACCAAGCTCGACATCCTCACCGGTCTCGAGCAGATCCCGGTGTGCGTGGCGTACGACGTCGACGGCCAGCGGTTCGATGAGGTGCCGGTCAACCAGACCGACTTCCACCACGCGACGCCGGTCCTGGAGTACTTCCCGGGCTGGAGCGAGGACATCTCGACCGCGCGCAGCTTCGACGATCTGCCGCAGAACGCGCAGGACTACGTGCTCGCCCTCGAGGCCATGAGCAACACGCGCATCTCGGTCATCGGCGTCGGACCCGAGCGCGACCAGGTCGTCGTGCGCCACGACCTCCTGGACTGAAGGGAATCATGACTCGCTTCTGGCTCGGCGGGTACGGACCCGCGATGGACGGCTCTGCCGACGGCATCGGCCTGCTGGCGGGCGACGAGAGTGCTCCGACGGCCCTGGAGTACCGAGGCGCGGTGACGCAGACGCCCTCGCCCTCTTGGCTGGCGCAGCATCCGACGCTCGACGTCGTCTATGCGGCGCTCGAAGGGGATGCCGCGGTGCAGGCGTTCGCGCGCAGCGGCGAGTCGGACCTTCGCCCTCTCGGCGACCCCGTCGAGGCGGGTGACGGAGTGTGCCACGTGGCCGTCTCCTCCAGCGGATCGTTCCTCATCGCGAGCTGCTACGGCGACGGTCGGGTCGTGCGCATCGGCATCGACGGGCAGGGGCGCCTGGTGCCGGATGCCGCGAACACCGCCGCCGAGCTGCGTGCCGCGCTGCTGGGCGAGCCGATCGAGGCCTCGGCCCCTGCGGGGGTCGCCGCGGCGGCATCCGATCCGCATCCGGGGGAGCGCACCGCCGCGGGCGAGGAGCGGGTATCGCACGCGCACTCCGCCGCCTTCCTCGCGGACGGCCGCATCGCGACCACCGATCTCGGATTCGACCTCGTGCGCATCTGGCGTCCGACCGGCGGCGCTCTGGTGCTCGACCACGAGGTCGTGCTGCCCGCAGGCACCGGTCCTCGCCACATGGTCGTGCACCCCAGCGGTCACCTTCACATCGTCACCGAGTACTCGTGCGAGGTGTTCACCCTCGCAGCGGGACCCGACGGCACCTGGGCTGTGGTGTCCTCGGTGCTCGCGAGTCCGATCGCCGAGATCGGGGTCGACTTCCCGGCAGAGCTCGTCCGCAGTCGAGACGGTCAGTTCCTCTACACGGCGCTGCGCGGCAGCAATACGATCGCGGCGCTGCGGGTGCGCGGTCAGGGCGAGACTCTCGAGTCGATCGCACTGGTCGACTCCGGCGTCGACTGGCCCCGCCACCACCTCGTGCACGAGGGCAAGCTGCTCGTCGCAGGGCAGCGGTCCGACACCGTCGCACTGCTCGACCTCGACGAGCGGACCGGGGCGCCGCTCGGCATCCGGCACACGGCTCAGGTGCCGACGCCCACGCACTTCCTCCCCGCTCGCTGAGACGCGCGGCGAGCTCGACTTGACCTCAACCTTTGTTGAGGTTTTACGGTCGACCTTATGACCACTGACACCGGCGGGGCGCAGACCGCCCAGGCCACCCCCGGCATCCTGAGCAGCGCCTACGTCTGGATCACGATCGGCGCGTGCGCGCTGGTGTTCCTCGGGGCGTTCGAATCCCTCGCCGTCACGACCGTGATGCCCGCCGTGAGCGCCGACCTCGACGGAGAGCGGCTGTACGCGCTCGCCTTCGCCGGCCCTCTCGCCACGGGTGTGATCGGCATGGTCGTCGCCGGCAACTGGGCGGATCGCCGCGGACCCGTCGCGCCGCTGTACACCGCGGTCGCCCTCTTCGTCGTCGGGCTGCTCGTGGCCGGGCTCGCGCCCACCATGGAGGTGCTCGTCGCCGGGCGCTTCGCGCAGGGGCTCGGGAACGGCGGACTGATGGTCGCTCTCTACGTCGTCGTCGCCCGTGTCTACCCGCGCAGTCTGCATCCCGCGATCTTCGCCGGGTTCGCCGCCGCCTGGGTCGTGCCCTCGCTCGTCGGACCGACGATCGCCGGGGCGGTGACCGAGCTGTGGAGCTGGCACTGGGTGTTCCTCGGCGTGGTCTTCCTCGTCGTGCCCGCTCTGCTCATGGTCGTCCCGGCACTGCGCGGACTCTCCCGCGAGGGAGACGCCTCGGCGCCGTGGGCGCTCGGTCGACTGGGCTGGGCCGTGCTCGCGGCCGTCGCGGTGCTCGGCCTCGACCTCGTCGGAGACGTCCCCGGTGCGGGACCGGTCCTGGCCGCCGGGGCAGCGGTCGTCGCGCTCGTCGCCGTGCGGGCGCTCCTGCCGGCCGGCACCCTACGGGCGCGACGCGGGCTCCCCTCCGTGCTGCTCGTGCGTGGTCTCGCGGCGGGAGGATTCTTCGGCGCGCAGGTCTACATCCCCTACCTGCTGACGGAGCGCTACGCCCTGTCGCCGACGATCGCGGGACTCTCGCTGACGGGCGGGGCGCTCGCCTGGTCGGTGGCCGCGACCGTGCAGGGCCGCCTCGGCGCGCGCCTGTCCAGCGCACTCGCGGTGCGGATCGGTGCGGCGCTGGTCTTCGCCGGAGTGGCTCTCGCGCTCGCGGCCGCCGTGTTCACCGCGCCCGTCGCGGTCATCGTCGTGTCGTGGGTGGTGGCCGGCGTCGGCATGGGACTACTGAGTCCGCGCAGCAGCGCGCTGACGCTGGAGATGTCCGCCCCCGAGACGCAGGGGTTCAACAGCGCGGCGATGACGGTCGCCGAGTCGTTCGGCAGCGCGCTCGCGCTCGCGATCACGGGTGTGCTGTTCGCGACGGTGGCGGAGGCGGGGGACCCGTTCGTCGCCGTGTTCGCCCTCGCCGGGGCCATCGCGCTCGCCGCAGCCGTGCTCGCGCCGCGGGTCGTACCTCCGGCTGCCTGACCCGGCGTGCACAACTCAGTCTGAATTCGGACGGTGAGGTGAAAGAGGGCTGTTTCGGGCGGATTCGACACATTCATGCTGAGTTGTGAACCGATGCCGCGCCACAACTCCGGAGAATCGGCATCGTGCCCCCGGCTCGGGCCGGTTTCGGCGGGCTGTCGAGCTGAATCTCCGGAGTTATGGAGCACGACGACGCCTGGGGGGACGCGCCCGGCGACGCGCCGACGGAACAACCACCCCGTGACTCGACGTTGCACTTGAGCAAGACTGGGCGACGGAGAGGCGCATCCCATGACTGCTGACAAGACCGACGAATACGACCTGATCGTCCTGGGCGGTGGACCGGTGGGTGAGAACGTCGCCGACCGCGCCGTGCAGGGCGGTCTGACCGCGATCATCGTGGAGAGCGAGCTGGTCGGCGGTGAGTGCTCGTACTGGGCGTGTATGCCGTCGAAGGCACTGCTGCGTCCGGCCCAGGCGCTGCGCGCGGCGCAGAACGTCAAGGGGTCAGCCGAGGCCGCGACCGGCAAGCTCGACGTGCGCGCGGTGTTCGACCGCCGCGACTCGTTCACGAGCAACTGGTCCGACGACGGACAGGTGAAGTGGCTCGACTCGGCCGGCATCGACCTGGCCCGCGGGCACGGACGCCTGTCGGGTGAGCGCGAGGTGACGGTGACGGATGCCGACGGCGGCACCCGCGTGCTGCGCGCCCGCCACGCCGTCGCGATCAGCACCGGATCGGATGCCGTGATCCCGCCCATCCCGGGTCTTCGCGAGTCCTCTCCCTGGACCAGCCGCGAGGCCACCAGTGCCGAGGAGCTGCCTGACTCGCTGGCGGTGATCGGCGGCGGCGTCGTCGCGGTCGAGATGGCGACCGCGTACGCGGCGCTCGGCTCGACGGTGACTCTCATCGCCCGTAGCGGTCTGCTCGGTGCCATGGAGCCGTTCGCGGGTGAGCGCGTCGCGGCAGGATTGAAGGAGCTCGGCGTCGACGTGCGCACCGACACCGGCACGACGAGCGTCTCGCGTGACGCGGACGGAGTGTCGATCGTGCTCGATGACGGATCGACGGTCACGGCGGCCGAGGTGCTCGTGGCGACCGGCCGTTCTCCGCGCAGCGGCGACATCGGCCTCGACGTCGTCGGCCTCGAGGCCGGGCGGTGGATCACGGTCGACGACACCATGCGCGTGCCCGGATCCGACTGGCTGTACGCCGTCGGCGACGTGAACGGACGTGTGCTGCTGACTCACCAGGGCAAGTACCAGGCCAGGGCGGCGGGAGATGTGATCGTGGCGCGCGCCCAGGATGCCGAGGTGGACGACGCCGCCTGGGGTCGTCACGCCGCGACGGCCGACCACGCAGCCGCCCCGCAGGTGACGTTCTCGTTCCCGGAGGTCGCCTCCGTCGGTCTCACCGAGGCGGATGCGCGCGCAGCGGGACACGAGGTCGCCGTGATCGACTACGACCTCGGCGGCGTCGCCGGCGCGAGCCTCTACGAGGACGGCTTCGAAGGTCAGGCGAGGATCGTGATCGACTCCGAGCGCGATGTCATCCTCGGCGCGACCTTCGTCGGTCCGGAGGTCGCCGAGCTCGTGCAGACGGCGACCGTGGCGATCGTCGGCGAGGTGCCGATCGCACGGCTCTGGCACGCGGTTCCGGCGTATCCGACCATCAGCGAGGTGTGGCTGCGCCTGCTCGAGAGCTACGGGCGGGACTCGGCATGAGCCGCGAAGAGCGGATGCCGCGAGCAGCCATCCGTTCCGGCATCCGCTCCGAACAGGCTGTGAGACCTGGCGCGTCGCGCGCGCCCGGAGCAGGATTGTTTCCCACATTGACGGCAATCGGCGCTCGCTGAGCCGAATGTCGCACACCTCTAATACGCTCGAACCCACCGAGGAGGCAGGACCATGAAGGCTGTACTCGCAGGAACCGTCATCGCTGAAGCAGACGAGAGCGATCTCGCGCGCATCGAGGGCAACTGGTACTTCCCACCGGCATCCATCACGGAGGGCGTGCTCGTCGAGAGCCCCACTCCGTACACCTGCCCGTGGAAGGGCGCTGCCCAGTACTTCTCCGTGCAGGCCGGTGGAGAGCTGCACACGGACTACGCCTGGTCGTATCCGAACCCGTACCCGAGCGCCTTCGACCGCGTCGGCAAGGACTTCTCGGGCTTCGTCGCCTTCGACCCGCGGGTCGAGGTCTCTGCATGACCTCTGTATGCCGCAGTCGAGGCGCTGATGCCCGCCTCGTCGATCGATCGACCGGAGAGTAAATCGTGATCGAGTTCCGCAACGTCACCAAGCAGTTCCCCGACGGGACGACCGCCGTGAAGGACTTCAGTCTGGTGCTGCCATCGCGCAAGACGACCGTCTTCGTCGGATCCTCGGGATGCGGCAAGACCACTCTGCTCCGCATGATCAACCGGATGGTGGAGCCGACGTCGGGCGAGGTCGAGATCGACGGCGAGAGCGTGCTGGGCGGAGACCCCGTGGCCCTGCGTCGGCGCATCGGCTACGTGATGCAGAACTCCGGCCTGATGCCGCACTTCACGGTGATCGACAACGTCGCCACCGTGCTGCGGCTGACCGGCGTGAAGAAGGGGCCGGCGCACGAGCGGGCGCGGGAGCTGCTGAAGACCGTCGGCCTCGACCAGTCGCTGGCCGAGCGGTATCCGAGCCAGCTCTCCGGCGGACAGCAGCAGCGTGTGGGCGTCGCCCGGGGGCTCGCGGCAGACCCGAACATCCTGCTGATGGACGAGCCGTTCGGCGCAGTCGACCCGATCGTCCGCGCGGATCTGCAGCAGGAGACGCTGCGGTTGCAGCACGAGCTCGACAAGACCGTCGTGTTCGTGACCCACGACATCGATGAGGCATTCCTGCTCGGCGATCAGGTCGTGATCCTCGACAAGGGTGCGCGCATCGTGCAGGTGGGCAGCCCGAGCGAGATCATCGAGAATCCGGCGGACGATTTCGTGGCGTCCTTCATCGGCGCTGACCGAGGTCGCCGCGCGCTGCACCTCAAGGAGACCCCGCACGGAACCGTCGTGGTCGATTCCGAGGGGCGCACCCAGGGTGCGATCGTGACGGCGCCCGAGAAGTCGGACGGACCTCTCGCCGGACCGGATGCCGCCGCCCTCGGCGCGGTGCAGGGCGGGCTCACGTGAACTGGGTCGTCGACAACCTCGGGCTGATCCTCGAGTTGACTCTGGTGCATCTGCGCCAGAGCATCATCCCGATCATCCTGGGATTCGTGCTGTCGCTCCCGCTGGGATGGGTCGCCTGGCGGTTCCGCCTCGTGCGCGGTCCCATCATCGTGCTCACCGGACTGCTGTACACGATCCCGTCGCTCGCGCTGCTGATCCTGCTCCCCTCGGTCGCCGGCTACTCGGCGCGCAGCGAGGCCAACCTCGTGATCGCCCTCACGATCTACGCCATCGCGATCCTGGTGCGTGCCGTCTCCGACGGGCTCGACTCCGTCGACGACGACGTGAGACAGTCCGCCACCGCCACCGGGTTCGCGTCGTTCCGCCGCTTCTGGGCGGTGGAGTTCCCGCTCGCGGGCCCCGTGATCCTCGCGGGCCTGCGCGTGACGGCGGTGAGCACCATCTCGCTCGCCACGGTCGGCATCCTGATCGGTGTGACGAACCTCGGGTACCTCTTCACCAACGGACTCGACCGCCGCATCATCGCCGAGGTGTTCGCCGGTGTCATCGCGGTGGTCGTCATCGCGCTGCTGATCGACCTCATCCTGCTGCTCCTCGGCCGGGCGCTCATGCCCTGGACGCGAGCGGCGTCGAAGAAGGCGACGGCTCGCCCGGTGATCGTGGGGGCTCCCGCATGAACCTCTTCGCCGAGGCCTTCGCGTGGATGCTCGCTCCCGCTCAGTGGACGGGGAACTACGCGCTTCCCAAGCTGCTGGGCGAGCACCTCGCGCTGACCGCGATCTCGGTGCTGATCGCCGCGGTCATCGCGGTGCCGATCGGCTGGCTCATCGGACACACCGGCAAGGGGCGCGAGGTCGCCGTCGCGATCTCCGGGGCTGCGCGCGCGATCCCCGCGTTCGGCCTCATGATCCTGCTCGTGCTGCTGCTCGGGGTGCTCCGAGTGCCCCAGGCCGCGATCATCACGTTCGTGCTGCTCGCGATCCCCTCGCTGCTCGCCGGCGCCTACACGGGCCTGGAGGCGATCGATCGTCGGGTGATCGACTCGGCAAAGGCGATGGGCATGACCGGCTGGCAGATCTTCTGGAAGGTCGAGGTGCCGCTCGGGCTGCCGCTGCTCGTCGGTGGCATCCGGTCCGCCCTGCTGCAGGTGATCGCGACCGTCACGATCGCCGCGTACGTGAACCTTGGCGGGCTCGGATGGCCGATCATCCAGGGCATCCCGCTGCAGAAGTTCGACCAGGTGCTCGCCGGTGCGATCCTCGTCGCCGCGCTGGCGCTGCTCGTCGACCTGATCCTCGCCGCCGTGCAGCACGCCGCAGTCCCGGAAGGACTCCGAACCGGTCGCCCGTCCGGTCGCCGCTCACGCGACCTGAACCCCGCCGCGCCGGCCGCAACGCCGGCCGCCGCGTGAGCCGCCCGCAGATCTCCCCGTACCCACAGCAGTCCCAGAAAAGAGGAAAGTCCATGTTCACAGCACGAGGCAAGCGTTCTGTCTTCGCCGTCGGTCTTGTCGCCGCGGCCGCACTCGCCCTGTCCGCCTGCTCGTCGAGCAACCCGCTCGACGAGCCGTCGTCCGGCTCGGATGAGGGTTCGGGCAACGGCGAGACCATCGTCGTCGGCTCGCAGGCGTACTACTCGAACGAGATCATCGCCGAGATCTACGCCCAGGCGCTCGAGGCCGCCGGCTTCGACGTCGAGAAGCAGCTCAGCATCGGCCAGCGCGACGCGTACATGCCCGACGTCGAGTCCGGCGACATCGACGTCTTCCCCGAGTACACGGGCAGCCTGCTCGAGTACATCTCGGATGACGAGATCGATGTCACCAGCCCTGACGACGTGTATGCCGCGCTGCAGGACGCGCTGCCCGAGAGCCTCACGGCACTCGACTACGCCGAGGCGTCCGACCAGGACTCGTACACGGTGCTGAAGAGCTTCGCCGAGGAGAACGACCTGAAGACGATCGGCGACCTCGCCGACGTCAGCTCGCCGGTGACGATCGGTGCGGCTCCCGAGTTCGAGCAGCGTCCGTACAGCCCGGCCGCCGCCAAGGAGGTCTACGGCGTCGACCTGACGTTCTCGGCCACCGGTCCGACGACGCTCGAGTCGCTGCTCGCCGGCCAGATCCAGGTCGCAGACATCTACACCGCCGACCCCGCGTTCGAGACCGAGGACATCGTGGCCCTGGAGGACCCCGAGAACCTGATCATCTCGTCGAACGTCGTGCCGATCGTCTCGAGCGACATCGCCGATGACGTGTCCGACGTCCTCAACGCCATCAGCGCCAAGCTGACCGCCGAGGAGCTCGTCTCCCTCAACGTGCTGAGCACGGTCGAGGAGCAGTCGTCCGCCGACATCGCCAAGAAGTGGCTGGAAGACAACGACCTCGTCTGATCCGGAGTCAGCTTCAACCAGAAGTGCCCGGCCCCTCAGGGGGTCGGGCACTTATGCGTGACGGGGCGTCTAGACCCTGGCATCCTGTCGGGGCACGAGCACCTGCTTGATGATGATGAGGATGGATGCCGCCACCGGCACGGCGACGAGTGCGCCGAGCAGGCCCAGCAGCGTGCCACCGGCCAGGGCGCCGATCACGACGAGCGAGCCGGGGATCGCGATGGCGCGGTTCATCACGCGCGGGGTGATCACGTACGCCTCGATCTGCATGTAGACGAGGTAGATGAGCGCGAACACGAGCGCGGCGATCGGGTCGGTGAAGAGCGCGAGGCCGGTGCCGATGATCCAGAACAGCACGGATCCGACGAGCGGGATCAGAGTGATGCAGAATGCCACGGTCGCCATCAGCGGTGGGAACGGCAGGTCGAGGAACAGGTACAGCAGGAACGCGAGCACCGCGTTGCAGAATGCGAGCACGACCATGCCCATGACGTACGAGCCGACCGAGTCGGTGATCTGCTCGGTGATGTCGGCGGCGCGGGCGCGGTCGCGTGCCGGGGCGAGACGCAGCAGGCCCGACTTGATCGACGGCAGCGTCGCGACGAAGTAGAGCGTGAGCACCAGGACGACGATGATCCCCGAGATGGCGTTGGCGATCGAGGCTCCGACCTGCAGAGCACCGCCGCCGATCGCGGCGATGTTGCCCGGGTCGGTGAGGAAGGTCTGCACGTCGGCGACGAGCGACTCGAACTGGTCGCCGAACTGGTCCTCGAGGGTCGCGTAGAGGTCGCTGCGGGTGAACTCCTGGATCATCCCCGGCACGGATCGCACGAAGCCGGAGATCTGCTCGATCACGACGGGCAACACCATCCAGAGCACGAGTCCCGCCACGACGATGAGGGCGAGGATCGCGACGACCACGGAGATCGCCCGAGAGAGGCCGCGGCGTTCGAGGAAGCGCACGGTGGGGTCGAGCCCGAGGGCGGCGAACAGAGCGAGTGCGATGTAGATCAGCACCGTCGACAGGTTCGCGACGGCCAGCCCCAGCACGATGGCCGCGAGACCGCCGAGCGTCACGAGGAAGCCGAACGCGAAGGGGCGGTCGATGCGCGTCCAGAACGACCGGCTGGGCGTCATCGGCTCGACGAGCACCGTGCGGGGGAGCGCCGGCGCCGCCACGACGGCCGGAGGGCTGACAGGCGCGGCGGAGCCGCCGGAAGAGGCGACCGTCTCATCAACCGTTTCGTCCCCTGCGGTGACGGCGTCGGATGCGGCAGCGGACGCGCTCGGCGACGGTTCCTGCTCTTCTCGGCTCATCTGCTCACGATAGCGTCCACCTGCGCGCCCACCGCGTCGCCTGGGTCGCCAGGAACGGTGCTCGAGCCGCGTGTTTCCGTAGAGTAGGGGCATGACCGCTGCCGAAGACCCCCGGGCTGAACTCCTCAGGCTCCGCGCCAGCATCGACAACATCGATGCCGCACTCATCTTCATGCTGGCCGAGCGGTTCCGGGCCACGCAGCAGGTCGGCCAGCTCAAGGCCGAGCATGAGATGCCGGCATCCGATCCCGGCCGCGAGGAGCAGCAGGTCTCGCGGCTGAGGGCACTCGCCGAGGAGGCCCATCTCGACCCGGAGTTCGCCGAGAAGTGGTTCAACTTCGTCGTGGCCGAGGTGATCCGTCACCACACGGAGGCTGCGGAAGGACGATGATCCGGCCTTCCGGGCGAGTGACAGTGTGTGCAGCACTCACTCGCCCGGGGGCCGAACTAAGTTTATTGAATAAACTATGACCGAGGGTACGCACGACATCCTCGTCTGTCAACCGAATCCGACACCGGGACCCGATCCATGCTGAACGGCGACGACGCACTCGACACCCAGGCCTCGGTCCGCCGCGCCAACCTGCGCCGGGCGCTGCAGCTCGTGTTCCGCGCGCCGGGCGCACAGACCCGGGCGGGGATCGCCCGGGGTACGGGACTCACGGCCGCAACCGCGTCGTCGCTCGTGGCGGAGCTCATCGAGCTCCGGCTCATCGTCGACGGGGAGCAGGCCGCGAGCACCGGAGGGAAACGGGCGACGACGCTGAGCATCGACGCCGCGCATCACCTCATCGTCGTGATCGTGATCCGACCCACGGATGCGCGGATCGCGCTCGTCGCCCTGGATGGCACCGAGGTCGAGACGCACAGGGTTACGTACACCGAGAAGACCAGAGACGGGATGCTCGACGAGGCCGTCGCGGATATCGCGCGCGAGCATGCCGGCCGGCTGCTCGTCGCGGGAGTGCAGCTGCCGGGGACGACGGACGGACGTCGTGTCTTCGAGAGCGTGCAGTTGGACTGGACCGATGTGCCGCTCGCCGATCGCTTCGAGCGACTGCTCGCCGTGCCGGTGCTGTTGGTCAACGATGTCGATGCCGAGGCCATCGCGGAGGCGGCGAGAGAAGACGAGTCCGCGGGGTATCGGCTGTTCATCCACATCGGCACCGGGATCGGCGCTGCGGTCACCCTCGACGGCGAGCTCGCGCCGGGGCCCCGCGACCGTGCCGGGGAGATCGGGCATGTGCAGGTCGTGTTCGGCGATGACGCGCGCACCTGTCGATGCGGACGGGTCGGATGCCTCGAATCCGTGGCATCCATGACGGCGATGCTCGGGGACGACTTCGATGATGCGCTGGATGACGCGGCCATCGCCGACCTGGCCGCCGCTGCCGATCAGGCTGGGCTGACCGACGGCGCCCGCGCGCTCGCGCGCACGATCAAGCTCATCGCCGCGGTCCTGGATGCCGCCGAAGTGGTGATCGGCGGGCCGGCCCGCGCTCTCGGCGCACCGTTCCTCGAGCTCGTGCAGGCCGAGATCGACTACACGGCCACCGGCACCACACGGGTCCCCGTCCGGTTTGCCGACGCGGGAGCATCGATCTCGACCGGCGTCGCCCAGGTCGCGCTGTCCAGCGCACTGGGAGTCCGGTGGAGCCCGGCGCAGCTGCGCGCTGCATCCGCTCTCCGCGACTGAGTCGCCCGCTCGCGGCGCCCCGCCGCTAGCGCCGGCCGCCGGCTCGCGCCGTCCGTGCGTGGTCAAAAACGCACCCGAAACGCTCATTTCGGATGCACTTTTGACCACCGCACAGGGCGAGGGGGACGCAGGCCCGACTTCCCGCCGAGCTCCGCGGCACCTTCGACCAACACTTCAACACGAATTGTTGACCTTCGTCCAAAAATAGGTCACCGTTCGGCGGATCGCGTTGACTCGTCCTCGCGAGCGCCGTTACGTTGAGCGAGCTTCGGCACTGTCGACGACGCAAGGATGCTCGCCGATCGGTCGGAGCCTGCTCGCCGATCAGGCGCGCGGAATCGCTCTGAAAAGGACACCGAAGTGCGAATCATGAGAAACCTTGCGCTCGCCGCCACCGCGGCCGCAGCGCTCTGCCTCGGCACCGTCATCCCCGCTGCCGGCGCGACCCCCGTTCCGGACGACAACGGCGACGTTCCCTCCTACCAGGAGTTCGCGGCGTCGACCTATCGCGACGTCGACGGTGCCTATGTCGTCAACGGAGACGAGGTGATCTCCACCAAGCGCGAGCTGCGCGAGTTCTACGAGCAGCTCCTCGGCCCCGAGACCATGAATGACGGCCTCATCGTCAACACGGTCAACAGCGTGGATGACAAGTGGTCGGCCAGTCGAGCGGCGAACCTCACGTACTGCGTGAGCACCAAGTTCGGCGCCCGTCACACGGATGTCGTGAACGCGATGGCCAGCGGCGCCGCGCTCTGGGAATCCGCGTCGTCGAAGATCAACTTCGTCTACGTCCCGAGCGCCGACGGCAACTGCACCACGCGCAACAACGCGGTGCTGTTCTCGGTCGAGCCCGTCCAGACCTCGCAGTACATCGCACGGGCCTTCTTCCCGAGCACGCCGGACCGCCAGCAGAACGTCCTGATCGATGACTCGATCTGGTCGTCCGGCTCCTGGACCCCGACGAACATCATCGGCCACGAGCTCGGCCACGTGCTGGGCTTCCGTCACGAGCACACCCGCCCCGAGGCCGGAACCTGCTTCGAGGACAACAACTGGCGTCCCCTGACGCCGTACGACTCGTCGTCGGTCATGCACTACCCGCAGTGCAACGGCACCTCTGACGACCTGTCGATGACCAGCGTCGACGTCGCCGGCGTCGTCGCCCTCTACGGGAACTGACACCGCGCGTCTGAGCACAGACACACAGCACAGACGCACACCACAGACGCACAGAGGGGTCCGGTCGATGTCGACCGGACCCCTCTTCGCTGTCAGTGCCTCGCGCCCTACTTCACGCTGCCGGCCGTGAGACCGCCGACGAGGCGCTTCTCGATGAGCATGAACAGGATGACGACTGGCAGGATCGCGACGATCGAGACGCCGAACACGTACTGCCAGCTCGTCTCGTACTGACCGACGAACTTGGTCAGCGCCACCGAGAGCGGCTGGTTCTTGTCGGTGGACAGGATCACGAGCGATGCGGCGAACTCGTTCCAGCAGGCCACGAACGTGAAGACGATCGCGGTGACGATGCCGGGCCACACGAGCGGCAGGTTGATCTTGAACAGCACCGTGAAGCGTCCTGCTCCGTCGATCTGCGCGGCTTCGTCGATCTCCTTCGGGATGCCGGCGAAGAAGGAGTGCATGATCCACACCGCGAACGACAGGTTGAATGCCGCGTTGATGAAGATCATCGCGGCCCACGTGTCCCCGAGGCCGAGAACCGTGAACTGCCGGAACAGGCCGGAGGTCAGCACGGCCGGCTGCAGCATCTGCGTGACGATCACGAGGAACAGGAACACCATGCGACCGGGGAACTTGAACCGGGCGGTGTAGTACGCGGCCGGCAGTGAGACGAGCAGCACGAGCAGCGTCGCGAAGACGGCGATGATGATCGTCGAGATCAGGTTGTACGGCAGCGGCGTCTCGGGGGTCGACCACATCGAGATGTAGTTCTCCCAGTGCCACTCGATCGGGAAGTAGGTCGGGTCGACCGAACGGATCTGCGGCTTCGTCTTCACGGAGCCGAAGAACATGATCAGGTACGGCAGCACGAAGATCGCGAGCACGAGGATGCCGGCGGCCATGCGCAGGATGACCCGGGGCAGCGTCACCTGGTCCTCGGTGTAGCGGCGCTTGCGGCCGGGGATGCGGGGCGCGGCGTCGTCACCGGCTGTCGTGACGAGGGCGGTCTCGGTCAGGGTCATGATCAGACCTCCTTCATGGGCTTGACGGCCTTGACGTAGATCGCGACGATCACGATCACGATGAGGAAGGCGACGACCGACAGGGCGCTGGCGACGTCGACCTTCTTCTGCAGCTCGATGTACTTGAAGATCATCGTCATGATCGTGTCGGCGCCGTAGCCGGGGATCGACCCGGTCATGACCTTGAGGATCGGCAGCGAGTTGAACACGTTGATGATGTTGATGAGCACCGCCACCGCGAGGGCGCTGCGCAACTGCGGGAGCACGATCGTCCAGTAGGTGCGGGTGGCGCCGGCGCCGTCCATCTTGGCGGCCTCGAGGGTGTCGGCGGGGACCGTCTGGAGTCCGGCCAGGATCGTGTAGGTCGTGAAGGGCAGCGAGACGAAGATGGCGATCACGATCGACCAGGCGAACGCGGTGGCGGGGTTCTTGGTCCAGCCGTAGCCGACCGCGTCGTCGGACAGTCCGATGTCGTAGAGGAACTTGTTGAGGACCCCGAAGTACGGCTCGAGGCTGTAGTAGAAGACCATCGTCGTCATCACGACGGATGCCGCCCACGGCACGATCACGGCCATGCGCACGATCTGGCGGCCGGGGAACGCCTTGTTGAGGATCTGCGCGAGTCCGAGCGAGATCATCACGGTGAATCCGACGACCACGACGACCCAGACGACCGTGCGGAAGATGATCGGCCAGAACTCGGCGAACGTGAAGACGGTGACGAAGTTGTCGAAGCCGACCGATCCCTTGTCGAGACCGGACAGCGAGATGTCACGCGTGGAGTTGAAGAACATCACTCCGGCGGGGAACAGCACCACGCCGATGATGAGCAGGAGCGCCGGGGCGATCCAGGGCAGCGCCTGCAGGAGGTCCTTGCCCCCCGGCCTGCCCCGCGTCGCCTTCGCAGCGCCCGGGGTGCGGGGGCGGCCGGTGGCCGCCCCCGCGAGGTTCGGGGATTCTTTCGTCTGGCTCATGGGAATATCCGAACCTCTCCGTCGGCGGGGCTCAGCCCGCGTCGACCTGTGCCTGGATCTCGGTCAGCACGTCCTGTGCCGACTTCGTCTGGAGCTGACCGAACAGCGACTTGAACGCGCCGTCGGTGGCGGACCACTTGGGGTTCGTCGACGGGTAGAACTGGGCGTCGGGCAGGACCTCGAGGAACGGCGCGAGCGCCTCCTCGCCGGCGAGCTGCTCGGCACCGGACTTGGTGACGGGCAGGAAGCCCTCCGCCTGCACCCACGGCACGTACACGTCGGCCGAGTAGTAGTAGTCGAAGAACTTGGTGATCGCCTCCTGCTTGTCGCCGTCGTTCTGGAACGCCATCAGCTGGTCCATGACGCCGAGCGTGAACGGCGAGCCGTCCTCGGTCGGGATCGGGACGATGGAGTAGTCGAGCTCGGGGTTGCCCTCCTCGATCTGACCCACCGTCGGCGGCAGACCGACCTGCATGCCGATCTTGCCCTGGATGAAGATGTCCATCAGCGGGGACCGCTGGGTGGAACCGGGGTCGGCCTGGGTGGCACCCGCGTCGATCATCTTCTTGATCTGCTCGGCGCCGGCGAGGTTCTCGGGGGTGTCGATCGTGATCTCGGATGCGTCACCGAACGATCCGCCGCCGCCCCACAGCCACACGGCAGCCTCGGCCTGCGCCTCTTCAGAGCCGAGCGGCATGCCGTATCCGGCGACACCGCCACCGAGAGCGGAGACCTTGGTCGCGGCATCCAGCAGCTCGTCCCAGTCGGTCGGCGCCTCGACGCCGGCCTGCTCGAGCAGGGCGTTGTTCACGAACAGCGCGCGAGCGGATGCGATCAGGGGCAGCGCGTACGCGGTGCCGTCGACCTCGGCGTTCGCGAGGAACGACTCCTGGAAGTCGGCGAGCGTGTCCTCGGACACGACGTCGGAGACCGGGTAGAGCAGCTCGTCGGAGACGAATCCGGCGAACGGACCTCCGTTGTAGATGTCGGGTGCCTCGCCCGCCTGGATCTTGGTGGAGACGACCTTCTCGAGGTTGTCCCAGGACTGCACCTCGAGGTCGACCTTGATCTCGGGGTTCTCCTTCTCGAAACCGTCGATCACGTCCTCCCACAGCCCCTTGGTGGCGTCGGAGTAGCTCGGCACGAGGAGGTTGAGCGTGGTCTCGCCGTCGGCGTCACCGCCGCCGCCTCCGGTCGTGCCGCCGAACCCGCACGAAGCGAGCGTGAGCGTGGCGGTGGCCGCAAGAGCGGCGGCGCCGAATCGCAGTGACTTCTTCATGTGTATTGCATTCCTCACTGTGTAGGTGGTGCACAGTCGCAAGCACAACACGCGACGGTGCGTGTGACCGCCTCCCCCGGTGGAGGGACGATCGGGTCAAGCCGGGTCGGCTCGGGGAACCCTCCTTGGACCGGATCGCCGGAGGGGGCGTGGAACTTGTTCGATTATTTGTCAGGAGAATAAACAAATCAAGAGGAACCTTGCAACAGTTCCTTGTTTCGAAATACTATGATCGAATAAGCCTCTAAACAATCACAAACCTGCAACATCTGGTCCGGAGGGTCCGACATGACTGAACTTCTGCCCGGCGCACACATGCGCGAAGAGCTCACCTCACAGCCCGAGACCTGGGCGCGCGCGGCCGACCTGCGCACCGAGCAGGCGCTGCTGCCGGCATCCGGAGCACGGGTCGCGGTCGTCGGCTGCGGCACCTCCTGGTTCATGGCGCAGTCGTACGCATTCCTCCGGGAGAGCTCGGGGCAGGGCGAGACCGATGCCTTCGCCGCCTCCGAGTCGTTCGTCGACCGCGGCTACGACGCCGTCGTCGCCCTCACCCGATCGGGAACCACCACCGAGGTGCTCGAGCTCGTCGACCGCATCCGCGGCCGTGTCCGCACCATCGGCGTGATCGGCGATGAGACCTCCCCGCTCGTCTCGCTCGTCGACGACGCGGTCCTGCTGCCCTTCGCCGACGAGAAGTCGGTCGTGCAGACGCGCTTCGCCACCACTGCGCTGGCGCTCTTCCGCGCCTCGCTCGGTGAGGACCTCACCGGGGCGATCGACGACGCTGCTGCCGTGCTCGCCACCTCTGACGACGATGATGAGCTCCGCGATGCGGAGCAGTACTCGTTCCTCGGTCGCGGCTGGACGGTGGGCCTCGCCCACGAGGCGGCTCTCAAGATGCGCGAGTCGTCGCAGTCGTGGACCGAGTCCTATCCGTCGATGGAGTACCGCCACGGCCCGATCGCGATCGCCGCTCCCGGCCGCGTCACCTGGCAGTTCGGACAGGCTCCCGAGGGGCTCGCCGCACAGGTCGAGTCCACTGGAGCGCGCTTCGTGCAGCATCCGATCGACCCGCTCGCCGACCTCGTGCGCCTGCACCGCGTGGCGCTCGACAGGGCGGTCGCCCGGGGCCTCGACCCCGACCAGCCGCGCAACCTCACGCGATCCGTCATCCTGGATGCATGACCCGAGCCACGTGCGGAGCAGCCGATGACCATGCCTGAGGACGCCGCGGGCATCGACGACGTCGTGCGCGACGCATCGGGCGAGAGGCTCGCGGCCGCACGCACGATGGGTGCCGGTGCCCCGGTGCTCGCCTTCGACGTGGGTGGAACCGACATCAAGTCGGCGCTGTTCGACGCCGACGGAGTGGCCCTCGGGCTCCGGCGCACGCCGACTCCGGTGGCCGACGGCGATCGCACCGAGGTGCTCATCGAGCGCCTCGGGGTGCTGGCCGCCGAGCTGACGGCCGACCACCCGGACGTCATCCCGCGCGCCGCCGGACTCGTCGTGCCGGGCATCGTCGACGCGGAGGCGGGGCTCGGCGTGTTCGCCAGCAACCTCGGTTGGCACGACTCCCCTCTCCGTGATCTGGCCTCCGCGAAGCTCGGGCTGCCCGTCGCCTTCGACCACGACGTGCGGGCGGCCAGCTGGGCCGAGCACCGTCTCGGCGGGGCGAGGGCGTACTCGAACTCGGTGGTGCTGGTGATCGGCACCGGGATCGCCGGGGCACTGCTCGTGGGGGAGAGCCGTACACGGCGGGCGGGTACGCCGGCGAGATCGGCCATTCGCCGATCGCCGACGGGCCCGTGTGCGCGTGCGGGGCTCGAGGCTGCCTCGAGATGGTCGCGTCCGCCGGTGCCATCGCGCGACGGTACCGCGAGGCGACCGGTGTGAACCCGGACGGTGCGAAGGACGTGATCGCCCGGGCCGCCGCGGGCGACCGGATCGCCGCCGAGATCTGGAACTCGGCCCTCGACGCCCTCACCCTGTCCCTCGCTCAGCTCACGGCGGTGGTCGCGCCGGAGGCGATCGTGATCGGCGGAGGACTCTCCCGAGCCGGGGGCGCTCTCTTCGACGAGCTGCGCGCGCGACTGGCCGAACGGCTCAGCTTCCACCGCATCCCCGAGCTCGTCCCCGCGGAGCTGTCCGGCAACGCCGGCATCCTGGGGGCGGCGCTGCGCGCCAGGGAGCTCGCATGATCCTCACCGTCACCCCGAACCCCGCGCTCGATCTCACCTGGCGCATCGACCGGCTCGTGCCCGGCGCGACGCACCGAGCGGATGCCGGCGCGGTCCGCGCCGGCGGCAAGGGCCTCAACGTCGCCAGGGTCGCACATGCGCAGGGCGCCTCCGTGCTGGCGGTGTCGACCGCGGGCGGTCGCAGCGGCATCGAGCTCGCCGCCGAACTCGCGACCAGCGGTGTGCCGCACCGGCTCGTGGAGGTCGTCGGCGCCACCCGGCAGAGCATCGCCCTCGTCGACGAGTCGCTCGGCGACACGACGATCGTGAACGAACGAGGCGTGAACCCGTCCGACCCCGAATGGGCGGCCTTGCTCGGCGAGGTCGTCGACGCACTCCCGGGTGCGAAGGTGCTGGTCGTGTCCGGCAGTCTTCCGCCGGGTGCGCCGCAGACGCTCCTGCCGCTGCTGATCGGCACCGCACGGGATGCCGGTGTGCCGGTGATCGTCGACACGTCAGGACCCGCGATGCTCCAGGCGGCGGATGCGGGAGCATCCGTCCTCAAGCCCAACGCCGCCGAGCTGGTCGAGGCGACCGGCATCGCGGACCCGATCGACGGCGCCCGCTCGCTGATCGCCCGCGGCGCGGAACTCGTGCTGCTCTCGCTCGGAGCCGACGGCATGCTCGCCGTCACCGGATCGGAGACGCTGCACGCGCGCCTGGATGCGCCGCTGTCCGGCAATCCGACCGGTGCGGGGGATGCCGGCGTCGCCGCCTGCGCCGTGCTGTACGCCGACGGTGTCCGCGATCCCGAGACCCTCCTGCGCCGAGCGACGGCCTGGTCGGCCGCGGCGGTGCTGATGCCGCTCGCCGGTGAGATCTCCGACGACTGGGTGGCGCTCGAGGAGCGTCTGGTCGTCGCCCCCTTCCCCCGCACCGTTCGAGAGGACCCCCTGTGACCCTGGTCTCCGCCCGTGAGCTGGTGACGGATGCCGCGACCCGCGGCACCGGCATCGGCGCGTTCAACGTGATCCATCTCGAGACCGCCGAGGGGCTGGTGCGTGCGTCCGCCGAATCGGGGCTGCCGGTGATCCTGCAGATCTCACAGAACTGCGCCGACTACCACGGTGGTCTCGAGCCGATCGCACTGGCGACCCTGGCAGTGGCCCGACGGGCCGAGACGCCCGTGGCGGTGCACCTCGATCATGCCGAGCGCCCAGAGCTCGTCGACGAGGCGATCGCGATGGGCTTCGGCTCCGTCATGTTCGACGGCGGCGCCTTGCCCTACGACGAGAACGTCGCCGTCACGGCGGCCGTCGCCGAGCGTGCGCACGCGGCGGGCGTCTACCTCGAGGGCGAGCTGGGCGAGGTCGGAGGCAAGGACGGGGCGCACGCGCCCGGTGTGCGCACCGATCCCGACGAGGCCAGGGCATTCGTCGCGGCGACCGGAGTCGATGCGCTGGCCGTGGCCGTCGGCTCGTCGCACGCGATGACCGATCGCACGGCATCCCTCGATCTCGACCTCATCGCCCGCCTGCGGCATGCGCTCCCGGTGCCGCTGGTGCTGCACGGCTCGTCCGGGGTGGCCGACGCGGTGATCGCCGACGCCGTGCGGGCGGGCATGACCAAGATCAACGTGTCGACGCACCTCAACGGATTCTTCACCCGCGCCATCCGCTCGACGCTCGATGCGGACGCGACGCTCGTCGACTCGCGCAAGTACCTGTCTCCGGCCCGCACCGCGCTCGCCGGAGAGGCCGCACGACTGCTGCGCCTGTTCGCGCTCGACGACATCGAGGTGCCGAGATGAAACGCGCCGCCCGCCTGAACGCGATCCTCGACCTGCTGGCCGCGGACGGCGAGGTGAACGTCGACGAGCTCGTGGAGCGCTTCGGGGCCTCCGCCGCGACCACCCGGCGCGACCTCGACTCGCTCGCCGAGCAGCGTCTGCTCACGCGCACGCACGGAGGGGCCGTGGCGCATTCGGTCGCCTACGAGCTGCCGATCCGCTACAAGAGCCACCAGCGCAGCCAGCAGAAGGAGAGCATCGCGCAGGCCGCGGCGGGACTCGTCGCGCCGGGCATGGTCGTCGGGCTGTCCGGCGGCACGACGACCACGGCCATCGCGGCGGCGCTCGCCGCGCGGGACGATCTCTCCGTCGGACCAGGGATCACGGTGGTCACGAACGCCGTGAACATCGCCGCCCAGCTCGCGACCCGACCGGACATCAAGGTCGTCGTGACCGGCGGGGTGATCCACTCCCGCAGCTACGAGCTCGTCGGTCCGTTCGTCGAGCAGTTGCTGCGCGGCGTGCGGCTCGACATCGCCTTCATCGGCGTCAACGGCATGGATGCCACGGCAGGCGCCACCACGCAGGACGAGCGCGAGGCGGCGGTCAACCGCATGATGGCCGAGCGTGCGCGGCGCGCGGTCGTCGTCACCGACAGCAGCAAGATCGGCATGGTCGCGTTCGCGTCGGTCGGCGGTGCGGAACTGTTCCCCGTGCTCCTCACGGATGACGGTGCCGGGGCGGCCGCCCTCGCGGAACTGCGCGCGGCGGGCTACGAGGTCCTGACGGCCTGACGCCCCCGCGTCGCCGTCCGGACCCCGCCCGGGCTTCCGGTCATCCCCATGGCCGGACTCCTGGTGGGGATGCCGCGACCCTTTCTCGCGGCATCCCCGGAGTAGATGGTGTCTGTCGTCCTCACACTCCCCAGTGCACGAGGTTCCCCAGTCGACTGCGCCTCCCTCGCGCTTCGTTTCCGAAGCCCTCCGCGTGGCACCTTCTGGAGATAAGGAGCGGCGCACTCCCGCTCTGATACATCGTCTGGAGAAAAAGTTCAGAGCGGCGCGCGAGAAGGTCGCAGAAGTGCGCGCCGACGCGGACCGTTGCCCGCCACCCGATCCGTTTCCGCGACCGCGCGTTTGCGCGTGTGGATCGTTCGCGTGCGTGCAACAGCTCTTCTTCGAGGAACGTGATGTGCGAGGGCGCAGCTATCCGAGGACGTGCACATGTTCACGATTGCTCTGACAGGTTGGTGGGCGGGTACCACAGTCGCTGACCGTCCACCGCGGCGAATGAGGTGAGAGTGTGCGGTTTTGTCGAGGTGACGCTCATGATGTCCTTCACTGCGAGGTGACGAACGAGCAACGCATCGGCGATCAAGGATCGGTGGCAGCGCCACGGCACCGCTTCCGCACACATGATCGCCACGGTCTGCTCCTTCGCAAGGGCGATCAGTGCGTCGACTCCGTGGGCGAAAGGCTCGGTTTGCATGTAGTCGGCGTAGCTTCGGAAGCTCGTGTTGCGCCAGGCGCCGTTGATGCTCTCCACTTTCGCCGGCGTGTATCGCAGTCCGCCGAGTTCCTCCATCCGCGCATACGCCAGGTCGGCGTCGTTCAGGCTTTGTTCGAGGGCCTGCGCTCCGAACTGCGGGTTGTGCCGTGAGCCGGGAACTGTTCGCACGTCGACGAGTTGTTGGACCCCGTTGTTTCGCAACAGGGTGATGAACTCGTCAATGGGGTGCGTGGAATGACCGATGGTGAACACTGTCGGCTGTTGCATCATGCTCCTGAAACGCTGCGAGATTGTGCTGACG
The DNA here is from genome assembly GCF_900105205.1 of Microbacterium hydrocarbonoxydans. Taxonomy (NCBI): domain Bacteria; kingdom Bacillati; phylum Actinomycetota; class Actinomycetes; order Micrococcales; family Microbacteriaceae; genus Microbacterium; species Microbacterium hydrocarbonoxydans. The sequence goes on along the minus strand of NZ_FNSQ01000005.1, from coordinate 175,903 downwards.
GGCCGGGGGCTCCTCACACCCAAGGAGCCCCCGGCCAGCCGGTCAGCGGCTCGCCCCCTTGCGCGGCTTGAGGAAGGCGTCCGGCTCGCGCTTCTCGCGTTTCGCCGCTCGTTTCTCCTTGATCGACAGTTGAGGAGCCTTCTTCGCTCCACGTGTGCTTGGTGACTTACCGGACATCGGTACTCGCTTCCCCTAGATGGCTGGCGTATGAACCATTGACCATAGCCGTCTTCCAGTGGAAGTCAATTCGGCTCCTGAGTGAACACAATCGCAATGCTGTGCCGGGATTCGACGTCTCAGATGAAGTCATTGGTCGACGCCTGCGCGATGGAGCATGAGCGGAGTTCGCGCATGGTGTCGATGATGCGCGAACGTCGTTTCTCCGTCACCCGCATGTGAGTCCCACCTCCTCGATGAGGCGTTCCTTCGTCCCGTCGTTGTCGGCATGGCGGCGGTGCACGTCCGCGTGGACGCGCCGAGTCACTGCAGATTCGGTGGGCATCGGCGTCGAGGTGACAGCGGCTTCGTGTTCATGACGGAGGCCACGGAGCGTGTCCCGCAGAGCTGCGATGCGTGCTGTCGTGGCTCGCTCGATGAGCAGGGCTGGGTTGTGTTCAATGGTCATGGCTTTCCTTAGATCCGGTCTGGAGCGCGACGAAAAGACACATATCGCGCACAGTGAAGAGGGTTACTCGTTTTCCGGCGGAGCTCGTCGAACGCGTAGAAACCACCGCGCGTCCACGAACGGAAACGGCACCGCGAGAAGGAAAGCAGCAGCCGACTCTGCGAGAGAATCGCGACAGAAGGTGCTGGCTACCATGCCCTCACCATAGCCAGGACCGGGGTTAATGCAACCGGCTGTCCTGTGCGTGATGGCGACTTGCTTTTTCTGTAGGTGAGGCTATGGTGAGGGCCATGATCACCGTCTTTGACCGCACTCACTCGGAGCGTCTTGTGGACGCTTCTGTGGTGACGAGCGTGGTCGGCTTTGCGGGCGCGCGGCACGAGGTTCTTCCGCCCCGTCGAAGCAGCGGCGGCGGCCTGCTCTTCCGGTCCGCTCTCCGCGCTGCTTCGCCATAGACCCTTCAGGGCTATTCGGTCATCCAGCGCGTCGCAACAGCGGCGCTTTTTTTGTACCCAGAGGAGCACTCATGACGACCCACACCACCCCGCAAGTCTCGGTCACCACCTCCGACACTGCGAACATCAGGAAGCACTTGGAGCAGCGCCTCCTCGAGCGTCAGACGCTCCTGGACGCCCTGGAGCCGCGCGCCCTTCCGACCATCGACCCCGTCGCCTACCAGACGGCAGCGGCACATCGCATCACGATCCACCAGATCAGCGCAGCCCTCGACCGGCTGGACGCCGGCACCTACGGCCGGTGCGCACGATGCGGTGCACAGATCCCGCCCGCACGCCTCGAAGTCGTCCCCCACGCCTCCGCCTGCATCGATTGTCAGAATCATGCCGAAGCCGCGTAGCTGCAAACCGATAGAGATCCCCTCGGTCCACCCGGACCCCAGGGGAATCCGATTAGGCGTCGTTCATCAACGAACCCTCGGCGCGACCTCCCATTCGGAGCAAGGGGATGCGCGCTTCCCAAACAACAAGCCACCCGGCGGGCCGCTGATCCTTCCTGGGGATGAGGTCCACGCGATCGCAGCGTGAGCGCCTCCACGGTATGCGCGAGTGGCATCTCCTCTCCCTGGCGTCGCCAGGCGTGATCTTTACGGCTGGCTGATCGTGTACCGGTTGGCGCTGATCGATCCGTTGAAGGAGATGAGTCGGCCGAAAACGGTCGCGGTGTTGGCGGTGATCGCACTGTCTGCGAGCAGTGTGCCGCGCAGCGTGCTGGTGTTCAGGGTTGCTCCGCCGCGAATACGCCAGTACACGTTGGTGGCCGTCGCGCCGTTCGCGAGGACGATGTTGGTGTTGTTCGCGATGGTCAGGCTGTTGGCGATGAAGACGAATCGTGCGCTCGGGTCTCCCGCGGCATCGAGCGTGATGGTGCCGGAGGCGCTGAGCGTGTTCCACGAGTATGTGCCGGGGGTCACGCGGCCGGTGAGTGTTCCGGTGCGCGGTGTCGCGGGTCGCGCTTCCAGCGCAGTGGCGAGCGTGCGCGCGTCGGCCATGGCCACGCGTGCGACGCTTGTATTGCGCTCCAGTGATCCGTACCGGTCGAGGACGCTGAAGTTCGAGATCGTGGTGCCGGGGGCTGTGCCGATGCTGCCGCTGATGTCGGTGAAGGTGAATAGGCCGTCGGAGAGCGACGTGGCGGCCAGGAGTGAGAATGGCTCCGCGCGTCCGATGGCGATGGGCGGGAGCGCGGCCGCGCCCCAGGTCGCCGAGGTGGTGGTGCGCGCACTGAACGCGGCATAGGCGTGCGCGGACGGGGAAGCCGCTCCCGCGACGATCGCGGCAGCAGCGAGGGCGGCGATCACGACCTGCTCGGAGCGCCGTGCGCGCGAGGGCGTCGGCAGTGCGAGTCCGACGGCCACGAGGGCGCCGAGCATCCACGCCGCCAGAGCCAGCGGGTCCCGTCCCATCCAATAGAGCGGCAGTCCGATGAAGGGGACGAGCAGTCGGCCGGCGCCCTGGATCTCGCTTTCGGTGAGAGTGCCCGAGTCGCGATCTGCGTTCGCGTCGCCCTGTGTGACGAACCCGTCTTCGCGGGTCTCGACGATGCGGTGCATCTTGATGATGGGCTCGTCATCGACGGTGACGGTCTCGAACGCGACCACCATCCCGTCGCCGTAGGTCTGTCCGGTCGGGACGTCAGAGATGAGGACGACGTCGCCCACGGAGATGGTCGGCTCCATGGATCCGCTGAGGATGATCATGGGGCGCCAGCCGAGCAGGATCGGCAGCAGGGCGATGATGGCGAGTGTCGCCATGACGGCGAGGTATCCGCGGGAGACGAGCAGCAGTGCGAACCTGATCCAGCCGTCCCGCCCGAAGGCACCGGACGACGGTTCAGGAGTGGGGTGCTCCTGAACAGACGCGTCGGCGTCCTTCGGGGGGAGGGTGGTGGTCATGGTTCGCCTCGCGGCGCAGCTCCTGTGAAGTGGCGGATCAGTTATCGGTGGTCTGGAGCTCCCAGACGACGTCGAGTCCCACGCGCGCGCCCTGCAGGGCATCGATCTCGGCCTGCGTCATGCCGGTGGTGTCGAAAGACCACTGGGCGCGGTAGGTCATGGACTCACCGGCGGTGCCGGTGGTCGTCCAGCCGTTGGCGCCCGTCGCCCAGTCAGTGTCGGCAGCGGCGAGCTGCGCGAGCGTGCCGGTGAGGGGAGCTGCACCCGGGTCGGGGGTGAAGCCGGTGCAGTCGTTGAAGGACCCGCCCGTGCCCTTCTCCATCGAGATGAGGATGTGGTTCTCGAGGCCGCGGTCCTTGAGCAGATCCTCGACATAGGTGCGTACCTCGCCGGGGACGTTCGAGCTCGACGTGACGACGACGCACTTCTCGCCGCGGTCGCCCGGGACCATGTTCTCGACGGTGAGGGCTGCTGCGCCCCGGTCGTCATCGGTCAGGGTCACGCGACCGGTGCTCCAGGAGTTGCCCGAGTTCTCGGTGCGAGCGGAGAAGGCAGCGTACGAGCTCTGCCAGACGAGTCCGCCGGCGAGGAGGACGGAGACGGGGATGACGAGAGCGGCGATGGCACGGTTGCGGCGGGAGTAAGACGGCATGGAGGAACCCTTCGAAGGAAGTGGGGCTGGGGAGAAGGAGAAGCGACGCGAACGTGCCGCCGGAGCGCGGCGAACCGCAATGCTCGATGTTTCACGGTAGAACGGCTGTCGGCGGAGCAGTAGGGACCAAAGTCCCATGGGTTCAGCCCGGTGGCAGAAACAGCACGGGAGATGTGGCGTTCATGAGCACGGTGTGCGTGACGGCGCCGATCGGAGTCCCGGATGCGCTCCGCGACCCCCGGCCGAGAACGAGGAGCTCCTTGTCGAGCGAGGCATCGAGCAGAGCGTCTGCGGCCGACGTCGACAGCACGCGCCGTCGGATACTGATGGTCGGGTCGATCGCCAGGAGCGCTCGCTCGGCGGCATCGAGTCCGTCGGTGCAGTGGTCGATGCAGCCTCCATGGATCAGCGTGAGGGGCGCGTCGCGGTCACGCGCTTCGACATATGCGGCCTCGGCCACCCGGCGAGCGGTGTTGGCGGTCCCGATTCCGGCGACGACGCCCCGACGGAAGCTCAGATCCATGTCGGGAATCACCGCGACGGCGCACTGTGACCTGATGGCCAGCTGAACACTCAACGCACCGCTCACCCGGCTCCGCCCGAGCCCCGCCGTGTCAGCGCCGATCACGATCACGTCATCGGGATCCGCGATCTCGCTGAGCGCCTTCCAGACGGGGCTGCGAAGATCCCGCGACTCGACCGCGAGGCCGGCATGCTCGGCACCGATGATCGCCCGCGCGTCTTCCAGGACGGATGCGTCCGACTGGCCCAGGAAGGGACCGACGTGTGCGAGAAGGAGTGGCGCGCCGTCGTCCGTGCTGCGGCGTGCAGCCCACCGCAGCGCGGTCTCGGCCGTGGCGGTCCCATCGATCCCCACGATTCGGCGGGACCGGGATTTCGCTCTGCTCATGATCTCTTCACTCTCGCGTGCAGGCGCCGTTGTCAACAGGGTCGAAGGTCCCACCGTCCCTCCGGTATGGTCCTCGCTACACGAGGGGGTGAGGAAGAGTGTCGGAGAATCGTCTGCGAAGACTGCTCGAGGCACATCGCGCCGTCATGGAGTCCTTGGACGTCGATGTTGTTCTGCGACGAACGGTCGACGCCGCGGTGTCCCTTCTCGACGCTCTCGACGGTGCAATCGTCCTGTTCGATCGTCGACGGGGGCTCGCGGACCGCGTCACACACGTCGCAGGCTCCGCCTCACGCGGCCCGCTGGCTGACTTGGACAGTTCCGATCTGACGCCGCTCACGGGGGTCGAGCGGGAGCATCGACGCGCCGGCATCTCTGCGGACGACGTTCCCGAGTTCCTTGCCGTTCCCCTTCGCTCCCACGGTGAGGCGTATGGAGCGCTTTACCTGACGGGGAGTTCCGCCGCACCCTTCACACCCGACGACGAGGAGATGATCGTCGCGCTGGCGGGAACGGCCGCGGTGGCGCTGGAGAACAGTCGGCTTTACGAGGAGCTCCGACGTCAGCTCCGCTGGAGCACGGCGCTGACCGAGGTGTCATCGGCACTGTTGTCTGAGGATGTCTCCGACGCCGTCGGCGTGGTCCTCGCTCGTGTGGGCACTGTGGTCGCCGCTGCCGTCATCAGCGTCGTGGTCCCCGACCCGGACTCTGACCTGCTGCTCATCCACACCGCACGCGGCAGCGGCGCGGAGCGATTCGAGGGGCGTCGGTACGAGCGTCGCGGCAGTCTCGTCGACCGCGCGCTGCGCAGCGGACGCGTGGTTCTGTCTCCCGCAGGCACGGCTTCGATCTCAGTGGAAGCCGAGATGGGGCCCAGCATGGTGCTGCCCGTCGTGGTCGCCGGCGAGTCGATCTGCGCGCTCGCGCTCTCGCGATCCCGCGGGACCCCTTCATTCACCGCCGACGACGTCGACATGGCCGCCGAGTTCGCCACCCAGGTCGGGCTGGCGATCGAACTCATCCGAGCCCGCGGCGACCGGCACCGAGTGGAGCTGGCCGAGGAGCGCAGTCGGATCGCTCGCGATCTGCACGACCACGTCATCCAGCGCCTCTTCGGCACCGGGCTGTCGCTCCAGGCGATAGCCGCCCGCTTTCCGCAGGCGGAGGGCGCCCTCATCGAACAGGTCGACGCCATCGACGGGGCGATCGACGAGATCCGCACCGCGGTGTTCGCGCTGACCTCTCGACGGCGCGCATCCACCGGGTCGGCGCGGCACCGCATTCTCGATGTGGTGAGCGAGATGAGCGATTCGCTGCGCGTGAGCCCGCAGCTCACCTTCCGCGGCCCGGTGGACCTGATGCTGACCGGCACCGTGGCAGACGACGTCATCGCCGTCGTCCGGGAATGCCTCGCAAACGTCGCCCGGCATGCCGGTTCCGACGTGACGACGGTGACGGTCAGCGTCGATCAGCGCTCGGTGGAAGTGGTGGTGACCGACGACGGCGTCGGAGTGTCGCCGGATGCCGTACGCCGCAGCGGCACGGGCAATCTCACTGACCGTGCTCGACGGCGCGGAGGCGACTTCACTCTCGGCTGCGCGGAAGAAGGAGGAACGCGGGCGATCTGGCGGGCGCGGCTCGTCGAGGAGAGGAGCAGGGTATGACTCGCGTGTTCCTCGTCGACGACCATGAGATCGTCCGGCACGGCGTCGCGGCTCTCCTCGAGGTACAGCCCGACCTCAGCGTCGTCGGCGAAGCGGGCACCGTCCGAGACGCGCTGGCGCGCATCCCCGCGACATCGCCCGACGTCGTGGTCCTGGATCTGCGCCTTCCGGACGGCGACGGAATTCAGCTCTGCCGCGCCATCCGCTCGGCCCAACCCCGGATCCGCTGCCTCATGCTCACCGCCCACGACGACGACGAAGCCAGTGTGGCCGCGGTGTTGGCTGGTGCGTCCGGGTACGAGCTCAAGAACATCCGCGGGCGCAACCTCGCGGATGCGATCCGGCGCACCGCCCGAGGCGAATCACTGGTGTCCCGCCACGTCGCCGACCGCGTCGTGCAGGCGATGTCCGCGGCGCCCGCGCAGCCGAACGCTGACAGCAGGTTCCCCGCAACGGACCTGACTCTGCGTGAACGGCAGGTACTGACCTGCATCGGCGACGGCATGACCAACAGGCAGATCGGGGATCGCCTCGGTCTCGCCGAGAAGACGGTGAAGAACTACGTCTCCAGCCTCCTCGCCAAGCTGGGCATGGAACGCCGCACTCAGGCCGCGGTCTACGCCACATCACCCACCGAGCCCTGACTCTTCGCTTCACAGTGCTGTACCTGCTCCGGCACTCTGGTTCAGAGCCCGCTGCCGTGGCACTGGAACGGCGCGGTGAGGCCGGTGCTCACGGCTGCAGAGGCCAGTGCTTCTGCGGGCAGGGTGCCTGCCGCGAGCTCGGCGTGCACGGCGCCGAGGAGTTCGCAGGCGACGTCATCCGCCACCACCACCGGCGCCGCGATGACGCAGCGGGTGCCCGCGTGCAGCCAGACCCTGGTCATGCCCAACGCCTCCTCGCCCCACCGCACCGAGGAGCGGCCGAGCTCGCAGGCCGACAGCACCACGGTGTCCGGCGCCCGGGAGATCAGGTCGACGTCGTAGCCGAACAGCGTGCCGTCGACCAGTTCGAACCCCGAGAACAGGGGATTGTCGACCGCGTGGCGTCCGTGTGCGGCGATGTGCAGCACGTCGACGCGCTCGGCGAGGCCGGTGACCTCCGACACGCGCGCTTCCTCGCCGTCGAGGATTGTCGCACCGGTCCAGGCATCCGCTGCGCGCTGCACCTCCTCGCCGGCCCGCGCCACACGGGGTCCGGCGGCGAACCCCGCGGTGCGAGTCCTGCGCGCCGGGGTGGTGTCGCCGAGCCAACGTGACACCGACGTCGCAAGGGTGAACGGCGTGCCCGTCATGCCGGGAAGCATCGCCCAGGGGATGCCGGCGAGGATGCCGGGCGCTGTCACCGCGAAGCGCGTCGCGCCGCCCGCCGCCGCGACGGCCGGGGACAGCAGCGCCTCGTCCAGCACGCGCAATCTCTCGTCGAGCGACCGCACCACGACCTGCGCCATCGGACCGCCGCGGGTGAGGGCGGAGACGTCGAGGTCGGCGCGGAGCCCGTCGAGCGCCGACTGGATGCGCGGCCACGACAGCTCCACGATCGATGCGGTCGAGCGGGTCACGACCACGCACAGCAGCGCCGTGCGCGTGTACACGTAGGCGAGGACGGCGGTGTCCTCGTGGAGCTGGGACTGCGTCTCGGCGAGGCCGAGGCGCTCACGGCTGCCCCCCGCTCCGGTCATCGACCATTGGCGGTCGCGCACTCGGTCGCGCAGCTCGCGCACGCGGGCATCCGTCGTCCAGTCCGAGCCCGCGAGGTCGGCACGCAGCATCCGCAACTCCGCCAGGTCGGCCGAGAGCTCGGCGTCGTGCGGGGGGCGGACCGGAGCGACCTGCTGGCTCAGGTGCCGTGCGCGCTCCGACCACTCGAACAGCACCTCGGGGACGCGCGAGCGGGCCGCCGCTGCGAGACCAGTGAAGACCAGCTCGGTGCCGTGCATCGCCACGGACGCCTGCAGGTCGAGCGCGCCGAAGGACTGCTGCCAGGCGGTGAGGAGGTCGAGACCTTCCGCAGCGAAGCGGCGGGCCTCGGCATCCCGGCCCGCCGCGAAGGCCCGGGCGGCGCGCACCTCCTGGGCGCGCAGTCGCAGCGGCGTCGGGGCGTCGGCGGTGAGCCGCGGCATCCGTCCGCCGTCGCTCAGTCGTGCCGTCAACGACAGTGCGGCAGCCTCGGTGCGGAAGCCGCCCCGAGTGAGCGCTGCGGCGGTGCGCATGAAGTCCTCAGCCACGGGCGGCGTCTTCGGGCGGGCGCGCAGTCGGGCCTCGAGGCGCACGGCTTCGGCGCGGGCGGCCCACCCCTCGCTGCCGAGCGCGGCGAAGCGACGGGATGCCCGCGCCGCTGCGCGTTCGGCGGCCGCGACGTCATGCCTCAGCAGCGACCGGGCAAGGTGGAACTCGGCTTCGCCGCGCGCCTGCCGCATCCGCTGCACGCCGAACTGCACGGCCACCGCGCCGAGCAGCTCCTCCGCTTCGGTGGTCAGACCGGCGTCGCGCAGCACTTCTGCACGGTCGAGATCGCTGATCGCGGCGGCCAGGTCGCTCGTCGCGGCGAGGATGGGCCGGGACTGCGTCATGAGCGCGAGAGCGGTGACGAGATCGCCGCCGAGCAGTGCGGCGTAGCCGAGGTTGTGGCGGGCCTCGGCGAGCGGCTCGTCAGCGCCGTGCGCCTCGTAGGCGGTGATCGCATGCTGCAGATCGGTGGTGCAGTCGTCGAGCCGGTGGCGCTGCATGGCGACGATCGACCGGCTCATCAGGCAGTTCGCCCGTTCGATCGAGCCGTCGTCGAGACCGTCGATCGCGGCAGTGAGCAGTGCCAGCGCCTCGTCGAGCCGTCCGCCGTGCATGAGGAGGGTGCCGAGCTGCCCCTGCACGAGCGCGATCGTCTCGGCGCTGAGCCCCGGTCGTCGCAGGGCCTCCCGCGACAGCGCCTCGGCGTCGGAAGGCTGGCCGGTCTGGGCCAAGACGTATGCCATGGTGCCGTCGATGCGCGCCCGCAGGTCGGCATCCTCGGTGCGAGTGGATGCCGCGGTGAGCGCGCGTCGCGCCTGAGCGAACCTCCGGGAGTTGGCCGCATCGACGCCGCGCTGGTGCAGCTCGACGGCAGACAGTGGCATCTCACCAGAATGCCGGTCAGGTCGGTTGCAGGGAAGGTGTGCGGCCGCATCCGATTCCCGGCTCGCCCGGGGTCCGCTTCCGGTGCTCGGCCCCGTGCCCCGCACGAATGCATGCCGAGAAGACAGGTGCAGGCCCGAATCAGGGGTTTCGGGCATGCAGGTGTGATCTGGGCATGCAAGTGGACGGAGGTGTGCGAAGAGGCGGGACGGGGGCGGGCGGAGCGACGGATGCCGGGGCTACCGCCTCTCCACCGGCGAGGGCAGGTTCTTGAGCACGGCCGCTACGGCCCTGGCTGCAGCATCCGATGCGACACCCCGTGCCGGAACCGTGCCCAGCTGCGCGGCGATCCGGCCGGCGACGTACGGAGCTGCGAACGACGTGCCGCTCCAGATCGCGAAGCCGCCCCGGTAGTCGTCGGGGTCGATCGTCTCGCGGCGCAGTCCGTCGACATCCGCTCTCGTCGACGCCTGCTCTCCGCCGATGAACGCAGGAGAGGTGCTGACGACGGCCGCACCGGGCGCGTAGACCTGCACCCACGGTCCGACGTTCGAGAACAGTGCGACGGAGCGGGCCGACGGGTTGAGCGCTCCGACCGAGACATGCGGTGCGTCGTCATCGCGCGGGATGCCGTTGTCCGCCCCGGGCCAGGGCCAGAGGGATGCCGGGAACGACGGTCGGTCGATGGCGTCGTTTCCGGCGGAGCAGACCACCACGCATCCGAGCTCGCGTGCCGCCGTGAGCAGCGCGTGGAGCGTCATGCTGAACTGACCGTCGACCGGCGTCTCGTGGTAGTACCCGAGCGACAGGTTGAGCACGTCGATCGGATGCCCGGTCGAGGGGTCTTCGCGGTGTCGGCGCAGCAGCTCGACGACCTGGGCGACCGTGGTGAGGAACGTGCTCTCATCGATCACCCCGAGCGCCCCAGCCATCCGGATCGACAGGATGTCAGCCTCGGGCGCCGTCTGCCGGATGATGCCTGAGATGAACGTGCCGTGCCCCGCGACCGCGTCGATCTCGCCGTCGAGCTGACCGTACAGATCGGGGTACCGCTCGGGATCGGCGTCATCGGTGAGGCCGACGGGCACCCCGTCGAGTTCGATGTGCCGGGTGACGATGTCATCCGGCAGCCAGTCGTGCACCCCGCAGCCCGTGTCGAGCACCGCGACCACCGGGCGACGGCCGCGCTTCGGAGCGGCGGTGCGCCGCGGTGCCGGGCCGACCCAGGTCACCGGCTGCCGAGCTCCGCGCCCGGGTTCGAGGTAGTCGTCGCTGCCGCCTGCTCCTCCTCCCGCACCGCGGACCGGATTGGTTCGGCTGAAGGGGTTCGTGCGACTGAAGGGGTTCGTGCGGCTGAACGGGTTGAGGCCCACCGGGTCGATCGACAGCACGTGCTCAAGGCTGGTGCGCGGCATGGGGGTGCCCGAGCTGCGGCGGGCGCGCTGCAGTACGCGCCAGGCATCCGGGGGCACGGGGGACTCACCGCGGGTGGGCTCGTCGGGCGTCGTGAGTCGTGCCCGCAGGAAGCCGGGGACGCCGGGGAGCAGCGGAGCGGCGGAGCGCGCAGCATCCGGACTCTCGATCTCGAGGTTCCATCCGAAGGAGCCGGCCGCCTCGCGCAGCTCCCGGATCTCTCGATCGTAGGCCTCCTGGTCGTTCTCTTGATCCTGTGTGATCAGCAGCCGCTCCTGCAGGTACGCGGTCGGGAACGCCCGCACTCCGTCGACCTGCTCGATCGACGGGTCGAGTGCGGTTCCCCGCCTGATCGACCCCTCTGCGCGGTCCTGCCAACTCCACCCCTGGGGCTGTTCCATCGTCGGTCCTCTCCATGCGGGCGGACCCGCGTCGTGTGCGGGCTGACCCGCAGTGTGGTGTGCGGGCGGACCCGCCTCGGGTGTGCATGGGCGGGTCGGCCGCGTCGTGGCGGATTCCCCTCGTGTGCGCGGTCACCGCACGGTCGATCACAACTCGAACTGCGGTGTCGAAAGCGTGCGCTCCTCGTCGCCGACGGTGGCGGTGAGGCGAACGCGCGTCAGACCATCCGGCACGTCATCGAAGACGAATCGACCCGTGTCGTTCGGCGACGTCGTGCGGATGCGATCGCCCTGGGCGAGCTCGATCTCGCCGGTCACCGTATCCACCCAGCCGTCGATGCGGTGCGCGCCGGTCGCGGAACGAGTCACATGGAGCAGGATGCTGGTGGTGCCGTCGCTGAACTGCAGCGTCAGCGCATCGGCGTCGCCGCGCACCGCTCCGAGCGGATCCTCCACGAGGGTGAGCAGTGCGTACTCGTCCGAGAGGCCCTCGGAGGCGACGGCCGCGATCATCCGATCGATCAGCGCGGCGGGCATCGGGTCGACGTCGCGCCACAGTGAGCGCAGCTGGGCGAACAGCTCGGCATCCTCGTGGTTGTCGCCGCCGTTGACGCGGTCGTTCTCGCTCATCAGTGGCCCTCCGTCCGTGGTGAGGGCGCGTCGAGCAGGTCCCGCAGCTTCGCGAGGCAGCGCTGTCGCGTCGGTCCGATGCTGCCCACCGGCATCGCCAGGTCGGCTGCCAGTCGCGCGTAGTCCGGGCGCTCCTCGAAGGCGATGACTCGCAGCAGTCGCTGGCATCGCTCGGCGAGGCGCTGCACGGCGGACCAGAGCCGCCTGTTCTCATCGCCGGTCGCGGCGTGGTCCTCGGCGGACTGCTGTGCGGGCAGCAGAGCATCGAGAGCATCCGCTTCGGTGGTGTCGATGCGACCGTGGGCCTTGCCGGCGCGCCATGCCTCGCGGCGAGCGGTGGTGGTGAGCCAGGCCGACACCGCACGCGGATCGGAGATCGAGCGGTGCCCTCGGACCAACTGCAGCCAGGTCGTCTGGATGACATCCTCGGCCAGGGTGCGTTCGAGTCCGTACGCGCGCACGACATGCCAGAGGACAGGCGTCATCAACCGCACGAGGTCGTCCATCGCGCGGCTGTCGCCGTCCCGCCATGCGTCGAAGAAGTCGGCGGCACGCCTCCAGCGTGCCGCGCCGTCGTCCGGTGCAGGATCGAGGGCGGCGCCATCGGGTGCGCCGTCGATCATGAGTCCCATTGTGATCACACTGATCAGGAGCGCGGCAAGGGGTTCCTGATACATGGACTCGGTCAGTTTTTCGGGAGTCCTGCAGACGGTAGGCATCGACCGACGGCGCCAGGCACGAGACGGGCCGGGCAGTAGCGTGGAGGGGTGATCGCTCTCGCCGTCGTGCTCTTCCTCAACGCCGCCTTCAACGTGCTCGTGTGGCCGCGCTTCTACAAGCGCGTCTCGACGGACCCTCGGGCTCGGGATGCCGACGGCAAGGCCACCGCATTCCTCAAGGTCCACGCCGTGTTGATCGCGGTCGCCCTGGTGCTCGCCCTCGTCTCGGTGATCGTCGGCGTCGCCGCGCTCGCCGGAGCGCTCTGACGGGTCAGGAACTCGCCACCGGCTGCTGCAGCTCGGTGACCCAGTCGGCCTGGTCTTCGGATTCCGACTGCAGATAGACCTCGCGGCATGCCCCCACGGCCGTCGAGCCATTCGCCAGGATGGCCTGGTTCACCGCGTGCCAGCTGTCATCGATCCTCGCCATCGTGCCGAGGTGAGTGGCGGTGAACGCCGCGTCGACGGCCGGCAGCTCGACGATGACGATCCCATCGACGGCGGGACCGTCGTAGACGAAACCGGCTGTGATCCGCACACCGTGCTTGTTCATGTCGTACTCCGCGATCGGCAGCCCCGGCTCGCCGCCGGAGGCGATGATCGCATCGGCCACCCGATCGAACAGCGGACCCACGACGGCCGCGACCTCGGGTTGGGACGCGACGGTCTCGGTCAGCGCAGCGAGGCGGACGTAAGGGAGCGGTTTCTGTGTGATCTGCAGGGCGGACATCGTCGTCTCCTCGGGTCGTCGGCGCGTGCCGCTGATCCTACGCGCGGGGCCCGACATCCGTCACGGGCGCTCGAGCGTCGGCGGCCGCCACGACTCGTCAGGGCCGATCGCGGCCGAGATCCTCTGGCTGATCATGCGCAGCTGGCGACGCTGAGCCGCGGTCAGGCTCTCGAAGACCAGTTCGCGCACCAGCGCATGATGCGCAGGGGTCGACTCGGCCACCTTGTCGTGCCCGCTCGGGGTGAGGATGCCCAGGGTGAACCGCCCGTCGGTGGGGTCGGTCGCGCGGCGGACCCATCCTTTGGCCTCCAGTCGGGAGACCGCCCGGGAGAGCCGCGAGAGGGTGCAGCTGGCGTAGCCGGCGAGGATGCTGAGGCGCAGTGTGCGATCGGGGGCGGAATCGAGCGCGTACAGGATGCCGTGCTCGAAGTGGGTCAGCCCGCTGTCGCGCTGGAGCTGGGCGTCGAGTGCGGTCGGGAGTCGCTCGAGCAGCGTCGCGACGGGTGCCCAGATGTCCAGTTCGTCCGCGCTCAGTGGACCGGCGATCGGATTCTCAGACATGGTGCGAGCATACTCCACCAGTGGCTTTTCACTTGCTCACGCAAGTCATCCCCTGTACCGTGACTTGCTCAAGCAAGTGAAGACGTGCCGACGAACGGCGCTGAAGAGGAGCGGTGATGGATCTGGTACTGCAGGGCAAGAGGGCGTTCATCAGTGGCTCGAGTCAGGGGATCGGGTATGCCGTGGCATCCGCCCTGGCGGCCGAAGGCGTGGAGGTGGTGCTGAACGGGCGCGACGCGGGGCGCCTCGATCGGGCGGTGGAGCGGCTGCGCGACGAGCAGCCGGGTGCGCGAGTGTCGGGTCTCGTGGCGGACTTCTCGCAGGCGGCAGAGGTGACCGCGCTCACCGAGGCGCTGGGTGAGGTGGACATCCTGGTGAACAACGTCGGTCTCTTCGGTCTCGCCGACTTCGCGTCGATCGCCGATGACGAGTGGACGCGATACTTCGAGGTCAACGTGATGAGCGGTGTGCGGCTGTCCCGGGCAGTGCTCGGCGGGATGCTCGCACGAGGGTCCGGCCGGATCATCTTCATCAGCAGCGAGTCCGGTGTCAACGTGCCGGCGGACATGGTGCACTACGGGATGACGAAGGCGGCCATGCTCGCCGTCGGGAACGGGCTGGCCAAGCTCACCCGCGGGACCTCGGTGACTGTCAACACCGTCCTCGGCGGACCCACGTTCTCCGACGGAGTGGCCGCATCCGTGGCGGCGGTGGCGGATGCTCAGGCGCTGCCTGTGGAGGAGATGAAGGACGCCATCATCGGCCAGAACCGGACGACTCTCCTGGAGCGCTTCATCGACCCGACGGAGATCGCGAATCTGGTCGCCTTCCTCTCGAGCCCGCTCTCCTCGGCGACGAACGGTGCCGCCGTGCGCGCGGACGGCGGAGTGCTCACCGCGATCCTGTGAGGCGATCGCCGAGCGATCGCTCAGGCGGTCTCGTACTGCCTGGCGTGCTCGGCCCACCGCGCTTCGACCGGCAGGGCGCGCAGAGCACGGTTGCCCAGCGCGAGCGCGACGGCGAGGACGCACAGGGCTGCGCAGACGAGCATGGTCCATTCGCGGCCGATCCAGCTGAGCCCGAAGCCGGCGATCAGCGGCGCGAGGGGCAGCGCGCCCATGCCCAGCACGCCCGCCGCGCTGTTCGCCCGCCCGAGCAGCCGGGTCGGAGTCGCGACCATGAAGTAGCCCATCATCCCGGCATTGAGGGAGGGGAGCAGCAGCACGGATGCGCCGAGCACCACGACGATCGCCCAAGGTTTCGTGACCATGGAAAGCACGATCGCGCCGATCGCCACGACTGAGAGCCCGCTGATCGCCAGTACTCCTGCTCTGATCCGTGGCACGAGGAGCGGGGCGACCACCGCTCCGACGAGCATCACGGCTCCGACGGCTGCGCTGAGGCTGCCGATCAGAAGTTCCGAGTATCCGGCTTGCTGCAGGGCGTAGATGACGGTCGTGATCGCGGCATTGAAGCCGAGGTTGATGATGGTGATGATCAGCAGCACGCCGCCGAGGTCGGGTCGCGAGAGCAGCCATCCGAATCCCTCACGCAACTCTGCCCATGCGCTGCTCCCGGCGGGCGCTGCGGCCACTGCATCCGCCTCGGCCTCTGCATCCGCCGCTGGGTTCTCCGACGAGGCGCCCACGCGAGGCTCGTCGGCATCCGCCCCCGTGTCGACGATCCCCGCGCGGCGGGCCTGGCGATGCAGCATCCATGCGGTTGCTGCGGCGATCCCGTGGCAGAGCGTCATCGCGACTCCGACGAGCCACCCGCCGGCGCCCAGCAGCAGCCCGCCCAGCGGCCCGCCGGCGAGCTGCAGTGCGGCGTCGCGCCCCTGATTCGCCGCCTGCGCCCGTCCCATCGCGTCATCGGGGACGATCTCCTTGATGGCGCTCTCGCCCGCGACGTCGAAGAGTCCGCCGCGGGCGGCGAGCAAGATGTTCGCGGCCAGCAGCGTGCCGAAGGTCAGCGCATCCAGGAGTGCCAGCACGGTGAAGGCGCCGGAGAGCAGGATGCCGGCGAGCGCCCCGATCAGCATCAGGACGATACGCGGATGCCGGTCGGCGAGCACCCCGCCTGCGAGCGTGAACACGAGACGCGCAGCCATCCCCGCACCGCCGATGATGCCCGCCTGCGCGGGGTCGTTCGTCACGATCAGCGCGAGCAGCGGGATCGCGAACGCGAACAGAGCGGCGGCTAGTCCCTTGCTCGTGTCGCTCACGAGCCAGGTCAGGTAGCGGGGGTTCTGCCACAGCCGATGCGGTGCTGTCACGGTCGTCATGGTCACCACCATAATTGCGCAAGAACAATTGCGCAATACTTATTGCGCAAGTTCCGGTGCGGATACACTCGACACATGGGTGAGCCGCAGCAGGATGCCGAACAGGTCTGGATGACGTCGGCGATGCTGAAGGCCTACGCGCATCCGCTGCGGCGTCAGATGATCCGGCTGTTCTCCCGCCGTGAGTACCTCCGCGCCGCCGACGTCGCCGCCGACCTCGACGTCCCGGCCAACAGCGCGAGCTTCCACCTGCGGGTTCTCGCCGACGCCGGCCTCATCGAAGAGGCCCCGGAGCATGCACGGGATCGTCGTGATCGTGTGTGGAAAGCCCGCAAGGGCGCGATCAACGTGGGCGGACCCGAGCATCCGGTTCCCGACGAGGCGCTCGGCACAGCCATGGTGCGCTCGCTGGCCGACGATCACCAGCAGATGATGGCACGGGTGGTCGCCTGGACGCCGGAATACCTCTCGGGCCGCACGACGGAGGTTCACGCCACCTTCTCGCAGCGCATGGTCAGACTCACCGAGGTCGAGTTCGATGCGGTGATGGAGCGGATCCACGAGGTCATCACCGAGGCCGTCGACGCGCACGACTCGTCAGACCCGGCCGGTCGCCCGTGGCAGATCGACATCCTCGCCGCCGACGACCTGATCTGACGCCGCGGCACTGCGCGCTCGCCTCGCAGGAGTGCGGGTCGGAGGAGGGCGGGTCACCGCGACTCCGGTTCGTCCTCGCCCCTCGGTTCGTCCTCGCGCTCCTGATCCTCCTCGACGCCCGCCTCCTCGTCTGGCTCTCGGTGCCCGCTGACGATCAGGATGCGGCGCAGGTGCATGGCGGTGAGCACTCCTGGGCCCATCGAGCGACGCGCGGCGAGCGTGCGGTCGTCGACCGTCTCGAGCAGCAGTCGGATGGCTCTGGCAGCCTCGGCGCGCTCGCGATGATCCTCCGACGTCGCAGGGTCGTCCTGTGCGATGACCTCGGCGACCGCATGGCACGCGGCCGACAGAGGGTCCGGCAGTGCAGGGTCGAGCACGAGAGCGCCCGGCCGATCCCAGATCGTGTCGGCGATCTCGTCCGAGATGTCCCGGATGAGGTGCGCGATTCGGTCGAGTCGACTCAGCTCCTCGTGGATGTGCTGAGTCTCGCCCCGGCGTCCGCGCGCCCTCGGATTGCCGCGTCGGCTGTCGTCGGCCTCCGACAGCGCAGCGCGCAACTCGGCCGTCGTGTCGGCGAGCGAGGCGGCATCCTCGGCCCACTGCTGATGCTCAGGGGGCCAGGACTCCGAGACGGCTGCGCCGATGTCGTGCAGGTGCTCGCTCAGTTGCAGCCGGAACGCCTCGACCCTGGCCGCGGCGGCCAGCGTGAGCGGTGCGGGGGCGATCACCACGTTCACGACGAGCCCGACGACCACGCCGACCCCCATCTGCACGAGGTATCCCAGCGAGTACTCGTCGGCGTTCTCGCCGCCGATGATGAGTACGAAGAGCGCCGCCATCGGCACGTACTCGCGGCCGACGCCGAACCAGCCGGTTCCCGAGACGAGCACGCCGATGCCGACGACGGCCGGGATCGTCCACCACGTCGGGCCGACCGTGAGCACCACGATCGCCGCGAGCGCGATGCCTGTCGCGAGGCCGAGCAGCGTCTGCAGGCCGGACCGCACCGACCCCATCAGCGTGGGATACATGCTGACGAGGGCGCCGAGCGGCGCGTAGTACGGGTACTCGTCGGTGACCCCCGGCATGTGGGGCGCGAGGGTCCAGGCGAGGCCGACGGCGAGAGCGGTCTTCGCCACCAGGAGCAGGCGCGCCGGTCTGACGGCGTCATGCAGAGCGCGCACGATCCCCGTGCGCCGAGGACCGAGGCGGGTGATCAGGTTCGTCACGGCATCCTTTCGTCATCCTCCCTCGCAGGGTGACGCTAGCCGTTCTGCCTCGCGAGCAGCACCGGGTTGATTCCGGCGCCGACGACGGGTAGCGGACGCGACGACGCCGGCCACCCCGTGGGGCGACCGGCGTCGGGCGACGAGAGGATCAGGGGGTGGCGCGGCGGAAGGCGAGGAACGAGACGGCGCTGAGCACCACCACGCCCACGAGTCCCCACAGCGCGAGGCCGACTGCGCCCGCGTCGAGGATGCCCGTCCACACCTCGTCCCACAGCTCGAGCCTCGTCGCGAGGAACGCGAGACCCACGAGGATCAGGGCGAGTCCGACTCCGACGATGGTGAGCGCGGTGGGACCCCAGCTCTTGTAGATCGTCGCCCCGGTGAAGCCGACGACGAACAGGAACAGCGCGAGGGTGAAGTAGACGATGAACGCGCCGCCCGGGCCCGCCTCCCACAGCCACGGCAGGTAGAAGACGTAGCCGTTCACCCCGTACCCGTCGGTCAGCATCTCGATGCCGCCGCCGATCAGGAACACCACGCCCATGAACGCGCTGCCGAGGATGGCGGTCAGCAGCGTCCCGAAGAAGAAGTCCCGACGGGTGATGCTCATGGCCTGCGAGAACGGGAACGTCAGGGTCATCGCCGAGATCCCGATGGCGAAGAAGTACCAGAGCGGGGCCTGTCCGCCGCCGCCGTACTTCGGGGTGTCGACCGGGATCATCGCGTAGATGAGCACCGAGATCACCACGGCGGAGCCGAGGATGATCAGCGGGACCCAGATGAAGGTCTGGCGGTTGATCAGCTGCAGCCGGATGACGTTGAGTGTGCGTCGCATCAGCGCACCTCCTCCTTCGCGAGTGAACCTCTCGTGGCCGAGTCCGCCTCGGTCTTCTGGGTGAGTCGGACGATCAGCTGCTGCAGTGACACCGGGGCGAGATCCAGACCGGATGCCGTGACCTCGGCCCGCTCGGCGGGAGACAGCGCGCCGAGCACGGTGACGGATGCCACGCGTCCGAGCGCCTCCCGGTGCAGCACCTCGCGGTCGGACGCCCAGGCGTCGACCTTGGCGGCGTCGCCGACGACCGTGACGGCGCGGTCGCGGACGGCATCCGTGTCCTCGTTGAGGAGGATGCGGCCGTTGTCGATCACGATGACCTTCTCGATGAGGTTCGAGACCTCGTCGATCAGGTGCGACGAGAGGATGATCGTGCGCGGATGCTCGGCGTAGTCCTCGAGCAGGCGATCGTAGAAGATCTGTCTGGCAACCGCATCGAGACCGAGGTAGGGCTCGTCGAAGAACGTCAGCTCGGCGCGCGAGGCGAGTCCGATGATCACGCCGACTGCCGAGAGCTGACCGCGGGAGAGCTTCTTGATCGTCTGCTTCATCGGCAGCTGGAACTGCTCGACGAGTTCGTCGGCGAGCTCCTGGTTCCAGTTGTGGAAGAAGAGGCTCGCCGCCTTGAAAGCGTGACGCGGGTAGGCGTCATCCGGGTACTTCTGGCTCTCACGCACGAAGCAGATGCGGTTGAGGACACGCGCGTTCTCGTACGGATGCTCCCCGAAGACCCTGACGGTTCCGGATGACTCGAAGTTCTGCGCGGTCAGGATCGACATGAGTGTGGTCTTGCCCGCCCCGTTGCGGCCGAGCAGTCCGTAGATCGCTCCGCCCTCGAGGCTCAGCGAGACGTTGTCGAGTGCGCGCTTGTCTTTGTATCTCTTCGTGAGGTCCTGCACCTCGATGACGGCGGTCATGCGGGGTTCTTCCCTTCTGTCTGGGTGGCTTGTGCTGGCTGTGCTGGTTGTGCTGACTGTGCAGTGTGCGCCGCGCGCTCACGGAGCAGCGCGGCGAGGTCGTCGGCGCCGAGGCCCAGGGTGCGAGCTTCGGCGAGAAGCGGGTCGATGTAGCGGTCGGCGAACGCGGCGCGGCGCTCGCCGAGGAGCAGATCCTTCGCGCCGGCGGCGACGAACATGCCGATGCCGCGGCGCTTGTACAGCACGCCCTTGTCGGTGAGCATGGCGACTCCCTTCGCTGCGGTGGCGGGGTTGATCCGATAGAAGCCGGCGAGCTCGTTCGTCGAGGGCGCCTGAGTCTCCTCCGGCAGCGAGCCGTCGAGGATCGAGTCCTCGATCTGCTCGGCGATCTGGAGGAAGAGCGGCTTGCCTTCTTCGATCACGAGTCCTCCGCGTGGTTTGTGGGTTAGTTACTAGACTAGGTAACCACCGAACCTGGATCGTGTCAACCGGTGTGCTGCCGCACTCTCCGGCCGGTGCGGGGTCGATTCGGCATCCGAGAGAGCTCGATCAGCTGGTGCGGGGTCGAAAGAACACCGGAAAGCCGCGGTTCGGGTGCGTTATTGACCACGCAGGCGGAGCGGCGCTGGTCGCTCGCCGCTCGCGCGGGCACAACTTCGGAGACGGCGGACGACACGCCGAGCGGGGAGCGGTCGACGCAGGGTGTCGCCTCCGCGCTCCGAAGTCGTGCCCGGATGCGGGCAACTATGTGGGGCGTCAGCCGCGCAGATCCCGGACGCGCAGCGCGACAGCGGCCGCGGCCACGAGGGCGAGCGCGAGGCCCCAGGTCAGCGCGAGTCCTCCGGGGTCGACGCCGTCGGCGAGAGGCGGCCGGTGGTACACCCATGCGTACGGCGACAGGGCGTTGAGCCACTCCAGATCTGCCGACTGCCTGGCGAGCGCCTGCAGGATGTACCCGAGCACGGCGACCCCCGCGCCGACGCCGGTCGCCCATATGCGGCGACCCGTCGCGGCGCCGGCGAACAGGGCGGCGGATGCCGTGAGGAACGCGAGGCCGGTGAGCGCCGCACTCGCCCCGACGATGTTCCCGTCGTCGATGCCGAGTTCGGAGGGGCCGTTCAGCGCCCAGACGACGAGCCCCGCGAATACACCGAGCCACACCAGCCGGACGAGCACGGCCAGCGCCGACTCGAGCGCGTACTGCGCGCGGCCGATGCCGTGCGCGAGATCGAGCTCGGCGCGTCCGCTCTCCTCCGCGCCGGCGAGCGCTGCGGATCCCCACAGGACGGCCGCGATCGTGAGCAGCAGGAATCCGATCAGGCCGAAGAACGTGCTCTGCGCGTATCCGGCGCCCGTCGCGATCTGGTCGTAGCCGAGCGTGTCGACGAGCTCCTTCGGCAGCGACGAGATCATCGCCTCGAGCTGTCCGCCCCCGCCGAGACTGGGGAACAGGGGCAGGTAGAGGAACAGCACGGCCGCGAGGCCCACGGTCCAGCCCAGCAGGCCGCGCCAGGACTCGCGCAGGCTGCGACGGAACACGGGAAGGATGCCGTTCACCGCCGATCCCCCCTCGCGCGTCGGGCTCGTCTGCTCGGCGGGGCGTCCTGGACGGTGGCCGGGTCCGTGCGGGAGGCGGACCGCGACGCGACGCCCGACTCTGCACCGGCCGCGGCGCCAGGCTCGACGTCGGACGCCGCGCCGCGAGCCGCGCCGGACTCTGCGTCGGGAGCCGGGCTCGCCGCGGCACTTCCGTACAGGCGCAGCACCGACTCCTCGAGGTCGGGCTCCTCGACCGTGAGGTCGCGCACCTCGAAGGGCGCGAGCGCCTTGATGAACGGGTCGATCGCGCCCTCGATCGTGCCGGCGAGCTGCAGCGTGCCGTCGCCCGGGTGCACCTCGAGTCCGGTGAGCCCCGGTACACGATCGAATGCGGCCGCTGCGGCCGCGGCATCCGGGATGGCGATCTCTGCCCGTATCCGGCGGATCGAGCCGAGCCGCAGCGAGGCGACATCGCCTTCGGCGACGACCCTGCCGTTCGCGAGCACGGCGACCTCGTCGGCGGTCTGCTGGATCTCGCTCAGCACGTGTGAACTCAGCAGCACGGTCTGCCCCGCATCCTTCGCCTCGCGCACCATCTGCAGGAACTCGCGCTGCACGAGGGGGTCGAGGCCGCTCGTCGGCTCATCGAGGATCAGCAGCTCCGGCCGGTGCATGAAGGCCTGGATGAGCCCGATCTTCTGCTTGTTGCCCTTCGAGAGCGTGCGTACCGAGCGCGACAGATCGACGCCGAGACGATCGGCGAGCTCGCGCGCGGTGCGCAGCGTGGCGGCGGAGTCACGCTCGCCCGACACCTGCGCGTAGAACGCCAGCATCCGATGTCCGCTCGAGCGGCCCTCGAGGTGCAGTTCGCCCGGCACGTATCCGATGCGGCGTCGCAGGGCTGCACCTCCCAGCCGCGGCTCGACCCCGAGGACCCGCACGGAACCCGAGGACGGACGGATGACGTCGACGAGCGTGCGCAGCGTTGTCGTCTTGCCCGCTCCGTTCGGGCCGATGAGGCCGAACACGGTCCCCGGCCGTACGGCGAGGTCGAGTTCGTGGAGAGCGATGCGAGTGCCGTAGCGCTTGTGCAGTCGGTCGATCTCGATGGTGGAGGTCATGAGGGTGCTCCCTTCGCGCCGCCCGGTGAGGCGAGAGCCTCTCGGGCGCCGTCGAGCAGCGCGGTGGTCGAGTAGATGCCGTGCGTGAGAAGTTCGAGTGTGGGCAGCGTCGTGCGCAGCAGTCCTGCCGGGCTCAGCTGGTCGGTGCCCAGTGCGCGAGCGATCTGTGCGCGCATCACGACGGGGGCGAGCCCCATCAGGGTCAGCAGCATGATCGTCATCTCGGGATCGCTCATCGGCTCGAGCATGCCAGCGGCCTTCTGCTCGTCGAGCACGTCGCGGGTGTTGGCCAGGAAGCTGTCGAACAGACGATCGGCGGCGGCCGAGCCGTCGGCGAGCATGCGGGCGAGGTAGTCGAGATACGGTCCGTAGCGCTCGAGATCGTTCAGTGCGGTGCGGATGCGATCGCGGGTCGGCGCGACGATGAGGTCGTGCTCCTCGTTGATGAAGACGGAGACCACGTAGTCGTCGCATTCGGCGCGGAGGGCGTTCTTGTCTCCGAAGTGATGGACGATCAGGGCGGGGCTGACCCCCGCCTCCTGCGCGATGCGGCGCAGGCTCGCCCCGTCGTAGCCGTCGCGCGCGAACGCGGCAATGGCGGTGTCCCGGATTCGGGCACGGGCGGTGAGGTCATCGGGTGCTGAACGCATGTACAGTATGCTAAACGACCGTTCAGTCTGGGTCAAGAGGGTGCGCTCCTAGGCTGGAGCGGTGGACTTCCCCTTCAGCAGCCTGCGTCGATGGCCCGACGTCGAGGCCGACAACCTGCAGGCGCACGACGCAACCGACCTGCTGCTCGTCGGCCGGGCGCTGACCTCCGGTGTCTCGGGTCGGGAGGTCGCGGTCATCGGCGACGAGTACGGCGCGATCACGCTGGCGCTCACCCACGCCGGGCTGGACGGTGTGCGTGTGCACCAGGATCTGGCGACCGGCCGACGGGCGCTCGCCCGGAATGCAGGCGAGCTGGGCATCGAGGGGTTCTCGTCCCACGAACTCGACGCGACCCTGCTCGACGGTGCGCGTCTGGTGCTGGTGCAGCTGCCGAAGGCGCTCGCCGAGCTCGAGGAGATCGCGGATGCGGTGGCCCGCTGGGCGGCTCCTGATGTCGTGCTCGTCGCCGGTGGACGCGTGAAGCACATGACGATCACGCAGAACGAGGTGCTGGCGCGCAGCTTCGCGCAGGTGCAGGCCGAGCGGGCGGATCGCAAGTCCCGTCTCGTCGTGGCCTCTGACCCGCGGCCGGTTCGTTCTGAGCCTCCGTACCCGGTGACCGCGCAGCACGACGGACTGGTGCTGGTGGCGCATGGCGGCGCCTTCGCGGGGGCGCGTCTCGACATCGGAACGCGGGTGCTGCTCGACATGCTCGGCCTCGACGGTTCACAACTCAGCACAGATGTATCTGCTTCTCCCCGGAACGCCGCGGAATCGGCCACTCCGGCCGATCCATGCTGCGTTGTGAACGACACCGAGTCGAGCCCGGCGCTCACCGTCGTCGATCTGGGCTGCGGCACCGGCGCGCTCGCCGCCTCCTATGCCCTCGCACACCCCGAAGCCCGCGTGATCGCCACCGATCGGTCGGCGGCAGCCGCGGCATCCGCTCGCGCGACCATGGCGGCGAACGACGTCGCGGATCGGGTCACCGTGATGCACGACGACGCCGCGTCCGAGCTCGCCGACGCGAGCGCCGATCTGGTGCTGCTCAACCCACCCTTCCACCTCGGCAGCAGCGTCCATACGGGAGCCGCGACCCGGCTGTTCGAGGCCGCCGCCCGCATCCTGCGTCCCGGCGGGGAGCTCGTCACGGTGTTCAACTCGTCCCTCGGGTATCGCGGTGAGTTGACCAGACTGATCGGCCCGACCGCGCAGCTCGGACGCACCTCCAAGTTCACGGTCACGCGCAGCATCCGCCGCTGATCGTGTGCGCCTCGGAAGTCCGAATGCGCCCCGGAAGTCCGTCTCCCTGGCATCCGGACTTCGGAGGCGCACATGGCCTTCCCAAGCGCTCGGCAGGCGTCGGAGAAGCGCGGGACGCCCACGTCCGAAACCCGCGCAATCCCCCGGTCAGCATACGAAACTGAACGGCATCGGGAACAGCGGATTTGCCCGTGACCGGCCATTTCGTTACGTTGGTTGGTGGGCCTGACGGCCCGAAGACCAGTCCGCGACCACGTCCTTCTTTCGAATGTGCTGTGCTGCGAAGAGGCGTGGACGTACGGTCGATGCTCTATCGCGGTGGATCCGAAATCCGCCGTCCGCGCCGCCACAGCACCACGTCGAAACGGCCGGGAGGATCACCCGGGCGTAACCGAAGCAGGCTCAGCCGCACTCGGCGAGCCGCAGGGGAAACGTGTCCGATATCGCTCTTGAAGCGCGCAATCTGTACAAGGTGTTCGGGAAGAATCCGAGCAGTGCCGTCCGTCGACTGAAGGCCGGTGAGAGCAGATCCCAGGTCGGCGATGCAGGAACCGCCGCTGTCATCGACGCCAGTTTCACCGTCAACCGGGGCGAGATCTTCGTGATCATGGGCCTCTCCGGCTCCGGCAAGTCCACCATCATCCGCATGCTCAACGGTCTGCATGAGGCGACAGACGGATCCGTCGTCGTGAACGGCGACCCCATCACCGGCATCCCCTCTTCTCGACTGCGGGAAATCCGCCGAGACCGCATCTCGATGGTGTTCCAGCACTTCGCGCTGCTGCCGCACCGCACGGTCGCCGCGAACGTCGCCTATCCGCTCGAGCTCAAGGGCGTGGGCAAGGAGGAGCGCCTGGCGAAGGCTGAGGAGATCCTCTCCCTCGTGGGGCTGGAGGGCCAGGCCGAGAAGCTCCCGTCCGAGCTCTCCGGCGGGATGCAGCAGCGTGTCGGCATCGCCCGCGCCCTCGCCGCCGACTCCGACATCCTGCTCATGGATGAGGCGTTCAGCGCCCTCGATCCGCTGATCCGCCGCGAGATGCAGGAGCAGCTCCTCGAACTGCAGGAGAAGCTGCAGAAGACCATCGTCTTCATCACCCACGACCTCAACGAGGCGATGTTCCTCGGCGACCGGATCGCCGTGATGCGCGATGGCCGCATCGTGCAGATCGGCACGCCGGAGGACATCCTCACCGACCCCGCGAACGACTACGTCGAGCAGTTCGTGCAGGATGTCGACCGCGCCCGCGTGCTCACCGCCGCGAACGTCATGGAGCGCCCGCGCCCCGTCGTCCCGGAGAGTGCCGGACCCCGCACGGCGCTGCGTCAGATGCGCGACGCCTTCATGTCGGCCACCTACGTGACCGGACGTGATCGCCGACTGCTCGGCATCGTCACCGACCGGGATGCCGTCAAGCTCGTGCGTCAGGGCGTGTCGACCCTCGAGTCGATCATCAAGCCGGTGCCGCAGAGCGTCAGCAAGGACGAGGTCCTCATGAACCTGTTCATCCCCTCGGTCGAGTCGCCGCTGCCGCTCGCGGTGGTCGACGCGGAGAACCGACTCGTGGGCGTCATCCCGCGCATCACCCTGCTCGCGGCCCTGGGCCCGGGCCCCGGTGCCACCGGCGAGCTCACTCTGCCGCTGCTGCCCATGCCGCAGGCCGAGATCGATGCGGTGCTCGACGACGGGTGGACCGCCGACCCGGCGGACGCCGCGACGGCAGGGGAGGTGCGCTGATGGACGGCTTCCGCATCCCCCTCGGCACCTGGGTCGCCACGGGCGTCGACTGGATCAAGACGAACCTCGACGGTCTGCTCGACGTCATCTCCTTCGTCGTCAGCTTCCTCGTCGACGGCCTCACCCGAGCCCTGCTCAGCCCGCACTTCATCGTGATCATCGTGGTGGCTGCGCTGATCGCCTGGCTCGTCCGCTCGTGGCAGCTCGCGATCGGGACGGTCGTCTCGTTCGCCCTGATCGTCGCCATGAACCTGTGGGTGCCGGCGATGCAGACCCTCGCCCTCGTGCTCGTCGCCGCGGTGATCGCCGTGCTGATCGCCGTGCCCCTGGGCATCTGGTCGGCGCGCAACGCCACGGTCCGCGCGGTGTTGAAGCCCGTGCTCGACTTCATGCAGACGATGCCCGCCTTCGTCTACCTGATCCCGGCCATCGTGTTCTTCAGCATCGGCGTCGTGCCGGGCCTCGTCGCCACGGTGATCTTCGCGCTGCCTCCCGGTGTGCGACTGACCGAGCTCGGCATCCGCGGTGTCGACTCCGAGACCGTCGAAGCGGGTCAGGCGTTCGGTGCCAAGCCGGGGCAGATCCTGCGCGGCATCCAGCTTCCGCTCGCGATGCCCACGATCCTCGCCGGGGTCAACCAGGTCATCATGCTGGCCCTGTCGATGGCGGTCATCGCCGGCATGGCAGGCGCCGACGGCCTCGGTAAGATCGTCGTCGAGGCGATCTCGACCATCAACATCGCCAAGGGCGTCGAGGCGGGGCTGGGCGTCGTGCTCATCGCCGTCTTCCTCGACCGCGTCACCGCGGCGCTGGGCGACCTGGGCAGCAACCGCTCGTCGCTGCTCGGGATGCTGGCGCGTCGCCGCACGCAGCGACGCCTCGCCGCGGCATCCGCTTCGGCATCCGCGCCGACGCCGGCAGCGACCCAGACCGCAGCAGCCCCCGCGCAGGACGCGTCCGCCGAGGCCGAGGCCGAGGCATCCACGCGTACCGCCGTCGGCGGCGGCGTGCACTGACTCATCCCTTCCGCACAAGAGAACACGCAGTACACAGCAACACAGCACACATATACGGAACGAGAGAGACACACATGAAGAAGAAGCTCCTGACCATCGCGGCGATCGGCGCCGCAGCGACCCTCACCCTCGCCGGCTGCAGCGGCGACGGCATGGGCGGCACCGGCGGCGGCGACGCCGGCTCCGACTCCGGCTCCGGCGACAAGGGCACGATCACGCTCGGCTTCCTGCCGTCGTGGACCGACGGCCTGAGCACCGCCTACCTGCTGCAGGACCAGCTCGAGAAGATCGGCTACACGGTCGAGATGAAGACGCTCACCGAGGCGGGTCCGCTGTACACCGGTCTCGCGCAGGGCGACGTCGACATCTACCCGTCGGCCTGGCCCGAGCTGACCCACAAGTCCTACATGGACCAGTACGGCGACGACATCGAGGATCTCGGCGCGTACTACGACAACGCCAAGCTGACGCTCGCCGTCCCCGAGTACTCCGACCTGACCTCGATCGAGGACCTCGCGGGGAAGGGTGCCGAGTTCGACGGCAAGATCTTCGGCATCGAGCCCGGTGCCGGTCTCACCGCCCAGACCCAGAAGATGATGCCCGAGTACGGCCTCGACTCCGAGTACGAGCTCGTCACCTCGTCGACCGCGGCGATGCTCACCGAGCTGAAGTCCGCGACCGACAAGGAAGAGGACATCGTCGTGACGCTGTGGCGTCCGTTCTGGGCCAACGACGCCTTCCCGCTGAAGGATCTCGAAGACCCCAAGGGCGCGATGGGCGAGGCCGAGCGGCTGCACTTCCTCGGCACGAAGGGCTTCGCCGAGGAGTTCCCCGAGGCCGCTGAGCTGATCGAGCAGATCAAGCTCGACGACGAGCAGTACGGCTCGCTCGAGGACCTGGTCGTCAACGAGTACGGCGAGGGCAAGGAAGCGGATGCCGTCGACGCCTGGCTCGAGGAGCACGGCGACGACTTCGACTGGGTCGTCAGCTGACCTGACCCCTGTGAACCGCCCACGCGCTGGGCGGACTTCTCCCCGATGGGCGGAGGATCTGTCACGGATCCTCCGCCCATCGCGGCGTTCGCAGCCTGTCAGGGCGATGCACAAGCCCCTCTTTCGCCGAGTGGGTCGGGGCGTAGCCTGTGCCTATGGAGGGGTTCGCGGCGGTCGACTTCGGGTTCGCCCGTGAGGTGCTGCAGCGGGGGATCGCGGCGCTCTACCTCGTCGCCTTCGTCTCGACGCTGAACCAGTTCCGGCCGCTCCTCGGCGAGCGGGGGCTCCTCCCGGCGCCGATGCTGCTCGACTGGGTCGGGACGAAGAAATCGAGACGGCGGATGCTGCATCCCACCGTCTTCCTGTATCTGCGCTACTCGGATCGGCGCCTCCTGCTGCTCTGTGCGGCGGGCATCGTGGTCGCGGCGGCGCTCGTCGTCGGCATCCCGCAGCTCGGCCCGCCGTGGGTGCCGATGCTGTGCTCCATCGTGCTGTGGCTCGGATACATGTCCGTGGTGAGCATCGGGCAGACGTTCTACTCCTTCGGATGGGAGATGCTGCTGCTCGAGGCCGGCTTCCTGGCCGCCTTCCTCGGTTCGGCCGACCAGCCGCCTCCCACGGTCGTGATCGTGCTGTTCTGGTGGCTGCTGTTCCGTGTCGAGTTCGGTGCCGGGATGATCAAGATCCGCGGCGGTCGGGAGTGGCGCGACCTCACAGCGCTGAACTACCACCACGAGACGCAGCCGATGCCCGGCCCGCTCAGTCGTCAGGCGCATCTGCTGCCGCGATGGTTCCACCGGATCGAGGTCGTGGGCAATCACTTCGCGCAGCTGGTCGTGCCGTTCTTCGTGTTCGCGCCGCTGCTCTCGATCTGGATACCGGGCCCTGTGCCGCAGATCATCGGGGCGGTCGCCGCGGCGATCATGATCGCGACCCAGGTGTGGCTGGTCGCCACCGGCAACTTCGCCTGGCTGAACTGGGTGACGATCGTGATCGCCTTCTCGGCGATCGGGATGCCGGGAATCGGCGCCGTGGAGGCGACGGAGAAGCGGGCCGGACCCCCACAGGGTGGCGCGGAGTGGCCGCTCTGGCCCGGCATCCCGCTGTACTGGCTCGTGATCACGAGTGCCGTCGGTCTGCTCGTCGTGGCTCTCAGCTGGCCCGCGCTGCGGAATCTGTTCGCGCGCCGCCAGCTGATGAACGCGAGCTTCAACCGCTGGCAGATCGGCAATGCGTATGGGGCCTTCGGCACCGTGACGAAGGAGCGTGTCGAGATCGTCGTCGAGGGGTCGGTCGATGACGACGGCCTGCTGTGGCGGGAGTACGAGTTCAAGGGCAAGCCCGGTGATGTGCGCCGCATCCCCCGCCAGTTCGCCCCGTACCATCTGCGCCTCGACTGGCTGATGTGGTTCCTGCCGCTCGGGCGCTCACTCGACGACTGGTTCACGGTGTTCCTGCTGCGGCTGCTCGAGGCGGATGCTCCGACCCTCGCGCTGCTGCGCACCGATCCGTTCGAGGGCGAGCCGCCCCGCTGGGTGCGCGCGGTGTCGTACCGCTACCGCTTCGCGACCAGGGCAGAGCGCCGGGAGGGCGCCGGGGTCTGGGTGCGCACACGGCAGGCCGTGGTGCTCGGCCCTCTCGGGCTGCGGTAGATCACGAAGGTGGGAAGGGTGCCAACCGGCCGGAGCTCAGGCCGACGCCGAGCGCGGCGAAACGCCCCGGCCGGGCGCGGGGCCCGGACGGAGCGTTCCGTCTCACTGCAGACGTTCAACTGACCTTCTTGCGGTAGGCGATGATCGCGAACACGTAGGCGACGACGAGGATGCCGACGCACCATGCGAGTGCCACCCAGATGTCGTTGCCGACCGGCTTCTCGGCGAACAGCGCCTGGATGCTGTTCACGATCGAGGTGACCGGCTGGTTCTCGGCGAACCACCGTACCGGCCCCGGCATCGTCTCGGTCGGCACGAACGCCGAGCTGATGAACGGGAGGAAGATCAGCGGGTACGAGAACGCCGTGGCTCCGTCGATCGTCTTGGCGCTGAGGCCGGCGATGATCGCCAACCAGGTGAGCGCCAGGGTGAACAGCAGCAGGATGCCGATGACGGCCAGCCACGCCAGGGGACCGGCTCCGGTGCGGAATCCCATCAGGAACCCGACCGCGAAGATGATCGCCAGGGTGATCGCGTTCGCGACGAGCGAGGTGAGCACGTGAGCCCACAGCACGCTCGATCGGGCGATCGGCATGGAGTGGAACCGCTCGAAGATGCCGCTCTGCAGATCGTTGAACAGGCGGAACGCCGTGTAGGCGATGCCGGATGCGACCGCGATCAGCAGGATGCCGGGGAGCAGGTAGTTGACGTAGTTCTCGGAGCCGATGCTCTGTTTGAGCGCCCCTCCGAAGACGAACACGAACAGCAACATCAGCGCGATCGGGGTGACCGCCGTGGTGATGATGGTGTCGGCGCTGCGGAAGATGTGCCGCATCGACCGGCCGGTGAGCGTCGCGGTGTCTGCGACGAAGTGCGTGCTCATGCTGCGTTCTCCTTTCCGGTGGACGACCCCGCCTGCGGGCCGATGAGAGTGAGGAAGATCTCCTCGAGGGTGGGCTGCTTCTCGACGTACTCGACCTTCGCGGCCGGCAGCAGCCGCTTGAGCTCGGCGAGGGTGCCGTTCGCGATGATCCGGCCCTCGTGGAGGATCGCGATGCGGTCGGCCAGCTGCTCCGCCTCGTCGAGGTACTGCGTGGTCAGCAGCACGGTGGTTCCGGTCTGGGCGAGTTCCTTGATGACGCTCCACACCTCGATGCGCGCCTCGGGGTCGAGGCCCGTGGTGGGCTCGTCGAGGTAGATGACCTCGGGATGTCCGACCAGGCTCATGGCGATGTCGAGACGGCGCCGCATCCCTCCGGAGTACGTGCCGACCTTGCGTGCGCCGGCATCCGTCAGGCGGAACGTCGCCAGCAGAAGGTCAGCCACCCGATCTGCGTCAGGAAGGTGGCGCAGCTTCGCGACGAGCACCAGGTTCTCGCGCCCGGTGAGGATCTCGTCGACGGCGGCGAACTGCCCGGTGAGGCTGATCCGCTGGCGCACGGCGAGCGGATCGGCCGCAACGTCGACACCCTGCACGGTGGCGGTGCCGGCATCCGACTTCAGGAGCGTCGAGAGGATGCGGACCATGGTGGTCTTCCCCGCGCCGTTCGAGCCGAGGAGGGCGAAGATCGAGCCCTTCTGGACCTCGAAGTCGACTCCTCGCAGCACGTGCAGGTCTTTGTAGGACTTCTCGATGCCGCGCACCGAGATGGCTGCATCCGTCATGATTCCTCCTTCTTCTTCGCGTCGTCGAACGCCTTGATGAGGCGGGCGCGCTCCTTGTCGATCCACTGTCGGCCGCCGTACGCCGCGGCGTAGTTCTCGGCGAACTCGACAGGGTCGTCGCCGACGATCGCGCTGACCGGGGTGCCGTCGATCGCAGCGCGCTCCCACAGGTCGGCGATGTCGAGGAACATCTTCACGATGACGTCGCCGTCGGTGACCCCGCCGTAGTACATGTTGTAGCGCTGCTGCGCCTTCGCCATCTCGCGGTACGGCTCCGGAAGGGCGTTGATGCGGGCCTGAGCCTGCTTGTACTGCTTCTTCTCTTCGAGCGATCCGGTGATCGCTTCGATCCACTTGGCGGCCATTGTCAGTTCTCCTCGGTCTTCGTGGGGGTGGTCGTGCTCGTGTTGAGCCGTTCGATGTGCTGCACGAGGAAGCTCCAGGTCTTCCAGAACTCTTCGAGCTCCTGCCGGCCCGTCGCGTTCAGGGTGTACACCTTGCGGGGCGGACCCTTCTCGCTTGGGACCTTCTCGACGTCGACGAGGTGCTTCTGCTCGATGCGCACCAGCAGGGCGTAGATCGTGCCCTCGGCGATGTCGATGAACCCGTGGTCTCGGATGCGTGTGGTGATCTCGTACCCGTATGCCGGCTGCTCGGCGAGGAGGGCCAGAACGATGCCCTCCAGAGTGCCCTTGAGCATCTCGGTCATCTGCTTGCCCATCAGGTCCTCCCTTCGTTTCGTTGGTACTCAGTGTTGCTGGATACCGGTACAAAGTAACACTGAGTACCGGTACTTAGCAACACCGAATACCGAACTTTTTCGATGGGGTTCGGTGAGGCTGTGCGCCACAACTCCGGAGATCACGTGCGGATGCCGCGGTACCCCCGCGATTCACGCCGATCCGGCTGCTGTCTCCGGAGTTGTGGCGGCGGAAGGCCGGCTCGGCGGCGGCGGCGGGAGGCTGGCTCGGCGGCGGCGGCGGCGGCGGGAGGAGGAGCGGAGAAGCGTCAGGCGCCGAGGCGCGCCATGGCGACGCGCGCCTCGAGCAGGGGCAGCGTCCGGCCGACGCCGGCTTGCGGGCAGATGCCCAGTGCATTCGCGAGTTCGAGCGCGAGCGCGGCGTGGCCGGCGGCGTTCGGGTGGAAGGGGTCGCCCATCAGCCCCCCACGGCACCCCGCCGTGGCCCCACTCGGTGAAGCGCGCGTGCTGGTCGACGAGCACGACGCCCTCGGCCGCTGCCACCTCGCGCACCGCGTCGACGAACTCCGCGATCCGCTCGCGGCCTGGGGCATTGGGGATGTCGATCGAGGGCGGCGTCTGCAGCACCGGAATGGCGCCGGTGGCCCGCACTCGCGCCACGAACTCCCGGAGCGAGGCGGCGAAGGCTCCCGGCTCGACGGTGTCGCTCCCCGGACCCGTGGCGACGTCATTCGTGCCGATCATGAGGGTGACCACATCGGGACGCCACGAGTCGATGCGCCGCTCCCAGTCGTCGAGGATGTCGGTCAGCCGGTGTCCGCTGATCGCGGTGTTGACGACGACGTCGCGCGTGCGCCCCAGCTCGCCGCGGATCAGCTCGTGCAGATGCTCGGGGTAGCTGCGCTCGCCCTGTGTGTGCACCAGTCCGTGCGTGATCGAGTCGCCGGTGATCACCCAGTTCAGCGGCTCGGCGCCGGTGAGGAGGGCGGCGAGGCGACGGAGATCGGCGGCGGCGGATGCGGGTGCGGCGGATGCGGGGGATGCGGCGTTCGACACGCCCACGAGCCTAGTGGCGGCGCCCGCTGCGGCCTCGGTCGCGACCGGGCTCGCCGCGCTCATCGCTGCGATCGCGATCCGGCTGACCGGCGCCTCGGGCGCCGCCGCTCAGCCGCGGAGGTAGGCGAGTACGGCGAGCACCCGACGGTGTCCGCTGTCGCTGGTCGCCAGGCCGAGCTTGGCGAAGATGTTGCCGATGTGCTTGCTCACCGCCGTCTCGGTCACGAACAGTCGTGCGGCGATGGTGGTGTTGTCGAGGCCTTCGGCCATCAGCCCCAGCACCTCGCGCTCGCGCGGGGTGAGCGACTGCACCGGGTCGTCGGCGCGGCGCCGGCTCATGAGCTGCGAGATCACCTCGGGGTCCATGACGGTGCCGCCGGCGGCGACCCGGCGCAGGGCGTCGACGAACGACGCGACCTTGCCGACGCGCTCCTTCAGCAGGTAGCCGAGCCCGTCCGCTCCCGCGGCGAGCAGTTCTCCGGCGTAGCGGTCCTCGACATAGGCCGACAGCACGAGCACCGGGAACCCGGGGCGGCGGGCGCGTGCCTCGGCTGCGGCCTTCAGTCCCTCGCTGGTGAAGGTGGGCGGCATCCGCACGTCGACGACCGCGGCATCCGCCTCGTCGA
This sequence comes from Microbacterium hydrocarbonoxydans, assembly GCF_900105205.1. Lineage (NCBI taxonomy): Bacteria > Bacillati > Actinomycetota > Actinomycetes > Micrococcales > Microbacteriaceae > Microbacterium > Microbacterium hydrocarbonoxydans. Next base: position 142,140 of record NZ_FNSQ01000005.1, on the reverse strand, counting down.
GTCGCAGCAGGAAGTCGTCGGCGTTGTCGACCGCCGCGACCACGTCGAACCCCTCGCTGCGCAGCAGCAGCGCGAGCCCCTCGCGCAGCAGGGTGTCGTCTTCGGCGATCACGATCCGCATGGCAGCTCCGTCCTCAGGATGGTCGGACCGCCGACCGGGCTCGTCAGTGTGCAGGACCCCTCGAAGGCCTCGACACGGCGGCGGATGCCAGCGAGACCGCCGCCCGTGCGCTCCTGCGCTCCGCCGACCCCGTCGTCCTGCACCGTGATGATGAGGCGCTCGCCCTCGCGGATCACCCGCACCTGCGCCTGCGTCGCCTGACTGTACTTGTTCACGTTCGTCAGGGCTTCGGCGACGACGAAGTAGCTGGCCGACTCGACGGCCGCCGGCACGCGTCCGACGGCGACAGCCTCGATCGTGCACGGCACCACACTGCGGCCGGCGAGCGAGGCCAATGCGCCCTCGAGGCCGAGTTCGTCGAGGATCGGCGGGTAGATGTCATGCACGGTACGGCGGAGTCCCGCGAGCGCATCGGTCGCGGCATCCTGTGCCCGTCGCAGTGGTTCGAGCACGCCGTCCGGATCGGTCTCCAGGGCGCGTTCGGCGATGCCGAGCATCATCACGACGTTCACCAGCCGGTTCTGCGCGCCGTCGTGCAGGTCGCGTTCGATGCGGCGCAGCTCCGCACCGTGTGCGTCGAGCGCGGCGGCGCGACTGAGCGTCAGCGCATCGACCCTGGCGGCCAGGCGCGACTTCTTCGGCGTCGCGAGCAGTCGAGCCGAGACCCACGACAGCAGCCGGGCCATCGCGGGGATCAGCCACCACGAGATGACGGCGTATCCGACGGCGACCAGCGGCATCGTGGCCGCGAGCTCCCACGACGTGACCGGATAGGGGGAGCCGACCGGATCGTCGGCCGGTGCGAACTGCCAGTAATAGGTCACGGCGAGAGCGTTGACGGCGGCCACGGGGAGGACGGCGGTGAGCAGCGACACCCACATCACGGGCAGCGCGTGCACGGCGAGCCACAGGAGGTCACGGCCCGTCGGCCGGGAGAACGCGAAGCGCAGCCGGTCGTCGAGAGTGGACCCCGGCGGCAGCGCACGCCCGATCGTCGGCAGCTCGTCGCCGCGGAATGCGCCGACGCGGCGCCGATTCAGGTCGCTCCAGGAATGCAGCACGCGCACCGCTGCGGGCAGCAGCAGCACGCCGCCGGTGATCACCATGAGCGGCAGGAGCACGAGTCCGACGCAGAAGAGCAGGAGCGAGACGACGGATGCCCCGCACTCGACGACCAGATACCGCCAGGCGCGCAGCCAGCGTCGCATCCGTCCGTCCGTCATCCTGCAAGTCTGCCGGAGAGCGGATGCCGACGCGGTATAGCCAGCCCCACCATCGGTGCGGTGGTCTGCGGGATGGGGCCGCCCTGCGCCCGCTCGTAGCGTCGAGACATGACCTCCACACCACTTCTCCCCGCCGTCGATGCGCGCCCCGTCGAGGCGCTGCGACTGCAGTCCGTCGTGAAGACCTACGGCTCCGGTGCGAACGCCGTCTCCGCTCTGCGGGGCGTCGATCTCGTCCTCGCGAAGGGCTCGGTCACCGCCATCATGGGGCCCTCCGGATCGGGCAAGAGCACCCTGCTGCACAGCGCCGCCGGCCTCGACAAGCCGACCAGCGGGTCGGTGCACCTGGGCGGCACCGAGATCTCGGGCCTGCGCGCCTCGCAGCTCACCGCGTTCCGTCGCGATCATGTCGGCTTCGTGTTCCAGGCGTACAACCTGCTTCCCGCGCTCGATGTCGAGGAGAACATCACCCTGCCGCTGCGCCTCGCCGGGCGCCGGCTCGACCCGCGCTGGCTCGACTCCCTGCTCGACGCCGTCGGACTCGCCGATCGGCGTCATCGTCGCCCCGCCGAGCTGTCGGGTGGACAGCAGCAGCGCGTCGCCATCGCCCGCGCGCTCATCACCCGGCCCTACGTCGTGTTCGGTGACGAGCCGACCGGGGCACTCGATTCCCGCTCGGGCAAGCAGGTGCTCGATCTGCTCGCCCACACCGCGAAGGAGCTCGACCAGACGGTCGTCGTGGTGACCCACGACCCGGTGGTCGCCTCGCACGCGGATCGGGTGATCTTCCTCGCCGACGGCGCCTTCGCCGGGCACCTCGACGGAGGCACGCCCGCCCAGATCACCGACCGCATGAGCGCCCTCGGGGAGTGGTGATCATGACAGGACAGCGTCTGAGCTTCGGCCGCCTCGTGCGGGCCGATCTGCGTCACAACAGCGCCAGCTTCGCCGGGGTCGCGGTGGCGATCTTCGTCGCGAGCGCACTCGTCACCGGCCTCGGGGTGCTCGTCGAGTCCGGCATCCGCGGCGGCCTCGCGCCCGAACGGTACACCGCGGTCGATGTGGTGGTGGGTTCGCCCCAGTACGTCGACGTGCCGGAGGATCTCCCCCTCACGCTCCCCGAGCGCGCGCCGCTCCCTGCGGATGCTGCCCGCGACATCGCGGAGATCCCCGGGGTCGAGAGCGTCGTGGCCGACGTCACGGTGCCCCTCGTCGCGGTTCCCCCCACCGCCGGAGCGTCGGCGGGCGCCGCCGCGACCGACGGAAGCACCGCGTCGGAGCTCGTCGAGGCGCACCCATGGGCGGCGACCGCGTTGACCGGTTTCGCGCTCCGCGAGGGCCGGGAACCGGCATCCGCCGACGAGGTCGTCGTCACCGCGGGCACGGGCGGAGCGGTCGGTGACCTGCTGACCCTCGCGCATGGCGGCGACCCGGCGCCCTACCGCGTCGTCGGGATCGTCGACGCCGACGCCCATGCCGCCGCATCGGAGCGCGCCACGCATGTCTTCCTGAGCCAGGCGCGCATCGCCGAGCTCGACCCGCACGGTGGTACGCCGCAGGTGCTCGGGGTCTTCACCGCGCCTGGTCAGGCGGAGAGCGCGGCCGCGGCCATCCGCGAGGCTCTTCCCGAGGTCGTCGCCCAGACCGGAGACGGGCGAGGAGACATCGAGTTCCTCGACTCCGGTGCGGCGCGCGCGACCCTGATCGCGATCGGCAGTGCTTTCGTCGGAACCTGCATCCTCGTGGCGATGTTCATCGTCGCCGGCACGCTCTCGCTGTCGGTGCAGTCGCGTCGGCGTGACTACGCTCTGCTCCGAGCGGTCGGCGCCAGCCCGAAGCAGGTTCACGCGCTCGTCGCCCGCGAGGTGCTCTCGATCGCGGTGATCGCCGCTCTCCTGGGAATCGCGCCCGGCTACCTGCTGTCGACCGCTCTGCAGTCGGCCTTCGTCTCCGGCGGTGTCATCCCTGGCGACTTCGCGCTCGCGCTGGGACCCCTCCCCGCGATCGGCGCCGTCGCCCTCGTGCTCTCGGCGGCCTGGGGTGCGGCACGCATCGCGGCGAGGCGCCCGGCGAAGCTCGACCCGATCGAGGCTCTGCGCGAGTCGTCGACGGGACCGGCGGGCATCGGCCTGCCCCGCATCATCACCGGGATCGTCTTCGCGACCGCCGGGATCTCGGTCTCGACCGTGCCGCTGGTCGTGCGCGGCGAGTACGCCGCCGGGGCGTCGGCCGGAGCGGCCATGATGCTCATCGTCGCGCTGGCGTTGCTGGGCCCCTGGCTGGTCGCTCTGAGCGTGCGCCTGCTCGGTGCGGTGCTGCGGCGGATGTCGGCAGCCGGCTTCCTCGCCGCCGCCAACGCCTCGGCGAACAGCCGCCGTCTGGCTGCGGCGATCCTGCCCATCGCGCTCGGAATCGGGTTGGGTCTCGTCCAGATCGGTGCACCGGCGATCATCGCCAACGAGGCGGCCGTGCAGGCGCAGGCCGGTGTCACAGCCGAACTGCGCGTGACTGCGCCCGGCGGGCTCTCGGCCGACGCCGCAGATCGGATCGCGGCGATCGACGGGGTCTCGGACGTATCGGGCATCGCCCTGAGCAGTGCGATCATCGACTCCCGCGACTTCGAGGGCAAGCTCCTGCGCGGCGAGCACGTGCTGCAGGGCGTGGACCCCGCATCCGTCGAGGGGACTCTCGACCTGCAGGTGCAGGAGGGGAGCCTTGCCGCGCTCGACGGCGGCGGCTCGGGCGACGGCGCGCGCGGTGCGACCGTGGCCGTGAGCACGGATGCCGTGCAGACCCTGGGCCTGGAGCTCGGCGACCAGGTCACCGGCATGTTCGGCGACGGCGCGCCGCTGGAGGCGACGGTGGTGGCGATCTACGAGCGCGGACTCGGCTTCGGCGATCTGACGATGGACCTCGAGATCGTGCGCGCCCACACCACCGCAGCACTGGATGCCTTCGCTCTGGTGTCCGTCGATGACGGCGCTCTCGACCAGGTCCGTGAGGCGGTCGCTGCGGCCGGTCTGCAGGCCTCGGAGGCGCGAGGCCAGAAGGCCGCAGGAGCCGATGCGCAATCGCAGCAGGGGTGGGTGAACCTCGTGGCGCTGATCGTGATCCTCGGATACATCGCGATCGCCGTGATCAACACGCTCGTGATGGCGACGGGCGAGCGCTCGCGCGAACTCGCGCTGCTGCAGCTGATCGGCTCGTCGCGCCGACAGGTGCGCGCCATGATGCGCGTCGAGGCGATGATGGTCGCGGCCATCGCGGTGGTCTTCGGGGTCGTCGTCGCCATCCCGCCGCTGATCGGCATGAGCATCGGCATCTCGGGACAGCCGATGCCCGCTCTCCCGGTGCTGCCGTCGCTGCTCATCATCGGGTCGATGGGCGCCCTCGCGCTGCTGTCGCTGTGGGCGGCGACGGGTGCGGCGATGCGCACGCGTCCGATCGAGGAGATCGGGTCGCGACAGTGAAAGACTGGATGCATGACCTCGGCACTGCTCGACCACCTTCTCGCCCGCATCGTCGACTCAGGCCTGCTCGATGAACCGGTCGCCGAGAACGGCCTCGTCTACGGACGGGCGACGATCGACGCCGCGGGGACCGTCGTGACGGTGAACGTCGATCCGGAGCTGGAGGACGACGACGACACCCTCGACGATGACGCGCTGCTCGCGGCGATCACGCGCATCCTCTCCGTATCCGAGACGCGGTGGCGTGCGGTGATCGACGAGGTCGCCGACGATATCGACGAGGCGGTCGACGACGAGCCGGTCCTCGAGCAGATCGACCTGCGCGACGACCTCGAGGCCACGTCGGTGGTGGTCTTCGCGGATGCCGTGCTGGTGGCGTTCGACGCGCCGAAGCAGTTCCCGGATTCGCGGATCCTGGTGCAGCTCGATGAGGATCTCGAGATCGCCAACATCGAGGTGCGCGATCGTGACGGCGCCGAGGGCGGGGCCGTCGAGACTGTCGATTTCGACAGCCTCGACGACCTGCTCGACGAGATCAGCCGCGCCGACGAGCGCTGACTCCGGCCGCTGTCAGAGCCACCTCTTGTACTTGAAGACGCCGTAGAGGGCGACCGCGAACGCCGCCATCGCGCCGATCGCCATCGGATATCCGTGCACCCAGTGCAGCTCCGGCATGACGTCGAAGTTCATGCCGTAGACGGTGCCGACGAGCGTCGGGGCGAAGATGATGGCCGCCCACGACGAGATCTTCTTGATCTCGTCGTTCTGGGCCAGGCTCGCGTCCGACTGACGGCGGGCGACGAGGGCCGACTGCACGGTGAGCGCGTTCTCGAGGATCGCGCGGAACGAGTCGACCCGCTCGTTCACACGGATTACGTGATCGAGGACGTCGCGCAGCGACCGCTGCAGCTCCTCGTCGATGCGGTACTTCTCGGATCCGCGCCGCAGCCATTCCAGCATCCCGGCGAGCGGATGCACCGCCCGCTGGAAGTTGATCACCTCGCGGGAGAGCTCGTAGATGCGGCGGGAGAGGGCGTCGTCGTCGCTGTCGCCGAACAGCTGGTCCTCGATCTCGTCGATGTCGTTCAGGAGTCCGGCGACGATGGGCTCGTAGCCGTCGACGACCTCGTCGAGGATCGCGTAGAAGACGGCCTCAGGTCCCATCGACAGCAGCTCGGGCAGTGCCTCCATGCGCCGGCGCACACCCGCGAGGTTCGGGGACTCGGCGTGCCGGATCGTCACGACGAAGTCGGGGCCGACGAACAGGTGCAGCTCGCCGAACTCGATCGATTCCTGCTCGTCGCGATAGCGAGCCGGGCGAAGGACGGCGAAGAGCGTGTCGCCGTAGCGCTCGACCTTCGAGCGCTGGTGACCCGAGAGCGCGTCTTCGACGGCGAGCGGATGCAGGTCGAATTCGCGCGCCACCGAGGCGACCTCCTGCGGGCTCGGCCGGTAGAGGCCGATCCAGGCGATGCCGCCATGGGCGTCGAGCGACCGGTAGGTCTCGTCCAGGTTCTTCGGGGTCTCCACGCGACGTCCGTGGACGTACACGCCGTTGTCGATGAGGGCCATGAGCAGGCTCCGTTCTCGCAGGCGCACGCCGGATCAGAGCGGGCGTGCGCAGTATTCGTCAGGGGGCGGAAGACGCCGCCGACGGCTGCGGAGCAGGACGTGCAGGTGCGGAGCCGGAGCTCAACGCACAGATGCCGTCAGACGCGACGCAACGAAGGCGGCGTCGCAACTATCACCGGACATCGCCATCACCGCCTCTCGCGCTCTGAAGGGGTCACGTGACCCGATGTGCCAGCATACTCCTGGTCGCTGGGCGGAAGCCGACCCGAGAGTGTCGGCACTCCCGGGTCACACTTCGGTGATGGAGTCACTGCGGCGGCGGGAGATGGCGATCACGCCTCCGGCCACGATGAGCATCAGGGCCAGGCCTGCGGCCGACCACGCGACGGTGCCGCCGGTGACGGCGAGACCTCCAGCGGGCGCGGGAGCCGGGGGTGCCACGTCCACCGCCGCTGTGGACGTGGTCGAGATGATCGAATCGCCCGCGGGCGTGGTCGCCGAGGCCATGGCGGTGTTGGACAGCTCACCGCCACCGGAGAGATCGGCCGTGACGACGGTGTAGGTCGCCGTGCAGGTGATGCTCGCCCCCGGCGTCAGAACGCCGGCCGGACACTCGACGGGTGACAGCTCGCCGTTGCCGGTGAACGCGCCCTCGTTGACCTTCGGGTTCGTCAGGGTGAGATTACCGGCGTTGGAGACGACGAACGAGTACGTGACGACCTGACCGACCGAGGTGATCTGCTGGACGTTCGCGGTCTTGATCACGGACAGCGCCGGGGCGGGTGCTGTCGTCGGCGTCGAGGTGGACGAGACGAGAGAAGTGACCGTCTGGCCGGTAGGGCTGGTTCCCGTTGCGGTTGCGTCGTTGTCCACCGAGCCGTTCTCGACGTCAGCGACCGTCACCGTGTAGGGCTCGTTCGCGGTACATGTCTGTGAAGTACCGGCAGACAGCACCGATGCAGGACAGGCCACCGCGCCGGCCTTGGGGTCGTTGACCGCCAGATCCGAGAGGGTGGCGTCGCCGGTGTTGGTGAGGTCGAAGGAGTATCGGATGGTGTCGCCGGCATCGGTGATGCCGTTGCCGTTGACGTCTACGGGGGTCGAAGCCCGCTTCTGCAGCCCGAGTGCGGCGCGCGGCACGACCTCGAGCGTTGCGTCTGCGTTCGGCACGATGTTGCCGACGGACGTGGTGATGTTGCTGTTGTTGTTCGTGTACGTCCCCGGCTGAGCCGACGTGACGTTGACGGTGACCACGCAGGTACCACCGGCGGCGATCGTGGCATCGGTGACATCCACAGAAGTCTGGCCTGCCACGGGTTCGCCGCCGTTCACTGCTGCTGCACCGCATCCCGTGGTCGTCACCGCGGAGTCTGCCAACGTCAATCCGGTCGGCAGGGAATCTGCGAAGCTGACCCCGCTGAGAGGGATCGCCCCCTCGGTGCCGGGGTTGGTGACCGTGATGCTCAATGCAGACGTAGCGCCGGCCGTCACGGTCGACGGTGTGAACGCTTTCGTCAGGGAAGCCTCGTGGAACGACAATGACCAGTACCAGCCGTCGTTGCCCGCGCCGACAGGGGTGTTCCGGAACGTGAAGCGGCTGACCGGCCCATCGTTCTGCGACAGCCGGAAGGAGCCGCAGCCGGGGTTGTTGGTGGCCGCAGCGTCGTCGGAGCAGGTCGCGGTTCCCATGGGAACCGCGTTTCGAATGCGGGTGCCGCTGTTCTGGAGCTGGAGTGAGACGTTCGACTTCACCTTGTCCAGCCGGTACCCGCCAGGGAACTGCTGAACGATATCGACGTAGGACGCATCGAGGTTGTTGATGTGAAGGGTCAATCCCAGGATCGGTTTGTTCAACGTCACGGTCCGCACATTCAGCCCGGTCCCGATCAGGCACTCGGTGACCCCCACCGCAGTCGACGGGGCTTGCGGGGAGTAGTAGCTCTGCGCGTTGCGGCTGACCAGCGTCGTGTTGGGCACCACGTTCGTGGTGCTCCCGCAACGGTTGCTCGCAGCGCTGAGCGTGGCAGTGACGGCACTCGCTCCGAAGGACAGCGTCGCCGGGGCCGTCGACGCGCCAGTCGCGCCCGTCAACCACTGTTCATCGGGAGAGACATCCGCGACAGCGGCGGATGGCGCGCTCAGTAGTGCCGAGCTGGCGAGAAGGGCAGCTGCCAGGGCGATCGCGACGCCACGGGTACCGAGTCTCCGAGCTCGGGTTCCCTCCGAATTGCGGACTCGGCTGGAAGGACGAAGAAAGGACATGGTCTCCCCTGAGTGGTGCCACACCTCTCGAAGCGCTTCTCCCGAGCGGCAGGCAAGTATTCGTCGATCCTATAAGCGACGCGATCACACCGAGCGCGACCCCGCCCGCACCACAGTCCGAACCCGGCGACCCGCCCGACCCGGTCGCACCGCGCACTCGCTCACGCCGCCGGTCAGCGCCCGTCGTCCCGGCGGGCCGCCACGAAGTCCGGGAAGTCCGACGGGCCGATGCCGTCCGGGGCGAAGAACGCGCGGACGAACTGGCGCGCATGTTGTTCGAGCTCGTCGTCCGTCAGCGTCGGCTGCGGGGCGCCGGCAGGGTGCGTCGACAGCCCGAGCGTGAAGCCGTAGTCCGACTCCCCAGGGCCGTCGATCCAGAGGAAGTCGTAGACGAGCTGTCCGTCCTCCTGGATGCGGGTGCTCACCGCGATGCGCTCTCCGGCTTCCTCGACGATCATGCGGGTCCTCGCTTCGACGGGAAGGGGTGAAAACACGGGGTGAAAAAACGGCATCCGGTCAGAGTCCCGGGCGGGCGTCCCTCAGGATATCTGAGGCGTTGCTGGCATGGACCGCAGCGCATCGGGGAGCGTCCGCAGTTCATCCCCAGGCCTCTGGCCTGCTGCTGGTGACGCTCTGGGGAGAGGAAAGCTTCGCTGTGTCGCGCACGAAAACAGGAACACCGTCGCTGCTGCGTCGTACCGTCGCCGGGCTGAGCGCCGTCGGAATCGCTCTGATCGGCCTGGTGGCGATGCCGTCGATGGCCGCCGCTGCACCGAACGCGGCGATCGTCGTGGGCGCCGTCGCCATCGCCCCTGTAGATGCGCAGGCCACGGTGGGCGACCGGCTGACCGTGTCTGGCTCGTGGGATGCCAGCGCTGCCGACCCGCACGCCGGTGACACATTCACGATCGGACTGCCGCCGGAGCTCGCCTTCCCGCAGGCGGTGCCGTTCCCCCTGCTGGGCTCCGACGACGAGGGCAACTCAGTCGTGTGGGGCAACTGCCTCACCGACCCGGCCACGAGCATCGCCACCTGCGAGCTGACGGACGCGGTCGAGGCCACGCCGGAGCTCGTGCAGGGTGCGTGGCAGTTCGAGGTGAAGGCCGCGAACGCGACGACTGCGGAGGGCGTCGAGTTCGATCTCAACGGTGCGACGGTGATCGTCGACCTGCCCGGTACCGGCGGCATCGACGACGGCATCGAGCTGCCGGGCGAGGTGTCCAAGTCCGGAGTCATGAACCAGGACAACTGGTCGATGACCTGGACGGTCGACATCCCCGGCGCGAACATGGTCGGTCAGAACACAGTGACCCTGCACGACACCCTCGGTGCCGGACACGAACTCTGCACGCCCACCGGGCTCAAGGTCGAAACCGTCCGAGGCTCGACGGTCGTGAACGTCACGGGACTCGCGACGACGGTCCCGGCCGCGGGCGCCACCGAGTTCGACGTGGTGCTGACCGCACCCACGTCCGGATTCGACGCGAACGTCACCTATCGCGCGACCTACCAGACCTGCACGCCCGACGGCCAGATCGACCCCGCCGGCACGACGTACGAGAACGCCGCCCAGGTCGAGGGCTGGGGCAGCGCGGGCGCGGGCGTCGGCGAGGTGCGCAACCTCCCGTGGCAGCAGAACCTGACGAAGTCCGGAAGCGTGCTGGGCGGCGCCGACCGCAACGGCAAGGTCGCGTGGACCGTGACGATCCCGGGCGATCAGCTGCTCGGCAAGGATGGCTTCACGATGACGGAAGCGCTCGGAGTGGGGCACCAGCTCTGCACCGACACGATCAGCGGCCTCCAGGTGACGGAGCGCTACGGCCCGAGCAACCGGCTGCAGCAGAACATCACCTCCCGACTGACCGCGACCACCGTGTTCTCCACGGCGCAGGGCTTCCAGGTCCGGTTCGACATCGATGACGAGGACCTCGAGTTCCGGGCCTCCGACTACCGATACGTCATCACCTACACGACCTGCGTCACGTCCACCGACCTCCCCGCCGGCGGCACCGGATACACGAACCGGGTCGACATCGACGGACAGGTCGCCGGCACCACGGCATCCGTCCCCGCCCGCAGCCAGGGTAAGAGCGGCCAGATCAACACGTCCGCCGTCACGCTCGACGGCGTGCAGCACATGCCGCAGACGACCCTGAACTGGGCCGTCCGCATCCCCGGCCAGATGATCGAGGACATCGACGGCCCCCTCACGCTGACCGACACGTTCTCGGCGTCCCAGATGATCTGCGAGGCCGGCGACCCTTCGGGGGGAACGGCTGCGCGGATGAACCTCAAGGTCGAAGCACGCGACCAGATCCAGAACGGCGGTCTCAGCACCGTCGACCTCGCCGCCGACACCGAGGCGACGGTCGACGGCAACGTGATCACGTTCGACATCGATCCCACCGACCTGCCGATCCCGACGGGCACGAGCGACGGCTTCTCGCGGGAGTACCAGTACGTCATCACGTATACGACCTGCACGGCCAGCGGCGGAATGGATGCCAGGGGCACCGAGTACAGCAACACGCTCACCGGCTCCGGCATCAACTTCACGACCACCTCGACCCAGAGCAACTCCGGCAGCGGAACCGGTCAGGGCGTCACCCGCGGGTCCGTCTCGATCGACAAGATCCTGGCCGACACCCCCGGCGCCGAGTTCGTGCCCGACGACGCCGCCTTCACCGTGCACGTCAGGGAGATCGACCCGGCGGGGACCACTCAGAACGAGTACGACCTGCGCGTGCCGCTGACCGGCGCACCGGTGAGCGGACTCAATGCCCGCGGCACCGGATGGACCGTCCAGCTCACCGAGCCCACGTTCCCGTCGATCCCGGGTGTCACCTTCGGCACGCCGGTGTTCGCACCCGGAGCGGGTCTGACGGTGAGCCAGGACGGCACCGTGGCGACGGCATCCATCACTCCGGGGACGAACGTGTCGGTCGCCCTCACCAACGAGGCTCGACTGGGGTCCATCAGTCTCGTGAAGGCGCTCGGGGGGCCGGCTGCCGGTCTCGTCGACGCCGACCGCACGTACCGCGTGACGGCTCAGATCGACACGAGTGCGCTCGGTGCGGGCTTCCCCTCGCAGCCTGCACGCACGGTCGATGTGGTCGCCGGCGAGCCGGTCGTGCTCGCCGATCTGCCGATCGGCGCGACGGTCCGGTTCAGTGAGGCGCGCCCCGCGAACGATGACCGGTTCACCTGGGGAGAGCCCGTCTTCGCACCGGGAAGCGTGACGGTCACGGCGGCTCACGCGGTGACGCCGGCGACGGTCACACTGACGAACACCGTCTCGCGGACGGTCGGCACGTTCTCGATCGTGAAGACGGTCACCGGAGCGCAGGCCGACAACCCGGCCGTGCCGGACGCGGTGACGGTCACGGCTAGCTGGGATCAGGAGGGGACGCCGGGGTCGAAGACCCTGACGGTTCCCACGGACGGCACCCCCGTGCCGCTCGGGGAGGACCTCTTGATCGGGACCGAGGTCACCCTGACGGAGACTCCTCTGTCGGACGGGTCGAGCATCGCCTGGGGCGCTCCGACCTGGTCGGGGACGGGCGTGAGCGTCGATGGGCTCTCCGCGGTCGTGGCCGTCGGACGTACCGCCGACGCGACGGTGACTCTGGAGAACCACGCCGCGACCTCCACCGCCGGCATCAGCCTGTTGAAGGGCATCGCCGGGGAGGCCTCGACCGAGGTCCAGCCGTCGACCGAGTTCCCGGTGACCGCGACCTGGGTCGACGAGGACGGTGATGAGCAGTCTCGGGATCTGACCATCAACGCCCTCGAGCCGACGCCTCTGGGGATCGATCTGCCGGCGGGCACCGTCGTGACGATCACCGAAGGCGCGCGGCCCGACTTCGACACGGTGGTGTGGGGTTCGATCACCATCTCGGGGAGCGGAGTCGCGGATGCCGGAGACGGCTCCGCCACGGTCACGGTCTCCGATCAGCAGGGCGCGGAAGCGCTCGTCACGGTGGTGAATGAGGCGACCTGGGCACCGGGCTCGTTCTCGATCACCAAGAGCATCGCCGGCATCGCCGAGGGCGACGCGGAGGTTCCGGAGTCGGTGACCGTGACGGCGTCGTGGATCGACGGGGACGGGGAGCGGTCCGAGGAGATCCAGGTCCCGACCGACGGCTCGCCTGCGGTGTTCCCGCGGGAGCTGCCGCACGGCACCGAGGTGACGCTGGTGGAGACGCCCTCGGAAGCGAGCGCTCGGTTCACCTGGGCAGATCCCGCGTGGAGCGGGGACCGGGTGACCGCTGCTGAGGACACCACCGCAGTCGTCACCATCGGCGCGGCGGACACGGCCGAGGTGGCCCTGGTCAACACGGCGGTGGCCTCGCTCGGAGAGCTCACGATCACGAAGTCGGTGACGGGAGAGGGAGCGAGCCGCTCGGCCTCGACGGTGTTCCCGGTGACCGTGTCGTGGACCGACCTTCTCGGAGAGTCGCAGACGCGCGATCTCGACCTCACCCCGGGAGAGCCGGCCGTCATCGACGACCTTCCTCTGGGGACCGAGGTGCAGGTCGAAGAGCACGCCGCTGCGCTGCCCGATCAGATCCGGTGGAGCGGTGCGGACTGGAGCAGTGACGCCGACAACGTGTCGGTGAGCACGGATGCCGGAAGCGTCAGAGCGGTCGTCACCGTCACCGGTGAGCCCGGCACGACGGCAGAGCTCTCCCTGGTCAACGAGCTCACGGTGGCGCCCGCGCTGGCCGTGACCGGTGCGGACGCTGCGGCGGCCTGGACGCTTGCGGGCATCGCATCCGTCGCGGCGCTGCTCGGAGCCGCGTTGATCACCGTGCGTCGCCCGCGGCGCAGCTGAGCATCCGGGACCGCATCCGGGATCGCAGGTGATTCGGGCTGGGCATCCGCGCCGTGGGGGCGCGGATGCTCAGCTCGCGTCGATACCGACGAGTTCCGCGCTCTTCTGCCACAAGGACTCCGCCAGCGCGGCGCCTTCGATCCGCGGATTGACGCGTCTGGTCAGCACCCGCTCGTCATAGTAAGCGCCGGAGACCCAGGTCTCGTCGGGGGTTCCCTCGATGAACCAGCTGAGGGTGTCGCCGCCCTTCTCGCTGTTGATGAGGAGCAGATGCTTGAGCGGGGTGCGGTAGACGAACCGCATCACCGTGTTCGAGTCCGAGGCGAAGTTGGTCTGCACGGTGCCGGGGTGGAACGCCACCGAGGTGAGGCCCTCATCGTGGAACTTGGCGTGCAGGCTCTTCGTGAAGAGCACGTTGGCGAGCTTGGCGTCGCCGTAGGCGCGGTTCGCACTGAAGTCCTTCTCGTTATCGAGGTCGTCGATGTCGATACGTCCGAACAGGCGGTGGGCCACGCTCGACGTGTTGATGATCGCGGCGCCGCCGGCGCGCAGCTGCGGGAGCAGCAGGTTCGTCAGCAGGAACGGCGCGAGATGGTTCACCTGCATCGTCTTCTCGAAGCCGTCGACGGTCGGAGTGCGGTCTCCGAAGATGCCTCCGGCATTGTTCGCGAGCACCTGGATGCCGGTATCGCCGACGACCCCGGCGATCGTCGTCGCGAGTTCGCGCACGTCGTCGAGCCGGGCGAAGTCGGCGGTGAACCACTCGGCACCGGTCTCCTCGCCGACCGCGCGCATCTTGTCGACGGAACGGCCGACGAGAATGAGCCGGTGACCGGATGCCGCCAGCTGTCGTGCGGCGGCCGCACCGATGCCGTCCGAGGCGCCGGTCAGGACGACCGTCTTCGGCGTCATGCGTCAGCGCCGGGGAATGTGCGCGGAGGGGTGGAACGCGGAGCGGGTGGACGGTCGGCGAGCGGCATCCGCTCCGGCTCCGGTTCCGGCGCGGGCGCTGACGGGGACTCGGGTGCTGACGCGGAGGGGGTCGACTCGGGTTCGGGCGTCGTGGCGGCGCTCGAGGCCGGGAGTTCGCGGGCGACCTGCTTCTCCAGCACCTGCACGGCCTCGTCGCTGAGCAGGATCAGCCCTTCGAGCTCGTCGCGCACCCGCCGATAGGCGACGTTGCGCTCGGCCTGGGTGGCCGACTCGTCGACGGCGACCTTGAGCAGCTGCTGGGCGCGGTCGAGACGCTTGCGCTCGGGCTCGGTGAAGGTGGAATCACGCAGCCGCCGCGCATCCCGTTCGGCGATCTCGAAGGCGACGGCGTAGGCTCCGACCGCATCCAGGTACTCCGACACCTGCTGCTCGGTCACTCTCGCGTCCGCAGCGTCAGGGCGCAGGGCATCCGCGGTCTTCTTGGCCCGCAGGAACGCGGCGACCAGCGGCTGGCGTCCGTCGCTCATGGCGGGGAAGGCGATGAGCTTCGCCACGTCGAGCTCATAGTCGAGCCAGCGGGCGGTGATCTCGTCGTGCTCGGAGAACAGGCGCTCGAGCAGGTGGTTCGGTGCGACGGATGCCGTCGTGTCGAGGATCTCGGGCTCGGTGCGCCGTGTCTGTCCCCGTGCTTCGAGCTGCGCGCGCTTGAGGTCGGCCTTGACGCGCAGCGTCTCGAGTCGGCGCTCGTGTCGGCGCTTCGCGCTGCGCTCCCAGGCCTTCGCAGCTCCGCCGGCCATACCCAGGATCGGGAAGACGAGCCACCAGTAACTGCCCGCAAAGATCCAGAAACCCCGGATGAACTCGTCCATGATGCCTCAGCCTACTTCTCGCTCGTGGTGCGGCAGGGGCGGACTGTCGATCCGGTCCCGCCGGATGAGTCACCGCTTCGCTCGCCGCCCGTTCCACGCCCCTCGCCGCCCGTCCTCCGCGTCGACTCTGGACGTGGCCGGCAGGACGTGGATCAACAATGGGGGGCATTACACCTTCTGTTACAAGTGACCGATCGTGATCGAAGAGAGGGGATGACGAACGCGCCTGTCATCCCCTCTCTTCGCGCGATCCCATTGGAGCATCGCGTAGACTCTGAGCGGAATCACCGGTTGAGGCACGCCACCTAAGGCGGCCGGAGCTTCGGCGAAGGGGCATCATGGGTCGTGGCTCCTACGCCAAAGGGGTTGCAAGACGTGCCGAGATCCTCGCCGTGGCGCTCGACGTCGTCGCCGAACTCGGCACCCGCAAGGCGTCGAACCGCGAGATCGCCACGAGGGTCGGGCTGACCCAGGCCGGATTGATGCACTACTTCAGCACAAGGGAAGAGCTGTTCCTCGAAGTGCTGCGAGCGCGCGACGAACGTGACCACGAGCAGTTCTCGCCTCCAGGGCGGGGCATCGACGGGTTCCTCGACGTGATCGCGCACAACGCCTCCGTCCCTGGACTCGTGCGGCTGTATGTCGAGTACTCGGCCGAGGCGACGATCGAAGGTCACCCGGCGAGGGTCTTCTTCGAGGAGCGCTTCGCGTGGGTGCGCAGGCTCATCGCCGACGCGGTCGCCCACGACCAGGCTGCGGAGCGGATGGGCCCTGACGTCGACGTCCCCTACGTCGCGGATCTCGTCATCGCCGCTGCAGACGGACTCCAGGTGCAGTGGCTTCTCGACCCGTCGATCGTCATGGCCGACCGGCTCGCCCGGTTGTGGCAGGGGATCCGCGTGGCCTCCTGGCCGACCGTCCTCGCCTGAGGTTCGCGCGGCGCGAGGTTCGTGGGCGCCGGTGCGGGGCGCGCGGCCGAGTTCAGAGGCCGAGTTCAGAGGCCGAGTTTCAGAGGCCGAGCTTCTCCGCGCAGGCGACGCAGTGGGTGGCGAATGGGCGGACCTCGAGTCGCGCTCCGGGAATCGGTCGGCCGCAGTTCGCGCACACGCCGTAGGTGTCGGCGTCCAGTCGGGCGAGTGCGTCGTCGACCTGTCGGAGTTCGGATGCTGCCGCCTCCGCGAGCCCGGTCAGCCGTGACCACTCCGACGAGAGCGTGACGCCCTCGGGGTCGTGCTCGTCGTCGTCGTTCGAGCCCTCCCTGTCGTGCATCAGCTCGGCGAGCGTGGCCGCCGTCGTCTCGACCCGCTCGGCCGCCTGCGTGCGCAGCAGCTCGAGTCGTGTGCGGGCATCCTGGGTCATCCGCTCACTGTAGGCCGAGGTGCCGACATCGAGCCCGCGGCTTGACAGCTGCATGCCCAGATCACACATGCAGGCCGAGAACCCCCGGGATCCGGCCTGCATCTGTGATCTGGGCATGCATGTGAAACGGGGGCACCGGGCCCGGTCGCGGACGTGAGGACAGTTGCATGCTCGGACAACCAATGCAGGCCCAGGGGCCGGGATCCGGCCTGCATCTGTGATCTGGGCATGCATGTGTAGCTGGGGCACCGGCGGACGGGCAGGCATACGGAACGGGGCCAACGACACCGCAGCCAGAGCCTGCCCGAAGAGCCGGACGGCTCAGCTGACGGCGGTCTTCCCCTCCGACTTCTCGCCGGGTGTCACGACGGTGACCGTGTCGGTCCGCACCCCGGGGTGGTCGCGCTCGAGAGCCGCGCCCTCCATGTCGACGTTGGGGAGGATGCGGTCGAGCCACCGCGGCAGCCACCAGGCCGATCGACCGAGCAGGTGCATGAGCGCCGGCATGAGGAGCATCCGCACGACGAAGGCGTCGAGCAGCACCCCGAAGGCGAGCCCGAAGCCGATCGATCGGATGATCGTCGACTCCGAGAAGATGAACCCTCCGAAGACCGACACCATGATCAGTGCGGCCGCGACGACGACCGAGCGCCCGGCCCGGAATCCCTGGGCCACGGCGTCGCGCGCCGAGGCGCCGTGCACGTACGCCTCTCGCATGCCCGAGGCGAGGAACAGTTGATAGTCCATCGCGAGCCCGAACAGGATGCCGACGAGGATGACCGGGAGGAAGCTCAGGATGGGACCCGTGCTGTGCAGGCCGATGATCTCGGCGCCCCAGCCCCACTGGAACACGGCGACGATGAGTCCGTAGGTCGCGAAGAGCGACAGGACGAACCCTCCGGTCGCGATGATCGGGACCAGCAGCGAACGGAACACGACGATCATGATCAGCAGCGAGAGCCCGACGACGACCACGAGGTAGAGCGGCAGGACGCCGGCCAGTGCCTCGGAGATGTCGATGTTGGTCGCCGCCTGGCCCGCCACGCCGAGTGTGATGCCCCCGTCGAGCTGCGGCAGCGACCGGATGTCCTGCACGAGCTTCTCGGTCGAGGCGCTGTTCGGGCCCTCTGCGGGGAGCACCTGGAACGCGAGGAGGGTGTTGTCGTCCGACGTCGCGATGGGTGCGACAGCGTCGACGTCATCCTGGTCGGACAGCGTCTGGGCGATCTCGACCTGTGTGGCGAGCAGATCGTCGTCGCTCACGGCGTCGTCGAGGGTCGCCGTGACTAGCAGTGGCCCGTTCGCACCTTCTCCGAACTGGTCGTCGACGGCGTGGAACGCGCGGTAACTCGTGGAATCGGACGGTTCGCTGGCGCCATCGGGCAGACCGAGGCGCATCGACATCGACGGAATGGCGACGACCAGCAGCACGATGACGCTGACCAGCGCCGTGACGATCGCGCGCAGCGTCGACATCCGCGTGACGGGCTTGCCTGCGGCGTGCGGCTGGCCGATCGTGGCGCGAGCCTTGGCGCTGAGCAGGCGCGTGCCGATCAGGCCGAGGATGGCGGGAGCCAGTGTGATCGCGACCAGCACGGCGACCGCGACGCAGACCGCACCGACCGTGCCCATGAGCCCGAGGAACGGGACGCCCGTCACGTTCAGTGCGAGCAGGGCGACGATCACCGTGGCGCCGGCGAAGACCACTGCGGTGCCGGAGGTGCCGGTCGCGAGGCCGATCGACTCCCTGACGGGCACGCCGTTGAGCAGCTGCTTGCGATGCCTGTTGACGATGAACAGCGAGTAGTCGATGCCCACCGCGAGACCGAGCATCACCCCGAGGACGGGAGTGACGGATGCCATATCGACGACGCCCGAGAAGGCGAGGGATGCCGTCACACCGACCCCCACTCCCGCGACCGCCGTGACGATCGGCAGGGCGGCGCCGATGAGCGTCCCGAGCATGACGATCAGGACCACGGCGGCGAACGCGAGACCGATCGCCTCGCCGACGCCGAAGATCTCGGGGACTCCCTGTGCGATGTCGGTGCCGAAGTCGACCTCGACGCCGTCGATGGGAGATGACTCGAAGTGGTCGATCGTGCCCTGCTTGACCTCTTCGGACAGTTCGAGACGCGGGTCCTCGAACGACACGTTGACGATCGCCGTCGACCCGTCTTCCGAGACGACGCCGATGCCGTCGGCGAGCTCGAGCAGAGTCGATCCGAGGTCGACCTTTTCGGCATTGGCCTCGAGCTCTGCCCGTGACTCGTCGATCGTCTTCTGCTGTGCATCGAGTTCGGCGAGCTGCGCGTTGAGCGCCGCGATCTGCGCGTCCAGGGCTGCGACCTGGTCGGAGGCCCCGCCGGTCTCGGCCTGCGACCGCGCGGCCGTGAGCTGCTCGAGTCCGGCTTCGAGCTGGGTGCGCCCGTCGTCGAGCTGGGTCTGTCCGGCATCGAGCTGCGCCGTGCCACCCTCGATCTGGTCCTTGCCGTCGGCGAGATCCCGCGCCTGCACCGCCTGCTGCTGCTGCGCGTCGAACGGGTCGATGACCGACGCCACGCCGTCGAGATCTTCGGCGTTCGCGGCGAGCTTCGCGATCTCCTGCTTCTGCTGCTCGGTGAACGCGGAGCCGTCAGCGGTGCGGTAGACGACCGTGCCGGTGCCGCCGGCGGTGTCCGGCAGCTTCTTCGCGAGCTGGTCTGTCACCTCGCCCGAGGCCGTGCCGGGGATGTCGAAGCTGTTGCTCAGAGTGCCGCCGAGCGTGAGGAACGCGCCGACTCCCAGGCCGAGGATGATGACCCACGAGACGATCACCGTCCATGCCTTGCGTGCAGCGAACGAACCCAGGCGGAATAGCAGTGAAGCCACGACATCTCCTTCAGACAGATAGATCATACGGGGCGTCTCGTCTAGGGATCTGTGGTTATCCTGAACGTGTGGTGAACGAGCATCGAAGCGGGCCAGTGCGCAGCACGGCTGCCCGCGAGGCGATCCTCGATGCGACCGCGCGGCTCTTCCACAATCAGGGGTACGACCGGCTCACGATCCAGGGGATCGCGAAGGAAGCCGGGGTCGGAAAGCAGACCATCTACAGATGGTGGCCCTCTCGCGGGGCGCTCATCGGCGAATGCCTCGCTGAAGGCCGCCTCATCCCCGTCGACTTCGTCGTGCCGGATACCGGCGACCTCGCCGCGGACGTCGAGACCTGGTTGCGCAGCGTCCTCTCGATCCTCGAGGCCCCGGAGGGCGGGGCCCTTCTCCGTTCGCTGGTCGCGGCGGCGACCGAGGACGCCGGCGTCGGAGCGCACCTCGGCGAGAGCCTCGGCGTGGAGAAGTACCTCACCGAGCGCATCCGTGGCGGCATCCGCGACGGACAGCTCCCCACCGACGCCCCGGTCGAGCAGCTCGGTCGCGCCATCCTCGGGGCGATCATCGTCGAGTCCCTCGGCCGCGAGCACCACGACTCCGAATCCATCGTCCACCTGACCCGCTTCCTCTTCTCACCACGGTCATAGCGTCGACACCGCCTGCCCGCCGGTCTGCGCATCGAGGCCCGATCGGTGCCCGTACGCGAATGAACCCGCATCCGCGTGCCGACGCTGCCGCGCGTGCGACGTGCGCATCCCATCGACCGCGGCATCCACTCGGCTGCGACGGGAAGCGAGCACGAGCTCCGTGCCCGTTCCGCTCTCGTCGACGACGACCCGACGGCTCTCGCGGATGCGGCTCATGGCACCGACGGCGAACCCTCGCAGGAAGCCGCTGCGCGCGCGCCGCTTCACGCCCTCGCGCTGCTCGACATAGTGGTGACGATGAGCGAGCCACCAGCTGCGCATCGCGACCATGCCCTGCACCTGCAGGCTGGCGGTCAAGGTCTGCACCTGCGACACATCCGACGCATGGCCGACCAGCAGCAAGCCGGCGATCGGTGGATACTCGGCGAGGACCGGACGAACGGCACCGAGTCCCCTGGCCACGCCGATCCCGACCTCGCGGAGATCCTTCGCGTAGACACCGCGGAACAGCATCCGCTCGGTGACGATCTGCTCCTGTGTCTGACCCTGCAACCCTCGTCGCTCGTCGATCTGCGCCTGTTCGATCCCGTACTTCACGATCAGCCGCTCGGCGTGTTCGGTGAGCGCCTCGGCTTCTTCAGGCGTCGTGCTCTCAGCCTTCGCCAGCAGCTTGGCGATCAGGTCGAGTTTGGCTTCGGTCATGGCATCCCCCTGGTTCGGTATGCCGTGATCCTTCGCGGGGGTGCCTACATTCGGGCGTCCGCGCGCGGGGATTGTGGATGAGCCTGTGAAGCGGCGCGCGTGTGCAGACGGAGTGCCGAAGCCGGATGCATGCTCAGATCACGGATGCATGCCGAAACCGAGCCGTTCGGGCATGCATCTGTGATCTGAGCATGCAGATGAACGGCAACAAAGGGGGCGGCGGGGGACGAACAGAACCCGGTTCAGCCCAGGATGAGCGTGATCACGGTCGCGCCGCCACCGCCGAGGATGAGGGCGACGATCACGGTCCACGCGATGATCCGGATGCGACGGTTGCGCTTCTCGCCGAGGTCGCCGTAGTCCTCGCTCAGTCCGTCGCCGCTCATGTGCCGACCGGCTCGGCGACCGTCGGGCCGAAGGCGGCAGGCAGGGTCGCCTGCGAGCGCTCGCGGATCTCGGCGATCGGCACCGTGAACACATCCTGCACCTGCAGCTGTGCACCCTCGGAGTCGGTCACGCCGATGCGCATCACCGGGTAGCCGCGGCCTTCGCAGAGTCCGCGGAACTTCACGTCGTCCTCCCGCGGCACGGTCACGATGACACGGCCGGTGGACTCCGAGAACAGGGCGGATGCGGCATCCACACCGTCACGCTCGAGGATCTCGTTCAGCCAGACGCGTGCGCCGACGCCGAAGCGCGAGACGCCCTCGGCGAGAGCCTGCGCGAGGCCACCCTCCGACACGTCGTGCGCCGACGAGATGAGCCACTCGTCACGGGCTGCCGCCAGCAGGCCGGCGAGGCGCTTCTCGCCTGCGAGGTCGACCTTCGGGGGGAGTCCGCCGAGGTGCTGGTGCACCGTCTCGGCCCATGCCGAGCCCGACAGCTCGGTCGAGGTGGTGCCGAGCAGGTAGATGTTCTGGCCCTCGTCCTGCCATCCGGAGGGGATGCGGCGCGAGACGTCGTCGATGATGCCGAGCACGCCGACGAGCGGGGTCGGGTGGATCGGCACGTCGCCGGTCTGGTTGTAGAACGAGACGTTGCCGCCGGTGACCGGGGTGCCGAGTTCGTAGCATCCGTCCGCCAGACCGTCGACCGTCTGCCCGAACTGCCACATGACCTCGGGGTTCTCTGGGGATCCGAAGTTCAGGCAGTCGGTGATCGCGGTGGGGACGGCGCCGGTGACGGCGACGTTGCGGTACGCCTCGGCGAGGGCCAGCTGCGCGCCCGCATACGGGTCGAGCTGGCAGTAGCGGCCGTTGGCGTCGGTCGAGATCGCGAAGCCGAGTCCCGACTCCTCGTCGACGCGGATCATGCCGGCGTCATCCGGGAAGGCGAGGGCGGTGTTGCCGAGCACGTAGTAGTCGTACTGGTTGGTGATCCAGCGCGTGTCGGCGAGGTTCGGCGAGGCGACCAGGTCGAGGAACTGCTCGCGCAGCACCTCGGGGTCGTTCGAGCGGGGCAGCTTCTCGGCGGCATCCGCCTGCAGTGCGTCGATCCACGTCGGGTACGCGACCGGGCGGTCGTAGACCGGGCCGTCGACCGCGACGGTCGAGGGGTCGACGTCGACGATGCGCTCGCCCTGCCAGTCGATGATGAGGCGGCCGTCTCCGGTGACCTCACCGAGGACGGACGTCTCGACGTCCCACTTCTTCACGACCGCGAGGAAGGCGTCGAGCTTCTCGGGCGCGACGATCGCCATCATGCGCTCCTGCGACTCCGACATGAGGATCTCCTCGGCCGTGAGCGAGGGGTCGCGCAGGAGCACGTTGTCGAGCGAGACCTTCATGCCGCTGTTGCCGTTGGCGGCCAGCTCGCTCGTGGCGCAGGAGATGCCGGCCGCGCCGAGGTCCTGAATCGCCTCGACGAGCTCGTCGCGGTACAGCTCGAGGCAGCACTCGATGAGCACCTTCTCGGCGAACGGGTCGCCGACCTGCACGGCGGGGCGCTTGGTGGGTCCGGTGCTGTCGAACGAATCGGATGCCAGGATGCTGGCGCCGCCGATGCCGTCGCCACCCGTGCGGGCGCCGAACAGCACGACCTTGTTGCCGACGCCGGTGGCGTTGGCGAGCTTGAGGTCTTCGTGGCGCAGCACTCCGACCGCGAGCGCGTTGACGAGCGGGTTGGCCTGGTAGACGGAGTCGAAGACCGTCTCGCCGCCGATGTTCGGCAGACCCAGGCAGTTGCCGTAGAAGCTGATGCCGCTGGTGACGCCGTGCACGACGCGGGCGGTATCGGGGTGGTCGATCGCGCCGAAGCGCAGGGCGTCCATGACCGCGACCGGACGTGCGCCCATCGAGATGATGTCGCGGACGATGCCGCCGACGCCGGTCGCCGCACCCTGGAACGGCTCGATGAAGCTCGGGTGGTTGTGGCTCTCGGCCTTGAAGGTGACGGCCCAGCCCTCGCCGACGTCGATGACGCCCGCGTTCTGGCCCATGCCCACCATGAGGCGTTCCTTCATCTCGTCCGAGACCTT
Source organism: Microbacterium hydrocarbonoxydans (assembly GCF_900105205.1). Classification (NCBI taxonomy): domain Bacteria; kingdom Bacillati; phylum Actinomycetota; class Actinomycetes; order Micrococcales; family Microbacteriaceae; genus Microbacterium; species Microbacterium hydrocarbonoxydans. Next base: position 118,801 of record NZ_FNSQ01000005.1, on the reverse strand, counting down.
CTGGCCGAAGCGGCGCAGGTAGTTCTTCGACGACTTGTACGAGCAGTGCTCCGACCACATGACGGAGTACATGGCCAGCTCGCCGGAGGTCGGGCGGCGGCCCAGGATCTCCTTGATGCGGGCGTACTCGTCGTCCTTGAGGCCCAGCGCTGCGTACGGCTGCTCCTTCTCGGGAGTCGCGGTGGCGTTCTCGACGGAGTCGGGGACGTGCTTGTGGGCAGGTGCAGGGGCGGTGGTCACGCGCACTCCTAGATGAGGGGCCGGCGGGGCATGGCCAGTCTACCGGGGGACGCGGGGGCGGTCGGTCGGTGCGGATGCGGCGGCGAACCGCGCGGCGAGGGTGCTCGCGGCCTCGGCGAGGGTGGGTGGGCCGACGACGCGGAACGGGGCATCGAACCGGGCGATCGAGGCGAGGATGCCGACCCACGACCACGATCCGACGGTGACCAGGCAGGACGCATCGTCGATCGGTTCGACGGCGCCGTCCCGCCCGATCCATGGTGCGACGTCGAGGACCGGCAGCTCGATGATCAGCTCGCCGACGCAGGGCCAGCGGTCCTCGGCCTCCGAGCCCTTCGCTCGCGCGGCGAGGTAGGTTTCGGCGTCGGTCGCGGGCAGCGGGCGCGGCGTGAACTCGGGGCCGGTCGGGATGCGCGGCGACATCCGATCGAGTCGGAAGGTGCGCCAGTCGTCCGCATCGAGATCCCACGCGAGCAGATACCAGCGGCCCTCGCGGGCGACGACGGCGTGCGGCTCGGTCCGGCGGGCCGGGCGTTCGCGGTCGGCACCGTAGTCGAAGCGCAGCATCCGCCGGTCGCGCACGGCCGCGCTCACCGCCTCGAGCACCGCCGGATCCACTCGCGTCTCGTTCTCGACGCCGGTGAAGCGGATGCCGTCGACCCGATGCCGCAGGCGAGACGGCATGACCTGCCGCACCGTCGCGAGTGCGCGCGCGGCCCCCTCGTCGATGTCGATCCCGGTGGTGGGAACGCTCTGCAGTGCCACGGCGATCGCGACGGCCTGCTCGTCGTCGAAGAGCAGCGGCGGCAGCTCGGAGCCCGCGGCGAGACGGTATCCGCCATCCGGACCCTTGACCGCGGTGATCCGGTAGCCGAGGTCGCGCAGCCGCTCGACATCTCTCCGCACGGTGCGGGTCGTGACGTCGAGGCGGTCGGCGAGCACCTGGCCCGGCCAGTCGCGCCGCGCCTGCAGCAGCGACAGCAGGGCGAGCATGCGGGACGGACTGCCGGTCATGGCATCCATTCTGCGCCAGGTAGAGGACCGAATCTGACCTCTACTGGTGTGACTGTGGTGTCAGCGGCATCCGCCGCTGCTGACGATCCGAGGAGCTCCCATGTCCATCACCACCACCACCCACCTCAACTTCCGCGGTACCGCACGCCAGGCTCTCGAGTTCTACGGGAGCGTGTTCGGCGGTGACGTGACGCTCGCCACCTACGGCGACTTCGGGATGCCGACGGATGCCCCCGGCGCCGACAAGGTCGTCTTCGGTCAGGTCGAGAACGCCGAGGGACTGCGCCTCATGGCGTACGACGTGCCCGGCGCCACGGAGGACGGCGCCGCGGAGGACAGCGCCGCGACGGCGGGGACGACCACCCGCGAGAACGGAATCACGCTCACCGACCGCACCTTCTTCCAGTCGCTGCGCGCCGACTCGCTCGACGAGCTCACCGGCTACTGGGATGCGCTCGCCGAGGGGGCCACGATCGTCGAGTCTCTCGCAGCCTCGGCGTGGTCGCCCGGCTTCGGCATGCTCACCGACCGCTTCGGCGTGACCTGGGTGCTCGACGTGCGCGCCGCGTACGCGCGCTGAGTCGGTCGCCGTCCACAACTCCGGAGAAGCGGGCGCCGGATCGGCTGTGAACCCGCGTTCGCGGCCGATCGCGCGGGATTCTCCGGAGTTGTGGCTGCGCGGCGTCCGTCACCTCCCTTGCGGGCCGACGACGAATCCCGGTACTTCAGCATCTCGCAACCAAACGAAGCCGACTCGTAGTTGTATGAGGTCACGACCGCAGTGAGAGAGGAGAGCCGATGCAATCCACCCCGTGGGCGGCGTGAAGGTGTCCCGCGTGATCTCTCCGCCTTCGGGTCCCTCCCCACCCGTGTGCTGCTTCTTCATGATCGAACGCTGCACGACATCACCGCCGACTACCTGACCGACAAGGATCTCGCCCGTGCCTATGCGCAGCATCGCCCGCGAAACCAGACGTGAGTTCCGGTGGATCGTCAGCAGCAGGCTCCTCCTCGCACTCATCGGCAGCGCGGTCGTGATGGCGGCGTGGGGCGCGCTCGCCGGCGCATCCTCCGCGATCGCGCTCGTCGCGCAGTTCGAGGCCACGCTGCGTCTGTACAACGAGAACGGTGAGGACATCTCCGCGGCGCTGGCCGCGCCGGCCGGTGTCTCGGGAGACGCCTCGCAGCAGAACATCAGGAACCCGCTCCGGTACGACCTCGATCAGGCCGTGCAGGCGCTGACGCAGACGCACGGCACGGGCGCAGTGGCGTCGACGCTGAGCCTGAGCGCGTTCATCCTTCTGCCCGTGGTCGGATTCGTCGTCGCCGTGTACCTGGCGACCCACGACACGGCTTCCGGGTCGATCGCCTGGCGGCGGCCGGAGAGCGGTGCGGGTCGACTCGCGGTGAGCAAGTCCCTCGCGTTGGCGTTCACGATGGTCGCCCTCACCACGGCGACTGCGCTGGCGAGCGTGGTGGGCTCTTGGATCACCGGGCCGATCGTGGCTGCGCGGGCAGAGGAACTCTCATCGTTCGCCGTGCCAGGCCCCGACATCGGACGCACCGTCCTCATCGGCGTGCTCGCGGCATCGGCGGGCACGACGGCCGCACTGCTGGGCCTGCTCGTGGCCACGATCACGAGAGATCGCACCTTCACGGTGGCGGTCTTCGTGCTCGCCTACTTCCTCGCACCGATGCTCGGGGCCGCAGACCCTCGGAACATGATCCCGCTCACCGGCGAAGGAGTGTTCTACTTCGTCGGACAGTTCCGGCCCGAGGCGGTGGGCGACCTGCAGCCGGTGGTGGGGGCGGCAGCGCAGGGCGTGGCGGCGCTGATCGCGATCATCGGGGTCGCCGTCACGTGGCGCGTCCGGTCCCGACTCCCGTCGGAGCGATGAGGGTCGGACGCCCGCTAGCCCTTGCCCTTATCGCCCTTGCCGTTGCCTGAGTTGCCCTTGTCGGGGTTGCCCTTGCCGGAGTTGCCGGAGTTGCCGGAGTCGGGATTGCCCTTGCCAGAGTTGCCGGAGCCGGGATTGCCCTTGCCGGACTTGTCGGAGTTGCCCGGGTTGTCGACGGGCTCGGTCACCACTTCGACAGGGGCTGCCGGAGCATCCTCCGTCGTGTCCGCAGACACCTCGGGCGCCCGGACGACGGCGGTCGAGACCCGGCTCAAGTCTGCGGCGCCAGGAGAGGTGAAAGCGGCGAGTCCGACGACGAGCGCGCCGGTCGCCGCGAGACCGGCGGCTCCGAAGAGCATCCGGCGGCGGTTGCTGCGCGGTGCGCGGTCGTCGGCATCGACGGCCGGGAGGACGGCGGTCCGGTCGGTCCGCGGGGTGCTCGCGGCGGCATCCGTCGCTTCGTCACCTGCGCCGGCCGGACTGGCCGAGACAGCCGGGGCGGCCGAGCCGACCGGCATCACCGAGCCGACCGAATCGGCCGACGCGGCGCCGTCTCCGTCCGCCGCGACCACGGAGGCGACCGCCGCGGGCACAGCCGCTCCGCTGTCCGAGGCATAGTCGCGCAGCAACCCGCGTGCGGCGCGGGCGACCTCGACGGCCGTCGGGCGCTCCTCCGGCTCGAGCCGCGTCATGCGGGTGAGCAGATCGCGCCACTCCTCCGGCACGGTCTCGGAGATCGTGGGCGGGTTCATCAGCCGCGCGATCGCCGCCGCCCTGCCGGAGGCGAGAGTCGCGTAGCCGGGCGATCCGGTGAGAGCCTCCAGCGCGACGAGTCCGAGCGAGAAGATGTCGACCGGTGTGCCGGGGTCGGCGTCGCGCAGCTGCTCCGGTGCCATATAGGTGAGTGTGCCGAGGACGATTCCCGGGGTCGTGAGACGCGTGTTCTCGATCGAGCAGGCGATGCCGAAGTCGGCGAGCTTGGCGGCGAACGGGCGGCCGGCGCGCCCGCGAGCGAGCAGCACATTCGACGGTTTGACGTCTCGGTGCACGATCCCCGCCGCATGCACGGCGGTCAGTCCTTCGGCGAGGTCGCGGGTGAAGCGGGCTACCTCCCGGGGCGGCAGGGGTCCTGCGGCCATCCGCTGCGCGAGCGTCGGGCCGTCGACGAACTCCATCACCAGATACTGCGGGCGGCGCGGTTCGAGCTGCGCATCGTGCAGCGTGACGAGCGAGGGGTGGCTGAGCGACGCGAGCAGCGCCTTTTCGGTGTGCGCACGTTCGATCGACGACACCGGGCCGTCGCCCTCATGGATCATCTTGATCGCCACGGTGCGCTCGAGATGCGTGTCATCGGCGCGATAGACGGTCGCCATCCCACCGCGCCCGACGCGATCGTGCAGTATGTAGCGTCCATCGAGCAGTGCCGCCGTCGGCGACATCACTTCCAGCGTCATCGCGTGCTCCTTGCAGATGCATTCGGGTCATGCATCCCTGGAGGATAGGCACGGCGCGATTCGTCCGTCATCGGGGTTGACGTGCGCGCGAATCAGTGGATGCGGTCACGGTGACGGCATGCGGTCACGGTGACGGCATGCGGTGAAGCGCGGCGTGCGGAGGCGAAAACGAATCCGCGATGGTGAGCGGGGCCAGAAACGCATCGGATACTGCCGTTCGGGGTGCGCTTTTGACCCCGCACCGCGAGCTCGGTGATCTATTGACTCCGCACCGCGAGCTCGGCGAGCGCGGCGGCCGTCAGGAGCGTGTCAAGGCCCTCCTCGATGTCCGAACCCCCGCGTAGAAATGAGGCACACAGAGAGGATGTGGCATGGCCGCAGGTGACATCGAGACATTCCAGCGAGACGGGATCTGGTTCAACCGCATCGAGGGCGAGTCCCGCACCTTGGGCACCAGTTTCGAGAGTCGATCCGAGGCGATCAAGGTCGGGCGCGGAGCGGCGACGGCACGCCAGGTCAAGCACACCGTGCGCGCCGAAGAGGGGCCCTCAGGGACGGGCAACCTCTACGACTGGCACCCGCGCGACCTCATGAACTGAGCCGCGGGTGATCGATCACGCACGAGAACAGCGGATGCTGCTGCAGGTGTGCCTCAACGGCGCACGCGCTGTGGCGCAGCATCCGGCGTTGACCGCAGACGTCACCCTCGCCGCAGCCGATGCCGCCAGGGCGGTCGCGGCGGGCGCACGAGAGATCCATGTGCATCCGAAGGATGCCGAGGGCGATGACAGTCTCGCCTCCCGCGACGTCGAGCGGTGGCTGGTCGCGTTGCGCGAGGCATGCCCCGGCGTGCCGATCGGCGTCACGACCGGAGCCTGGATCGAGCCCGACGTCGAGCGGCGTCTGGCGGCGATCTCGGAATGGTCTGTGCTGCCCGACTTCGCCTCCGTCAACTGGCATGAGGCGGGCGCCGACGAGGTCGCCGCGTTGCTTCTGCGCCGCGGCGTCCGGATCGAGGCTGGGATCTGGGATGCCACGGGGCTCGACGCCTGGCGGCGCTCGCCGGTGCACGCCGACACGATGCGGGTGCTCGTCGAGATGCCCGACGAGGCTGCCGACATGGTCCGCCGCCATGCCGAGGGGCTGATCGCCCACGTGCGGCTCGATGACCCCGGCATCCCGATCCTGTTGCACGGAGAGCAGCGCTCGGCATGGCCGGCGTTCACGCTCGCAGTCGAGCTCGGCCTGGATTCCCGCATCGGGCTCGAAGACACGCTCACGCTTCCCGACGGGCGGACCGCTCCCGACAATGCCGCGCTCGTGCGCTCCGCCGCCGCGTTCGTGACGGCCGCGGACGCGGGACCCGCACCATCGGCGACACTCGCGGAAACCTGACTCGCGCCGGTCGTCGACCCTTCCTTAGGCTGGAGGCTTCTCGTCGAGAAGGAGCATCCGATGTCCGAAGTCCGGATCGTGGCCAGCGGCCGCCGCCCCACGGCGACCGTGCGATGTCGATTCGCGGACTGAGAGCTGCACACGATGTCTGACGCGACCACCCGCTGTCCGCATCCGTTCGACGCGCGTACGCGGTTCGATCTCGACCGACCCGAGAGCCGTAAGTGGAGCCTGCACCCCGGGCACATCGGGGCATGGGTCGCTGAGATGGATTTCGGCGTCGCACCTGTGATCGCCGACGCGATGCACCGGGCGATAGACGAGGAGAACCTCGGCTACCTGTCGCCGCCACTCGCGGAGCGCCTGGGTGAGGCGACGGCCGGATGGATGCAGAGCGAATACGGCTGGGAAATCGATCCGGAGCGGGTGCATCCCGTGTCGGACGTCATGGCGGCTCTGCGCGTCGCGGTAGAGGAGTACGCGCCGGCCGGTTCGCCGGTGATAGTGCCGACTCCTGCATATATGCCGTTCCTCACATATCTTCCGGCGATTGGGCATCCGGTGATCGAGGTCCCGGGCGTCGAGGTCGACGGACGGTGGCATCACGACCTGCAGCGCATCGACGAGGCGTTCGCCGCGGGGGCGCGCACGCTCGTGCTCTGCAATCCGCACAATCCGACCGGCACCGTGATCGAGCGCGACGAGCTCGAGGCGCTCGCGGAGGTGGTCGAGCGGCACGGTGGCCGCGTCTTCGCGGATGAGATCCACGCGCCGCTGCGCTTCGACGGGCGACCGTTCATCCCGTATGCGTCGGTGTCGGAGGCGACGGCCGCCCACACCATCACCGGCACGAGCGCGTCGAAGGCGTGGAACATCCCGGGCCTCAAGACCGCGCAGCTCATCACGTCGAACGAGGCCGATCAGCAGCTGTACCGTCGGTTCGGCTTCTCGGTGCAGCACGGTGCCGCGACGCTCGGAGTGGTCGCGTCGACTGCCGCGTATCGGGAGGGCAAGCCCTGGCTCGACGACGTGCTGGCATACCTCTCGGGCTCCCGGAATGCGCTCGCGTCGCTCGTGGCCGAGCACCTTCCGGGCGCGGTGTATCGCGCGCCGGAGGCGACGTACATCGGCTGGATCGACACCGCGGCGCTGGGGATCGACGGCTCACCGGCCGCGTTCTTCCGCGAACATGCGGGTGTCGTGCTGACAGACGGGGCACTGCTCGGGCATGGGTATGAGCGGTTCGTGCGGATCGTCTTCGCGACGCCGCGGCCGGTGCTGAGCGAGGCGCTCGCCGCCATGGGTGCGGCGGCCCGCGCGCGCTGATGCGGAGTCCGGGCCTGGGACCGGGTACTTGCGTCGTCCCGCTCTGCGCTCTGCGCTCTGCGCCCTGCGCTCTGCGCCCTGCGCTCTGCGCCAGGTGGATGGTCAATAGCGCACCGCTGGAGGCCGTTTCCGGTGCGGTTTTGACCACGGTGGCGGCGGGAGATGCGAAATCGACCTGGCAGCGTTCGTTCCAGCATCCGCCGAGCCAGTAGCTGGCGAGCCGGTAGCTCGCCGAGCCGAACGCCGGTTCCCGCGCCTACGCCCGGTGGATGGTCGATAACGCACCGCAGGAGGCCGTTTCCGGTGCGGTTTTGACCACCGTGGCGGCGGGAGATGCGAAATCGACCTGGCAGCGTTCGTTCCAGCATCCGCCGAGCCGGTAGCTGGCGAGCCGAACGCCGGTTCCCGCGCCTGCGCCCGGTGGAAGGTCAATAACGCACCGCAGGAGGCCGTTTTCGGTGCGGTTTTGACCTCGCTGGCGGCGGGAGATGCGAAATCGACCCCGCTGACCTCGCCAGCGCCCTCGCCTTCGCCTTCGCCAGCGTCCTCGCCACCGCAGCGGTCCGGGTTCACCCCACCACCGGATGCCTCTAGCCGGCCTCCCCCGCGGCCCGCTCGCGCAGGGCGACGGCGATCCGCTCGACCGCCTCGACCAGCAGCGGCCTCGGCAGCGCGAAGACGAAGCGCGTGTATCCGATGGCGGCCTCGCCGCAGGCCGCGCCATCCGTCATCGCGACACCGGCGTGCTCCCGGAACCACTCGCCGAGGTCGCCTGTCAGACCGGTCTCCCGGAAGTCGAGCAGCGCGATGTAGCTGCCCTCGGGAACGATCATCCGCACACCGGGCAGCTTCTCATCGACGAGTTGCGCGAGCATCCGCCGGTTGCCGTCGAGGTACTCGACCACTCCGTCGAGCCATTCTCGCCCGCCGGTGTACGCGGCGATGTTCGCCACCACGCCGAGCGTCGAGGTTCCGTGCCCCGGCCAGAACCCGAGCCGTTCCCAGAGCTCGGCGTCGGCGTCGTTCGAGAGGATGATCTGCGCGCACTTGAGGCCGGCGAGGTTCCAGGCCTTCGACGCGGAGGTCGCGGTCAGCGTGTGAGAGGCGGCGGCGTCCGATACCGACGCATAAGGGATGTGCCGACCCTGGGCATAGACGATGGGCGCATGGATCTCGTCGGAGAACACCCGACCGCCGGCCGCCGTGACCACGTCCGCGATCGCGAGCAGTTCCTCGCGCGTGGCGACGGTGCCGAGCGGATTGTGCGGGTTGCACAGCACCAGCATCTCGCCGCCGTCGCGGAAGGCCTGGGCGACGCCGTCGAGATCCATCACCCAGCGTCCGTCGACCTCGATGCTCGGCACTTCGATGACCCGGCGGCCATGCATCGGCGGCACGAGGAGGAACGGCATGTACGCAGGAGTCGGCACGATCACCGCGGACCCGGGAGTCGTGAAGTGCTCGATGGCCAGCTCGAACGCGGCGATCACATCCGGCACGTGATGGACCCGATCCGGCGAGATCTGCCACCCGTAGGAGTCGGCATACCAGCGCGCGGTCGCCTCGGACAGGTCGGTCGCGAGCTTCGCCGGCAGATATCCGGTGACGCCCAGATCGAGGGCGTCCTTCACGGCATCGGTGATGGCGGGGGCGAGGCCGTAGTCCATCTCGGCCACGAAGGCGCCGATGGTGTCGGGGAACGTCGTCCATTTCATACTGCCCGCGGCTCGCAGGTCGTCGTACGTGATCCGGTCGAACGTGGCGGAGGTCATGGATCAATCCTTCCACCCGCCGGCGACACCGGGCCCGGGGTCTTGCGGAATCCGGGCGCGAGTCACCACACCTGCATGCCCACATCACGGATGCAGGCCGGAACAGCCGGATTCGACCTGCATCCGTCATCTGAGCATGCAACTGTCTAGGTGGCATGCCCCCGCCCAACCCCGCCCACGGGTGCGGGGCCACTTCTGCATCGGAAACCGGCCATACGGATGCGTTTCTGACCACGCCACCAACACCCCGCCACGCCCGCAACACCATTGAGCACAGTGGGCACGCGTGCCAGGATGGCCCCGACTCGGCTCACCGGGGCTGGGACGAAGGGATTTCTCATGCAGCTGGCGATGATCGGACTCGGCCGGATGGGCGCCAACATCGTGCGCCGCCTCATGCGGGCGGGGCACGAATGCGTGGTCTACGACGTGAACGCGGATGCTGTGCAGGCGCTCGTCGCCGAGGGAGCCACCGGTGCCGACAGCATGGCTGATCTGGCGTCGAAGCTCGAGGCGCCGCGGGCTGTGTGGATGATGGTTCCGGCGTCGCTGACCGGCATGGTGGCCGACCAGGTGGCGGCCGTGCTCGACGAGGGCGACATTCTGATCGACGGCGGCAACTCGAACTACCGTGACGACGTGCGGCGCGCGAAGACGTTCCGCGAGCGCGGCATCCATTACGTCGATGTCGGCACGAGTGGCGGCGTCTTCGGTCTCGACCGCGGGTACTGCCTGATGGTCGGCGGGTCCGATGAGGCCGTCGAGCGGATCGAGCCCGTGCTGCGCACGATCGCCCCGGGCGTCGGCGAGATCGAGCGGACCCCCGGCCGCACCGGCGACCTCACCCCCGAGGAGCAGGGGTATCTGCACTGTGGCCCGACGGGTGCCGGGCACTTCGTGAAGATGGTCCACAACGGCATCGAGTACGGCATCATGGCGTCGATCGCCGAGGGCCTCAACCTGCTCGAGAACGCGGATGCCGGAGTGCGCGAGGCCGAGCATTCCGCCGAGATCGCCCCGCTCGAGGAACCCGAGTACTACCAGTTCCCGATCGACACGTCGAAGGTCGCCGAGCTGTGGCGGCGGGGATCGGTGATCTCCTCGTGGCTGCTCGACCTCACCGCCGCGGCGCTCGCCGAGAATCCGACGCTCGACGGGCTGGCAGGTCGCGTCTCCGACTCGGGTGAAGGCCGCTGGACGGTCAAGGCCGCGGTCGATGTGGGCGTGCCCGTGCCGGTGCTCGCGGCGTCGCTGTTCGAGCGCTTCGCCTCTCGCGGTGAAGACCACTTCGCCAACCAGGTGCTGTCGGCGATGCGGTTGCAGTTCGGCGGGCATCAGGAGCTGCCGGCGGGCGACGTGCTCGAAGCCGGGTCGCGCAAGGCGGACTCCGACAGCGCCTGAGCGAGTTCTCTCGGTTCGTCGAGCGAGGTCAGCGGAGGCGCGCGTTCACAACTCAGCATGAATCGCGTGTATCCGCCGGCCCGGCCCCGAAATCCCGAGGAACCGAAGCGTCGCCCGACCCGTTCTTGCTGAGTTGTGAACCGGCAGAACCGCCGCCGTCCGCCCGAGCCGAAGCCCCCGACCCCAGAAAGGCATCCGATGACCGCCGCCACGCGTCGAGCCACCCCGCACGACGCCGCCCGTCTCGCCGAACTCCTGCACGCATTCAACACGGAGTTCGACACCGCGACGCCGGGGGTCGAGGTGCTCGCGGAGCGGTTGCGCACGTTGCTGGGCGGAACCTCGACCTTTGCGGTGCTCGGCGGTGATCCTGCGGTCGGTCTCGCACTCGTGACGCTGCGCCCGAACGTGTGGTCGGACGGGCCGGTGGCCCTGCTCGACGAGATGTATGTCGAGCCGTCGCAGCGCGGAACCGGCATCGGAGGCGCGATCCTGGCGCACATGGTCGAGATCTGCCGGGACCTCGGTGCCGCGGCGATCGAGATCAACGTCGACGAATCGGATGCCGACGCGATGCGCTTCTACGAGCGGCACGGGTTCAGCGGCGTCGACCCCGACACCGGCGAGCGGGCGTTCTTCTTCTATCGCGCGCTTGGGCCCGGCGCCTGACCGGGCCGGCGAGAGCCTCCTTCTTCAGCCACCGCGCGACCGATATGGTGCAGGCATGGACGGAACGCAGGATGCCGCGCGCGACGGCGCCACCGAGCAGGTTCGCACCGACAGCGCCGTCGACCCGATGCCGCCGTTCCTGAGCCGGACCGCCGTCCGCCGCCTCTCTTGGGCGATCGCCTGGGTCATTCCCGTGGTCGCTCTTGCCGTCGGCATCGCGCTGACGGCTTCGGGAACGAGCGAGGTGTGGACTCCGCTCGGCGACGACACCTACGACGTGACGCTGCTCGCCGTCTGGCCGGCGGGCCTCGTTCTCCTCGCGGTCGGCGCGCTCGGACTCATCGGCACAGCCATCGCGACCGCGGTGATGACGAGCGAGCGGACGCGCTGAGTAGAGACGCCGACGACTAGCGGTCGCAGGCGATCCCGTCACCGTCTCGGTCGAGGTCGTAGATGTCGCTGCCGACGATCGTGACTGGACCTTCCGTGTACCCGGGCCCGTCTCCGCTGCCGCCTGCGCAGTCGACGTCGCTGCTGATCGGAACGCACGCTCCGGAGTAGTTCGGATCGCATCCGCCGCCGCCCTGTTGCACCAGCGGAACGGGCGCTGCGACGGGGGCCGGTGCCTTGGTTCCGCGCGCCGTGACCTCGTTCACCGGCGCCGTCTGCACCGTCTCGCTGACCACTTCGCGGGCCGTCTCGACACCGTCGACCATGGTCACGCGGTAGGTGATGATCTTCACGCCATTCACTCCGGCGGTGACGATCGCAGTCGTGCCCTGATCGCGCAGCGCATCGTCGACAGTGGTCTTCTCGAACGGGATCGCTACTTCCTCTGTCGCGGTCTCGAACGTCGTCGGCGTCGGGGTGGGCGTCGGGCTGGGTTCGGGGGTAGCTGTCGACGCGCCCACGAACGGCTGCGGGTCGGATGCCGTCGGTGTGCCGCCGGTGCTCGCGCTCGCGATGCCTCCGCCGGTCACGAGCAGCGCGGCCATACCCAGCGCGATCAGGCCGGACGGCCTCGAGCGGAGTCCGAGGGCAGGTAGCGGGCGCGCCAGCAGAACGTAGAGCGCGATGCCGACCACCGCTGTCGCCACCAGGACGATCGCGATCGGAGACAGCCGGGCCAGTAGACCGCCGACGACGAGCGCGCCGACGATGATCCCGGCGATTCGCCATCCGGTCCGACGCTTCGCAGGAGTGGGCGCTGCAGCATCCGCGAGCGCCGCGCTCTGCGTCGTCACCGCCGCTGCCGGCGACGGCGACGTGGCATCCGTCCAGCGATGTCCATCCCACCAGCGCAGCTGGCTCGGATTCTCCGGATCGGGATGCCAGGCGGCAGGTGGCTGTGACATGAGTGTTCCCCTCGGCGATGAGGCGACGAATCGCCAGCGCTCCCACAGCGCCTCAACCTGTATATCGGTTGGGCGGCGCGCCCGACAACGACCGAATCTGAAACGTGATGAACCGGTGCTAGGTTCACATCCGTCGCCTGATCTGATCACACGAGAGTCACCATGAACACTGCTGCAGCCAAGCCCGTCGCCGCGATCGCTCTGCTCGCCCTTCTCGGGCTGGGGACGGTCTCCTGCTCCGCCCCGTCCGATTCGACGACGTCGTCGGATTCGAAGTCCGACTCCCCGTCCGCAGCGCCGGAAGAGGTCGAAGAGGCGCCGGAGCCCGTCGACCTGACCGGCGAGTGGAAGCAGTCGAACCCCAACGATCCCGAGAGCTTCCAGTCCGCGACCATCACGGCGGACACGATCGAGGTCTACTGGAACGCCACCGACACGAAGTCGCTCTACTGGGCCGGGACGATCGAGGTGCCTGAAGACGGTTCCACCTCGTTCACCTGGGACTCGGTGAACGATACGACGAAGACCGACTCGGCCATGCTCGCCTCCAGCGACCCGACCAAGACCTTCACCTACGCGGACGGCGAGATCTCGTACGAGGTGACCGCGCTCGGCACCACGGTGACCGTGCGCCTCGCGCAGCAGTAGCCCGCAACCGACGCGCTGGACTCACCCTCCCGGCGGACTCTCCCACCCCGACCAGTCCGGGCGATCGACGACGCAGAACCGGTTGCCCTCGGGGTCTTCCATGATGACGTAGTCGGCATCCTCGGGCAGCTTGTCCCAATGCACCTCGCGCGCACCGAGTTCGGCCAGGCGGCGGACTTCGGCGGCCTGATCCTCGGCGTAGATGTCGAGGTGGATGCGCGGCGGCAGCACCCGCTCTGAATGGTGCGCGTCCAGGGCGATGCAGGGAGTGTCCGCGTCGCGAGGCTTCAGCACGCCCCAGTCGTCGGATGCGGGGTCCCGCTCGACATAGTCCAGCGCCGCCTGCCAGAAGCGGGACTGCGCGGCGAGGTCATTCACGCGGATCACGATCGACACGATCTTCAGCATGCCGGTCAGCGTAGGTCGAGGCTGCGGTGCCGGACAGGGGCTTGTGCCCCGGGCTCAAGATGAGCTGCGTGCTGCGGCTTCGGATCGCACGCCGTTCAGCGCAGTCCAGAGATCCACTGTATGCCGATATGTAGTCATATGTCTGCTTTACTTGCTCAAGCGATAGACCACGGATCAGCGGTCGGCATGTGTGTTCTGCTCGCGAAGCGGGCCAGTATTGTATGCGCGGCGTTCGCGTCGTACATCGTCGCTCAGGCGAACCTCGCGCAGGGAGACAAGCCGCAACGTACATGCCTGTTCCTCACGGCAGCGCCGGTTCCAGGTGTGATCTTCCGGCTCAAGTGCTGACAGATGGAGGGAGTCTTGTGACTATCGGAGGCATCAGCGAAATCACTGTCTACGTGCTCGCCGTCATGCAGGCGGTGAGCGTCGGCCTGATACTCGCATTCGCCCAGGGGAGTCGATATCGAGCGGCTATGTATATCGCGAGCCTCCTCATGATCGGAGTGGCGGTGGCAGCCGGGTTCATTCTCGGCGTGGCAACTCCCTGGATCGGGCCGATCTTCGCGGTTGTCGCTGCGTTGACCGGAGTTCTCGCCTCTGCGAAGTCGCTCGGCGCGGATCCAGTGATGCGGGACGAGTCCTTCGGGCAGCGAATCATCTTTGTGGTTTCGCGACGCCCGCGTTCGTCCCCTCGAGACGGTGGCACGGGCTGACCGGACCGTGCGAGCCCGCCGCGCGTGAAGCCATATCCGACCCTGCTGTCGGGAGGTAAAAGGGAGGGGCAGGTGGACCGGATGCCGCGTGCAGGCCGTGCACGGCCCGGAGGATCTGGGCTGGTCGCAGGTGGCGGCGATCCTCACGCATGAACTCGGCCGCGGGGTGACCGTCGAGCGGATCTCGGATGAGGTGATGCGCTCACTGCGCGTCGAGCTCGCTCCAGAACGCGACGATCGCCTCCGCGAGCGCATCGGGCTGCTCGACCGCCACCAGGGTGCGGGCACCCGCGATCACAAGTGACCGGGCGTCGGGGATCTCCGCTGCTGCCGCGCGCATCTCCGCGGGGGTCCACTCGCCGCGGTCGTCACCGGTGATCAGAAGGGTGGGTGCCGCGATCCGCGGCAGACGGTGGGTGGCGTCAGCGCGATTGATGATGAACGAGGTGACCGTCTTCGCGATGCTCTCGCGGTGCACTCTCGTCAGAGCGCGGTCGATGACATCGGTCATCGGGCGGAGCTTGGCGTGCGCCGGTATGAGCTGGGCGTCGTGGATCACGTGCCGGAGGTGCGCGATCGGGCCGAATCGAGCGAGGATCTGGTTCGCGATGATCAGCTTGATGCGGAAGACAGGGTCGATCGGCTCGACGGGCGAGCCCACCGCGACCAGGGAGCGGATCAGGTCAGGGGAGAGCGCAGCCAGCGTCATGCCGACGTGACCGCCCCACGCGCCGCCCACCCAGTCCACGCTGCCCGCAGGCGCCAGATGATCGATGATCTGCGCGCCGACCTCGGCACACTCCTCGATGGACGAGAGGCGTGTCAACGGCGCACTGTCTCCATAGCCGGGGCCGTCGATGACGACGAGCGTGCGGTGCGGAGCCAACCGCTCGATGGTGCCTCCCCAGGACTCGCCGTCGACGAACATGCCGTGCCACAGGAGCGCGATGGGCCCTGTGCCGAGGACGGTCGCGGAGATATCGCCGAGGGATGTGCGGAAACTGGTCTTGATCGTGTTCTCGGTGTGCGTCATCGCTCCAGCCTGAGGCTCGGCATCCGGCGTTTCCGTGGGTCTCGATCGAATGCAACGTTCGTGCAATGATCAGCTGTGGCCACCGCGCACGTGCAGCTTCTCGACAGGGTCGACGCCGACGTCGACGGGGTTGTCGTCGAGCTGGGCGGCAGGCTTCCACGGGCGCTGCTGGCCAGGCTCGCGCTCGAGCGAGGGGCCCCGGTGGCCGTCGCCGACCTGCTCGTCGACCTGTGGGTCGATCCGCCGGCGCAGGCGACGGCCACCTTGCGCGCCTACATGTCGCGTCTTCGAGCAACCGCGCTGGGGCCGTGGCTCCACGGAGGTCGCTCGGGTTATCGCCTGGTCGACGACTCGGCGGTGCACGTGGACCTGTGGAAACTGGAGGATGCGGTGAGATCGCCGCTCTCCTCCGATCTTGTTCAGGTGCGGTCGCTGCTGAGTCGATGGCGGGGCGCACCGCTCGGGGGAATCGGAGAGCCGCCTTTCGTCGGTGCGGCTCGAGACCGGATGCGGCGGGGCGTCGATGCTGTGCGATTGGAGGGCGCCCGGCTCGACCTCGATGCGGAGCGTCATGCGGACGCACTGGTCGCTTTGCTCGAGTTGCGGCGAGAGCATCCTGACGACGAGGATCTGCTGGCGCTCGTCCGGGTCGCGGAGGCACGCGCCGACATGGGCGAGCGCGCTGTCGTGCGAGTGCGTGCAGGACAAGTCTTCGGTTCGGCGCGAGTGCCTCGCCGAGACCCCGATCGCGGACCGGGCAGGCAGGGTCGCGTGTACGGCGTGCCGGCACCGATCGCGAAGATGGTGGGTCGACGAGACGAGCGCGCGGCTCTGACTGCGGCGCTCGACGTGGCGCGACTGGTGACGCTCACGGGTGCGGCCGGTGTGGGCAAGACGCGGCTCGTCGTCGATTGGCTGGGCGGCGGCGCCGCCTCGCGCGAAGAGCACGTCTGGTTCGTCGGTCTGGGTGGAGCTGCGGCGACCGTGGAGGCGACCGCCGAGGTGATCGCGTCCGCGACCGGCGCCCCGCACGCATCGGTTGAGGGGGTCGCCGAGCACCTGGCGGATCGCAGCGGCATCCTGGTGATCGACGGAGTGGATGCCACGAGCGACGCCGTCGCTTCGGTCGCGAGCGCGGTGCTCGCCCGTGCGAGGGGCATTGCGATCCTGTCGACGTCGCGACGCGAGCTCGGCGTGCCCGGCGAGAGCGTGATGCGCCTCGATCCGCTGTCGGTGTCGGAGGCGTGTGAGCTCTTCGAGGCGAGGCTGGTGCCGGAGGCTCGAGCTGTCGACAGTGCAGCGGTCACTCTACTCGTCGACGTGCTGGGCCGGTTGCCCTTGGCGATCGAGTTCGCGGCGGCGCGAGCGGCGTCGATGCCGCTCGAGGAAGTCGGGAGCTCGCTGCTCCGAGACATCGGACGGTCTGCGCAGGTGGGGGAGCTGCCGTTGGCGGGGGCGCTGCGGTCGTCGCTCGACCTTCTGTCGGCGGACCAGCGCGACACACTGCACAGCGTCGCCGGGTTCCGGGCGCCGTTCACACGCGAGGCCGTCGCCGCGGTGTGCGGAGGACGCTCGCGGGATGTCGATCTCGACCGTCTCGTCGCCTACTCGCTCGTGTCCGCCGAGGAGCGGGCGGGCGAACCTGTGTTCCACGTGGCAGAGCTGATCCGTCGTGCTGCCCTGGGCGACGCCGCGCCAGACGCAGCATGGCGTCGACGCCACCGCGCATGGTTCGGCGCCAGAGCGGCCCTCGCATCGGTCGCTCTCACTGCTCGCGGATCGTCCACTGAGATGCTGCGTCTACGCACCGAATGGCCCGACATCACTGCTGCGTTCGACTGCTCCGTCTCTGATGGCGACAAAGAGACGGCTGCGACGATCTCCGGAGGACTCCTGTGGTTCGGGGTGCGCGCGGGGCGTCAGCAGGAGCTGATCGCGATGACCCGTCAGGCGTGCGCCCTGCCCGGTGCGGTCGACGTCGCGCTCGAGGCCGGACTCTTCTCGACCAGAGGCTTCCTCGCCTACCAACTCGGGTCGATGGACGAGGCAGAGGAATGGATCTCGGCTGCACGCGAGCGCGCGGAGCGTTCGGAAGACCACGCACTCAGGGGGCTCGCTGCGGCGTTCTCGGCGTATCTGCTCACTCTCAGCCCGACGCCGTCACGCCACCCGACGCATGAGGTGGAGGCGGCGCTCGAGGGCATCGATCGTATGCCCGATGCCGCCGCGGCCGTGGTCCTGCTCATCACGGGGCAGGTGCAACGAGCATCCGGGCGCTCGCAGGCGGCGGTCGACCTCCTCGAACGTGCGGGTGCTCTCGCATCGCGGTGCGGGCACGAGTGGGTGGCGCTGATGGCTCCGGTCATCGCCGCGAAGGTGCATCTCGATCTTCGGCACGGAGCGCCCGCGGTGGCGACGTTGCTGCCGGTGATCCGTCGAGCGGCCGCGCATGACGATCCGGTGTCGCTTCTGATCGCCGTGTCGGTCGCCGCGGGTGCTGCCGCAGCGCTCGGTGCCGATGCGACGGGCGCGCAGATCATCGGCGCAGTCGACGCCATCGGACGACGCTACGGCTTCGATCCGCGCGCCAACGAACCGGCCGACTTCGAGCTGTATCGGCGCAGGGTGCGCGAAGGTCTGACCGAGGCAGAGTGGCGGACGGAGTATGTGTCGGGACTGCGGCGGGAACCCGGCGAGCTCGTCGAGCTGGTGCTCGGTCTTGCAACGCTTCGGTGAGCGGCGAGATACCCTGATCCCGTTGTACAGGCACCGCCCGCATCGAAGGAGATCGGCGAGATGAGACCACTGCGCTACTCGATCAACGTCACGCTCGACGGCTGCGTGCATCATGAGGCGGGCGTCGCTCCGGACGAGGAGCTGATGGGGTACTGGACCGTCGAGATGCAGCGGGCGAATGCCGTGCTCTACGGGCGGACGACCTACGAGATGATGCAGTCCGCGTGGCGGCGTCCGGAATCCGGCGTGTGGCCGGACTGGATGCAGGAGTGGGAGACGCCGTTCGCCGATGCTCTCGACCGCATCCCGAAGCACGTCGTCTCGAGCACGCTCAGGGAGGTCGACTGGAATGCAGAGCTGGTCCAGGGCGATCTCGGCGAAGCGGTCCGGCAGCTGAAGCAGCAGCCCGGCGAAGGGCTGTCGGTGGGTGGGGTGACTCTGCCGCTGGCGCTCGCCGCCCTCGGACTGATCGACGAATACACCTTCGTCGTGCATCCGGTCATCGCCGGGCACGGACCCCGGTTGCTCGATGGGCTGCAGGAGAGTCTTCGGCTCGAGTTGGTGAGCCGGCGGGAGTTCGGATCGGGGGCGGTGGCGCAGACGTACCGGGTGCTGTGACGCCGCGGTCCGGTCCAGCTCGCCAGCCTCGTCGGCTCAGCGCCGCATAACCCCTGCGGACTCAAGCCGCGCGCTCGACGCACGGTTCCGCCGAGCGAGCAGCAGCGGCGCGAGCACCGCGAAGATGACCGCGAGCGCCGCGACGCCGACCATGGAGCCCCGCATCCCGGTGAAAGCCGAGAGCAGCCCGACGTAGACCGGTCCGAGGATGAAGCCGATGTACGAGATCGCCGTCATCGCCGAGGTGGCTCGGCCGCGTTGCGCCGGAGCGACGTCGCGGGTCGCCTCGCTGAGCAGCGTCGGATAGAGCACGGCTGTGCCGATCGCGGCCAGGGCGAGGCCACCGATCGCCATCGGTACGGTGCTCGCCGTGCTGACGAGGAGAGTGCCCGCTGCAGCCAGAGCCGCGCCGCCGATCAGCAGCATCCGTGGGGAGAGACGCGGGAGGGCGCCGACCGTGAACCTGGTCACGGCCGCGAACAGGGCGAAGGTGGCCGGGGCGAGGGCCGTCACGGCGGGATCCGCACCGAGCACGTCGCCGACGAAGATGGCGCTCCAGCTCTGGTGTGCGTTCTCGATGGCGAAGCCGAGCGCACCCACGAGGCCGACGCCGACGAACGGGATCCACCAGAGCGGCCTCACGTGAGAGTGCGTTGGCGCCTCCGAGGGGTCGCGATGCGCGCGGTCGCCGGTCATCATGACGACGACTCCGGCGATCGCGAGCGCGCCGCCGGCGATGAGGAACACCACCTCGGGCCCGAACCCGAGGGAGCGCAGTCCGCCGGCTCCTGCGCTGCCGAGCACAACGGAGGCCGAGAAGACCCCATGGGCAACCGTGATCACTCTCCGTCCTGAACGCTGCTCGACGAGGCCCGCCTGAGCATTGATCGCCACGTCGGCTGCTCCCGATGAGGCGCCGACCAGAGTCATCCCGATGATCAGGCCGAGCAGGTCGTGGGCGATCGCCGCGATCGTCATCCCCGAGACGGCCAACAGGATCAGCAGGATGCCGCCGATCCGGCTGCCGAAACGATCGACGGCCCGCCCGACCAGCAGCATCGCGGGAAGGGCTCCGGCGCCGACGAACAGCAGCGCGATACCGAGCCCGGACTCGTCGACGGCAGCGGAATCACGGAGCGCCGGCAACGCGGCTCCCCAGGTTCCCCAGAACAGCCCGTAGGCGGCGAAGCCCAGGTACGCAGATGTTGCTCCTCGCATCTGTGTAACGATACACAAGTAGGATGAGGATGTGAAGTCAGATCATGTGACGATGCGCCAGGTCGCAGCCGAGGCCGGCGTCGGCATGATGACGGTGAGCTACACGTACACGCGGCCCGACCGCGTCGCGGCGTCGACCCGTGAACGGGTGCTCGAGGCGGCGGCACGACTCGGATACCGGGGGCCGGATCCGGTTGCGAGGTCGTTGCGCCGCGGCGCGACGCGGAACCTCGGAGTGGTCTTCGGCGAGCACCTGACCTACGCATTCGAGGATCCGCAGGCCGCACGATTCCTGGCAGGCGTGTCGAGTGTGTGCGTGGCCGAACGGCTGGGGCTGACGCTCATTCCCACCACTGGTGACCCCGACGACATCGAGCGCGTGCGGGAGTCGGCCGTCGACGGCTTCGTGGTCTGGACCACTACTGCCGACGACCCCGTGCTCGATGCGGTGGCATCGACGGGGCGGCCCGCTGCCGTGCAGGGGGGTCCCGCCAGGGAAGGCATCACCCTCGTGACCGCCGACGATGAGGCGGCCGCGTACGCGATCGCCTCCCACATGCTGCGCACCGCTCGATCGCCGCTGGTGCTGTCCGAGCCGACGGATGCTGATCGCGTGGCCCGACTGGTCCGAGGGCCGGACCCCGACGTGCCCTTCCCCGTCACCCGCAATCGCCTCGCGGGATATCGACGCGCTGTCCTCGACTCGGAGAGGGACTGGGCTGATGTTCCGGTCGCGATCGTCAGCCGCAACACGCGAGACGACGCACGAGCGGCGGTCACTGCAGCGCTCGAGGAGTTCCGACCGGATGCCGTCATCGCGATGAGCGATCAGCTCGCGGCGGGTGCGATCGACGTGCTCGGCGACTCCACGCCGGTCAGCGGATGGGACGACAGCGAGCTGGCACAGACTCTCGGGTTCTCGAGCGTGCGTCAGTCGCTGTTCGATCAGGGCGCGGCGTGCGCTCGTGTCGCCGCGGGACTCGCGACCGACGTGGATCCGGCGCCGTGGGAGCTGGTCATCCGATAGAAGGGTCGACGGTGCGCGAATCGGATGCCCGCACCTGAGTAGCCTGTTCAGGTGCCCCGTCCTCGAAGTGAAGCTGCGCGCCAGTCCGTGCTGGAGGCGATGCGCGCCGCCGTCGTGGCCGGTCAGTACGAGGCGGTGACGATCGAGGGGCTCGCCGAGACGGCCGGAGTCTCGAAGCAGACGATCTATCGGTGGTGGCCGTCGAAGGCGGCGATTCTCGGCGAGGCGCTGCTCGAGGGAGACTTGCCGGGCGCGGATCCGGCTGTCGCGATGAGCGACGACATCCGTGCTGACTTGCATGCCTGGTTCTCGACGATGTCTGCCGGACTCGCGCGGCCCGAGGGCGTCGCGCTCGCACGGGCGCTGATCGCGGTGACCGCCACCGACCACGAGCTCGGACTCGCGCTGAACGAGCGGCTCGCGGCGCCGATCCGCTCGTGGGTGGCCGAACGGATCGCACGCGGACAGGCGGCCGGCGAGATCCGGGAAGACGTGGATGCTGACGCGATCGCCGACCAGCTCATCGCCATGGCGTCGTATGCCGCGCTGATCGGACAGCCGTTGAGTGCTGCGCGCGTCGAGGAGACGGTGACGCGGCTGCTGCGGGGGATTGCGCTGTAACTAGGCGCGGGCCAGCGTCACGGCGTGCAGTAGGCGACCATCTCGTCCGTCGCGGTGCGCATGTTCGTGGATGCTGCATCCAGGCCGGCGACATCACCGGTGATCGCCTTCTCGCCCTCGGTGACGAACGCGTCGATGCTCGTGGTCCAGGCGTCGCGGAGCGTGACGAACTCCTCGGGTCCGTCGACTCCGCGGATCTTCTCGGCCACGCTACGGACCTCGTCGAGCGCCGCCTGCGCGGCCTCCGGTGTCGGGGAGCTGACGCTGTCGATCACGCCGGCCACCTGTGCGGCCTGAGCTGCGACCTGTCCGCACGCGGCGATGGTGGACGCCTGCGAGCATCCGGAGAGCAGGAGGATGCCGACGGCCAGCGACGCGAGAGCGGGGAGCTTCTTCATGCCGGCCAGGGTACCGACGCGAGATGTGAGGAGTGCAGCGCTTACGCGGTCGCTTTCCGATTGGCGTCGATCCGACACAAGACTCGGACGTGTGCCGGCGCGTCAGGATTGACTCGCTCCGCGACCGCGGTCAGCGACCATCCGTCCTTGATCAGAGCATGAATGTCGTGGCAGAGCCAATCCGGGACGTATCCGATCTTCGAGCCATCGAGTGTATCAATCAGCACCGCCTTCGGATTGGCTTGGTTTGCCTCATCAAGTTCGAGCGCTAGTACGGACCCGTCGTGAATCTCGCCGAGTACACGGGTTGCGTCCGGCATATAACGGATGCCGGAAATGAAAAAGCGACTGGTAAATGTGGTGCTTCCTTGGACCGGCAGATCCACGATGTGGAAAGTGTCGGTCGCTCGTCCTCCACCCGATCGCGCGAGAAACTCGAAGGGGATCGCAGAGCCGTCCAGTTGATCGATGCCAAGCCATGTCAGGTACTTGCTATAGCCTCGGCGCTCAGCGGAAAGGATGCGGTTTGCGAAGAACGCGGGAACCTCGTCCGACACGTACGCATGGCTCAAGCTAGGAAACTCGTCGAGGGGAACGAAGTCCTCGACTTCAGCGATCTCGGGAAAGTAGTGAAAAGCGAATCGATTCTCGGGGAGGGAGTCGAGCTGGCCGACCTTCGTGAATCGACGGCTCGCCGGGTTCTGCCACACAAGGATCAAAGCGCGTTCACTGACGCGGAGGTCAATCTGGTCAAGCGGGAGTAGCTGAGTAGCCATCGAGCAACCTCCTTCGATTCGTGTCTAGTAGGGAGATCACAAACCTACGGGACACCTCCGACATTACTTCATGGGGTGTTGACCCCAGCTCAGCCTCCACCTCGCGAGCCCGGAAACTCTGTAGGTGGTCCAACCAGTAGTCACGAGCATCCGGTGAAGACATGCGCAGTGCATCGATCGCCAGGTCGACGAGCTTCGGTCGTCCGACGAAGTGCTGGCTCGTGCCTCGATTCACCCATCGATCGAAGAGCTCGTAGTCACCGAGAAGGCGCGACCGCTTGCCGTCACGTTCCTGAAAACCGAGTGCGTTGCCGTGATCGAAGGAGGGGGCCATCCAACGCTCATCCTCGTGACGGATGACTCCCCAGTTTTCGTGGTGTCGGTCTCGACCTGCAACGAGCGCATCGCACATCAGGTAGCCAGCGATCGTGTCGAAAGCGTCCAGGCGAGTCTTCAACTCAGGCGGACCAGGAATCCCCGCGACCGCACCCTGAATGGCGCTCAGTGTGTAGCCGGGATTCTCGCCCCGGATGCTCTGGTCATAGTCCGGGAAGCGCGCGCTGAGAAGCTCATTGCCGTGGATCAGGCGCTCGGAATCATCCCGCAGCATTGACCGCGATGCCGTGGACCTTTGTCCTTCGAAGAAGGCCGGCCGGACGTGAGCGGTGGGTACACCTACGCTGTTCGCGATGTGCTGTACGAGCCACTCCGCCCAGTCTTCGCCGCTGACTGTGCCGTCGCGGTCGTCTACTCGCGCAACCTTGACTAGCCAACGTCGGTCGTCGCCCGAGACCCGAACCCAGTTCTTTTCTTTCGAGCCCATCTGTTCTTCGGGGTCGTCAGCGTCGAGGTCGCTCTCCCCGAGGTCGAGTGGATCCCATTGATACGGCATGACACGACGGTACCCGACACGCTGGTCCTCGCGGGGCGGCCGCTGCACCAACCATCCTCCGTCGGCTACCAGCACGGTGCCCGTTGATATTGAGGCCGTCGTCCGAAAGCAGAAACGCGAGGCTCTCGGCGGTCACGAACCACGGGATCACGTGGTGGAACGGAGTCAGGCAGCCGGAGCTGTACTCCGAAACGTTCGGGGCATCGGGATGCGATGAACCCCGCCCAGAGCGACTGAGTTCACGCGGGCCCTTTCACCCGTACATGCACACGGCGACTTCGTGACGCCGATGATGTCATTCTTGCGTTGCACCTACGTTGCGGCGGAGTCGTTGAGGATCGAGCCGCGGCCAATCCTCTCCATGTGAGGTCTACAACGAGCCCCAGGCGGGGCTGGCAAAGGTCACAGGCTTGCCCGCCGCTCGCGCGTAAGCGATCTCCCGCATCGTGGACTCGCCGA
The DNA here is from genome assembly GCF_900105205.1 of Microbacterium hydrocarbonoxydans. Classification (NCBI taxonomy): domain Bacteria; kingdom Bacillati; phylum Actinomycetota; class Actinomycetes; order Micrococcales; family Microbacteriaceae; genus Microbacterium; species Microbacterium hydrocarbonoxydans. The sequence goes on along the minus strand of NZ_FNSQ01000005.1, from coordinate 94,727 downwards.
AGTGCTCGCCGCGGTTCACCACCACGACGCGATCGGCCACGTCGATCCTGCGCAGGTGCAGCTCTCCCAAAGCAGCCTTCTGGTCGTCGGTGATCGGGACGTCGATCTCGGCAGGCATGAGGACGATGACGCCGGCGAGCGTCAAGGACTGGCTCACGGCCCGCATGTCATCGGTGAATCTCATGGATCCGCAGATGCAGACGATCTCGGGACGCTCGGGCACGGAGTCAGTCTCTCACCCGATGTGAAAGCGATGATGAACGAAGAACGCCCCTGCCGTTCGGGTCGGCAGGGGCGTGGTCATCGGGGTGCTTACTGCACCGACCATCCTCCATCGGAGGCCAGGATCGCGCCGTTGATGTTCACGGCGTCATCCGACAGCAGGAACGTGATCGACGCGGCGAGGTGCTCGGCGGTCGCGACCGTCGGGATCGCCTGCTGGAACGGGGCCAGGCGACCCGAGCCGTACTCCGACATGTTCGAGGGCATCGGGATGCCGGTGGCGACGCCGCCCGGGGCGACGGAGTTCACGCGGATGCCCTTCGGCCCGTACATGAACGCCGCCGACTTCGTGACGCCGATGATGCCGTGCTTGCTGGCCGTGTAGGCGTTGCCCGAGGAGTTGCCGCGCAGGCCCGCTTCGCTCGAGACGTTGAGGATCGAGCCGCGGCCGGCCTTCTCCATGATCGGCAGCACCGCGCGCATGAGCTTGAACGGGGCGGTGAGGTTGATGGCGATGACGCGGTCCCAGACGGCATCCGTCGTCTCGCCTGCGGGGGAGAAGTCGTCGTTGATGCCGGCGACGTTCGCGAGGGCGTCGATGCGGTCGCCCGCGGTGGCGATGACGGCGTCGATCGCGTCCTGCTTCGTGAGGTCGCCGGCGACGGTGGTGATGGCGGCATCCGGCAGTTCGGCCTTCAGGGCGTCGAGCTTCTCGGCGGCGATGTCGGAGGCGATGACGCGTCCGCCTTCGCGGGCGATGCGGGATGCCGTGGCCTTGCCGATTCCGGATGCCGCGCCCGTGACGATCACGGTCTTGCCTGCGAAGCGTCCGGTGGTGGGCTTCTCGGTCCAGCCCTCGGACTCGTCGGCTTCGGGGATCTCGCCGCCGTTGGCTGCGCGCACGAGGTCATCGACGACCGACTGCGGGAGTGCGCCCTGGCTCATCGCGACGAGCTGCTGCAGCGGCAATCCGAGCACGGGGGTGAGGAGCTCGGGGTCGGCGCCCGTCTGCTCGAAGAGTCCGCGGATGAGTGGCCCGCCGGTCAGGTCGTCCATCCAGTCGCCGATGGTGGAGTGTGCGGTGAGGGCCATGGGGGAACTCCTTAGGGCTTGGGTTTCGCAACGGTGCGTCTACTTATTGACAAGTGTACGCCCAAGTCCGGCATCGGCCGATGGTTTGTAGCGCTGGCGCCCATCAGCCGGATTCTCAACCAAACCGCCGAGATTTACGGTGCAACCACGACGGTCTAGCGAGGGGCCAGGAGCATCCTCAACCGCTCGCGCAGGGTCGGGTCACAGACATAAACGTATGTGCCGAGCATCCCGCGTGTGAGAAGTACGCCGTAGATGTTCCGAATGAACACCAGCAGATCGTCATCGCTAAAACCACCGCTGAAGCTACCTGTGCGAAGCTTCCCCATCTTGTCTTGATAGTCGTCACGGCTAGCGAACACAGCACCTGAAACATCCGCGCGAATGTCTGGCCCGATGATTACGCCGGCATAGTTCAGGTCATAGCCCTGAACCGTGTGGATAGAGCCGACCTCTTCTAGGGATCCAGGCGAGTTGATCCAATCCTTCTGTGCCTTGTTCCATCGCATCTGCTCGCCATCGATCTCGATGTCGAATGCCGACGGATCGCGGTTCGGGTGAGAGCGCCACTCCCAGGCATATCCGGCGACCATCCTCGATAGTCCAACTTCTGCGTCCTTGGCTCGGATCGCCGCTCGCATCTTGCCGACGTTGTCAAAGAACTTCAGGTCGTAGTCCCCTAGATCGGGACGTGTTGCAGGCTCACCGCGCAGAATCGAGCGAATGAACTCGACGTAGTCGGCCCCTGCCTGAACTCTCATCTGAGTAGTGAGCCGGAAATAGCGGTGAGCATCCTTGGCTTGGTCTAGAACTTCACTCAACGTTTTGGGTGAGAGGTCGTGCGGACGTACACTCTGAGCGCCATCGACGAGGAGAATCTGATGTCGCGAGCGCGCCTGGATCCAGTCGAGCTGGGTCAGGCTCGGCCTATCCGACCCGAACAGCCGCACATTGATGTCATGGAACTTCTTGTTCTGGGGGCCGGATGGCTGGTTGGACCGCTGATTGAGGCGGTGCGTCTCGTCGACGAAGACGATGTCGAAATCAGTGTCCGATTCCCCCACCTGAAACGCGGTGAGCACCATGCTCGGGTCGAGCTTCGGGGTCTTGCGAAAGACCCGCTGCACAGACTCCCGGAGCGACTGCTGAGGGATCACGAGTGCCATACGCAGGTCCCGAAGTGCCGCACGGTTCTCGGGAACGAAGAACTCGGCGAACATCGAGTCGGGCTCCACGCCATCGACATCGGCGTGGTCTCGTATATCCGCGAGGAGCTTCATGAGGAAGATAGCGACGATTGTCTTCCCCGTTCCTGGATCGCCTTGGATGACGAGAGTCGAACGCTCATCCGGCCGGGCGAGATCCTCGAGCAGGCCCTCGACGATGTCGCCGACTGCGATGGCTTGATCGTCGGTAAGAGCCTTGAACGGCGAGAGCTTAAACAGGTCGGTGTTCTCTATCTGCGGGATGCTGCGCGAGAATAACCCCTCTGCGCGCAGGGCTTCGAACACATCGTGGAAAGACTCGCGATAGAGATCGCGCTCGTAGTACTGAGCGTCTGTCAGGCCGTCGTTGCCGTTGAGCACGGTGTACTGTCCGTCGCCGGAGAACCATCGGATGAGATGAGATTCGAGATCAAGGCATACGGACTTGTTGAAGGTGTGGTCGATGAGGACGCGGACCCTGTCCAGCCCAGCGGAGCCCTTGGGGCCATCGAGATGCTGCCGCATCCGCTTCTGAGCCCGGGTCGTCTCGCCTACGTAGAGTTTGCGTGACCCGTCGATCAGGTACACAACCGGCCAGTTGGTGTGGCGATCATCGGCGTGCGCCCAGGCATCGATCTCTTTGCGGTCGAACGGCAAGCGCTGGATACTGAAGTCGGTCACAGCTCTGTGTACTTCGTCATGCGCCCCTTCGCGAGCCGCACGGGGTACTTCTCAGCCGTCTTCTCGAGCTTGCGGACCACGATGTCATCGAGGTCGACGCCGAGCTTGTTCGCCAGGTGGATGCAGTACGTGACGACGTCCGCGAGTTCGTCTTCGACCCGATTCTGGTCGGGAGCGCTGCTCCACTGGTAACACTCAAGCAACTCGCCTGCTTCGATGGCGATGCTCTTCGCGAGGTTCTCGGGCGAGTGAAACTGGTCCCAGTCGCGCTCTGCTACAAACGCACGAAGGCTGGCTAATACTTGCGGAGACGGCATGCGAGGACGCTAGCAGGTTGTCCGGAAGCTATATCGCGATCGAGTGTCGTGCGGGGGGAACCCTGATGTAGCCGAGCTGTTCCATCAGTGCTCGAATCACCGCTTTTCCAAGTTCAAGCGGTACAGCGTTGCCCAGCTGACGTTGCACATCGGCTCGGCTTCCGGCGATCTTGAAGTCGTCGGGGAACGACATCAGCCTCAGCATCTCTGGAATCCGGAGCCTTCGGGCGCGCTCAATGCCTTCGAGATTTCTCACGTTCTCCCAGTGGAACGGTCCCACCCATGGGCCGGGCTGTGCCTGTAGCGTCGTCGACGGTCGATTGGGGTCGAGGCGAAGAAGGAACGTCCAGTATCGGCTGCGCCACTCGAAGTGATTCCGGCCGCCGTATCGATCTGTATGCCAAAGATAATTCTGGCCGGGCGGGACTTCAGCGGCGAGATCAGCGTATTGACCCGCGACGATCTCGTCGGCAGTTGTGTGCAACACCGGCGGTAGACCGGCGAACGCTTGTCCCGAACTCACGTGGGGAACCTTGGAAGTGTCAATCTTTCGATCACGCTCACTCCATCCAGAGTGCGTGGGTTCTGGGAACTCAAACTTCTTCCCGTCCCTTCTCCCGACGACGAAAACGCGTCGACGTAGTTGAGGGACTCCGTAGTCTGCAGCGAGCAGCACTTTCCATTGCGGATTGTACCCGAGTTCGCTCAGCGCTTTGAGGAGGCGATCGAACTGGGCTTTATGCGTTCGATACGTGAGTCCCTGCACGTTTTCTAGTACGAACGCTTCCGGCCGTGTCTCTCTCACTACGCGTACATACTCGTCGAGCAGAGACGCGTTCGGGTCGCGGCTTTCTCGCTTCTGCTCAAGCCAAAACCCTGACTTACTGAACGGGGTGCACGGTGGCCCGCCCACAACCAGCGTGGGCTCGGAGGAGTTCAGGCCAGCCCTTGACAAGATCTGTTCGGTCGAAACGCTGCGAATGTCACCGGACAGTGTCGCCGTTCCATCGAAGTTCGCGCGCAGCGTTTCGAGTGCCGGCTCGTTGTAGTCGGTCGCGACTGAGACACGAAGCAGGCCACTGCCGAGGTCTGCGGTCGCAAGCGGGTCTGCATCTGCGCGCTCTACAGCGAGGTCAAGCCCGCCTGCGCCTGAGAACAAGCTCACGACTGGGAGCTGTTCGCCCATCTGCCACCTCTGCTTCGTGTATGGCGCGCGGTTTGGATCCGCCGCTCGCCCAACTACAAGTATCGTCGAGACCATTCTCGAACAGGCCTCCGACATGCGATCGTGCTGACGGCAGGGGCGGTCCCGAGACCTAGGAGTGACGTTGAGTACGGATGTTCACGAGGAACTCGCTGGTCGTGTCTACGCGCGGGTCTACAAAGCGAGCGGACGCCGAGACCTGCACGCTCTGATCAAGGATGCGATCGCGCGAAGCGGGGGGCGAGTTGTGTCCGAAAGTCCTCACACCCGGGTGCCGTTCTTCTTTGGGGTTCAGACGAACGTGGGCGAGCGCCTCGGGCTTCTGATTTATCCAGTCAGGCTTACGAACGTCCCAACGAAGAACCGCCCCAAGGGGGAGCACCACGCCCAGGTGAAATTTGGTAACCCGTCGCAGTGGAGATCCGAGGTTCACCCGATTGCCTTCGATGTGGCGGGCGTCGACACGACCCTGTTCCTTGGAATCAACGCTACCGAGCGGCGGTTTGTCGGACTCGACCCCGCGCTGTGGAACCCAATGCCTCTCGGTGTCTCGTTTTACGCAGCGGATGGTGACTTTCACGAAATGGGAGCGGAGGGGTGGCATGCGTGGGAGGTCGATACTCGAGGTGGGGCGCGAAACGAGGCGCGGACCCCGGAGGGATTCGAGTCGCGCGTCGCCTTCACGCCGGAGCGGTTCCTCGACTTCGCTCGCTTTGAGCGACGTGCCTCCGAGCTGGGACTAGATACAGCGCTCCGCGTGAAACTAGGTCAGCAGTTCCGCGACCGGTCATTTGCAGATCGAGCCGCCAGAAGCACGCATCCACTCGAGGAGCAGTTTGGTCTGGACGCAGCCAGGATTCTCGATCTGATCGCAGAGCGCCGGATGCTGACGACAGCCGTGAAGGGCGGGGTCGCAGAGGCTCACCTCGAGGAGCAAATGAGTGTGCATCCATCGATCGAGCGCATCACTCGTCGAACTGACGACCGCAGCGCGGACTTCGACGTTCAGCTCAAGGACGGCCGCGCCTACGTCGTCGAGTGCAAAAACGTGAGTCCGAGCCTCCTTGCAGACGGGACTGTGCAGGTAGAAACGCAAAGGACTCGTAACAGCAAGAACGATCCGACCGCCCGGTTGTACAGGGTGGACGCGTTCGACGTCGTTGCTGCATGCCTGTTCTCTGTGACTGGCAGTTGGACGTTCAAATTTGTACGAACATCGCAACTCACTGAGCACTCGAAGTACCCTGGCTTTCTCGCCACGAAGCAACAGGTCGATGATAGGTGGCGCGACACCATAGAAGAACTCGGTCACTAGACGAGCAGTTGCTGGTGCTGAGTGTGCCGAAACTGAATGAGCATCAACCTAGGCATTGAGCACGGGCGGTGGGCGCGCCGCAGGTGTCGCCGATTCTTGGTGCTGTGTTGCGCCATGGTTGGTAGATAGCCGAAATGATGGCGGCGCACTCTGGGCGGAGCGTACTCGACAGACGCGATCGGGAGTCGCGCGCTTGGGACGGCGGGCTCTAGCGGACAAGGCTCGCCGGGGCTCTAGACGTTGACGGCGCGGCGCCGTCAACGTTTCCACAGATTGCTCTCACCGGCTGACCTCGGAGCGATCACGGACCTCGCCGAGGAGTTCGACGAGGTCTGTCGACGTCAGGGTGCCCATTTGTAGTCTCTAGGCGAAGCGTCGTGAGAGCGAGTACGAACGACCCGGGGTAGCGCGTCCATGGACTGATCGTCGTACTGTCTGCCAGACTCTGCGTTTGGAGGTAGAACGTGAAGATTGAGTCTGAAGATATTGACATCGAGAACCTGCTCGCGGGCCGGTTCTTCAACATCCCTCGTTTTCAGCGCCCCTACTCGTGGGATGACGAGAACATCCAAGACCTCTGGGACGACGTCATGGGCGCGAAGGGAGAGGACTACTTCATTGGTTCGATGGTGGTGTATCGAGAAGGCAAGCAGGAGTTCAGTGTTGTCGACGGGCAACAGCGCCTAACCACTATCACTCTGCTTCTCTGCGCCATGCGAGACGCTTTCGCCGTCCTCGGGGAGACCGACCTCGCGGAGGGAATCCATCAGCTCGTCGAGCGGAAGAACCGCTCGAACAAGAACGAGTACGTGCTGAGAACGGAGACTTCGTTTCCGTATCTGCAAGAGAAAATTCTCAAGTTTGGTGATCCGGAGATTTCGACCCTCCCGGAACTGGTTGAAGAGCAGGCGCTGAAGCGTGCGATGAAACTGCTCACTGAGAAAGTGAGTTCCCTTGTCCAAGCGATCGACATTGACGCCTCGATCACCGATGACGACAAACATGGCGTCAAGGTCGACCGATTAATCAAGCTCCGTGAATCGGTGCTGAACTTGAAGGTGATCTTCGTCAAACTTGAGAATGAGGACGACGCCTATCTCATCTTCGAGACACTGAACACCCGCGGCAAGGATCTAGCCGTCACGGACCTCGTGAAAAACCACTTCACGAAATTGCTCAAAAGTAAGGGCGCCGTGGACTCCGTGAAGCTCAAGTGGGGCGGAATCCTGGAGTCAATCTACGAGTCGGCGGCGGATATCACCTCAGATGCATTCCTATATCACTTCTGGGCCTCACGGCACGAGTCTTCTCCCGTGAAGAAGCTGTACTCGGTCGTAAAGAAACGAGTCGATGCGAAGAACGCGCGTTCGTATCTTGACGCTCTCGTTCGTGATGTTGAGTTCTATCGTGCCATTCATGAGCCGTCTTTCATGTGGACTAAGAACGAAAAGCGAGTCGCCGCCTCGCTCCGCGCGATTCAGGTGTTTCGCGTTGTCCAGCCCACCCCGGCGCTGCTGTCGCTCGTGCGCGCGTACAAGGACGGAAAGATCAAGCTCGCCAAGCTGATCGAAGCGGTGGAAGCGATCGAACGATTCCACTTCACGTTCACTGCCATCACGTCCTCGCGATCGTCTGGCGGAATCTCGGGGATGTACTCGTCGTTCGGTCGGAAGCTGTTTGAGGCCGAAGATTCGAACCAAGCTGGTATGGAGATAAAGAGTTTCATTCAGAAGCTGAGAGAACGACGGCCTTCCGTTGAGGAAGTGACTCTCGGCTTCCGCGACGTTATCTTCACGAACTCGACGACAAAGCAGAAGCCTCTCGTGCGATACATCCTGCGGAAGTTCGCTGAGCAGGACGAGTTTAAGTTTGCTGGCGACTGGGATGATCTGACCATCGAGCACGTCGCGCCCCAGGCTCTGATCGGAACCGATTCTTGGAGCGAAGCAAACGTCGGTCAACTGGGCAACCTATTCCTGCTCGACCCGAAGAAGAATGGCGAGCTTGCCAACAAGTCGTTCGCCGAGAAAAAGAATATTCTGTCCGCAGGACACTACAGCGTTCCTCGGGCCCTAGCGTATACAGAGGTATGGAATCCCGACACCGTACGGTCGCATACTGACGCGATGGCAGTCATGGCGCACGACGTGATCTGGAAAATCTAGGTTCGTCGACCTACCCGGATAAACGAAAGCCCCCTTCGACATGGAGTCCGGCGGCACCACCGAGACCGACGTCCTGAATGCAGTCACCGAGTAGGTCGACCTCCTGCTCAACCTGGCTCCCATCGAGCCGGACGAGTTCACCGCCCTGGTGCGACTCGTGCGCGATGGGGGAGACGTCGTGAGCACCACCGCCTGGATGGCGGCGACTGATGATGCCGACCGCGATGTGCGTTCACTGGTCGTGTTCGTTCGGAGCGACGCCGAGAAGCTCGCCGAGCTCGTCTCGCTTGTGGACAGCGGAACGCTCACTCTGGAGGTCACGCGCCGCATTCTGCTGAACGACTTTCGGCGGGGAGTGATGCCTTCGTCTCCGCTACCGCCACCGAGCATTGGGCCGGCCGCTAGGGTGAATTCAATCAAGGGAGGCCCATGTTCGAGGACCGCGTCGAAACGTTCACCAAGCATCTGCTCGAGGCGGACTCATTCTCAGAGACGACTCAAGAACTCGCTCTGGAACAGCTTTCAGTATTCGAGGCGACTGACGACTACCTCGCGCGGATCGGCGACCCTCACTCATTCTCCGGCGGGTTGTCGACGCTCGGCGACAAGGTGCTCGATGGCCTGCGCGATGCGCTCGCCCAGGGATCTGACGAGGGTGTCCTGAGTTGGGTGAAGCAGGTTAGCCGCGATATTACGCAGCACTTTAATCTTCTGGCGACAACAGGCCCCGAGGACGATGAAGCCAGCTTCATTGCGACTAGGTCGCGAGCCCTCAGCCAGCAAGCCTCGACGCTGCAGGACCAGGCAACCTTGAGAGCGGCGACGATCGAACTCAATGCGGAACTGCAGGATTCCGCAGCCAAAGCCAAAGACGCCGCTGGCATCATCGGAGCAGCTTCGCTGGCGACTCATTTCGGTAGGTACGCTGACGACGAAGAGCGGGCTGCGAATATGTTCCGCGTTTCGGCGCTAGTTGGCTTCGCTGCGGCCTTGTCGTTTGCGCTGATCTTCGGCAACGGGGCGAACAGTGTCCTCACGTTCGAGAACGAATGGACCGCGCTCGCCTTCAAAGCGGCCGGCGCGATTGGGATCGGAGGCATCGCCGCATACCTAGCGCGCCAATCCGGACAGCACCGTCGCATGGCCAACTGGGCGCGAAGCATGGAGGTCCAACTTCAGTCTTTTCCCGCGTTCATCGAACCACTCGCGTACGAGCAGCAGGCTGAAATGTACGCGCTTCTCGCACGCCGCGTACTGACTGCGCCCCCTGAGAGATCAGGCAACACGTCGGACGACAGTGTCGGAGCGACTCAGTTGCTTGATGTCGTAACCGCCCTCGTCAAGCGTTCGAACACGCCGGGGACATAGATAGTGCGCCGCATTAGAGATCGCCAACCGGATCGCTTTTTTGAGTCAGCCATCACACCTTTACGGCGCAGAGGGATGAAGCCGCGTCATGCGTGTGACTAGGTCGTACGTGTCACCCCTCGCGGCGAGGCTCGACGACGACATGGCGTTGGTCGGCGCTCTTTCGGGCTCGGCGAGCATCGACGATAGCGGCGGTGATGCTCGCCGGTCGCGACGATGAGGCCGGCAACCTGTTGTGCTGACGAGGTCACCGAAGTTCGGGACCCCGTCGCCGATGAACGCCTATCGCGCGATCAACGGCGGCCCGAGGGCAGCGCCGCAGCGTCTGGTCCGGGCGGCCTGGCTCGTATCGGACGGATGATCAGTGCGCCTGCAGCACAGCCCAGGCAATCAGGCTGTCGATCCTCCGCACATCCGCGCCCTTCGAGAGCTTGACCTTGATGTGCCCGGCCCGCGTCCAGAGCTCGATCTCGGAGTTCCAATCGAGGGTGCCGGCGTTCTCGGACGACCACATGTTGATCGCGCTGTACGGCAGCGAGTAGATCTCGACCTTCTTGCCGGTGATGCCCTGAGCGTCCCGGACGATCAGCCGCTTCGTCGTGAACGTCGCGGAGTCGCGGAATGTCTTGAACGACGTGATCGGCTGCTCGCCCTCCACGAGGAGTGTGTGGACGTCGGGCGGGACGGGGATCTCCTGTTGCAGGGTCCACGTGAGAATCGGCGATGCTTCCATGCTCTGATCATGGCGTACAGGCCACCTGTGCGACGACGACGTTCCCCACGAACTACTGGTCAGAGTCCAGAAAACGCGCCAGGTCCCAGCCGCGAACGGCACCCTCGTAACGAACCTGCAACACCGGGCTTTCGGCTCCCAGCGTTCTGTCAGGATGAGCGCATGACAACACCGAATGACACTCCCGCCGGCTGGTATGACGACGGCTCCGGCCGGCAGCGCTGGTGGGACGGTCAGCAGTGGGGGAACTTCGCCGATGAGGCCAACGCACCAGCTCCCCTGGCGACCGCAACCTCCGCATCCCCCGACTCCGCTTCGCCGAAGAAGCTCAACGTGCTCGCCCTCGTGTCCGCGATCGTCGCGGCCGTCGGCTTCATCTTCGCCTGCATCCCTGGCGCACTGATCCTCGGCTGGATCCTCCTGCCGATCGCCTTCGTGCTCAGCATCGTGTCTCTGTTCCTCAAGGGCGACAAGAAGTGGCTCGGCATCGTCGGCCTCATCCTCTCCATCGTCGGCACCATCGTCGGTGTCATGGTCTTCATCGGCGTCGTCGCGACGTCGGTCGATGATGCATTCGGCGATGGCGACACCACCGTGTCGCAGCCGTCCGACTCCGGCGACTCCGGCGATGAGGAGGAGGCGACCGAGGAGGAAGCCCCCGCCGCCGACGCCCAGGGCACCCGCGAGAACCCGTACCCGCTGGGCTCCGAGATCAGCAACAGCAACTGGTCCGTCGTCGTGAACTCGGTCAACCCCGACGGCAACGCGGTGGTCTCTGAGGCCAACCAGTTCAACGAGCCTGCGCCCGCCGGATCGCACTACGTCATCGTGAACACCACCGTCACCTACAAGGGCGGCGACTCGAGCTACGCCGCCGAGGTCTCGGTCGACATCGTGACCGAGTCGGGCAACGTCGTCAACGGATACGACAGCCTCGCCGTGCTCACCGACGGTTTCGGCCTCGACGAGCTCTACAAGGATGCCTCCGCCACCGGATCGCAGGCGTTCGTCGTCCCCGACGGCGAGACCTTCCTGATCCGCGTGACCCCCGGCATCCTCGCCGACGAGGTCTTCATCAAGCCGTAACCCCACCGTCCGCACTGCCGAGAAGCCCCGTTCAGCTCATGCTGGGCGGGGCTTCTCGCGTGACTCGCGGACGTTCGCTCGGGTAGCGTCCGAGCACCTCGCTACCCTGATCCGATGCCTCCGATCCGCGCAGTCCTCTTCGACCTCGACGGCGTCGTCCGGCACTTCGATCCCGAGAACGTCGCGCGCATCGAGCGCCAGCACGGCCTGGCCGCCGGTGCGATCGAGTCCGTCGCTTTCGCTCCCCACCTCCTGGAACAGGTGACGACAGGTCGCATCTCACGCCATGAGTGGGTTCGCCTGATCGGAATCGAGATCGGCAACGCCGACGCCGCGGAGGACTGGGGTCGCCAACCGTTCCGCGCTGACCAGCAGGTCCTCGGCCTCGTCGACGAGCTGAGAGCCCACGGCATCCGCACCGCGATCCTCACCAACGGGACCGACACGATTCCGGCCGAGCTCGCCTCGCTCGACCTCACCGACCGCTTCGAAGCCGTCTTCAACTCTGCAGAGATCGGCTGGACGAAACCCGACGTGCGGGCGTTCCAGCACGTACTCGATCGGATGCAGCTCGCACCCGCCGAGGTGTTCTTCACCGACGATTCCGCGAGCAAGCTGGCGGGCGCGGCGACGCTCGGGATGCCGACACATCACTTTACCGGCGTCGACGGTCTGCGCACAGCGCTCCGCGCCGCGCGTGTGCTCGAATGATCGGATACGCCCGTTGGGGCATCCGGTGCTGGCCCTGAAGCGGACCGAAAGTGTGCGCGGGCGACGCAGTCCGATCTCTGCGCCGCCCACACCCGTCAGACCCTCTTGATGTCTGAGAACAGGCCGATGAACGGCACTCCGGTGCCGACCAACCGTTGGAAGAACTCCCCCGCGGGCGGGGTGGAGACGGCCGCCGAGGCGGCTTCGTAACTCTCGAAGTGCAGGTCGAGCGTGCGGTGCGCGGGCGTCGGGGTTCCGTCCTCCTTGGGCCAGACCTTCGCTGACTCGATCCGCTGCAGCCCGGGGAGCTGCGCGGCGAGGTCGGCGATATCCGGATAGACGTTCTCGAACTCGGCCGGGTCGGCCGGGTTCTCGATGACGATGGTGATCTTCGTGGGCATGATCTCTCTCTTCTTGCTGATGGGAACGTGCGGTCAGGCCGGTCGGCCGTAGGTCTCGAGGAGCCGGAGCCAGACCTCGCTGATGGTCGGATACGCGGGAATCGCGTGCCAGAGCCGCTCCATCGGCACCTCTCCGACAATCGCGATGGTCGCCGCGTGCACGAGCTCGGCGACGTCCTGCCCGACGAACGTGGCGCCGACGATCACCTGCCGGTCCTCGTCGACGATGAGCTTCGCCCGCCCGGTGTACCCGTCGGCATGGAGCTTTGCTCCGCCGACCCAGCCGAGGTCGTATTCCACCGCCCGGTAGTTGAGCTGCTTCTGCGTGGCGCCTTCCTCGGTGAGTCCGACAGCGGCGACCTCGGGGTCGGTGAACACGACGCGCGGCACCGCGGAGTGGTCGGCCGTGGCGACGTGCTGACCCCACTTCTCGGTCGCGACGGGCGATCCGTCGAGTCGAGCCGCGATCGCCTCGCCCGCGGCGCGTGCCTGGTACTTGCCCTGATGGGTGAGCAGTGCACGACCGTTCACGTCGCCGACGGCGTACAGCCAATCGGTGCCGTCCACGAGCATGGTGTCGTCGACGGAGATTCCGCGGCTGACGTCCAGTCCCAGCGCTTCGAGACCGAGGTCGTCGGTGGCCGGCCGTCGCCCCGTCGATACGAGGAGCTCGTCCGCGCTGACGGTGGTGCCATCGCCGAGCGTGATCGTGACGGTGCCGTCTGCATCGCGGTGGACCCTGGTGGGGCTTGCTGCGGTGTCGACTGTCACGCCTTCGGCGATCAGCGCAGCGGCCACGTACTCGCCCACGAACGGCTCTTCGCGCTCGAGCAGGCGGCCCCGGGAGAGCAGTGTGACCTGCGAGCCGAGGGACGAGAACGCGAAGGCGAGTTCGGTGCCGGCGACGCCGCCGCCGATGATCGCGAGCCGGGGAGGAACGCGGTCGGCCGAGGTGGCCTCCCTGGTGCCCCACGGTGCGGCCTCGGCGAGCCCGGCAATCGGAGGTAGCACAGGAACGGAGCCGGTCGCGATGGCGACGGCCTTGGCCGTGTAGACGCGATCGCCGACGGTGACCTGTCCGGTGCCGGTGATGTGGCCGTGCCCGCGGATCAGATCGATCCCGGCGGAGTCGAGCCAGGAGACCTGACCGTCGTCCTTCCAGTCGTCCGTGAACGACGTGCGCCGAGCGAGCACGGCGGCGGCATCGAGGTGATCGGAGACCGCCTCTCGCGCTCCCGCCAGGCGGCGCGCAGCACGGATCGCGTGTCCGCTGCGCAGGAGGGTCTTCGAGGGCATGCATGCCCAGTAGGAGCACTCGCCTCCCACGAGCTCGGACTCGACGATCGCGACGCGGACGCCGCGCTTGGTCGCATAGTCGGCGACGTTCTCGCCGACCGGTCCGCCGCCGATGACGATCAGGCCGTAGTCGTACGCCGGGGTGTCGTGTGCGGTGACGTCGTGTGCAATGGCGTGCGCGGTCATGCTGCGACCTTCTTGCGCAGCACGATGGACAGGCGGATGGCGGAGACCAGGAAGAAGATCGCGCCCAGAAGTGCGTAGCCCGCCACTCCCACGATCATCCCGCTGCCCTGAAGGCCCTGCGCGACGAATGCTCCGCCGGCGAAGAGGGAGATGCCGCCGGAGAGCATCTGCGGCACCTGGCCGCCGGTGCGACGGTTGCGGATGGCGGTGATCAGCTGGGGAAGGCCTGCGGCGATCGCCCACACGCCCCAGACGGTCAGCGCAGTGGATGCCGACACCGTCGACGCCCAGCCCAGGGCGATCGCCACGAGCACGCTGACGATGACGTTGATCCATTCGGAGACCTTCGCGCTACGGCCGTCACCTTCGGAGCGGATCTGCCAGTACACGGATACTGCGTCGAACAGCGGGTACACGATCAACAGGATCGTGAGGAAGGGGCCAGCAGCTCCGCCGGTCAAGAACAGCAGGGCTGCCCAGATCACGGTGAAGCCGAAGCGGACGAAGTACAGGCGGCGCAATGCGGCGCCCAGGGCGGGTGCGGAAGTGGTGAGAGACATGCTCGACATTTCTTTCGGTGAGGTTCAGACTGGTAGAGTTACTAGTACGTCTACATGGACGCTAGCCCGCCTTCGTCTTGAACGCAAGCGGCATCCTCAACCCAGGGAGGTACATTCGGTGCATGCGCTCCGCTTCTTCTCCGACCCACGCTCGCGTCGAGGGACGCTCATGAAGACGGTCGGCGTTCTCGGCGGGATGAGCTGGGAGTCCTCGCTCGAGTGGTACCGACTGGCGAACGAACGTGTGCGAGATCAGCTGGGTGGACACCATTCCGCGCGCATCCTCCTGGATTCGCTGGACTTCGCCGAGGTGGAAGAACTGCAGGCCCGAGGCGACTGGGATTCTGCGGGAGCACTGCTCGCGGATCATGCCCGCGGTCTCGAGCGTGCAGGCGCAGACCTCATCGTGCTGTGCACCAACACGATGCACCTCGTCGCCGCTCGGATCGAAGACGCGATCGGCATCCCGTTCCTCCACATCGCCGACACCACGGCCGCGGCGGTGCTCGACGCCGGCGTCCGCACCGTGGGACTGCTGGGCACGGCGTTCACGATGGAGAAGCCCTTCTACCGTGAACGGCTCGAGACCCAGGGGATCGAGGTGCTCGTCCCGAACGCCGAACAGCGTGCCGGGGTGCATACGGTCATCTACGACGAGCTGGTGCACGGCATCATCCGCCCCGAATCGCGGGCGTTCTATCGCGAGGTGATCGAGGACCTCGTGTCTCAGGGCGCTGAAGGCGTCATTCTCGGCTGCACCGAGATCGAGCTGCTGGTCTCCTCGGCGGATGCGACGGTCCCCGTCTTCCCGACGACGGCGATCCACGTCGATGCCGCGCTCGCCGCCGCGGGAGTGGGCGGGAAACCATGAAATCCTGGAAGCGCTGATGCGACCTGACCCATCCCGACCGGAGCCCGAAGTGCACGACGAGAAGACCGCCCCTGTGGCGAAGGCCTCTGGCGGTTCCCAGACTCGGCAGCGGATTCTCGACGCTGCCAACGAGCTGTTCTACAACCACGGCATCCGCGCGACGAGCGCCGACCGGATCATCGAGCAGGTCGGTCTCACCAAGGTCACCTTCTATCGGCACTTCCGCACGAAGAGCGACCTCGTGGTCGCCTACCTGCAGCAGCAGTCGGCTGCCGAGCAGGGGTGGATCAGGAGCACCGTTCACGATGGTGACCCGCTCGAGACGGCACGCGCGATCGCTGCCGGCATCGGGGCGGCGAGCTGCAGTCCGGGGTTCCGCGGGTGTGCGTTCATCAACGCCGCGGCGGAGTATCCCGACACGCAGGACCCGGTTCGGGTCGCCGTGGACGTGCACCGCGCCTGGATCCTCGAGTTCTTCGCCGAGATCGCCGCACAGGCTGGAGCGAGCGACGTGGAATCGGTGGCGCAGCAGCTCATGATTCTCCGCGACGGCGCGATGGTCAATGGCTATCTCGGCGACTCCGCCGCGGTGGCGGACTCGCTGGAAGCGGGTTTTCTCTCCATCCTCGGCCCTGGCGACGACGGCGGGCGCTGAGGCGGGCCGCGTGCGGTCCCCCTGCGATGGAGGGGCGAGTGCTGGTTGGTTTGCGTCCTCCGTGTCGGGCGGACTTCTCCGTCTTGGGCGGATCGTCGTCGCGGAAGCATCCGCCCATCGGGGAGGTCTCCGCCCATCGAGGCGCGCTTCGCTAGGGTGGCGACACACACCATGACCTGGAGGGATCACGATGTCATCTGAAGCGACCACCACTTTCCACTCGAACGCGGATGCCGCCACGACCGCCGCGGCGGTGCAGCGCGTCCTCGCCGAGAACAAGGCGAAGGTGATCGGTCAGAGCCCCGACGGCACGCAGATCGACTTCCAGACCCGCAAGACGCTGCTGAACTGGGAGCTCCTCGGCCGCGCGATCACCACGCCCGCGGCATCCGGTTCCGACGTGCACCTGTCGCTCGACGTGCACCACAACCGTCCGCCGGCGCTGCTCGACGGCAAGAAGAACCGCAAGGCCGTCGAGAAGCTGGCGGAGCAGATCCAAGCCGCGATCGACTGACACACGCCTCATCGTTCTCGCTGTGCGGTCGGACGTCTCCTCTCGAGCGCCTGACCACTCGAAACGCAAGATATCGCTGGTCAAATCTGAAAAGCACCGCCACGAGCGTCACCACGTCGAGTGACGATCTTGTTACGAGATCACGGATCTGTCGCTTCCTCGGCTAGAAAAGTCTGACCAGTACAGTTGTACATTGCACTGTCATGGGGTTCTATGGAAACCATTCGCAATGGCGCAATCGACAGAAAGGTCTGGTCTCGTGACCGCATCTAAGAGGCTCCCCGCATTCATCGCCGCGGCTGCCGCATCCGCTCTGCTCATCACCGGCTGCTCTGCCGGCGGAGGCGCACCCGACGCCTCCCAGCCCGGCACGGGTGGCACGCCCGAGAAGGGCGGCACCGTGCACATGCTCCAGAACGCCGACTTCTCGTACCTCGATCCCTCCCGTGGGTTCGACGGCGGCGTCAACGCGTTCTACCGCCTCATCTACCGCGGCCTCACCATGCAGGCAGCCGGCGACGCCGAGGACCCGAACAAGATCGTTCCCGACCTGGCCGAGAAGCTCGGTGAGGCGTCGGAAGACGGCCTGACGTGGACCTACACGCTCAAGGACGACATCTTCTTCGACGACGGCACCCCCATCACCTCCGAGGCCATGAAGTTCGGCATCTCGCGCTCGTGGGACCCCCAGGTCGGCATCGGCTCGCCCTACCTGCGTCAGGTGATCGACGCTCCCGCCGACTACCAGGGCCCCTACGTCTCGGGCGACCTGCCCACGATCGAGACGCCCGACGACAAGACGATCGTCTTCCACCTGAAGAAGCCGTTCCCCGAGTTCGACAACGTGCTCGCGCAGCCCAACGCCGTGCCGTTCCCCGAGGGCACCGGCGCCGGCGACGAGTTCATCAAAGACGTGATCGCCTCGGGTCCCTACACGCTGGCCGAGTACACCCCCGGCAGCTCGATCGTGCTCGAGCGCAACGAGTACTGGGACGAATCGACCGATGACGTGCGCAAGGCCTACCCCGACAGCTGGGAGTTCGAGATCGGCATCGACGCGGCCACGATCGACGAGCGCATGATCGCCGGTCAGAGCGACGACCAGAACGCGATCGCCGGCACCGTCAGCGCGGCCACCCTGCCGCGTCTGCAGACCCCGCAGCTCAAGGATCGCGCGATCACCGCGGATGCCTTCTGCACCACCTACATGTCGATGAACACCACCAAGGCGCCGTTCGACGACGCCAAGGTGCGCGACGCGATCAACTGGGCCATCGACCGCTCCGCCCTGGTCAACGCCTCGGGCGGCACGCAGCTCGCCGACCCGGCGTACACGATCATCCCGCCGGTGGTCTCGAGCTTCAAGGACTTCAACCTGTGGGAGTCCGAGGGCGACAAGGGCGACACCGAGAAGGCTCAGGAGCTGCTCGACGAGGCCGGTCTCTCCGACGGCTTCGAGTTCACGCTCGACATCCGCTCGCAGCCGCTCATGCAGGGTCAGGCCGAGGCTATCCAGCAGGCTCTCGAGCCGCTCGGCGTCACGGTCAACCTCAACGTGATCGACACCTCGATCTACTACGAGACGATCGGCACCCCCTCGCAGCAGCACGACGCCGCGATCACCGGCTGGTGCCCGGACTGGGCCTCGAGCGCCAGCACGATCATCCCGCCGCTGTTCGACGGTCGGAACATCTTCGAGAAGGGCAACTCCAACCTCGCCCAGATCAACGATCCGGCCATCAACGACCGCATCGACGAGATCACCGCGATGACCGACGTCGACGAGGCGAAGACCGCGTGGGGCGACCTCGACGAGCAGATCATGGGCCTCTCGCCCATCGCGCCGCTCGTGTTCAGCAAGGGCATCTTCCTGCCGGGTGAGAACATCGCCGGCTACTACCCGAGCACCAACCTGACGGACCTGACGATCATCGGTCTCAAGGACCCCTCGAAGGGCTGAGCATGACCTTCAGCTCGACATCGCTCGAGTCCGAAGCCACGCCGGCGGGTGACTCCAGTTTCGAAACGACACTGGAGTCACCCCCGGCCTCTGGCCGGCGGCTGCTTCGCGCGTTCCTGACCGACTGGGGAGCCATGCTCTCCAGCGCCTACATCCTGCTCATCATCCTGATGGCGATCTTCGCGCCGCTGCTGACGATGCTGAGCGGATGGGGTCCCTACCAGTTCGACCAGTCGGCCATCGACCCGAACCTCGGCGCCATCCCGATCGGACCCTTCGGCGGCATCAGCGCCGAGCACTGGTTCGGCGTCGAGCCCGGGAGCGGTCGCGACATCTTCGCCCGCATCGCCTACGGTGCACGCGTCTCGATGACGGTCGCGCTCTCGGCGACACTGCTCACCACGGTGATCGGCGTCGTGATGGGCCTGCTCGCCGGCTACTTCGGCGGACTCATCGACCTCGTGATCTCCCGCGTCATGGAGTTCCTGATGGCGTTCCCCGCCCTCATCTTCATGATCGCGATCCTCTCGGCCCTCCCCGCCGACAACCGCGTCTTCCTGCTCGTGGTCGTGATCTCGCTGTTCGGCTGGCCCTACCTCGCCCGCATCGTGCGCTCGCAGACGCTCTCGCTCAAGGAGCGCGAGTTCGTCGAAGCCGCCAAGGCATCCGGAGCGACCAGCGTGCGCATCATCTTCCGCGAGATCCTGCCCAACCTGCAATCCACGATCATCGTCATGGCGACCCTCGCGGTGCCGGGCTACATCGGCACCGAGGCGGGACTCTCGTTCCTCGGCGTCGGCGTGGTTCCGCCGACTCCCAGCTGGGGTCAGATGATCGCCGCCGCGACTCCCTGGTACGCGGTCGACCCGATGTACTTCGTGATCCCCGGCGCGTTCCTCTTCCTCCTGGTGCTGTCGTTCACGACCCTGGGTGACCGCATCCGCACCATCGCCACCAGTGGGGAGGCCCGCTCATGATCCGCATCGTCGGCTCACGTCTGCTCGGCATGCTCGTCGTGCTGTTCCTGGTGACGCTGTTCACCTATGCGATCTTCTTCCTGCTCTCGGCAGACCCCGCCGTGCAGATCTGCGGCAAGAACTGCACGCCCGAGCGCATCGAGCAGATCCGTCTCAACCTCGGCCTCGACCAGCCGTTCTGGACCCAGTTCTGGGGCTACGTCGGCGGGCTGTTCACCGGCCGCACCTTCATGGTCGCCGGTGCTGCGGTCGAGTGCGCGGCTCCGTGCCTGGGCTACTCGTTCCAGACCAGCCAGCTCGTGGGCGACATGATCGTGCAGCGGCTGCCCATCACCGCGACCATCGCGATCGGCGCGGCGATCCTCTGGCTGCTCGGTGGCGTCCTCGCCGGTGTGCTCAGCGCGGTCAAGGAGGGCAAGTTCCTCGATCGCTTCTTCGCGGGCCTCACGCTCGGCTCGATGTCGATCCCGAACTACGTGCTCGCCCTGGCGCTGCAGTTCATCTTCGTGGTGGCGCTCGGCTGGCTGCCGTTCCCGCAGGCCGTGAAGTTCTCGGACGATCCGGTGCAGTGGTTCCTCAACTTCATCCTCCCGTGGATCGTCCTGGCGGTCGGCTATGCCGCGGTCTACACGCGCCTCACCCGCGCCAACGTGATCGACACCCTGCAGGAGAACTTCGTGCGCACCGCGCGGGCGAAGGGTCTGCAGCCGGGTCTCGTCTGGCGGCGCCACGCGCTGCGCCCGGCGCTGACCCCGATCGTCACGATCTTCGGGATGGATGTCGCGGGCCTGCTCGGCGGCGCCGTGATCACCGAGACGGTCTTCGGCCTGAACGGCGTCGGCAAGCTCACCGCCGACTCGATCACCGCCAACGACCAGCCCGTCATCATGGCCGTCACCCTGCTGTCGGCGTTCTTCGTGATCATCGGCAACATGGTGGTCGACCTGCTGTACACCGCGATCGATCCGCGCGTCAGAACGGGGGCCACCGCATGAGCGGCACCGAGAACAGCACGGAGGGCAGGATGCCGGATGCGGCGCCCCTGCTGTCGGTGCGAGACCTCACCGTCTCGTTCCGCACGGCCCAGGGCCCTGTCAGCGTCGTGAAGAACCTCGAGTTCGACGTGCCGCGAGGCGGCGCGCTCGGCATCGTCGGCGAATCGGGATCGGGCAAGTCGATGACGAGCCTGGCGATCATGGGCCTGCTGCCCAAGGGTGGCACGGCCACGGGGTCGGTGATGTTCGACGGCGCCGAACTGCTCGGCATGCCCGAGCGAGAGAAGCGTCGCGTGCGCGGCGACCGCATCGCGATGATCTTCCAAGACCCGCTGTCGTCGCTGAACCCCTATTACAAGGTCGGCACGCAGATCGCCGAGGCGTATCTGTCGCACCGCAGCGGCGTCTCGCGCAAGCAGGCTCGGGCGGTCGCGATCGAGGCGATGGAGCGGGTGCACATCCGCGACGCCGCCCGCCGCGTCGACCACTACCCGCACCAGTTCTCGGGCGGCATGCGCCAGCGCATCATGATCGCGATGGCGCTGAGCATGGAACCCGACCTGATCATCGCCGACGAGCCGACCACCGCGCTCGACGTGACGGTGCAGGCGCAGATCCTCGACCTGCTCGACGAGATCCGCGGCGAGACAGGCGCTGGCCTCATCCTCATCACCCACGACCTCGCGGTCGTGAGCGAGGTCACCGACCAGATCGTCGTCATGCGCGCGGGCGAGACCGTCGAGCGCGGCGACGTCGAGCAGGTCTTCAGCGACCCGCAGGCCGACTACACCCGCCGCCTGCTCGACGCGGTGCCGCGCATCGACGACGAGATCGGCGTGCTGCGCACGACCGAGATCACTGTGCCGAACGACGGGAGGAGCGCACGATGAACGCGCCGAACACTCAGACGCCCCTGTTCCGCGGCACGGATCTGGTCAAGGAGTTCGCCACGGGCTCTGCCGGTGTGCTCGGAAAGTCGAAGACCTTCCGAGCCGTCGACAACGTCTCTCTCGAGGTGCACCGCGGTGAGACGCTCGCCGTGGTGGGCGAGTCGGGATCAGGCAAGTCGACCACCGCACGACTCGTCGCCCGACTGATGGATGCCACCAGCGGCAAACTCGAGTTCGAGGGCGCCGATGTGACCCGTGCGAAGGGCTCGGAGCTGCGCGAGTTCCGCGGCGCGGTGCAGGTGATCTTCCAGGACCCGTACTCGTCGCTGAACCCGAAGCACACGGTCGAACGCCTGGTGACGGCGCCGCTGGTCTATCAGGGGCGCAAGATCCCGGGCGGCGCACGCGCGTTCACCCGCGAGCTCATGGAGCGCGTCGGCCTCGACCCGATGCACTCCGAGCGCTACGCCTCGCAGTTCTCGGGCGGGCAGGCACAGCGCATCGGCATCGCCAGGGCGCTGGCGGTGCGGCCCAAGCTCGTCATCTGCGACGAAGCGGTCTCGGCCCTCGACGTCTCGGTGCAGGCGCAGGTCATCAACCTGCTGCGCGACCTGCAGTCCGACGAGGGCTTCGGCTACCTCTTCATCGCGCACGACCTGGCCGTGGTGCGTCAGATCGCCACCCGGGTCGCCGTGATGTCGCAGGGCGCGATCGTCGAGACGGGCATGCGCGACGAGATCTTCGAGCGCCCCGAGCACGAATACACCAGGACGCTGCTGCAGGCGGTTCCGCGCATCAACCCCGAGTGGGACCGCAAGCGCAAGAAGGCCGAGGCCGCGCGAGCGGGCCGGAACCCGGATGCCGCGTCGGATGCCGGCACGTCGGGTGCTGACACTGCACCGGATGCTGTCGCCGCCGCGTCGAGCACGGAGGAGAGCCGATGACCGCCGAGGCGACCCGTACGCCGACCGCGCAGTACATGCTGCCCGGCATCCGGGTGCGTGAGTACCGCACCACGGTGCCGCTCGACTGGCACACCCCCGACGGCGAGACCATCGAGCTGTTCGTGCGCGAGCTGGTCGACCCGGCATCCGACACCGCCGAGCGCCCGTTGCTGACCTACCTGCAGGGCGGCCCGGGCGGTGCGAACCCGCGTCCGCTCGGCCGTGACGGCTGGATCGACGAGGCGCTGCGCGACTACCGCGTGGTGCTCGTCGATCAGCGCGGCACCGGCGGCAGCACCCCGGTGGATGCCGAGATCGTCGCCGAGCGCGGCGACACGGGAGGCGAGTTCCTCGCGTGCTTCCGTGCCGACTCGATCGTGCGCGACCTCGAGCACGTCCGCACCTCTCTCTATGACGGCCGCCGCTGGGCGACTCTCGCGCAGAGCTTCGGCGGCTGGATCACCATGACGTATCTGTCGTTCGCGCCCGAGGGCCTGACGGCGAGCTATGTGTGCGGCGGGGTGCCAGGCATGCCGCCCCGCGCGAGCGAGGTCTACCGCCGCACGTTCGACCGCGTCGAGGCCAAGACGGCCGAGTTCTACCGCCGCTATCCCGACGACGAGGCCGCGGTCGCGCGCATCGCCGATCGGCTGGCTGCGGGTGACGTGCGCCTCCCCGACGGCGACGTGCTGACGGTGCGCCGCTGGCAGTCCCTCGGCATCGACTTCGGCATGAAGCCCGGTTTCGAGCGCCTGCACTGGCTCGTCGAGAAGGCCTTCATCGAGAACGATCGGCTGTCGCCGGCGTTCCTGCAGGACGTGATGACCCTGTCGTCGAGCGCCGGCAACCCGCTGTTCTGGACGCTGCAGGAATCCATCTACGGCGACGAGCACAGCGGCCCGACCGCGTGGGCGGCGCAGGCCGAGCGCGAGCAGCGTGCGCAGTTCGACGAGACCCGCCGGCCGCTGCTGTTCACCGGCGAGATGGCGTTCTCGTGGATGTTCGACGAGGTGCGACTGCTGCGCGGCTTCCGCACCGCGGTCGACCAGCTCGCCGCCAAGACCGACTGGTCGCCGCTCTACGACCGCGCAGCTCTGCAGAGCAACGAGGTGCCGGTGGCCGCGGTCGTCTACTTCGACGACATGTACGTCGACGCCGGACTGCAGCTCGAGACGCTGAAGGGCGTCGGCAACTCGCAGTACTGGGTGACCAACGAATACGAACACGACGGGATCGGATCGGGCCGCACGCTGACGCGCCTGAGAGAACTCGTCAGAGACCGCGGAGGAGAGCGCGCATGAGCGACACGACCACCGGAGCACGCCCGCCCTATGCGGGAACCCGCTACCCCAAACTGGCGCAGATCCCCGCCTTCCGCGAGTTCATCGCGCAGGGCTGGGACGACGTGCCCACGCGCCCCGACCTGCCGGTCGGCACCGCGCAGGCCTCCGCCGCGCACCGCGAGCGACTGAGCGCAGCGATGCCCGGTCAGACCCTGGTGCTGAGCTCGGGCATCGCCCCGGTGCGCAACGACGACTCGTCGTACGGCTTCCGTGCCGACAGCAGCTTCGTGTGGGCGACCGGATGCCAGACCGAAGACGCCACCCTCGTGATGTGGGCGCGCCCCGGCGGCCACGACGCCGTGCTCTACATGCCTGCCCCGTTCCGCCCCGGCGACGACGGCTTCTTCAGCAACGCGCTGCACGGCGAACTGTGGGTCGGTCCCTCGGCGGGCCTTGCGGAATGGGCCGACGAGCTGCAAGTCGCGGTCGAGCCGATCGAGGCGCTTCCCGCCCGCGCCGCCGACCTGCGCGGTGCGCTCGCCGCCCGTTCGGCCTCCGCGCTCGCCGCCGCGCACGACCTCGAGATCTCTGCCGACCTCGAACGCACGCTGTCACGCCTGCGCATGATCAAGGACGAGTGGGAGATCGGTCAGCTGCGGCTCGCGATCGACGCGACGGTCTCGGGCTTCGCCGCCGTGGCCGCCGAGATCCCGCGCGCCATCGCCGACGGCCTGGGCGAGCGCTGGCTGCAGGGCACGTTCGACCGGCATGCCCGCACGCACGGCAACGGACCCGGGTATTCGACGATCGTCGGCTCGGGCTCGCACGCGCCGATCCTGCACTGGGTGCGCTGCGACGGCCCGATCCACCCCGACCAGGCGCTGCTGCTCGACATGGGCGTCGAGGCCCGCTCGCTCTACACCGCCGACGTCACGCGCACGGTGCCCGCCGAGGGCACGTTCAGCGCGGCGCAGCGCGAGGTGCACGACCTGGTCGAGAAGGCGCACCGCGCGGGCCTCGCGCAGATCCGCCCCGGCACGCCCTACCTCGACTTCCACTTCGCCTCGATGCAGGTCGTCGCGCAGGGGCTGCACGACTGGGGCCTGCTGCCGGTGTCGGTCGACGAGGCGCTGTCACCCGAGGGGCAGCAGCATCGCCGGTACCTCGCATGCGGCATCGGCCACCACCTCGGCCTCGACGTGCACGACTGCAGTCAGGCGCACTACGAGGACTACATGGGTGCCGACCTCGAGCCGGGCGTCGTGATGACGGTCGAGCCGGGCCTCTACTTCCACGCCCACGACCTGACCCTGCCGCCCGAGCTGCGCGGCATCGGCGTGCGACTCGAAGACGACATCCTCGTCACGCCGACCGGATCCGACGTGCTCTCCGACGCGCTCCCCATCGATGCCGCGGGCATCGAGGAGTGGACCCGGCGGCAGTGGACAGCGACACAGAGTGAGGCACGATGACCGCGCGCGAGACGACGATGTCAGCCTCCGGCATCCTCTCGTCGGCTCAGCTGCGGCCCTTCCCGCTCGATCGCGTGCAGATCGGCGACGACAGCGTCTTCGCGCGTGCGAAGAACCAGATGCTGCACCTCGCCCGCGTGTATCCGGTCGATCGGCTGCTCGCGGTCTTCCGCGCGAACGCCGGACTCGACACCCGGGGCGCTCTGGCTCCCGGCAACTGGGAAGACTTCGGTCACCCGCGCGAGCAGGCGTGGGGCGAGCACGACTACCCGGGTCGTGAGAACGCGCAGACGGCCAACCTGCTGCGCGGCCACTATGCCGGTCATTTCCTGTCGATGCTCTCGCTCGCCTACGCAGGGGAGCGCGACGAGGCGCTGCGCGCCAAGGTCGACGAGTTCGTCGCCGGGCTCGGCGAGGTGCAGCGCGCGCTCGCCGCGACCGGCCGCTACTCGCACCCCGGTTTTCTCGCCGCCTATGGCGAGTGGCAGTTCTCGCGCCTCGAGCACTTCGCGCCCTACGGCGAGATCTGGGCGCCGTATTACACGACCCACAAGATCATGGCCGGGCTGCTCGACGCCTACGAGCTGGCGGGCAGCGTCGAGGCGCGCGACATCGCGGTGTCGATGGGGCACTGGGTCGCCCACCGCCTGACCCGGCTCGACCACGAGCGCAACCAGCGCATGTGGTCGCTGTACATCGCCGGCGAGTACGGCGGCATGAACGAGACGATGGCGCGGCTGAGCGTCGTCGCCGACGAGCCGCTCTTCCTCGAGGTCGCGCGGCTCTTCGACCAGGACGACCTGATCGCGGCCGGCGTCGACCGTCGCGACGTGCTCACCGACATGCACGCCAACCAGCATCTGCCGCAGCTGATCGGCTACCTGCACGAGTACGACCTGACGGGCGAGCGCCGATACCTCGACGCGGTGCTGGGCCTGTGGGACCAGATCGTGCCCGGTCGCACGTTCGCACACGGCGGCACGGGCGAGAGCGAGCTCTGGGGACCTCCCGGCACGGTCGCGGGCGATATCGGACACCGCAACGCTGAGACCTGCGCCACCTACAACCTGCTCAAGATCGCGCGGCACCTGTTCGCCCTCACCCGCGATGCGCGGTTCATGGCGTACTACGAGCGGGGAGTGCTGAACCACATCCTCGCCTCGCGACGAGACGTCGACTCCGACACGAGTCCCGAGGTCGCCTACATGTTCCCCGTGAACCCGGGCACGGTCGCCGAATACGACAACATCGGCACCTGCTGCGGGGGCACGGGGCTCGAGAACCACGTCAAATACCAGGACACGATCTTCTTCACGTCGGTGCATGCGGATGCGGATGCGGATGCGGATGCGGAGCTGTGGGTCAACCTGTTCACGCCGGCGACGCTCGACTGGCGAGAGCAGCGCGCGACGGTGCGGATGCAGAGCACGCAGCCGCTCGGCGGCCTCACCGAGCTGCGCGTCGACGGCGACGACTTCATCGACGGCGCCACGCTGACCCTGCGCATCCGTGTGCCGGACTGGGCCGTCGAGACGCCGACGCTCAGTGTGAGAAGCGAGACGGCAGGCGGGACGACCGAGACGATCACCGCTCCGGTCGACGACGGATACCTGGTCGTGCGGCGGCCGTGGTCGGCCGGCGAGGTGCTGCGCATCGAGAGCCGCGCCGCGCTGCGCGCCGTGCCCACGCCAGACGACCCCGCGCTGCAGTCGATCGAGTTCGGCCCGTCGGTACTGGTCGCCCGGTCGGATGCGACCACCACCCTCGACCTCGCGCTCGCCCAGCGACGCCGGCTCGACGGCTCGGTGCGCGCCGACGGCAGCAGCTCCATTCGGGGCGCCGATGCGGCGGAGGCGGTCGAGGCCGCTCTGCGATCCGAGGGCGCCGTGCACATCGCCGGAGTGCGGTTCGAACCCGTCTGGACCGGCAGCGATGAGCGGTACCACATGTACGTGCGGGCATCCGGAGCCGAGATCGGATTCGTCGGCGCCGAGACCGGCGTGCCGGTGCGTGTGCGCCACGACGGCACCTCACTGCTCGACGACATCTGGCGCGAACCCGCCCCCGTGACCCGGGCCGACTTCCTCGACCGCGTCGGCCAGACGGCGTCCGCCGCCCGCCGCGACGGACTGCTCTCGCACGGGGAGCTCGTCGAGGTGCTCCGCGCGGCGGCCACGGCCGACGTCGACGGCCTCGGTCGGCATCCGGGCGGCACGGTCATCGAGACCGACGCCGACGCCGAGGTTGAGACAGGCTCCGCGACCGCGACGCAGGCCGTGACCTGGCGCGAGAGCGCCGACGCCGAAGGCATCCGCCTGGTCGAGTGGCTCGTGCCCCGCGCACTCGCCGATGCGCCGATCGCGCCCTCGGTCGCGATCACCACCGGAATGCTGCCCGCTCCGTCGGGCTGGTTCACCGAAGTTCCCACGATCGCCGTGACCGCCGACGACCTCTCGGGAGTCGGCGGCCTGAACGTCGAGGTGTCGCTGGGCGACGGGGAGTGGATGCCGTACACGGCGCCGTTCCCGCTGCCGGGCGACGGCGAGCATCGCGTGCGGGCGCGGGCGACCGATACCTCGGGCGCTGTGGGTCACGCAGCCCGCGACATCGCTGTCGACACGGGAGCACCGGTCTCGAAGGCGACCGTGCGGCGGCTCGGATCCAGCGTCGAGATCACGCTGACCGCCACCGACGAGGTGTCGGGTGTCGAGCGCATCCAATGGGAGGGGCCAGGCACGTTCTGGGCGACGTTCCAGGAAGCCTTCGTGCGTGCGCTCTCCGACGACGAGCAGGTCATCGAGTTCGCGGCCACCGACAGGGCGGGCAACGAAGAGCCCCGTCAGCGGCTGATTCTGCCTGCTCGCGGAGACGTCTCGTGACGGATGCCGGCGGGTCATGGACAGGATCGGCTTCGCCGACTAACATTGCAATTGTACTCATCATCTACTCTGGTGCCGAGGGGCGCCGACAGCACAGGAGTTCTGACTCATGACCGAAAAGAAGCCGTGGCACGGCGTCAACCTCGCCACGACCCTGCCGATCAATCCCGATCTCTCCGTCAACTACGACGCGTATGCCGAGCACATCCGCTTCACCACCGACAACGGCGTGACGGGCATCATCCCCAACGGCTCGCTCGGTGAGTACCAGACGCTCACCGAAGAGGAGCGCAAGCAGGTCTACCTCACCGCCGTCGAGGCGTCGCCCGAGGGCGTCGCCGTGATCCCTGGAGTGGGTGCATACGGCGCGATGGAGAGCGTGCGCTTCACCGAGCACGCCGCCGAGCACGGCGCGCCGGCCGTGATGCTGCTTCCCCCGAACGCCTACCGGGCGAGCGACGACGAGGTCGTCGACCACTACCGTCGCGTCGCCGCCGTGGGCCTGCCGATCCTCGCGTACAACAACCCCATCGACACCAAGATCGACCTGCGCCCCGAGCTGCTCGCGCGCCTGTTCGACGAGGGACTCATCGTCTCGGTCAAGGAGTTCTCGGGCGACGTGCGCAACGCCTACGCGATCCGCGAGCTCGCACCGGGCCTCGACATCTCGATCGGCTCCGACGACGTCGTGCTCGAGCTCGGCATCAACGGCGCCGTCGGCTGGGTCGCCGGCTACCCCAACGCCATCCCGGCATCGACCGTCGAGCTCTACAACCTGTCGACCTCGGGCGACCCCGCCAGCTGGGCCAAGGCGCACGAGATGTACCGCGACCTGCACCCGTTGCTGCGCTGGGACTCGAAGACCTGGTTCGTGCAGGCGATCAAGCTCTCGCAGGAGGTCGCCGGTGTCGCCCCCGCAGGCATCACGACGCGCCCGCCCCGCCTGCCGCTTCCCGACGAGGTGCGCACGCGTATCATCGCCGACACCGAGGCCGTTCTGGCCAAGGGCTACCGCTGATCCGGAGACACCCATGCGAGCACAACGCATCTTCCACGCCGTCGACTCCCATACCGAGGGGATGCCGACGCGCGTGATCGTCGGCGGCGTCGGAGTGATGCCGGGATCGACCATGGAGGAGCGCCGGCAGTGGTTCATGGCCAACAGCGATGACCTTCGTCTGCTGCTCATGAACGAGCCCCGCGGTCACAGCGCCATGAGCGGAGCGATCCTGCAGCCGCCGACGCGACCGGATGCCGACTTCGGCGTGCTCTACATAGAGGTGTCCGGATGCCTGCCCATGTGCGGGCACGGCACGATCGGAGTGGCGACCGTGCTCGTCGAGACGGGCATGGTCCCGATCGTCGAGCCGGTCACCACGATCCGTCTCGACACGCCTGCGGGTCTCGTGATCGCCGAGGTGCACGTCTCGGACGGGCACGCCGACAGCGTCACGCTGCGCAACGTGCCCTCGTTCGTCGTGGCGCTCGATCAGATCGTCGACGTGCCGGGGCTCGGCGCCGTCGAGTACGACCTCGCCTTCGGCGGCAACTTCTATGCGATCGTCTCTCTCGAGCAGATCGGTCTGCCGTTCGACCGCGCGCACAAGGATCAGCTGCTCTCGGCTGGACTCGCGATCATGCAGGCGATCGAGGCGCAGGGCGAGCCGGTGCATCCGGTCGACCCGACGATCCGCGGGTGCCACCACGTGTATCTGAAGGCGCCGGGATCCACCGCGCTGCACTCGCGGCACGCCATGGCGATCTACCCAGGATGGTTCGACCGCTCGCCGTGCGGCACCGGTACGAGCGCCCGCATGGCGCAGCTGCACGCCCGCGGCGAGCTGCCGCTCGACCAGGACTTCATCAACGAGTCGTTCATCGGCACGAGCTTCACCGGCCGCCTCGTCGAGACGACCGAGGTCGCCGGCATTCCCGCCGTCATCCCGACCATCACCGGCCGGGCCTGGGTGACGGGAACCGCGCAGTACATGCTCGACCCGAGCGATCCCTTCCCGCAGGGTTTCGTGCTGTGACGACGGTTCCTGTGCCTTCCGTTCCCGTGATCGGCGTCGACGAGATCGACGCGGCGATCGACCGGCGGGGTGCGGTCGAGGCCATCGCCCAGGCGCTGCGCGACGGGGTCGACATCGAGTCCGACGCCCCGCGCCTGTTCAGCCCGCTCGACAGCGGCGAATTCCTGCTCATGCCGACGCAGTCGCCCGAGCACGCGGGCATCAAGGTCGTCACCATCGCGCCGCGCAACACCGAACGGGGGCTGCCGAAGATCCAGGCCTGGTATCTGGTCTTCGACGCCGAGACGCTGAGCCCCCTCGCGATCCTCGAGGGCGCCCACCTCACCACTCTGCGCACGCCCGCGGTCACGGCGGTCGCGATCAGGGGGATGCTGCAGGCCGATCCGCGGGGAGCCAGGCAGGGCATCGACTCTCTCGCGGTTCTCGGCTCGGGACCGCAGGCCGAGGCGCATGTGCGCACGCTCGTCGACCTCATGCCGGTGGGCGAGGTGAGCATCGTGGGTCGCACGCCGAGCCGCACGGCCGAACTCGTCGAACGGCTTCGCGCCGACGGCATCCGGGCAGAGGCAGTCGCGGCAGAGGCAAGCGCAGGCGCAGGCGCGCTGCGCGCCTGCGATGTCGTCATCACCGCCACCTCGTCGAGCACCCCGGTGCTGAGCCGCGGCGACGTCGGCGATCACGCCGTGGTCGCGGCGATCGGCTCGCACGGCACCGCGCATCGCGAGCTGGCCGCCGACCTGGTGAACGATGCCGATCTGGTCGTCGAGGCGCGGGCATCGGCCTTGCGCGAGAACGGCAACCTGCTGCAGGCCCGAGGTCTCGCCGACTGGCAGGCAGGTGCGCAGTCCGTGACGAATCTGCGAGAGTTGGTGGCGGGTGCGTTCGTGCGCCGTGAGGCTCGACCCGCTGTCTATACGGGCGTCGGAATGAGCTGGGAGGATCTCGCTGTGGTGGCGCAGATCCTGAAGTCGGCGCTCGGCGTCGATGCATCGCCTCAGAGGGGGAACACAGATGTCCGGAACTGACACGCGCAGCCTCGTACGGCTCAGCAAGCAGCCCAGCGTTCGGGACACGGTCACCCGTGCCCTGCGATCGGCGATCATCAGCGGCGAGATGCAGCCGGGCCGCGTGTATTCGGCGCCGAGCCTGGGCGAGGAGTTCGGCACGTCGGCCACTCCGATCCGCGAGGCGATGCTCGACCTGGTGCGCGAAGGACTCGTCGTCGCGATGCCCAACCGCGGCTTCCGCGTGACCGAGGTGTCGTCGCACGACCTGGCCGAGGTCACCGAGCTGCGCCTTTTCCTCGAGCCGCCCGCGGTCGAGAAGGCGACGCCGTTGATCCCCGAATCCGCGTTCGCCGATCTCCGCGGCAAGGCTGAGGAGATCGTCATCGCCGCCGACCGCGGCGACCTCGTGGAGTACCTCAGCGCCGACAGCGACTTCCACCTCGCGATCCTGCAGTATGCGGGCAACGCCAGGCTCACCCAGCTCATCCAGTCGCTGCGTTCGCAGACCCGTCTGTTCGGGCTCGCCGAGCTCTATGAGCGGGGTCACCTCACCAGCTCCGCCAAAGAGCACCACACCATCATGGATGCGATCGAGGCGCGCGACGCGGTGAAGGCGCGCGACCTCGTGTTCTCGCACATCGAGCACGTGCGCGGCGACTGGTCGGGGCACACGGTGGGCGAGCCCCACCCCGCGGAGGCGAACGGCTAGTGGCTCGATCGACAGCACGCGCCGACGTCGTGATCGTCGGGGCGGGAGTCGTCGGTGCCGCGACGGCGTACTTCGCCGCGGCATCCGGGCTCCGCACCATCGTCGTCGAGCGCGGGTCGATCGCCTCGGGGACGAGCAGTCGCTGCGAAGGCAACATCCTCGTATCCGACAAAGAGGTGGGCCCCGAACTCGAGCTGTCGCTCTATTCGCAGCGCGTGTGGCGGGAGGATCTCGCCGAGCACGCGCATCTGTGGGAGTTCGAATCCAAGGGCGGTCTCGTCGTCGCCGGCAGCGCAGGCAGCATGGCGGGGCTGGCCGCACTCGTCGAGCACCAGCGCGAGCTGGGCATCCGTGCCGAGATGATCGACGGCAACGCCGGGCTGCGCGAGGTCGAGCCGTACATCAACCCCGCACTCGTCGGCGGCGCGTTCTACCCCGACGACGCGCAGGTGCAGCCGCTGCTGGCCACCCATCACCTGCTGAAGCTCGCGATCGCGCATGGCGCCGAGCTGCACACCAGAACCTCGGTCCACAGCATCCTCACCGACCACGGCCGCGCGGTCGGAGTCGACACGTCTCTCGGCCGCATCTCGGCCGGTGCCGTGGTCAACTGCGCGGGTCCCTGGAGCGGCGAGGTCGCGGCGCTCGCCGGAGTGCACCTGCCCGTCCTGCCTCGACGCGGTTTCGTGCTGGTCACCGAGCCGGTGCCGATCACGGTGCACCACAAGGTCTACGCCGCCGAGTACGTCGGAGATGTCGCGAGCTCGGATGCCGGTCTGCAGGTCTCACCGGTCGTCGAGGGGACCCCGAGCGGCACGATCCTGCTCGGCGCCAGCCGCGAGCGCGTCGGCTTCGACCGATCGTTCTCGGCCGAGGCGGTCGCGCGCATCGCCGCGAGCGGGCTGGGGCTGTTCCCGGCCCTGCGCGACGTGGGGGTGCAGCGCGCGTACTCGGGGTTCCGCCCGTACTGCCCCGATCACCTTCCGGCGATCGGAGAGGATGCTCGACTGCCAGGGCTCTGGCACGCCGCCGGGCACGAGGGCGCGGGCGTCGGCCTCTCGGTCGGCACCGGCAAGCTGCTCTCGCAGGCCCTGCGATCGCA
The DNA here is from genome assembly GCF_900105205.1 of Microbacterium hydrocarbonoxydans. Taxonomy (NCBI): domain Bacteria; kingdom Bacillati; phylum Actinomycetota; class Actinomycetes; order Micrococcales; family Microbacteriaceae; genus Microbacterium; species Microbacterium hydrocarbonoxydans. The sequence goes on along the minus strand of NZ_FNSQ01000005.1, from coordinate 61,894 downwards.
GCCGACCGACCTCGACCTGACTCCCTTCCGCCCCGAACGACTCGAAGGACTCGTCGCCGCATGACCCGCACGCGCACAGACGACATCGAACCCGCCACCGGCATCGAGTTCGACGGCACACCGGTGCCGTTCACTCCGGGGCAGACGATCGGCGGTGCCCTCGCCGGGGCCGGCATCGTCTCGTGGCGCACGACCCGCCGCGACCACGCCCCACGCGGACTCTTCTGCGGCATCGGAGTGTGCTTCGACTGCCTCGTGACCGTCGACGGCGTGCGCAGCCAGCGCGCCTGCCTGGTCGAGGCGTGCGCGGGGCAGGTCGTGCAGAGCTCCGACCCCGACGAGCCGCTGTCGCTGTCGGAGCTGTCGTCCGGGGCGTCCGAGCAGTCCGAGGCGTCCGAGTCGACGCAGTCCGCCGGCCCGAGCGCACAGGAGCCTCATGTCTGAGCAGAGCATCCCGGCATCCGATCAGCCTCTCGCCGACGTCGCGGTCGTCGGCGCCGGCCCCGCGGGGCTGAGCGCGGCGGTCGTCGCCGCCGAACACGGCCTGCAGGTCGTGTTGATCGACGCGGGGCGCCAGACCGGCGGACAGTACTGGCGTCACCCCGACGAGCGTCATCGTGACGCCTTCGTCGCGCCCGAGAGCACCGGCCACCACCACTGGAACCACTACACCGACCTGCGCGACCGGCTCGCGGCATCCGTGGCATCAGGTCGCATCCGCCATCTCGCCGGACGCCAGGTGTGGCGCACCGACGGCTTCGACGACAGGGTGGCGCTGCGCACCAGCGCAGTGAGCGGCGCCGACGCTCTGCCCCTCGCCGAGCGCACCACGTGGGCGCGACGGCTCGTGATCGCGACCGGCGCCTACGACCGACAGCTGCCCGTGCCCGGATGGACGCTGCCCGGGGTCATGGCCGCCGGCGGCGTGCAGGCGATGCTCAAGGCCAACCAGGTGCGAGCCGGGCGTCGCGCCGTGGTGGCGGGCACCGGGCCCTTCCTGCTGTCGGTCGCCGCGGGACTCGCCGAGGCCGGGGTCGAGGTGGTCGAGGTCGTCGACGCCAATGCGCTGTCGCGCTGGGCGGCCACTCCGCTGCGTGCGCTGCAGGAGCCGGGCAAGCTGTGGGAGGGCGTGCAGTACGCCACCACCTTCCTGCGTCACCGAGTGCCCCTGCGCACGCGGACTGTCGTCACGGCGGTGCGCGGCACCGGGCGGGCGTCCGAGGTCGAGCTGGCCCGCGTCGACGGCAAGGGGCGCGTGCGTCCCGGCTCGACGCGCACCGTGGCCGCCGACCTCGTCGCCTTCGGCTGGGGCTTCACCCCGCAGCTCGAGCTGGCCGTCGGACTGGGCCTGCGCACCCGCATCGATGTCGACGGATCGCTCGTGATCGACGTCGACGACGACCTGCGCGCATCCGATCCGCTCGTCTTCGCCGCGGGGGAGGTCACCGGCATCGGCGGAGCCATCGCATCGTGCGCCGAGGGCGAGCTCGCGGGATCCGCGGTCGCACAGGATCTCGGCGTCTCGACCGACGCCCGACGGATGGCACGGCATCGCCGGCGTCTGCGTCGGGGGCGGCGCTTCGCGATCGGCATGCACCGAGCCAGCCCCGTTCCCGACGCGTGGAATGAGTGGCTGACCCCCGAGACCCACATCTGCCGCTGCGAAGAGGTGACCGCGGCCGAGGTGACCGACGCGGTCGACGGGCTCCGCGCCGACGACGCCAGAGACGTGCGGGTCACCGCCCGCCCCGGCATGGGGCTCTGCCAGGGGCGGGTGTGCGGATTCGCCCTCTCCAAGCTCGTCGCCACCGGCACCGGAGGCGTCGTCGACGCCCCCGCCCTCGAATCCTTGACCAATCGACAGGTGGGCGTGCCCGTGTCGCTCGGCGACCTCGCCGCGCTCGTGCCGCACCACCCGAACCAGGAGGAGTCATGACCATGCACGACACGTCAGACGACAGCGTCGACCAGATCATCGATCGCGCGGTGCGCGCATCCGAGCAGTGGAAGCGCGCCGGCATCGACGAGCGCAGCCGTGCGCTCGTCGCGGTGGCGGATGCCCTCGACCAGCATGCCGACGAGCTGATCCCGATCGCGCAGCGCGAGACGCATCTGGCCGAGCCGCGACTGCGGGGCGAGCTGCGTCGCACGAGCTTCCAGCTGCGCATGTTCGCCGAGATGCTGCCCGAGGGCCTCTGGCTCGACGCCCGCATCGACCACGCCGACGCCGAGTGGCCGATGGGCGCCCCACGCCCCGATCTGCGCCGTCAGCTCGAGCCCATCGGCGCGACGCTCGTCTTCGCCGCGAGCAACTTCCCCTTCGCGTTCTCCGTCGCAGGGGGAGACACCGCGAGTGCGCTCGCCGCGGGCAACGCCGTGGTGCTCAAGGCGCATCACGGACACCCCGAGCTGTCCGACGCGACGGCTGCCGTCGTGATCGATGCCCTCGCCTCGGCCGGGGCGCCCGAAGGCCTCTTCCAGACGATCCACGGCACCGAGGCGGGAGTGCGCGCGCTGCGAGCATCCGGCATCAAGGCCGCGGCGTTCACCGGATCGGTGCGAGGCGGACGCGCCCTGTTCGACATCGCGTCGAGCCGCCCCGAGCCGATTCCCTTCTACGGAGAGCTCGGCAGCACGAACCCCGCGTTCGTGACGCGGCGGGCCGCCGAGAGGGATGCCGCCGGCATCGCCCGCGACTTCGTCGCCTCCGTCACCGGCAGCGCCGGACAGCTCTGCACCAAGCCAGGAGTGCTGTTCGTGCCCGCGGGATCGTCGATCGTCGCGGAGCTCGAGGGCCAGCGGCTCCCGGCCGCATCCGCACTGCTGAACGGTGGGATCGAGAGCGGCTTCCGCGACTCGCTCGCCTCGACCCGGGGAGTCGCGGGCGTGCGCACGCTCTCCGCCGGTGCGAGGTCGGAGGCGGATGCGGATGCGGATGCCGGTGCTCCGTCTCCCGTGCTGCTCGAGACGTCGATCGCGACTCTGCGCGACGAGATGCACACGCTCATGAGCGAGATGTTCGGTCCTGCGGCGCTGGTGGTGACCTACGACGACGAGAACGAGCTGCTCGACATCGCCGACAGCCTCGAGGGGCAGCTGACCGCCACGATCATCGGCGAAGACGACGACGAGATCGCCGTCGACCTTCTTCCCAAGCTGTCGGAGCGGGCGGGACGCGTGCTCTGGAACCAGTGGCCCACCGGAGTGTCGGTGACCTGGGCGCAGCAGCACGGCGGCCCGTACCCGGCGACGACAGCCGTCGGCTCGACCTCGGTGGGAATGGCGGCGATCACCCGGTTCCTGCGGCCCGTTGCCTACCAGAACGTTCCCGAGAGCCTGCTGCCGGATGCCCTCAAAGAGGCGAACCCTCTCGGCATCGCGCGCCGGGTCGATGGCATCCTCATCCAGCCCTGATGCACGGAGCGGGGGCCGATCTCAGGTCGGCCCCCGCTCCGCATCCCTGCGTTCCTGGCCCTGCACCGCTTGTGCCCACGGTGGGTGGTCACTTTCGCATCGCTGGCGCCCGTTTCGGGTGCGTTTGTGACCCCGCACCCCGCCCGTGCCCGGTTTCGGGTGCGTCTTTGACCCCGCCCGCGCTCGGGCCCGGCCACGCCCCCGGCCGGGCTGCTCAGCGCCCCGACGTCGGCATCCACACCCGCATTGCCGTGCCGCCGTCGAACTCCGCGAACGGCCGCAGCTCGACCACGATCTCGTCGGATGTTGCGCGGTCGACCCCGCGTGCATACAGCGCCTGCGCACCGCCGGTTCGCACCCGGTGCGCCGCGACGGTGATCCGCGGTCCGAGAAGGCCACCCGCAGCGCCTCCCGTCCGCGCGACAGGCCTGGCGGCCAGAGCGTCCGCGTCGACCATCAGATCATCGGCGTCACCGACCGCGCAGTAGACGACCGGTCCGCGTCGGACGGCGACGGTTCCCCGCACGGCGTCGATGAGCGGATGCGGGTGGATGACGTCGACTTCCACCGGCAGCCGCAGCTCGATCTCGGCGCCGTCGACGAGCGCGTCGTCGATCAGGATCCACCCGTCGTCGACGACCGCATCCACGGTCTCGCCGTCGCGGAGCAGCGTGACCGTGCGGCCTGACACCCATTCCGGCACGCGAAGGGCCAGTCGTCGACGCCCCGCGGCGGCGTCTCCACTCACGACGATGCGGATGCTGCCCTCAGCCGGGTATGCGGTGTCGATCGTGACCGATGCGCCGTGCGCCTGCACGGTTGCCGAAGCGTAGAGAACGAGGTCGAGGCCGTCCGGGCGCTCCGCCGCGACGTGGTGCTCGAGGGCTGCGAACGTGCGCATGAGGTTCGGCGGGCAGCACGCGCAGCTGAACCAGCGTCGTCGCCCGGCGGGTTCCGCTCCGCCGTAGGGTCGTTCGTCGCGCACCTGCAGCGGATTGACGTAGGTGAACGAGTCTCCGCGGGTCGAGATGCCTGCGGCGACGACGTTGTAGAGGGCGGTCTCGGCGACATCCATGCATGCGGCGTCGCCGGTCGCGAGGTACATGCGCCAGGCCCAGCCGAAGAGGGCGACTCCCGCGCAGGTCTCGGCGTACGCGCGGTCGGGCGGCAGCTCGAACGCCTCGCCGAACGCCTCGTCCTCGTGGCGGGCGCCGGTGCCCCCGGTGAGGTACATGCGGCGCGAGATCAGGTCGTCCCACTGGGTGCGCATCGCATCGAGCATCGTGGGGTCGCCGGTCTCGAGGTACAGGTCGGTGATGCCCTGGTTCAGGTAGAGGGCGCGCACCGCATGGCCGCGCATCTTCGTGGCCTCCAGGGCGGGCTGCTCGTCCTGGTAGTACTCCGCGCCGAAGATCACTCCGCCGAGGAATCCCGCGCCGCGTCGGCGCACGAACGCGTCGGCGAGCGCGAGAGGCGCGTCGGCTCCGGTCGTGCGGTGCAGCTCGACGAGCGCGGCCTCGATGAGCGGATGCCCGCAGTACTCGACCGCGTCGTCGGCGCCGAGCCGAGCGATGGCGTGTTCGACGAACCGCTCGGCGACCCGCAGCAGGCGGTCATCGCCGATCGCGCGGTGCGCACCGACGGCGGCCTGGATCAGGTGGCCGAGGCAGTAGAGCTCATGGCCCTGGGCGAAGTCGCTCCATGGCCGGCGGTCGTCACGCGCGAGGTAGGCGGAGTCGAGGTAGCCGTCGTCCTGCTGTGCCCGTTCGATGAGGGCGACGGTGCGGTCGAAGAACGACCTCAGATCGGCATCCTCGTCGCGTCCGAGCTCCCAGGCCGCGGCCTCGAGGGTCTTGTAGATGTCGGAGTCGGCGAAGAGCATCCCTCGGAACTCCGCGTCCGACTCGCCGGTGAGCCGTCGCACGTTGTCGAGGGTGCCGTATTCCTCGAGCATTGCGATGCCGTGCGGCAGCGTGACCTGCCGGTTGCGTATGTGCCACTCGTGCACGAGCCCGCGTTCGATCAGAGGAGCGGAGCGCAGGGGGCGGCGCCGTCCGTGCGCCGTGGGGCCGACCGGGGCGGGGGCGGTCGCGGGTGTCTCGGGCATGTCGTGACTCTTCTCCGAGGCGCAGTGCGGCACCTCTCGTCGCGAGTGCAATTGTACTTGTACCGCACCGAGCAGGCCAGGCCTGCAGGACGAATCGCCCTACTCGAACCCGCCGGTCAGCCGCCCACGCATCCGCTGACTGCTGTCGTTCATCCCGATGATCTCGACGCTCTTGCCGAGCGCCGCGTACTTGGTCTCGATCGCATCCAGCGCGGCGACGGTCGACGCATCCCAGATGTGCGATCCCGTCAGATCGATCACCACGCGCTCCGGGTCGGACGAGTAAGAGAACAGCGTCGTCAGGTCGTTGCTCGACGCGAAGAACAGCTCGCCGTTCACGACATACGTGACGGAATCCCCGTCCTCGGAGACGGTCCGCGACACCGACACGAAGTGCGCGACCCTGCGGACGAACAGCACCGACGCCACGAGCACCCCACCCACGACGCCGACCGCGAGGTTGTGAGTGACCAAGACCAGCAGGACGGTCGCGACCATCACGAACGTCTCGCTCTTCGGCATCCGCTTGAGGGTCGACGGCTTGACGCTGTGCCAGTCGAACGCTCCGATTGCGACCATGATCATCACCGCGACGAGCGCCGCCATGGGGATGGTGCTGACGAAGTCGCCGAAGACGACGACGAGCAGGAAGAGGAAGATCCCGGCGCAGAACGTCGAGATGCGGGTGCGGGCGCCGGATGCTTTGACGCCGATCATGGTCTGACCGATGACCGCGCATCCGCCCATGCCGCCGAAGATCCCCGAGAGCATGTTGGCGACGCCCTGCGCCCACGACTCCCGCGTCTTGTTCGAGTGGGTGTCGGTGATCTCGTCGACGAGCTTCGCGGTGAGCAGCGACTCCATGAGCCCGACCAGCGAGACCCCGAGCGCGAACGGCGCGATGATCGTGAACGTCTCCCAGGTCAGCGGGACATTGGGGATGAAGAGCTCCGGCAGGCTCTTCGGAAGCTCGCCCTGATCGCCGACCGTCGGGACTGCGATCGCGAAGGTCAGGACGACAGCGGTCACGATGATCACCGACACTAGCGGTGCCGGCACGACCCTGGTGATCCTCGGCATCACGATCATCACGACGATTCCCAGCGCGACCAGCGGGTACACCATCCACGGCTTGTCGATCAGCTGCGGGAACTGCGAGCTGAAGACGAAGATCGCCAGCGCGTTCACGAACCCGACCATGACGCTGCGGGGGATGAAGCGCATGAGCTTCGCGACGCCGAGCACCCCGAGGATCACCTGGAAGATGCCGGCCAGGATCACCGTCGCGATGAAGTAGTCCATCCCATACGTCGGCGCGACCGGCGCGATCACGAGCGCCACGGCTCCGGTCGCGGCGGTCACCATCGCCGGACGTCCACCGAGGAACGCGATCGACACGGCCATGATGAACGACGAGAACAGCCCGACCTTCGGGTCGACGCCCGCGATGACCGAGAACGCGATCGCCTCGGGGATCAGCGCGAGCCCCACGACGAGACCCGCGAGGACCTCGCGCGTCAGCATCCTCGGACTCTTCAGCGCCTGCAGAACGGTGGGATTCGCCCGGTAACGGGCACGATCGTCGACCGTGAGTGCAGACATGGGATGCTCCAGAGAAGTGCCCGGGGATGGGCGAGACAGTTAAGGGTACGGCTTCCGAGACGTCTCGCTCGGCGCTTCTCTCCTCCACAGGTGACACCAGATTGGGGTTGCTCACAGATCGTGGGATGACGACGTTCCGGTGTCGGGCGGGCTCAATAGCCTCGCTCGCATGAGCATCCAGATCCCCGTCCGTGTCACCTCATTCATGCGCGTCGAATTCACGACTGCCGATCATCCGGAGCTCGATCGGGCGATCACCTTGCCCCAGACGGCTCCGATGGAATGGATCATCGACGCCTACCTTCTGAGCATCGGACGGGAGCCCGTCGAAGACGTCGAGTTCGGCGATGACGAGGAGGACTACGAGGAGCGCCCGCGACCGCGCCCGCACGCCGACACCATCGACAGGTGGCGCATGGCGATGCCCGCGCTCGATCACCGGCCCGACGTCATCGTGCGCCCCGTGGATTCTCCCCCGCTGGGCGCCCCGGTGGTCGCAGCCAGCGCATCGGCGCCGTCGCCCACGGCCAGGCGGGACTGGTTGACTCAGGCGGCGCCGTTCCGAGAGGACGACGTGAACCGGGAATTGATGCGTCGACACGGTGTGGTCAAGCCCTACTTCGACGACAGCGACACGAGAGACGTCGATCCCCGAATCCGTCGTTCCTCGCGGATCGCCACTCTTCTCAGCGGACTCACCTCGGCCCGGCGGTTGGCTCTGCTCGCGCACATCGATGCTGTCGGTCTACTGCGTGACAGTGTGCATGATCGCGCGATGGTTGCGACCGCTGTCGCTCCCCTCGCCGCACTGCTGCGACATCTCGGAGGAACCGGCGCCGCTCAGGATCCGGTGACCGGGTGGTTCTCCGAAGCGGACGTGGAACGACTGACGCGAGCGGTGGGGTGGAACGGCGGTTCGGACGAGACCCGCAGCAGTGCTGAGACCGTGATCTCGTTCGCTCGTCGCGCGAAACTGATCCGGCGATTCAAGGGACGCGTCGTGGCGACGGCGTATGCCAAGAGCCTCGTCCAACCCTCGCGAGGCACGCTGGCGGCGCTGGCGGGGACGATCGGCGCATCGACTCGCGAGCGCTACGGCATGCCGCTTCCGCGACGGGATGCCGAGGGGGCCCTCGCTCTCCTCGCGATCGCCGACGGAACCGCGCTTCATCTCGACGAGCTCCCGAGCCACGTGGCCGCGGGAGCCGTTCTTCTCGATGCGACGAATTCGATCTACGGCAGCGACCAATTCGACAGGATCCTCTCTTCCGGCATGAGCGACGACGTGGGCGACAAGAGCGAGGAGATCGCGCGCCTCGGGGAAGGGTTCGCGGCGCTGTCGGGGCCGAAGCAGTTCGGCGTCGTCACACCCGCGATGCGTGAAGTCGCTCGGCTAGCGCTGATCTGAGCGGTTGCGGTGTCGGATCGAAATGGCAATCCGTCAGGGATTGAGCTCAAATTTGTGCACGTTGTTCGTGCTGTTTTGGTTCGCACTTTGCTCCCAGATTTTGCGCGCACACCGTGTCGGGCGGATACTCATCCCATCCGCGCCGACCGTCTCGGCCGGGGAATCGACATGCACAGCACCCCTTCGCTCGCACCCGAAACGACCATCGCCATCGTCGGCGCCGGCCGTCTCGGCGGCGTACTCGCGCGGGCCCTGCGCGCGGCGGGGTTCGTCGTCCTCGGACCTCTGCGCCGCGACGACCGAGCTCCGGATGCCGACATCGCCCTCCTCTGTGTTCCGGATGCCGCCATCGCTCCGGTGGCGTTCGCGGTCCGGCCGCATGTGCGACTCGTGGGACATGTCTCGGGTGCAACACCGCTCACCCACGTCGACTTCAGCATGCATCCGCTGCAGACCTTCACCGGACGTGAGACTCCGGACGTCTTCCACGACATCGGGATCGCCGTCGACGGACGGACGCCCGAGGCGCTCGCGGTCGCCGAGCGGCTCGCCCACGCGCTCGGCGCGACGTCGTTCGCCATCGACGATGACCATCGGGCGGGCTATCACGCCGCCGCATCCTTCGCCTCGAACTTCGTACTCACCGTGCTCGACGCGGCGGAGCAGCTGGGACGGGATGCCGGAGTCGACCGTGCCCACCTCGCGCCGCTCGTGCGGCGGACGGTCGACAACTGGGTGGCCTCCGGAGCGGCATCCGCTCTCACCGGCCCAATCGCTCGCGGCGACGAGGAGACCGTGGCGCGGCAGCGCGCAGCATCCGCGGACCAGGTCGAACTCTTCGACGCGCTCGCTATCGCCACCCGCGCAATCGCCCGGCGCGCGTGTGGCGCGAGCAGCACGACGCTCGACCATGCGCCCACCGATCGCGTGTCCGGCGATCACGCGAGCAGCGCCGACGCCTCCACGGATCACTCGTCCACGGCTGAGCCCACCGATCACGCGACATCCGACCACGCGACACCTGAGGAGCCGCAGACGTGAGAATCCTCCGCACGATCGCCGAGGTGCGAGCCGCGGTCCGCGAGGCCAAGGCCACGGGCGAGTCCGTCGGCCTCGTCCCCACGATGGGTGCCTTCCACGAGGGTCATCTCTCGCTCATGCGCGCGGCACGCCAGGCGAACGACCTCGTCGTCGTCTCGCTGTTCGTCAATCCGACCCAGTTCGCCGCGAACGAAGACCTCAGCACCTATCCGCGTGATGAGGCTCGCGACGCGGCGCTCGCCGACGCCGAGGGCGTCGACATCCTCTTCGCGCCCGAACCCGCCGAGATCTACCCTGACGGCTTCGCCACCACCATCCACGTCGCGGGCATCACCGAGACACTCGACGGCGCGAGTCGCGGACCCCATCACTTCGACGGGGTCGCCACGGTCGTCACCAAGCTGTTCGGCATCGTCCAGCCCGACGTCGCCTACTTCGGGCAGAAGGATGCGCAGCAGGTCCTCGTCGCCCGCCAGGTCGTACGCGACCTCGACCTCGACGTGCACATCGAGGCGTGCCCCATCGTCCGCGAACCGGACGGACTCGCGATGAGCTCGCGCAACCTCTACCTCGACGCGGAAGCGCGCGCGCAGGCCACCGCCCTCAGCCGTGCACTCGACGCGGCCGACCGAGCGCACCGATCGGGGGAGCGCGATGCGGACCGCATCCTCTCCGCTGCGGAGTCGGTGCTCGCGAAGGCGGGAATCGATGCCGAGTACCTGGAGCTCCGGGATGCCGAGACCCTGCAGCCCGTCACCCGCGTCGAACGAGACGTGCTGCTCCTCGTCGCTGCCCGAGTGGGCGCCGCCCGACTGATCGACAACCACCTGCTGAGAGGGACCGCCCCATGAGCGCCCACGCCCCGATGACGCGCCTGACCCTCCGCGATCTGAGCGCGAAGAAGGATGCCGGCGAACCCATCGTCATGGTCACCGCCTACGACTATCCGAGCGCGCAGATCGTCGAAGAGGCCGGCGTCGACATCGTGCTCGTCGGCGACTCCGCGGCGATGACCGTGCTCGGCTACGACAGCACCGTGCCCGTCACGACCGACGAGATGCTCATGCTCACGAAGGCCGTGCGACGGGGACTCACCCGGCCGCTGCTCGTCGGCGATCTGCCCTTCGGGTCGTACGAGGCGTCGGACGAGCGGGCCCTCGCCACCGCGCAGCGCTTCATCAAGGAGGCCGGCGTCGACCTCGTCAAGATCGAACGCGGCGGCACCACCGTGGACCGCGCTCGAGCGCTCGTGAATGCCGGCATCCCCGTGGTCGGTCATGTCGGGCTGACGCCGCAGACTGCGACCTCGCTCGGCGGATACCGCGCGCAGGGCCGCACCGCCGAGGCCGCGCTCACCGTGATCGACGACGCCCTCGCACTGCAGGATGCCGGAGTCTCGCTGCTCGTCATCGAGGCCGTGCCATCGGAGGTCACTGCCGCGCTCGCGCCACTGCTGCGGATCCCCCTGATCGGGATCGGAGCCGGAGCGGATGCCGACGGCCAGGTGCTCGTCTTCCACGATCTGCTGGGCATCTACGCTGGCGGGGTGGCGAAGTTCGTGAAGCGCTATGCCGATGTGCGAGGCGTGTCGATCGCCGGCGTCGCGGCGTATGCCGGTGAGGTGCGCGGCGGGGAGTACCCCGCGCCCGAGCACGGGTACGGGATGGCAGACGGTGAGGCTGCGCGGCTGCAGGAGTTGCTCGCGGCGCGGTAGGTCCGCCGGGCTCGGTGCCGCGGCATTCGCCCCTGCCTGTGCGCCTCGCATGTGCGCCTGCAGGAGGTACGCGCGGCGCGGCAGGTCCGCCGGTCTCGGTGCCCCGACATCCGACTCCTGCCTGAACGCCTCGCACGTCAATGTGCGCCTGACAAGGCCGGGTTCCTCGCATCCGGACTTCTCAAGCGCACATGGACTTCTGAAGCGCACATGGACTTCTGGAGCGCACATGGACTTCTGAAGCGCACATGGACTTCTGGAGCGCACATGGACTTCGGAGGCGCACATGGAATTCGGAGGCGCACATGGAACTCCGAGGGCACCTGGAATTCGAATGCCCCTGGACTTCTCAAGCGCACATGGGCGGGCTGGGCTGTACGCTGACCCCCGAAGCGCAGGACTTCTGAAGCGCACAATGACCGATGCGAGCACGGCTGTCGCGGTTCAGGGCTCCCAACGGAGGATGTCGCCCGGCTGGCAGTCCAACACCTCGCACAGCGCATCCAGGGTCGAGAACCGCACGGCCTTCGCGCGGCCGTTCTTGAGCACCGCGAGGTTGGTCGGTGTGATCCCGATCCGCTCGGCGAGCTCGCCGACTCCGAGCTTGCGCCGCGCCATCATGACGTCGATGTCGACGACCACGGGCATCAGATCACCTCAGTGTCGAGCTCGGATCGCAGGGCGCGCGCCTCTGCGTCGCGGTCGATCGCCTGGCGCAGCAGCGCCTTCATGACGACGACCAGCAGGGCGATCCCGGCGAGCACCAGAGCGGCGCCGCAGATCAGTGCGACCACGCCGGGCGCCGTGGATCCCGGAGCCAGCAGTACAGCGAGAATCAGCGCCAGTGCCGCCGCAGCCCCGATCGCTCCGATGATCACATCGACATACCGGAACGAGGTCGGCGAGAACAGCGACCCGCGGCGCACCTTGGTCAGCAGCATCCACACGCACACCGCGAAGACCTGCAGCGTCAGCACGCCCAGCACCGCGATGATGACCAGCGCGATGCGACCCCACAAGGCCTCGCCCTCGAGGTCGACCCACAGGAGCGGCACGATGACGGTCTGTACGACCAGCGAACCCGCCAATGCCAGCGCGATCACCACCTGGAGCACAAGGATCGTCGACTTTGCCATGGCAGTCCCTCTCGTCGAATAACAGTAGGAATCTATCGTTTATCGTTGGATCAGGCAAGGTCGTATGCGGGGGCTTACGCGGGGTTCACGCCCTGCGAAGGAGATCTCTCGGTCGGAAGGACCGATCCGGCGCATCCGTCCTTCGGTGTGCGAGATCTCCTTCGTTGCGCGAGGGGTAGACCGTCGGCCCTCCTATTCCGCCCGGCGCACCCGCAGCACGAGCGCGACCACCGCGAGCACGATGACCACGACGCCGTATCCGATGCACACGGTTTCGAGCCCGAGTACCCCGACCAGCAGGCCGGCGATGACCGCCGGCACACCGAAGGCGAGGTAGGCCAGCAGGTAGATGACGGCGAACGTGTCGGCGCGGTCGCTCGCCGGGATGCGGGGCGCGAGCGACGCGACCACTCCCGAGAATGCGGTGCCGAATCCCATGCCGGTCACGGCGGTCGCTGCCAGGTAGAAGGGGAGCGACTCCACGCCGAGGGCCCAGAGCGACAGCGCGGTGCCGACCGCGAGCGCCGCGGTGCCGAAGATCACCGAGGTGCGCGGACGGCGGTTGCGGAACACGAACGCGGTGATCGCGCCGACTCCGGCGAGCATGGCGACCGCGAGTCCCTGCCAGACATGCGCCTCCCCGCCGAGCTCACCGCGCACGATGGTGGAGCCGAGAGAGAGGAAGAGTCCGCCGGTGGCCCAGCCGGCGATGATGGCGGGCGCCCCGCGCCAGAAGTCCGAGCGGATGCCGGCAGGCACCGACAACCGGAATCGCAGCGACCCCAGCGCTCCGGCACGCAACGGTGCCGTCTCGGGGGCGAGGAAGAAGAGGCCCGCTAGCGCGAGGTAGACGCCGGTGAGCGGAGCGAAGACGTCGAGCAGCGGTTCGCCGGTCAGGTCGAGCGCGATGCCCGAGACGAGTGCGCCGAGTGCGAGGCCGATGCCGGGGCTGAGGGCGTTCCACAGGGCGGCGGTCCTCGAGCGTCCGCCGGGGGCGAGGTCGAGCGCGGCGGCCGAGAGCGCAGCGATGAGCACACCGCTCGCGGCGCCCTGCAGGATGCGCGCGAGCATGAGGGTGGCCACGGTATCGGCATGCCAGAACAGGACCATGCTCGCGGCGAGGATCAGCAGCCCGCCGATCGCGACGGGGCGGCGTCCGACGTGGTCGGAGAGGGAGCCTGCGGTGAGCAGGGCGAGCAGGAGGGCGATCGCGTAGACGGCGAACACCGCGCTGATGACGATCGCGTCGAATCCGATCTCGGCCGCGAGCACCGGATAGAACGGCGACGGCGCACTGGCTCCCATCATCATCGCGATCTGCGTCACGATCGCCAGGGCGAACCCGAACCGTGGACGTCGGATCGGTGCGGCGGAGGGCGCCGTCGACGATGAGGTGGCGATGGGTGACGTGGTGCTCATGCGTGCTCCCGCGAGGGCGTCGGAGGTGGAGGTGAGGTTGGGTTCGAGAATCATCGAACTATCGGAGCGTACTCGCCCTCACGCGATTGTTCAACTATTCTCGAACTATGCCTGGCGACCTTCCGCATCCCGAGCGCTCCGAGATCCAGCTCACCGACGTGCTCTTCGCGCTCAGCGACCCCGAGCGCCTGGCCATCGCGCGCCAGCTCGCCGACGGTCCGCTCGACATGGCCGCCTGCCACGCCACCGATCCGAATCTGCCCAAGTCCACGAAGTCGCACTTCATGAAGGTGCTGCGCGAGGCGGGGGTGATCCGCAACGAGCCGAACGGACGGCGACGGATGCTCACGCTGCGGCGCGACGACCTGGATGCGCTGTTCCCCGGACTCCTGGAGTCGGTGCTGCGGTCCTAGAGCGCGAGCCTCAGGTGGCGAGAGCCCGCTGCGGTCCTAGCGCGCGAGCTCCAGGTCACGAGACCCCAGAGCGAGCGACCCGGACCGCGCGCTCACCGGAAGTATGACGCGCCGTTCAGATCGAGCACGGTCCCCGACGCCCACGCGGCGGTCGGCGAGGTGAGGTAGGCCACGGCATCCGCCACCTCTTCGGGTGTGCCGACGCGTCCGAACGGACTCTGACCGCGGATGCTGTCGCCGGTCTCGCCTTTGAGTTTCGCGGTCTGGCGCTCGGTCGCCACCATGCCGGGTGCCACCGAAGTCACTGAGATGCCGTGCGGCGCGAGAGTCAGCGCCATCGACTGGCCGAACGCCTGGAGTCCCGCCTTGGTCGCGGCGTAGGCGGGGTGATCGGCCTCGCCGCGGAAGGCGCCCCGCGACCCGACGTTCACGATCGATCCGCCCGATCCTCGCTCGATCAGGTGCTGCGCCACCCGCATCGTGACGTTTGACGCCCCGAGCAGGTTGACCGCGACCATCGCCGACCACGCCTCCTGCCACTGGGCATACGACACCGAGTCGACGCGATGCTCGTTCGCCGCACTCGGCGCGACGGCGGCGTTGTTGACCAGGATGTCGAGGGAGCCCAGGGCGGCGATGGCCTCGTCGACCACGCGCTGCGCCTCGACCGGATCGCCCAGGTCCCCACCGACCAGCGCGTGGCCCGAGCCGTCGAGCGATGCGAGCGTCTGCTCCGCGGCCTGCCGGTCCCGGCCGTAGTGCACGACGACGCGATCGCCTCGTCGGGTGAACGCCTGCGCGATCGCACGGCCGATGCCGCGCGAGCTGCCGGTGATCAGCGCATGCGCCATCTCAGGAGGCGACCTGCGCCCGGCTGACCATCTGCGTGGCGGGTTCGACCTCGGCCCACACCGCATCGAGTGACAGGTGCAGGACTCCGGCGATCGCGGCGATCGTCGAGAACGCGGGCGTCGCGACACGGCCGGACTCGATCTTGCGCAGCGTCTCGGGCGAGACGCCGGCGTCGAGGGCGACGCTGAGCATCGACCGCTCTCCGCGCGCACGGCGCAGCAGGGCGCCGAGGCGCTCGCCGCGTTCGACCTCGGCGGGGGTGAGCGGCATCCGAACCATCATGTGCCCATTCTAATCCCGGGATAGTATTACCGGGATAGTTATTGGAGTGCATCATGATCGAGATCCTCACCACCGCCGAGATGGACCGAGCCCGCGAAGCCGGCGCGCTCGTCGGCAGCATCCTGCAGACGCTGAAGAACCGCACGAGCGCGGGCGTGAACCTGCTCGACCTCGACCGGTGGACGAAGGCGATGATCGAGGATGCCGGGGCGCAGTCCTGCTACGTCGACTACGCGCCGTCCTTCGGCCGCGGACCATTCGGCCACTACGTCTGCACCGCCGTCAACGACGCCGTGCTGCACGGAATGCCGCACGACTACCCGCTCGCCGACGGCGACCTGCTCACCCTCGACCTCGCCGTCACCCTCCGTGGGATCTCGGCTGACGCGGCCATCAGCTTCGTCGTGGGCACAGCCTCGCCCGAGGACCTGGCGATGATCGATGCGACCGAGCGCGCCCTGGCCGCCGCGATCGACGCCGCCCGCCCCGGGGCCCGCATCGGCGACCTCTCGCACGCGATCGGCACCGTGCTGAGCGGCGCCGGCTACCCGATCAATCTCGAGTTCGGCGGCCACGGCATCGGCTCGACCATGCATCAGGACCCGCACGTCGCGAACGACGGACGCCGCGGTCGTGGCTACGTCCTGCGGCCCGGTCTGCTGCTGGCTCTCGAACCGTGGGTGATGGCCGACACGGACGTACTCGTGACGGATGTTGACGGCTGGACCCTCCGCAGCGCCACCGGATGCCGCACCGCGCACACCGAGCACACGATCGCCATCACCGAGACGGGCGCCGAGATCCTGACGCTCGCGCGCTGACCGCAGCGATCGCCCGCCGCGCCCGACCCCGGCTCATTTCCGGCGTGCAGCACTCCGCAGGCGTCGCGCGGCGCGACCCGCGAGGTCCCTGACGCGACCGCCCGGCCACTCGCGACGCAGTTCGACCGCACCGCCCCGACCGGCGACCAGCGTGCAGCGACGCCCGGCCAGCAGGGGTGAGGGTCCGGCTGCGGCGAGGGTGGCGGCATCCGCGGTGAGGGGCACGTCGAACGTCCAGCCCGCCCGCCGCACGGTGACGACGAGCTTCGCACCGCGGGACTCGTCGTCACGGCCGAACACCTTGAGCGGATCGATCGCCAACGAGGTCGTGTGTGGATCGCGCGGCTGCACCGAGGCGATCTTCCGCTCGAGACCGGCGGCCTTGTCGCGCAGCACCAGCCCGACCTGGTCGTTCTTCAGTTCGCGGCCCGCTTCGAGCAGGCCGGTCGGCAGGCCGTCCATCGCGACCGGCAACGAGGTGAGGATCCTCGTGCCGGGCTCGAACACCAGGGCATCCGCACCGTCGCGCGTCACGGACACGTCGGCCGTGAGGTACAGGCCGCCGCCGCGCGACCAGCGGGCCGACGTCACGACCGCACGGCAGGTCATCTCGGTCTCGAAGCGGGCGAAGGTCAGGAGGTCCGCACGCCGGTTCGCGCGCAGCAGTGCCGCGCGGATGCGGTTCGGGAACGACAGGCCGCCGTCGACCCCCGGTCCGAACCGCCGCTGCGCGAGCGGCCCGACAACGTCGAGCAGCCGTTCGCGGTAGTCGTCCGGGTATCCGAGCATCTTCTTGCCGGTGAGGCGCTTGAGGATCTTGCCGCGGAACCAATGCCGCAGCAGGCGATCCCGCAGCCGCCCCGGCTCGGTGTAGCGCTCGACCAGATCGAGCACGGCCTCGAGGTGCGGGAAGTACGACTCAGGGTCGATGCGCGACGAGCTCGCGCTGCCGGCGTGCTTGACCCACGCGTAGCAGGGCTGGCTGCCGAGGACCGAGATCGTCGACGCCTCGAAGTACGCCCGCATGACGAAGAGGTGGTCTTCGAGGCGGACCTTGCCGTCGGGGAAGCGGATGCGGTGCTCGCGCAGAAATGACGTGCGGAACATCTTGTGCGGGGTGAGCATCTCCAGCAGCGGGTCCTCGCCGAGCCGGGCCCTGGGGACGTCGCGGCGGAAGATGCGGCTCGGCAGCCGGCGCCCGATCCCCACCTCCTTGCCGACGATCACGTCGGAGGCGTTCGCGTCGGCGTAGTCGCACAGCGCCTCGAGCGCGCCGGGGTAGAGCCAGTCGTCCTGGTCGACGAACTGGATGTACGTGCCGTTCGCCTCGTCGATGCCGTGGTTTCGGGGCGTCCCCGGCCAACCCGAGTGCGGCAGCAGCGCGACGCGCACGAACGGGCGGTCGCGGGCGACCTCCTCCAGCCGCACTCGGGTCTCGTCTCCGGACCCGTCATCGCACAGCAGCACCTCGAACCGGTCGTGCGCGAGGGTCTGCGCGTCGAGTGACGCGAGGAGCTCGTCGAAGGCATCGCCCGGACGGAACACGGGAACGACCACACTCACCCGGACGGAGGTGGACGCAGGGGAAACGGCAGCAGAATTCGACATCACCGGCAGTCAAACATCGTCACCTGTGGAGCACAGGGGGCTTGCTTTCAGGCGGCAGTGCGTGCAGGCGTGTCAGCGGCCATCTTCGTACGAGGCCGCGCGGGCGCGGAGGAAGGCGGCGACGGCGTCGTCATCGGCCAGGGCGATCGCGCGCGCATACGCCTCTCTCGGGTCGAGTCCGGCATCCGCGAGCAGTTCCGCCCTGGCCGCCTGATACGGCTGGAAGTCGTCCGCATTCATCGGCAGTGCCACGAGCCCCGCCTCCGGTCCCTCGATCCTGGCGACGACGACGGCGGATGCCACCCGAGCGCCGAGCGTGGGCGCGACCGCGAGGAGCGCCGCGTACAGCATCCGCAGTGCGTCCCAGTCCGTGCGCCCCGTGCGGAGCCGGTCGCAATGGACCGCCTGGATCGCGGCCTCGAGCTGGAATCGTCCCGGTGCATCCGCCGGTCGCGCTCGCCGCAGATAGGCCTCGCCCTCGGCGATCAGCGCGGCATCCCACGTGTGCGGATCCTGCTCGTCGAGCGGCACGAACTCGGCCGAGCGCCGCGCGAGGGTCAGGGTCGTCAGGGCCGCGAGTCCCCAGGCCTCCGGTTCGTCGACGAGCAGCCCAGCGAGAGTGGCCGCGAGATACTGCGCCTCGCCGGCCATCGACTCGGCATCCCCGCGCCAGGTCAGCGCGGCGCACGCGTACACCGCCTCGAGCACCGCCGGCAGCCGCTCGGGCAGCACGCGTCGATCGGGGATCGAGAACGGGATGCGGGCATCCCGGATGCGCCGCTTGGCCCGCACCATTCGCTGCGCCATCGCGGCGGGCGGCACCGCGAACGCCCGTGCGATCTCCGCCGCCTCGAAGCCGAGCACGGTCTGCAGCATGAGCGGCGCGCGCACGGCAGGATCGATGGCCGGGTGCGCGCAGACGAACAGGAGCTCGAGTCGCTTGTCGCCGATCGCGAGCGGGTCGTGGTCGGCGAGCGGATCGATGCGGGCGCTCTCCTCGTGGAGGGGAGCGGATGCGCGCGCCGCGGCCGACTTCCACACGTCGCGCAGCCTGTTCCTCGCCACGGTCAGCAGCCATCCTTCCGGATTGTGCGTGATGCCGTCGTCCGGCCAGCGCCGCAGCGCCTCCTCGAAAGCCCCGGACAGGGAGTCCTCCGCGAGCGCCAGGTCGCCGCTCCGGGCGGCGAGCAGTGCGACGAGTCGGCCGTAGGAGGTCCGCGCCGCACGCTCGGCGGCGACCCGGACCTCCTCGGGGATCATCGGTTCGGCGTCCAGACGCCGTCGACCGTGAAAACGGCGCCCGGACGCACCTCGACGGTGCCCCAGAACGCGGGCGGCGCCTGACGGGCGAAGCCGATCGCGGCATCCAGGTCGGCGACGTCGATCACGACCGTTCCGCCGAGCTGCTCCTTCGTGTCGACGAACGGGCCGTCCTGCACCTGCAGCGCGCCGTCGCGCACGCGCACCGTGGTGCTCACGGCTGACGGCTGCAGGACCTCGGCGGCGATCAGGACTCCCGCCGCGTGGAGCGTGGCTGCGTAGCTCGCGAACGCGGCCTGCCCCTCTTCGAGCGCCTCGGCACCCAGGGTCTCGGCGTCGAGCTCTTCGTAGTGCAACAGCAGTGTGTAGCGCATGGTCTCATCCTCACTGTTCGTCGGTCAGCGTACAGAGGGATGACGATCGAGCAGCGGGCCGATCGACACATCGGCCGAAGTTGGTCTCCGCCGGCGGACTCACACCCACCACACAGCCTTAACGATATATCGTTGACTATCGCTCACCACTTCCGGGAGGTCATCATGAACAACGCATTCCCCTCGAACCCGTTCGGCGGATCCGGCTTCGGCTCGGGCCCCGGCGGACCCGCATCCGCGATCTTCGATGCCATGGACCAGCTCCGCAAGACGTTCGAGCAGCGCCCCAGCGGCGGCTCGCGCATGGCGAAGGGCGACGTCCGCACCGCGGTGCTCTCGCTCCTCGTCGAGAAGCCGATGCACGGCTACCAGATCATCAACGAGATCGCCGAGCGCAGCGGCGGCTCGTGGAAGCCGAGCGCAGGCTCGGTCTACCCCACCCTGCAGCTGCTGGCCGATGAGGGCCTGATCGAGGCTGAGGAGCAGAACGGTCGCAAGACCTACTCGCTCACCGAGGCCGGTCGTGCCGTCGCCGCGGAACACACCGAGACCCCTGCCCCGTGGGAGTCGCAGTCGAAGGGCGAGAGCTCGCACGACAACCCCCGCTACACCGCGCTCCCGAAGGCGGGCGTCGACCTCGCGGCCGCAGCCGCGGCCGTCGGCCGCAGCGGCAGCACCGAGCAGGTGCAGCAGGCGGTCGAGATCCTCGATGAGGCCCGCCGTAGGCTGTACTCGATCCTCGCTCAGGACTGATCGCACACGACCCAGGGACGACACATGACGGATGCTGCGGCGCAGGGCGCCCATCGTGCCCGATACCGCCGCATCGTGTCGTTCGCGGCGCGCGAGTTCGCGAAGATCTGGTGGTTCGAGCTCGTCCTGCCCAAGCTCGGTCTGAGCTCCGTCTCGGAGCGCACCCGCGCGCCGCGCATGCAGCGCTTCGCGAAGCGCTTCCACGTGCTGGCCGTCGAACTCGGCGGACTCATGATCAAGGTCGGGCAGTTCATGTCGTCGCGCCTCGACGTGCTGCCGCCCGAGATCACGAAGGAGCTCGAGGGGCTGCAGGACGAGGTGCCGCCCGTGCCGTTCACCGGCATCCGAGCTGCGGCCGAGGCTGAGCTCGGCCGTCCGCTCGAAGAGGCCTACGCGTGGTTCGACGAGACGCCGGTCGCCGCCGCATCCCTCGGTCAGGCGCACCGAGCGCGCCTCTCCGCTCAGGATGCCGCTGACACCGGCCTCGGCGAGGTCGTCGTCAAGGTGCAGCGTCCCGGCATCGACGAGATCGTCGCGGTTGACCTGGCGGCGTTGCGCCGCGTCGCCCGCTGGGCGATGCGCGTGCGACTGGTCGCCGACCGGGTCGATGCGCCGGGGCTCGTGGAGGAGTTCGCGCAGACCAGCCTCGAGGAGATCGACTACCTGCACGAGGCGGCCAGCGCCGAGCGCTTCCGCGAGAACTTCGCCGACGACCCGCGCGTCAGCGCCCCCGAGATCGTCTGGGAGCGGTCGACCCGCAAGGTGCTGACGCTCTCGGATGTCACCGCGATCAAGATCAACGACAAGGATGCTCTGCGGGCAGCGGGCATCGATCCCTCCGAGGTCGCCGACGTGTTCGCCGAGGTCATGTTCGACCAGGTCTTCACGCACAGCTTCGTGCACGCCGACCCGCACCCCGGCAACATCTTCGTGACGCCGGTCGCGGCATCCGGCGCCGGAAGTGCCGGGCGGAACTTCCGCCTCACGTTCATCGACTTCGGGATGATGGCCGAGGTGCCCGACAACCTGCGTGCGGGTCTGCGCACCCTGCTCATCGCGGTGGCCGGTCGCGACAGCCGCGGGCTCGTCACCGCGGCGCAGGAGATCGGCGTGCTGCTGCCGTCCGCCGACACCGCCGAGTTGGAGCGCGCGCTCCGGGCGCTGTTCGCCCGCTTCGGTGGCATGGGCTTCGCCGAGCTGAGCACGGTCGATCCGCGGGAATTCACGGCGTTCGCCGACGAGTTCGGCGACATGGTGCGCTCGCTCCCGCTGCAGCTGCCCGAGAACATGCTGCTGCTGATCAGGGCGGTGTCGCTGACCTCCGGGATGTGCTCGAGCCTCAACCCCGCCTTCAACGTCTGGGATGCCGCCGAGCCCTACGCCGGGCGACTGCTGCGCGACGAGTCAGGCAACCTCATGCAGGACATGGCGCAGCAGGCCATGGAGACCGCCGCCGTCACCTACCGCCTCCCGAAGCGGATCGACGCGATCATCACCAGGGTCGACGACGGTGACGTCACATTCGACACCTCGGCCCTCGAGCGTCGGCTCGACCGGCTCGAGGGCATCGCCCGGCGGATCGGATCCGGCGTGCTGTTCGCCGCGATGCTGGTCGGGGGCGCGCTGCTCGTGGCCACTCTGCCGCCGCTCGGCATCACCCTGATCTGCGTCTCGGCGCTGCCGCTTCTGCACTCGGTCTTCGGCGGGCGTCGCTCGCGCTGACGCGCCCTGAAAACCCGGAGCATCCGGCATCCACTCGGCGCGCCGGACCGGTACACGCCGAGGATCGGCTGGTTCACCTGGGTTTTCCCACCACGGCGGCGGAATGCCGGCATGGGAGAATGGGTTCTCATGGACACTCCGGACGAGAAGACGCCCCTGCGCAACGACCATCCGAAGACCTCCACCGCCGCGATCAGGCAGGCCGCGAAGGCCAGTGAGGCCGCCCAGAAGATCGTTCGTGACATCGCCACCGTCCCCCCGCGGGGCGTGCATCCGGCGCTGGTTCCCGGCGTCTCGGTCGAGGAGACCGGGCGCACCTACCGCACCGATCCGCTCGTCTTCGGCATCGCCGTCGCGCTGACCATCGCGTTCATCGCGTGGGGCGTTTTCGCGGGCGACAACCTCTCGGGCACCACTGCGGCCGTGCTCGGCTGGGTCGTCGAGTACTTCGGCTTCTTCTTCACGACGATCGCGACCGTCATCCTCGTCTTCATGCTGTTCGTCGGCTTCAGCCGCTACGGACGCATCCCGCTCGGACGCGACGACGAGGAGCCCGAGTTCTCGATGTTCTCGTGGATCTCGATGCTCTTCGCCGCCGGTATGGGCATCGGCCTCGTCTTCTGGGGCGCCGCCGAGCCGCTCACCTTCTTCGAGAGCCCGCCGCCCGGCACGGTCGAGGCGAACACCCTCGAGGCCATGCACACCGCGCAGGCGCAGGTGCTCTACCACTGGGGCCCGCAGGCGTGGGCGTTCTACGCACTCGTGGGTGGCGCGATCGCCTACGGCGCGTTCCGTCGCGGCCGCACCCCGCTGATCTCATCGATCTTCGCGCCGCTGCTCGGGGAGGGTCGCACCACCGGGCCGCTCGGACGCACGATCGACATCTTCTCGATCATCGTCACCCTGTTCGGCACCGCCGCATCGCTCGGGCTCGGAGCCCTGCAGATCGGCCACGGCGTCGAGATCGTCAGCGGCATCGGCGAGCTCGGCAACGGCGTGCTCATCGCCGCGATCGCCGTGCTCACCGCCTGCTTCATCGCCTCGGCCGTGTCCGGCGT
This sequence comes from Microbacterium hydrocarbonoxydans, assembly GCF_900105205.1. NCBI lineage: Bacteria > Bacillati > Actinomycetota > Actinomycetes > Micrococcales > Microbacteriaceae > Microbacterium > Microbacterium hydrocarbonoxydans. The sequence goes on along the minus strand of NZ_FNSQ01000005.1, from coordinate 38,910 downwards.
CTCGAAGGGCATCCGGGCGCTGTCGAACATCAATGCGGTCGTGGCTCTGCTGCTCGCGTTCTTCGTGTTCTTCGTCGGACCGACGCTGCTCATCCTCAACGTCATCCCGTCGGTGGCCGTGCAGTTCCTCGGCGACCTGCCCGAGATGGTCGCCCGCTCCGCCTCGCAGGGCGACGAGGCGCAGATGTTCCTGTCGAGCTGGACGATCTTCTACTGGGCGTGGTGGATCTCGTGGTCTCCGTTCGTGGGCATGTTCATCGCCAAGATCTCGCGCGGCCGCACGCTGCGTCAGTTCGTCTCCGTCGTCATCGTCGTGCCCGCCGTGATCTCGTTGATCTGGTTCGCGATCTTCGGCACGACGGCGATCCAGCAGCAGATGGAGGGTGCCGGACTCACGGTGGACCCGCCGGAGGAAGTGCTCTTCGGCGTGCTCGAGAACCTTCCCTTCCCGCTGATCACGAGCATCGTGCTCATCCTGCTGATCTCGATCTTCTTCATCACCGGAGCGGATTCCGCCTCGCTCGTGATGGGCACGCTGTCGCAGCAGGGACGGCCGGAGCCGGCTCGCTGGGTCGCGGTCGTCTGGGGAGTGCTGGTCGGTGTCATCGCCGCGGTGCTCCTCGTCACCGGCGAGGAGGGCAGCGGTCTGAAGTCGCTGCAGAACGTGACGATCATCGCCGCGCTGCCGTTCGCGGTGATCATGGCGTTCATGATGGTCGCGTTCATGAAGGACCTGCGGCGGGATCCGATGATCCTGCGCGATCGCTACGCACGCATGGCCGTGCGGCACAGCGTCATGGCGGGACTCGAGGAGTACGGCGACGACTTCGCACTCGTGCCGGTCGAGTACGACCACTCCGAAGACGACCTCGCGTGGATCGATGAGGCCGATGTCGACGACAGCCTCGCCGAGGTCTACGCCACAGCCACAGAGGCGATCGACATCATCCCGGATGCGGATGCGGATGCGGATGCGGATGCGGGTGCGGGTGCTGGTGCTGGTGCGGGTGCGGGTGCTGGTGCTGGTGCTGGTGCTGGTGCTGGTGCTGGTGCGGGTGCTGGTGCTGACCCTGCGGGTCTCGCCGAGCAGCCGGCCGAGGCGGACACCGCCCCCGGTGCCGTGCACGGTGACCCGCCGCGCACTCCGGACCGCCCCGTCGACTGACTCCGCGGCGCGCGTGCGTGCGTGGTCGAAAAAGCATCCGAAGCGCTCGTTTCCGATGCGGAATCGACCACGCACGCTGCTCCGTCCGGTGGGAGGTCAATAACGCATCCCACGGAGCCGGTCGCGGCGCGGTACTGACCCCGCCTGCGTCCAGCACCCCAGAGTGCGGGTGCGGGGTCAGTTAAGCATCCGAAACCGCTGTTTCCGGTGCGAAAGTGACCACGCACGCACCTTCGGGGGCGGAATCGACCCCGCACGCGAACTTATGGTGCGGAACTGACCACGCACGCGGCGCACGCACCCAGAGTGCGGGTGCGGGGTCAGTTAAGCATCCGAAACCGCTGTTTCCGGTGCGAAAGTGACCACGCACGCACCTTCGGGGGCGGAATCGACCCCGCACGCGAACTTATGGTGCGGAACTGACCCCGCATCCCCCAGGCACCCTCAATTCGGGTGCGGGGTCAATTAAGCATCCGAAACCGCCGTTTCCGGTGCGAAAGTGACCACGCACGCACCTTCGGGTGCGAAATCGACCCCCGCACGCGAACTCCGGGGGCGGAACTGACCACGCACGCGGCGCACGCACCCTCAATTCGGGTGCGGGGTCGATAAAGCATCCGAAACCGCCGCCTCGGGTGCGGAGTTGACCCCGCACGCGACCTCGGGTGCGAAATTGACCCCGCGCGCGAACTTCTCGGGCAGAACGGACTCCGGATGCCGAATCGGCAGGGATCAGGCGACGGAGGCCGCCTCGGCAGGGGTCGCCCTGTCCGCACCCGGCGCGACCGTCTCGACCGGGGTGGACGCGGCGGCGGTGATCCGCGCCGCCATCCCGGCGAAGATGAACCCGTGGAACGGCAGGACGCCGAGCCAGTACAGGCGGCCGGCGAGTCCGCGGGGGAAGAACACGGCCCGCTGCTCGTAACGCGAGCCGTCGCCGTCCGGGAGCGCCCGCAGCTCGAGCCACGCCTCGCCCGGCACCTTCATCTCCGCGCGCAGCCGCAGCAGTCCACCGCTCGCGGGGGAGGAGTCCGTCGCGCGCCCTGGCTCCTCGACGGCCTCGACGCGCCAGAAGTCGATGGCGTCTCCGACCCTGGCCTCGACCTTGCTGCGCCGGCCGCGACGCAGGCCCACCCCGCCGACCAGCCTGTCCATCCAGCCGCGCACAGCCCAGAGGAACTTCGAGGAGTACCAGCCGTTCGAGCCGCCGATGCCGATGATCACGTGCCACAGTCCGTCGACCGGTGCGGCGGTGCGCAGCTTCCTGGTGTCGGTGAAGACCGTGCGCCCGGCCCAGTCCGGATCGCTGGGGAGGGGGTCGCTCGGAGCGCCGGACACCTCGGCATCCTGCCAGCTCGTCTCGATCGTGTCGGCGTCCACCCGACCCAGCGCCATCGATACGGCGGTGCGGTAGGGCGTCAGCCCGTCTGCGGGGCGGGGGATGAGATCGTCGATCGCGTGGTCCTTGACGATGCACTCGTTCTGCAGCGAGGCGACGAGCGGACGGGCGATCGACCGCGGCACCGGGGTCACGAGGTTCACCCAGTGGGAGGCGAGTCCCGGCGTCAGCACGGGGAGGGCGGCGATCGCCCGCTGTCGCAGCCCGGCTTCCAGCGCGTACCCGTTCATCATCTGGCCGTAGCGCAGCACATCCGGTCCGCCGATGTCGACGGCGCGGTTCACGTCGGGGGCGACGCGCGCGGCACCCAGCAGGTAGTGCAGCACGTCGCGCACGGCGATCGGCTGGATGCGGTTGCGCACCCACTTCGGCGCGGGCATGTAGGGAAGGACGTCGGTGAGATGGCGGATCATCTCGAATGACGCGGAACCCGAGCCGATCACGACCCCTGCCTGGAGCACCAGGGTCGGCACCCCTGACTCGAGGAAGATCTCGCCCACCCGCACGCGCGACCGCAGGTGCGGCGACAGCGTCACGTCGTCAGGATGGAGTCCCCCGAGGTACACGATCCGCTGCACGCCGGCCGCTGCCGCAGCATCCGCCACGGTCGTCGCCGCGCGCTCGTCGCTCTCCTCGAAACCCTTGCCCGCGGTCATCGAGTGGATCAGGTAGTACACGACGTCGACGTCACGCATTGCCTCGGCGACGGCATCCGCATTCCCGGCGGAGCCCTCGACGATCTCGCAGTCCGCTCCCCAGGGGAAGGATGCCGCGCGCGCCGCGTCGCGGGCAAGCACGCGCACCCGGTATCCGGCGTTCAGCAGCCGTGGGGTGAGGCGCCCTCCGATGTACCCGGTCGCGCCCAGGACGAGGGCTCGGGGAGCCGATCCGTCGTCGCGAGGATCGGCGCGCAGCGCCTGTTCGTGCCCCGTGGGCTGGGTGAGCTCGGTCATCTCACGAGACTAAGCCGGAAGCCTGAGTTTTTCACTAGGCTGGCAATTCACTAGTTCGTCTAGTAATCTTTGTGGCGAAGAAGGTGATCACATGTCCGGAGCAATGAATTCCCTCAGCCGGGTCGACGCCGCCGAGCGCACCGCGCCGTCCACGCTCTCGGATGCGGTCAGTCTCGCGCCGCTCCCCGCGAGCGAGGCCGTGGGGCGCGCGACCGGTCTCGGTCGCGCACCCCTGATCACCCAGGACCCGCCGACCTGGCGCACGGCCGGCATCGTCGGACTCATCGCCCTCGTGGCCGCTGCCGCCTTGCCCGTGATTGCCAGCATCCTGTCGCTTCCGCTCTGAGTGCCGACACGAGCGTGCCCCGAAGACCACGAAGACCGCCGCAAGACCACCGATGAAGAGAGAAGGGAGCCCCCATGGGACTCGATGACAAGATCAAGAACGCCGCTCAGGACCTCGCCGGTAAGGCGAAGGAGACCGTCGGCAAGGCGACTGACAACGAGAAGCTCGAGGCCGAGGGTCGCGCCGACCAGGCCAAGGCCAACGTCAAGAAGGCCGGCGAGAACGTCAAGGACGCCCTCAACTGAGAGCAGTGACACAGAACGGGGAGGTGGCGATCGCCACCTCCCCGTTCTCTGTCCGGAGGGTGGGCGACCTCGGTGCGCCCGCTTCGGCTACTCGCCGGCCGACTCCGATTCCTCATGGTCGCGGATGACGTCACGCAGCTCCTGATCGAGGTCGGATGCCTCCTCGATCGCCGAGGTCATGCCGGCCAGGAACCGCGTGATGATCGCGCGCTCCTTGTCATCGAGCTCGTCCACGAGGGCGAGCATGCGGCGATGCATCGCGCCGAGGGTCTCGCGGACCTCGTCATCGCTGCTCACTGTCGGCACGATGACGCCGGCCCTGCGGTCCGTCGGGTGCGGCTCGCGTCGGGCGTGACCGCCCTTCTCGAGCCGGTCGATCAGGGTCGTCGTCGAGGCGGTGGAGATGTCCAGCATCCGCGCAATGTCGATCGGGCGCACGAGCCGTCCGGCCCGCTGTTCGCGGAGCAGGAAGCGCAGGGCGACCAGGTCGGTCTCGTTCATGCCCATCGAGATCCGGGTGCGCGTGCGCATCGCGGTCTCGGCCGATCGATAGCGCCGCAGCATGTTCAGCACGTCGACCGTGCTGGCGGTGTCGGACTCCGGGTACCAATAGCCGGAACGGCCGAACTCCTCCGAGCGCTCCATCACGCCACCTCGCCGTCGTCAGTCAGGGGATCCTCGAGCTCTCCCTGCTCACGCAGAAGCATCTCGACGGCGCCGCTCTCGACCTCCGCGGGAACGATCCGGAGGATCCCGCCCGTGATCGCGTCATGCTCCGCCGTCACGATCTGGTCGAGGCGCCAGGCCGGGACCGAGGGGAACCGCGCGCGAAGGCGATCGAGCATGTCGGCGTACATGATGTACCCGCCATCCTCGAGTGTGAATCGCTCGACCATCGCAGTCCTCTCTGGTTTACTTCTATCTTCGCATCCGATGAGAGTGCCTGGTCGCATTGGATTTCACTAGGCAACCTGGTTACCTGTTCTTCGAGTAGAATGGATGCGTCAGGGGGTGGCATATGGAAACCGGGATCGATACGAAGCGGATGACGGATCTCGTCACCTGCGTCGATGAGCTTCGCCGTGCCGACGCGCAGTTCGGCCGTCGTCTGGCAGCAGTGCGTGCCCCCAATGACACCGACCGCGAGGCGATGCGCTTCATCATCGACGCGCCCGACGACGCCCCGGCCACTCCCGGCGGCCTCGCCGCCCATCTGAACGTGAGCACGGCAGCGATCACGAGCCTGCTCCGTCGCCTGCAGGACCGGGGGCAGATCGTCGTCGCGCCGCATCCGGCCGATGCACGATCGAAGGTGCTCCGCCCCTCCCTGCGCGATCTGCACCAGCCCGCCGACGAACTCACGCAGCGAATCCAATCGATCGCGAGCGAGTTCACGCCCGAGCAGACCGAGGCTGTCGCGCGCTTCCTGCGCAGGCTGACGGAGGAGATCAGCGACCTTCCGTGACGGTCGACTGTCGTTTTACTAGGTAACCTAGTAATCTATTTCTCAGACCAGTCTTCAGGGTGAGGGAGAGATCATGGGTTACCTGACATACGGCAACACCGCAGCACCGATCGAAGTCGACGACGAACTGCTGAGCCACCTGCGGCTCGTGATCGTCACGAAGCTGCGACGCAACGAGTCCTTCCCGCTCACGCTTGCGATCGGCGACGGCGTCGCCGAGACGCTGTGGGTGCACGCGTCCATCCCGCTGCGCTTCGTGATGGAGGAAGAAGTCGCGATCGACCGCGCGCTGGTGGTGTCGATGATGAACGCGGCAAACTCGGCGGGAGGCCTCGACCTCACCCGCGGTGAGTTCGCCCCAGCCCTCGGGGGATCTCGGCGGCTGCACGCGATGAGTGCGTGACGATGTCTGCGCGAATCAGGAAAGCGGCCAAGGCGCCTGCGGGCACGCGGATCACGGCGGCATCCCGGGCTCGTGGCCTGTGGGTCGAGGTCGAACCCGGCTTCCACGTCGGCAACGACGGTCAGCAGTACCTCGGGTCGATCACCGGGAACATCGTCGAAGGGTTCACGGCCTTCGGGCCGACATCGGAGGTCATCGGACGGTTCGAGCAGCTCGATGAGGCGAAGGCTGCGGTCGCTCTGGTGGCCGGAGCCCCGGCGGCCGATACCGAGCCGCTGCTGAGCTGACTCGAGCAGTCGCTGAGCTGACGCCGGAGTTGCGGGATGCTTCGCGCTGACCTGTAGCATCGTTGCCATGACTGCTGTCGAATCGATTCGATCCGTGACTCCCGACCGGGCGTCACGCCGTGCGCGCATCGCCGTCTCGGCGCTGTTCCTCACGAACGGCGCCCTGTTCGCGAACATCCTGCCGCGGTATCCCGAGATCAAGGCAGCGCTCGGACTCGACAACGCCGGCTACGGTCTCGCGATCGCGGCCTTCCCCGCGGGTGCCATCGCGGCGGGCCTTCTCGCCGCCGTGCTCATCCGCCGGTTCGGCTCGGCGCGCATCGCGGTCATCGGCACGATCGCCACGGGACTCGGACTGCTCGCGGCGGCGGTCGCTCCCTCCGGCATCCTCTTCGCGGTGGCACTGCTGCTGGGTGGAGCGTCGGATGCCATCACCGACGTCGCCCAGAACGCCCACGGTCTGCGGGTGCAGCGCCGCTACGGGCGCTCGATCATCAACTCCTTCCACGCGATCTGGTCGATCGGCGCCGTGCTCGGCGGGGGTATGGCCGCCGCGGCGATCGCCCTCCAGCTGCCGCTCGGCGTGCACCTCGGCATCTCGACGGCGGTCTTTGCGGCGGTGGCGTTCACCGCGCTGTGGTTCTGCCTTCCCGGGCTCGACGAGGACGAGGACGCCGAGGCTACGGCCGAGCCGGCCGAGATCCAGACCGCGGTGCGTCGGGGTCTGAGCCCGCGCATCGTGATGATGCTCATCGCCCTCACGCTGATCGCCATGGCGGGAGCCATCGCCGAGGACGCGGGCAACTCCTGGGCCACGCTGTACCTGGCCGAGTCGCTCGATGCGCCGGCCGTGGTCGCCCCGCTCGGCTTCATCGCACTCGTCGGGGCGCAGTTCATCGGACGGATGCTGGGTGACCCGCTGACCGACCGCTTCGGTCAGCGCGCCGTCGCGCGCGTGGGCGGTCTGATCGCCGCGGTCGGAATGACGCTCGCTCTGGTCTTCCCCAGCGTCCCGGGAACGATCGCCGGATTCGCGGCGGTGGGCTTCGGTATCGCCACTCTGATCCCGGCGGCCATGCACGCTGCGGACGAGCTGCCTGGCCTCCGTCGCGGGGCGGGACTCACGATCGTGTCGTGGCTGCTGCGGCTCGGATTCCTGTTGTCGCCGCCATTCGTCGGGTTCATCGCCGACACCCAGAGCCTGCAGGCGGGGCTGATCGTGGCGCCCGCGGCGGCAGTGGTTGCCGTGCTGCTCGCCGGCGTGCTCGAGAAGCGACGCCCGCGGGGGTGATGCCGGGGGGCTGGTGCCGGCGGGCTGCGATGCCTCCGTCTTCGAAGCCGGCGCGAATGCAGGACTTCAGCGCGAATTCAGGACGGAATCGGAGGTTCCGTCCTGCGCTCGCGCTGTTGTCCTGATTTCGGCAGCGTGAGCGGAGGGTCGCTCGCGGGGACGCACCGGGGACGCACCAGGGACGCGCCGGGACGCGCGCCGGCATCCGTCTCCGAACCCGTCGCGAATGCAGGACCTCAGCACGGATGCAGGACGCAATCATCGATTTCATCCTGCACTCGCGCTGTCGTCCTGAATTCGGCAGTGTGAGCGGAGGACGCGCGCACCGAACCCGGTCGAACCTCAGAGGGCGGTGTAACCGCCGTCGACCAAGTGGTAGCTGCCGGTGATGAAGCTCGCCGCGTCGCTGGCGAGGAAGGCGATGAGGTTCGCGACCTCGTCGGCCTGGCCGAGGCGGCCGATCGGGTGCTTGCTCACGAGGAAGTCCTTCGCCTCGTCGCCCATGGTGGCCAGCAGCGGGGTGTCGATGAAGCCGGGGCCGACGGAGTTCACGCGCACGCCCTGGGCGGAGTACTCCAGCGCCGCAGACTTCGTCATGCCGACGACGCCGTGCTTGGCGGTGACGTATGCCGGGGAGTTCGCGAACCCGACGCTGCCGAGGATCGAGGCGATGTTGACGACGGATCCGCCGCCGTTCGCGAGGATCGAGGGGATCTGCGCCTTCATATTGCGGAAGACGGCGTTGAGGTTGATCGCGATGACCTTGTCCCATGCCTCGTCGTCGTACTCGGCGGTGGGGGCGGACGCTCCACCGATGCCGGCGTTGTTCACGCCGATGCGCAGCGGCGCGAGCGTGTTGGCGACTTCGATCGAGCTCGCGATCCAGTCGCGGTCGGTCGCATCGCCGACGGATGCCTCGGCGGTGCCGCCGGCGGCGCGGATCTCGTCGACGACCGCGTTCGCGTGGTCCGCGTTCAGGTCGTTGACGACGACGGATGCGCCGTTCTGGGCGAGCAGCAGAGCGGTCGAGCGTCCGATTCCGCTGCCTGCTCCCGTCACGATCGCCGAGCGGTTCGAGACGTCGTACTGAGCCACGAGTGACTCCTCTTCCGGACGGTCGCGGTGCCGGGAGATCTTCTCGGACGGTCCGTCCTAGGCTTCCAGCCTACGCCTCTGGGAGGTGAATGGATGCGCGTGAATGGACATCGCGCGTGGAGGGATACCGGATCGAGAGGCCGTCAGGGTGGAGGCTCCCGGCCCTCCGCCGAAGTTTGGGACCGCGGGCGGAGGGGCGGGACAGGGCTCGTGGCTAGCGTCATGCCCTGCGGTGTGGTGGCCGCCGCGCTGGGGACGGGCGGGCCGATGTTCTGTCACCGTGCCAGGCCCGCGGAGCGGACCTGCTATCGAGGCTCAATCTACTAGCCAAGCGAGAAGAAACCAAGACTAGTTAATGATTCATGACCAGCCATCACCGTGCGCGGAGCGCAGCGACATGGTGCAGCTTCGCCGGGCTCATCACCCAGAGGAGTTGCAGGATGCCGTCGGCCGACGCGGTCACGGTCACGGCGGTGGTCACCTCGCCGTCTTCGGTCAGGGTCGCGGCGGGCTGCCCGTTGATCTCGACCCGGTCGATGGCCTTGTTCGTCCAGAAGTGGTGCGCGAACGCGGAGACGAATGTCGCGACCCGTCGGCGGCCGATCACCGGGATCCGTGCGGCCTGCTTCACGCCGTTGCCGTCGGTGTAGCTCACGACGTCGGCGGCGAAGAGCGATTCGAGCTCGTCGACATCTCCCTGCTGCGCCGCGGTCAGGAAGGCGTCGAGGAGGCGACGCTGTGCAGCCGGGTCCACGGTCCGCTGGCGGGCGGATGACAGGTGAGCGCGAGCGCGGCTCACCAGCTGGCGAGCGCCGGCGGGGCTGCCGGAGACTACCTCCGCGATCCGCGGATAGGGGTAGTCGAACGCCTCGCGAAGGATGTACGCCGCCCTCTCGGTGGGGGTCAGCTTCTCGAGGGTGAGCAGGATCGCGAACTGCAGCGCCTCCGCACGCTCTGCACCGAGCGCCGGATCGTCTTCCGTGTTCACGGGTTCGGGAAGCCAGGGGCCGATGTAGGTCTCGCGCCGTGCGCGGGCGGACTGCAGGACATTGATCGAGAGCCTGGTCGCGATCGTGGTGAGGAAGGCCGCGGGTTCCTGGACCGTCGAACGATCGGTGTTCTGCCACCTGAGCCAGGTCTCCTGGACGATGTCCTCGGCATCCGAGACCGTGCTCAGCATCCGGTACGCGATCCCGAAGACGCGTCGTCGGTGCGCGTCGAAGGTCGCCAGCGCGTCATCCGGTTCGGTGTGCACTCCTCGATTGTCGTCGGTCGCCGATGGCGCTGCCATGGCGATCCGATCTGCGCCCACGGGAGATCGCGCGACGCCTTCGACCCTGCCGCCCGCCTCGACTCTGCCATCCGCCTCGAGGATCCGCATCTCCGCTGGCTCCGTTCTGGACGGCATCGGTGTACGTGCGTGCCGTCCTCTATGTCTGACCGGGCTGGGGAACGATCTGTGACAGTTCGGCGAACGTTCCTGTCACATCCGGCGCCTCCGTCCGGTCACCACTGATGGGCGCACCATCCTGTGCCCTCGAGAGGAAGGCATGAAATGGCAAAGATCGTCGTCATCGGAGGCACGGGGCTCATCGGGTCCAAGGTCGTCTCGAAGCTGATCGCGCACGGCCACGAGGCCATCGCCGCATCGCCGAACACCGGCGTCAACACGATCACGGGCGAAGGGGTCGCGGAGGTGCTCGACGGTGCGCACACCGTCGTGGACGTGTCGAACTCGCCGTCGTTCGCCCCGGATGACGTGATGGAGTTCTTCACCACGTCGACGACCACCCTCCTGCGCGCCGAGGCCGCAGCCGGAGTGAAGCACCACGTCGCACTCACGATCGTCGGTACGAACAGGCCGCAGAGCATCCCGTACTTCGCAGCCAAGGTCGCGCAGGAGAAGCTGGTCCGTGAATCGGGCATCGGGTACTCGCTCGTGCACGCCACGCAGTTCTTCGAATTCATCGGCAGCATCGCCGACATCTCGACCGACGGCGACACGGTCACCCTTCCCGGCGGTCTGGTGCAGCCCATCGCGGCGGAGGATGTCGCCACGGCCGTGGCCCGCACCGCCGCAGGATCGCCGCAGGGTGACATCGAGATCGCGGGACCCGAGGCGTTCGGCCTCGACGAGTTCATCCGCCGGGGGCTCGCGTTCCGCAAGGATCCTCGCCGGGTCGTGCGCGACGACAGCGCGCCCTACTACGGCGCGCAGATCGAGGAACGCACCCTCGTCCCGGTCGAGGGTGCGCAGATCTTCGAGACGCGCCTCGAGGACTGGCTGCCGCTCAACCCGCCCCGGAAGTAAGACGGTGGGGCGCAGCGCGCCAGTGCCGCACGGTGGCCCCCTGCGACTCGATCGCCCTCCGCGCGGTCGGCGAGGTCGCAGGGTGCCGCGCTGCGTCTCCGTCTCGACTCGTGTTCCCCGGATCGCAGGGGAAGATCTTTGAACCACTGTCAGAATCGCGATGTAATCGGACTAAGTCCGATGTAAAGCGCAAGATCCACTCCGTCGCGATCCCGCACCCGCGACGGGTTGTTTCGATCATACGGATGGGGTCGGACAGTCCGCCTCCGAGACTTCTGCATCTCGATGGTGTGCATCTCCTCGACCCGTCGTTTCCCGATCCCCCGAAACGACAGCTCTAGCGTCGAAGTTCGTAGCCCTGCTCGTTGAGGAGTTTGATTGCGATCTCGAGCAGCGCCCCAATGAACTCGATGAGGTTTGCAATCAACTCCTCGTCTGGTTCGTATAGAGCCCCGCCCATCTGAGGTGTAGATGGGGGCGTCTCGATCGCGTGGCGCAGAGTGGTGATGAACTGCCCGTGCGCGTGAGCCGAAGTAATTGCCCAATAGTTGAAGGTCTGCAGCGTGGGGCCTGGAACGCGACTCGCTATCTTCCTTGTGATCGAGGAGGGGTCGATCAATGGTGCGCTGAGAATGTCCTTGGGATCAGACCCGAGGTTGGTCGCCGTGGTCCTGAGAAAACGCCCGAGTGCTGCTATTCCCTGTTCCGTCTTGTCATCCGGCGTTCGCGCTTTGCGCAGAGCGTTCGTCAGCTTCAGCCCGTGCCTGTACTCGATACGAGCAATCTCGAGTGCCCTGCGGACTCTAGTAGAGGAATCGGTGCCGTCAAGAATCCAGATGACCTCCACGAGCCCCTCCAAGACCGGGCGGAACAACGTGTAGTCAGCCTGCATGTGGAGGAGCAACACGTCCTCGTCGGGGCTAGCGGCAAGCTCCGCCCAAGCGGATACATGGTCTGCAACGGTGAGGACGAGCCCGGAGACTATGGCGTGAGGGATGACGATGTTTCCTGCGAGGGCTTGATCTTCCTCTGCCATCGACCCCTGTCGAACCGTGGGCACTCCACTCTTGATCGCCGCCGCGAAATCCCGGAAGCCTTCGACGGCACCGCCGAGAGTCTGCAATGTCGAACGCTTTGTCATAACACTGAGCGTACGGGTGGATTGAACGCCGTCTGATACACCGAGAATCGCGGTCTCGCCTTTAGCGAATGACTCCTGCTCATCTAGGCGGTCCTACTTATTGACGCGGTAGCCGAGTCTCTTCACGGCTTTCGCGAGGTACACGTTCGCGCTGGATGAGTCCAGGCGGGTGTGCACCAACGGCAGCTGGGGGAACGAGTCCTCGGCGGGCGAGAACAGTGTCACCATCGGGCCGAAGTCGATCGATGACACATGGTAGAGCCCGTCGATGCTCGACCCAAGCTGGTCATGAATCGCATTCGCCCAGTTCCGGGTGTATCGCTTGGGCCCCATCTGAATCGAAGAGGTCGTGCCGTTGATCACAGGCCAGTTGCTGGTGAGGTCCAGCAACCGAAGCTCCCGCGTCGGTCGCCAAGCCGCGAGGGTACTTCCACGAGCGCGCCGGTTGATAATCCGCCCCTTCTGAAACACCTCGCCGAGAGCTGTTGTAGATCCAGCGGCTACGTACATCACGCCATAATCGGCATGATGCTGCTGCGGCTCGGGATGCGGGTCAAAGCGCATGGTTCTGACCGGCCCGAAGTGCCGCAGCTCGTCCCACGCCTGTGGATGAGCACCCCTTGTAGCGAAGACCCGCCAGAGGAGCCCATCGTATGTTCTCAGGTGCTCGCTGGCGTCGAGTGTGAGCGACGCCGGGGGCGTTGCGGGGACCTTCGCGCTCGACGGGCTCACCTGATGTCGGCGTCTTCGAGGATTCCCACTACGGGTGCGGGGTCCTTCGCGGCAGCCAGCCACTCGATCGGCGTCATCCACTCCTTGGGGTCGACCGAGTCCTCGGTCGACCGCAAGTCATCCTGAGGCGTTGTCATGAAGCCTTCGACGTCGGCTGGATCCCAGTCGGATGGGATTGCTCTAACGAGCAGGGGGAGATGGGGGATCGTGGAGACCTTCTCGCCTGGAATGAACTGCCATCGAGGGTAGAGACGGATCCTTCCGGCCCGGAAGCCGTACAAAGTGTTCTTGCTTTGTCGGTGACGCACACTGGAGGCATCGATCCCGAGCAGCGCTGCAACTTCGGACGCGGTGTACGTATTGGTGAGGGCGCGCACGTGAGTCTCGCGCTCGAGCTTGGCGAGCCCGCCGCTGGTGACGAATGCGGATGCCTCGGCGAACTCCTCCGGAGTGAAATCGCCGGATTCGATCAGGAAGTTGGCTTCCTGCTCTGTGAGGCCCAGTTCGGTCGATTGACGGTCGGTCATCGCATCGGCGAGCTCGTCGATGAGTGCGTTGAACACGGATACGTCGACGTTTGACGTCTTCGCCACCTGCGCAAGGCGCTCGACACCGGCTTGTACGTCGGTCTTTGCTGGGGCCTTGGTCGCCACGACGAGCTTTGGGTTCCCGTCGAGGGATCGACCTGTCACAGTGCCGCGGCCCACAGCGACCTCGCGACCGGCGACGCGAGCCGAGGCGGCACGGGTGCGACTTTTCTTCACGGCCATCTGGCCTCCTCGCGTCGTCATCTGGTTAGCGCGTACACGCATTATCTTACGCGCGCTTTTGCGTGTATGGATCCGAGGAAGGTGTCAAGGTGCGAGCGGTCAAGCGCTCCCCTGGCGTGGGAGCAGGGCGCTGAAGGAGGCATATCGTCCGCGCATTCAAGGCGGCACCCCATCCCCTGACCACCTTCCTCCCCGGCGGGCCACGTCTTCAACGCGCAGCAATCAGCGAGGGTGTCGTTGGCCTACGCTTAAATGCTTGCGTGGGGAAGAACAAAAAATCTCGTAGAAACAAGCGGCCTCGATCTCAACCGCGCGCGGTGAGCGCCGCGCAACGGGAGCCAGACGCACTCGAACAGGCTTTTTCAGCGTACGATCCGGACGAGCTCTGGACGTTGGTATTCGCCGCCGCCACGTCCCCGGGCAACAGGCATCGATCGGTGACATTGGGAAGCAGCTTCGCGGCCGCACTACGAGCCTCCGCCGCTCCGGCATCAGACGATTACCACCCGCTGCCGTCGATCCAAGCACTGTCCGATCTAGCGGCTACCACCTATGGGATCGGCCCGGCGCGTGAAGACTTCATCCCGACCGACCCGACCCGAACAGCCTTACTCACCGTCGGCTCGGAGTCGCTGCGTGCAGTGCCTGGCCTCACCGAACGGCCGGTCGCCGACCTCACGCGTTCGCTCCGAATGGCGGAAGCGGTAGACGGTCGGCTCCGCAGGCGATTTCGATTCGGTATTGCGAACGTGGTGAACGTGGCGATGAGGTACGGCGACTTCTGCGTCCGCCACCTTGCGGACGCGTGGGTGCCAGCCCCGGATCTCGAGCTCAACGATGAGGTTTCATTGCCGGACGTTGAGTTCGAAGCGACGCGGGCCTTCCTCAACCTGGGCCCTCTCGACCACATCGAACTCGGTGAGGCTGACAAGAGAGCGTTGGAATGGATGACGATCTCCGCAAGTGAGGCCGCATTCGATGCTGAGAGTCCGTCCAGTCCGTTCGGGAGGTTCCTTCGCTTTGCTGACTCAGCGGGCGGATTCCGATGGGTGCCGCCACTCTTCATCCCAGAGATCATGGCTCATGCCGTACAAGAACTGGTATCCGCGCTTGATCGAGACGGGCATGCGCGACGAGCCCTCAGGGTTTCTTGTCTGAACCAGATCCGCCGGGCCCTATGGCGCTTTTCCAACAGCTTGATCGAATCCCCTCCGAACAGCGAAAGTGTCGATTCCCCGCTTCGAGGGATCGACGTTCAGTGGCTGGTGCCGGTGAATCCATCCACATGCATAGCTGTCTCGGTCATCTATGTTCCCGACCTGGGGTCCACCCCACCGCCGCGCATCGGCTCAGTGGAGCTGGCTAAACAGATGAGGTCGCACGCCGGTCCACTGTCGGTGCGCATGGCGGGCGGACGACAAGGGACCATCAGGCCGGGCGCGGAGGTCATCCCGCTGACGGTTTTCGCCGCGGCCGGTCACATCGCTGTGCCGCAAGCTTTCGGCGAAGCAAACCTCGCGCTCGAAGACCTGACTTGGATCTCAGAGACGGCCACGTCCCGCGATGATCTCTACGCATTCGCGCGGGATCTGAGCGCTCCCGATTTCCCCGAGAGTTTCGGGTGGGAGGCGATCAACTACTGGGAGCCATGGAAGGCCAATGGCAAGTCGTTCTTCAAGGGTGGCATGGTACCCACCGCCATCTACTTTGAAGCCCACGCGGGCGAGGCCGAGTGGGATCGCGCGGTAGAGCTATCGGATCTCGAAGCGTCGCTCCTCAGAGTCGGGCTCCCTCCGCTTCGTGACCTGCGAGCAGCGGAGGTTGCTCCGGGGCCGGTCGCCAATGTCGCGGCGCTCGAAGGTGACGCCACCTACGACGTCGACCGCGGCGTCAATACCGCGCCGGATGTCGTCGGGTGGTCCCTCGCGCTTACCGAACCCCCCGTCGCTGTGGCACGGGCGAGCTCGGAGGACCTGTCCGCCGACTACCGACGGTTCGTCTTTGACTTGTGCGGCGGGCTGATCTACGGCTTTGCTGCGCTTGGTGATCGATGGCGTTCCGCGCACCAGGCGATCGATGTGCCCGGATACGTCCTCCATCTCCACACATCGGAAGCGGTCTCGGGTGAATCATCCGGCGTGGTCACGCCGTATCTCGACCCGCACGCGCGTGCCGTCGATGAACCAGTCAACTTTTTGTGGCGCATCGATGTCGAGGGATTCGCAGATTCGGCGAATGGAGATCCGTACGCGGCGAATCTCCTAACAGGGGACGCAGTGTTCGATCTGCTCCGCGCGGGAGGCGTGGATGTCGAAGCGGCGGCGGCGCTCCGCGACCAGTGGCGCACAGCGAAGCCCTTTCTCATCTTGGAGATGAAGCAGGCGCGGACCACTCTCAATCACCTGCCTGGTCCGTGGGGTCTACGACCCTCTGACGAGAGCCGCATGGTTGCGGCTTTGGGGCGACGACTCCACGGTGCCGGCGTCGAACCGGGAGAGTACCGAGCGGACGACGCGAATCGACTTACCCGCGAGCATCTTGCGCCGGTTGCTCTCGAAACTCTGCTGGAAGGAATCAAGAGACACGACGTGAGCGAGGTGGTGTTGACGGGGATGGAGCAGCTGGCGAGAGTGATGGACAGCGCTATTCATCAGCAAGACGATCTGTCCCGAGTCGCCGCGAACCTCTCTACCGAATGGGACCCGCTCACCCGCACCGCCGAGCTCTCGGCGGAGACACTTCAGCTTCGTCAATGTAACGAGATCGTGGTGGAAGCTGCCTTGCGCATCCTGGACAAGCCGACGGAAGCGAAGCCGATCACTCCTCAGGCGTGGAGCGGTCTTCTTGCCGCCGCAGACGCATACCTCACCGCGACCACACTGAGCGAGCGGATGTATCACCAAGTCGCGCCCGCAGTCATCAACCTCAGCCCAATGTACGAGCTCGCCGTCGACGATGATCCGCATCCCGACGCATCGGCGTGGGGCCTGCGAAACGACGAACTGAGCCGCGCGGCCGCGAGCGTTCGGCTGTATGGCGCTGAAGATGGCGATTCGCTTCTACAGACGAACGAAGGAGACGACCTTGAGGGCGCTTTCCAGCGTGCATGGGGGGCGACGTCGCAGGACATGCTCTCCACCCTCGCCGCACTCGCGAAATGGGAGACCTTTGAGCCAGGCAGGACGACCGCGCACGTCACAGTGGCCGAGGCAACAGCATGGGGCTGTGACGCGCTAGGCCCGGGCGCGGATGAGGCGAAGAGAACGCGTGTCGAAGCCGCTATCCGGATGCTCACCAGCACGGCCGTCCAGATACAAGCCGTCGAGTGGAAACCCTGGCAAACGCGCACGCGGCGTCACCGGCTCCTCGTGCAACCGCTGGTGCAAGACTCGGACGGACGGCTCATTGTCAGCCCGCAGTACTTGCTGACGTCCTTTCAGGTCTACTACCGCCACCTACTCCAAGGAGTTCTTCCCTGGGCGGGGGACGTTCCTCAGCCTGTCACCGACGCGCTTGCGGACCGCCGTGCGCGCCGCAACATTCGGTTCGAAAGGTTCCTCCAAGACCGGCTAGAGCAACTCGGATACACCACGGTCGCCCGCGTGAAACCCAACGACCACGCGCGACTCGGCGTGCCGACTCTCACTACCGAAGTTGACCTCGTGTGCGGACGCCCTGGAGACAGCACCCTGTGGCTGATTGAGGCCAAAGACCCCGCATCAGTTCACGGATTCGCCGAGACGGCACGCCAACTGCGCTCTTTCTTCCGGGACCAGCTAGGGACCCGCGCTACCAAGCCCTGCTACACCACGCAGCTGTCCCGAAAGGAGAGCGAACTGGCGCCCCACGTTGCGAGCATTGCGGCGCGTCTGGGACTCGGCGACCCCCCGCAGGGAGAGCAGTTCCACCTGAGCACCCTCTTCGTAACCCGTAATCTCACTCCGGCAAGCTACGTCGACGAGCGGTATCGGGTTGAGACGGCGACGGAGTTTCTCGCAGCTCGAGGCCAAACGCCGTAGGCGACATGCGAGAGCGGCGGCGCGCACGAGTTCGCGTCCCCAGCAGGAGCTCTATCGCCACTTCTGAGCCTCGATGATCCGAGCCAGGGTTTCCACGTCGCCGCCGCGCCTGAACCATTCCACAGGGCTCTGCTGCCCGTCGGTGACCATGACCGGCTGGGGCGTCGCCATGAGAGCCGATACCGACACCCATCCTTTGTCTTTCACAATGTCAATGATCTCGGTCAGGTGCGGCAGGATTTTTCCTGGCGACGAGAGACTGAACTGCCACGACGGAAACCGTCTGGAGTGGGCAACATCGACGGCGTACAACTCGCCACGATCGGCGGCGGCGAAGAGCGAGTCCTCGTCCATACTCAAGAAGGCAGCGGCTGCGGACGCGGACATGGTTTGAAGCACGCCCGTCAGAAGGGTGCTCGCTACACTCGCCAGAACACCGCCGCGAGCAACCCGAGTCGATGTCTTCTCGAACGACTCGGGCGTGAAGGCCTTGGACCGGGTGAGATAGCTGATCTCCTGCGGCGTCAGCTCTTCCTGATCCGCGATCGGTCGCTCTGCGAGCAGCTGGTCAGTCAGCGCTCGAACGATGAAGTCCCCGTCGGCGTTCAACCGAGCGACGGCGTCAGTGAACGCCGCGATCACATCGGTGGATGGCTGTGCATGCCAAGGGCGGGTCCGTGGCTGGCCATCGGTTTCATCCATGTGCGACAGCGTAGATGAGCCTTCGCCGGAAGGGGAGGCCTCCCTGGGCATCGACGTCGCGCACGCCACAGAGTCGATGTCAGGCGACTAGATGTAGTTCCTCGGGACGTTGTGATCACGTGAGTTAGCGAAGACCTCCGGGCAGGATGTGGGTTACCACACTCACATTCCACACACGGAGGTCTTCGTGACTCACGCTAACGCACCCCTGACGCCCGTTGGTCGGGCTCGGCTGGCCGACCTGATCAACACTCAAGGCTGGTCGGTGCGGCGAGCGGCCGAGCGGTTCCAGGTGTCGCCGGCAACAGCATCGAAGTAGGCCCGGCGAGCTCGCACGGGCGCCTCTGAGGCGGAGCGCTCTTCGCGGCCTCGTCGCAGTCCTGCGCGCACCGCGCGGCGCCTCGAGCGGCGGATCATCGCACTGCGGTTCACGAGACGATGGGGTCCGCACCGGATCGGATATCACCTCCGCATGCCCCGCTCCACCGTCGAGCGGGTTCTGCACCGATACCGGATGCCGATCCTGACGCACGTCGATCAGGCCACCGGCCTCCCTGTCCGGCGACCGAAACCCGTTCGCTACGAACGAGGACAGCCGGGCGACCTCATCCACGTCGACATCAAAAAGCAAGGCCGCATCCCTGACGGCGGCGGGCATCGCATGCTGGGCCGCACCATCGGGAACCGGAACAACAAGAAGAAGGGCCGCGGTTACGCGTTCCTCCATCACGCCGTCGATGACCACTCCCGGCTCGCCTACTCAGAGATCCTCGACGACGAACGCAAAGAGACCGCATCAGCGTTCTGGGCCAGAGCCGAGGCCTTCTTCACACGCGCGGGCATCACCGTCCGAGAGGTCCTCACCGACAACGGTTCTTGCTACCGCTCACACGCGTTCGCGACCGCTCTCGGCCCCGACATCAAACACCGATTCACGAAGCCCTACCGCCCGCAGACGAACGGGAAGGTCGAACGCTTCAACCGCACCCTCGCCCACGAATGGGCCTACGCCGAGACCTACGCCAGCGACGAAGCCCGAGCAGCCACCTACGACGCCTGGCTCCATCACTACAATCACCACAGACCCCACACACCGGCATCGGCGGCCACACACCCTCAGACCGCGTTCACAACCTCACGGGGAAGAACAGCTAGCGCTGGGGGCGAGGAGGACTCAGCGCCACAGGTCAAAAAGCCCAGACGAGGTTCGCATCGGGTCCTGTTACTACTTGCGACATTCGGGGCAGTGGGCGTGGGGTCTGCGGGTTCTGGTCTGAATCTTGGACGGCCACGAATATCCGCAAGCGCAGATCCACATGACTTTTCGACCAGACCCGACGGTGACCTCGGTAGGAGAGAGGGCGTTCGCTGGATCCCATTGCTTGGCGAGATCGGGGCGCAGCGTCGCAAGGTCGTTCTCGCCAGGGATGGGCAGCTTTCCTGCGCAGTAGGGGCAGCCGCAGCCGGAAGTGCGGTTCTTGACGGTCGCCGGCCACGAGTGGTTGCGATGGCAGATCCATGACACCTTCACGTGGGATGAGACTGTGACCTGGTTCGGTGAGCAGTCGTTGCTGGGATCCCATTGTGCGGCGATATCCGGTCGGCGTGTCGCGAGGTCAGTGGCTCCCGGGATGGCGACCCGTCCGGAGCACGAGGGGCAACCGGAACCAGCATGTCGATTGGCGACTGTCGCTGGCCAGGTGTGGTTCTTCGCGCAGCGCCACAGGGCTTCATAGGAGCTACTAACGGTCACTTCGGACGGTGTCCGGTCGTTCGCCCCTGCTTCGTGGTCCCACTCCGAAGCCAGATGAGGGTCGAGAGTTCCCAAGTCGTTGAATCCTGCGAGGACGACCCGATTCGCGCATACGGGGCATCCCGTCTTGTCCGTCGTGCGACCCCAGACGGGAAGCTCCCACGTGTGACTCAGGCCGCAACGCCATACCGCGGGGTAATCCGAGCCCGCGGTGACCTCGCTCGGAGTCTTGGAGTTCGCGGGGTCCCACTGTTCGGCGAGTTGAGGGTGGGTGGTGGCGAGGTCGTTGAAACCGGCGAGGGTGCGTTGGTTGGAGCAGTACGGGCACCCGTATCCTGAGCAACG
This sequence comes from Microbacterium hydrocarbonoxydans, assembly GCF_900105205.1. Lineage (NCBI taxonomy): Bacteria > Bacillati > Actinomycetota > Actinomycetes > Micrococcales > Microbacteriaceae > Microbacterium > Microbacterium hydrocarbonoxydans. The sequence goes on along the minus strand of NZ_FNSQ01000005.1, from coordinate 18,488 downwards.
GCCGCCGACAGCCGCGTCCCAGCTATGGTCGCAGGGGCCTCGCCACCAGACGACACGATCTGATCCGGGGGTGACTGTCTCCGGAGTGATGGAGCTGTCGTTGCGTTCGTAATCCCACTCTGCTGCGAGGCCTGGGTGAAGAGTGGCTAAGTCTGTTTCACCTGGTATCGCCCGGCTACCGCTGCAGTAGGGGCAGCTGCTTTCTTGCGTGGTGCGGGAGCGCACCTGGGCGGGCCAGGTGTGCTCTTGAGCAGTACACAGCCAGTTGATTTTCCGTGCGGAGGTGACGCTGACGTGATGAGGGTCCCCGCGGTTGGCTCCTGGGGTGGTGTCCCATTCCGCGGCGATGTCCGGCCGCAGGGTGCCGAGGTCGGTATGTCCAGGCCAGAAGTCCATGCCGATGCAGTATGAGCAGTTCGTCTCGGCAAAGCCTCGCACGTGGGGGCTTGCTTCCCAGGAGTGCCCCTCTTCGCACAACCACCAGGCTTTGTGGGAGACATCTACTCCCGACCAGGGGTCTCGGGTGGGCGGGTTGCGATCCCAGTCCCATTCGGAGATGGCTTGCGGGTGTCGGAGGATCCATAGCGGGTAGTTGGCGGTGGCGTCGAGGATGCGGGGGACGTCGACGGTGTCGAGGGCGGCTTCCAAGGGGCGGAACTTCGTGGGGATGGTGTGGCGGCGGAGGGGTCGGAGCCAGAGAATCACCCGTTCGACGAGGACGTCGCTGTTGGCGAAGCCCAACGTTGCGTTGATGTCGAGTCGTAGATCTGCCGCCGACTGAGTGCGCCATCGTGCGCAGTGCGAACGATTGGACAAGATCTGCAGAACGCGCACCGTCGCGCGGTACAGATGTGCGCGGCGATCGATCTCGCCTGCCGCGCTCATCAAGGACTGATTCTGCCCGGTCTCTCCGTCCTGGGCGGAGAGGGTGTCGTTGTCGCGCACCATGGCCCACACTTGACTGTGCAGCTGCGTGGTGACCCGACCAGTAGCGACGAGTCGACGGAAGGAGAGTTCCGCGTTCCGAAGCGTGGGATCGAAGGGAACGATAACCTGGGTATCGAGTTCGGTTCCGGGACCGACCCACACCATCTGCCCCGGGTGTCGGAGACAGAAGTTTTCCCGATCATGGGAAATTTGCTCGATCGTCTCCCCGGCACTGCATAGGCGGCACAGGAAGCGCTGCGGGTAGGCCCGTGTGGAGTCCGGTTGCGCTAGACGTTTCATGCGGAGGTAGTGACCGGCCGGGCGCCCTGCCGTCGCCTCGACCGCCCGAGCGGCCGCTTCATCGTCGATCCAGACGCGGTGGATGTTCGGTTGCGCTCGGCTGGTCAGTGCCCTCTCGGCGAAATCGAACGGCACTCCTGCGGCGCGGCATTGCCGCTGCGCGTAGGAGCGTGGCGTCTCAAGATGATGCCACTTGGGTCGTTTCGCCCACGCCTGCGTGCTGGTCATGCGGCGTCCACCAAGTCGTCCAGGGTGACGTTGTGTGTGTTGAGCGTGGTGCGCCGGAGAGTATCGAGAACCCCGAAGAGTCCCTCGCGGGTTACGGTCTCCGAGGTGCGCGATTCGTCGCGCAAGATGGACGCGACTAGGCGGTCCACGATCATCGCGAGAACGGCGAGTTTCCCGTCGGCGGCGTGGACTAGCGTGCCGGCGTTGCGGGTGAGAAGGCCGTGGACGTGCCCACATAGTGGTAGGAAGCTGTCGAAGGTGGCGACCCATTTGATCCATTGTTCGAAGTCCTCTTGGACGGCGGGGTCGATCTTGTCGAGTGTGACGAAGTCGCAGCGTGCGCTGACTTGCAGCCCGTCGCCCGTCTTGAATGCTTGGTCGAGATTGATTCCAACCAGGACGACGGTCGCACAGGACTCATTCTGGAGAGCCTTGATGACACTGGAGGGTTCAGTCCCGCCAAGCTTGTGCGCTTCGTCGATCACCAGCAGCTTCGTGCCATGTCGATGGAGGGCTTCGACGGCAAGCTTCCGCAGCCGGTCGGTGGCAATCTGTTTGGGGAGAACGATGGTGGGGGCGAGAAACTCCACGATCTGGGCAAGGAGAGCTTTCCCGGTCGAGTGTTCGGTCATCTCCACCCAGACGACCGGTGCGTCTCCGTCTCTGAGGTAGTCGGGGTGTTGGGCTGCGTGTCTGCGTTCTACGGATCGAGCCAACAGGAGAGCGAGTTCTGTCTTGCCGGAGAACATCGGCGCGGATACCATCAGCCCGCGCCGCGAGTTCTTCAGCCGAGGGTTGATTCGGATGAGGTCCTCCAGAATGCGAGCGCAGACTGCTTGCTCGCGCGTCTTCACCCTCAACGTCAGCCGGAGAAAGTCTTCGCGAGCTTGGTCGTATAGCTCTCGGGCTTCACTATCCAGATCTGTGTACTGCCGGAAGGTGATCTTCGGCGGCGATGCGGGCTCGGCGTCGAATGCTTCTCGAAGCCCTGCAAGGCTGGTCTTGCGGTCATGGTGGAGGACGAGTGGGGTGATCTTCATGGATCAAGCTCCTCTGCTTGAGCGAGATGTATGTCGGGGGACGTCCAATCGATGGTGCTGATGTCGACGGGTTTGGCCCATTGCCGTAATGGGATCGGTGTCGTTGTCGAGGGGCCTGACTCGCGTTGAGCTTCGACCTTGAGGCGCTGTTGCTCTCGCTTGTGTTGGGTGCGCTTGCGCTTGTCTCCTCGCTCGCGGCTTTCGACATGATCGATCCACTCCCGGCGGCGATCGGGATCGTCGATAGCGGCGTCGGGGTATCGGGTAAGGAGTTTCATGTCGATCTCGGCGACCATCGGTGCCGTCTTCTCTCGCAGAGCGACGTCCCAACACTCGATCCACAAGCCGGTTTCCGGGTGACGTACCCAGACGGCATTCGCGTTGTAGGGGTCGAAGCTCACCGGGAACTTCCTCGCTCTCGCGGATCCCGGTTCAGCGCCCGTGAGGGAGCGACTGCGGAGGTCCTCCAGGTCGGGCGAGTCGTAGCGGCGATTGTGGAGATCGATCCCTGCACGACCGATCATGCGACGTTCGGTCGGCAACAGGGCGAGGTACTCCTCGACTCCGAAAGGCACTGGGACGCCAGGCCCGACGCTGAAGAGTTCGGTGTACATCTGATTCGGGGTGAAGATCCGTCCGGGGGAGCTCGTCGACTTCAGGCCCTGGTGCGGTTTGTTCAGGTAGATGTTGGATATCCAACTGTCCAGGATGAGCCGGAGCGAGTCCAAGGTGAGCGTGGGGTTGTCGCGGGCGCCTCGATGCGCCACGGAGTTCCCCACGAAACCGGCCAACCATGCGGCGAAATCTGATGAGAGGGTGCCGAAGTTGCGTTCAACATGTGGCTTCACCGTCGGCGTTCCGGAGGGCGCGAGCTCCCTGTGGATTCCGTACGCACGGCAGGCATCTCTGAACGTGCGGGACCGAAAATCAGCTCCGCCGTCGATGGTGATTGATCGCGGAAAGATCCATGGGAGAGCCAGAGACTCGTCGCTGAGGTAGGGGTTCACCTGCTTCATCAGCGCGGAAGGCAAGGCGGCTGACCCCGAGAGAGTGGCAGCGCCCGAACCAGGCACGGCTTTGCGCCCGATGATGGCTCGGGCGAGCAGGAGCGCATGATCGAATCCGCCAGGGCTATCCGCGTGGATCGCCCAAGCGAGCGGCACTCGGCTGGCGACGTCGAGAAGCACGGTGAGTTTCGGACGGAACTCACTGGTCTCATCCCAAACGAGAACGTCGAGGTCCGTTGAATCGATCTCGCATCGCTCTCCAAGTTGATAGGCAGCTCCGGAGTGGTACTGACGCTTTGGGCTGTTGTCGGTGTTTCTCCGGGTGGTCGCTTTGTCGAAGCTGTAACGGCCTGCAGCCCGCTCGTTGATGTAGCCCTGGAGGGTGCGAGCCTTGATCTCACAAATGGGGTCGCCCGGGTAGGTTGTCTCGAGCGCTCGCCTCACCAAGACAGCGCAACGCTTTTTGCTACTCGTGGCCTTGTCCGTCTGGCGATCGAGGAATCGATCGATGATCGTCACCAGCCGCGGATCTGCCCGGCTGATGGCGAGTCGCTGCTCGCCCTTCCGGTGCATGCGGGCATTCAGCCCCGCTGCACCGTCTTGCTGGTAGGTCTTCCATAGGAGGTGAAAGGTACTGCGCGCTCGCCCCAGTGACGTGCCTTTCAACTCCAGCAGCTTCGCGTCAACGCGTGCGTTCTGAGTCGTCAGCGCAGGGTCATACTGCGCCCGAGGAGTGGAAGCCAACGGATCCATTGGTCTCCCGGTGAACGCCTCAAGGAGATGGGCCTCCATATCGCACACGTTGGTCGGCCACGCGTCCCCGTCCGGACGAAGCGATACCGCGCGCTCGCGTTGAGCCGTGCCGGCATGGCGCAGGAACTCGTCTACGGACATGATGAGGTGTCGATCGGGTGCGTTCTCGGACCGGAGCTTCACCTCTAGGCCGGGGATGATGTGGGCCCAGACCCAGATCTCGCCGTCAATGTCGAAAGAGTCCCCGAGTTTCAGCTTGCTCTCGTCAGACACTGATCGCATCCGTTCTCTCCCGACGTGCGGTAGTCAGTAGCGCGTTGCTATTGAAGACCGCAGACAGATCGAGCGCGAGAAGTCTGCGCCAGGCGAGGTTGTCAACCCATGCGCAGGCAAGAGGTGGGCAATCTGGTGATGCCAGCTCGCACAACTCCCGGCGAGTCTTGCTGTCAGTTGCCGCGTCGAGGATCCTGTCCTCGACGTCAGCAGGCGGCCTGCAACGGTCATGACGCGACGCCGACAACCATTCGACCACGCGGGTCGCATGGATGCTGTGGCCGGAAAGTACCTGATAGTGCCAGCCGAGCGTTGCCGACACAACCGCGGTTTCATCGAACTGCAGTTGCGCAGACTTGTCGATGCGTTCCTTTGGCCTCACGTCTCGAACGGCGTAGGAGTCGTCCGACATCTGCAATAGGAAATCCGGCACGTGCCAGTGACCCGCCATCGGCGAGCGAACGCCGAACACCACGCCAAATGGCTGCGACCACACCTTTGCTACTTGCCCGCCGAAATCGAGCCACATCAACTCGTCGCGCTCGAACTGAGACTCACACCATACGTGGCTACGGGTGCGACTCCAGAAGTACTCAGACCCCGTGAAAAAGTGGCTTGCGCCCTTCGATACTCGAACCTTCATCGGGTCGATGACCGACCAATCCAAACGGCCGAGACTTCGGTTGACCGGTGCGAACGAGACGCTATCCGCGTAGCCGGATGCGGAACGATGATCGCGCGGCACCCAGTGCAGCTCCGAGCCCTTCGAGAATCGTCGCCGTGCGATCAACCGTGCAATCTCAGCTGGCTTCATCACCACTCCAAGGAAGGCGGAGTACCTGAGTAGGCACATCGTTGTCGCCTGCGCCCAGGATCCGCCGGGTCGGCTTTGCCTGGCTCCCGACACACCGGTATGGCTCGGATTAGAGTTCGATCTGATGTCCGGCAACGACCGAACGAGAACACTGATGCCACCGCCGAGCAATCTGCAACGCTGAGACGGTGTGCAGGCGGTCGTCGTCGGAATTGCGTTGGAATGACGCAGTTGGCCTTCAGCTGACACGTCATCCTCCCGGAGGTGCTCTGTGTGTCAGCAGACCGAAGTTGCCGACGCGGCGACTTGCCCTGGCGGACGTCGGAAGCGGTAAGAGGCCCGCAGGACGGTGGCCCGGTTCGGCGGACGCATAGGGGATCTGCGTAGAGTGCGAGATGTGCCTCGAAATCCTCGCTTTCGCACCATTCGTGGTGCGATCGGAGCCATGCTCGCCGCGGTGTTCGCCATCGGTCTGAGCGGGTGTGCGCCGGATCCGGTCAGCGATTCCTTCCTCAAGGGTGAGAACACCGGGTATGTGGCCGCTGGCGGCGCGATCGTCGAGATCCCGATCGACGAGCGGAGCGAACCGGTCGACTTCAGCGGCATCACTGAAACTGGTGATGATTTCGACAGCGCAGACAACGCCGGCAAGGTCACGGTGGTGAACTTCTGGTACGCCGGGTGCGCGCCGTGCCGCATCGAGGCGAAGGATCTCGAAAGCGTCTGGCAAGAATACGGCGGCGAGGATGTAGCTTTCATCGGCATCAATACCCGCGACCAGGCCGACACTGCCCAGGCTTTCTCTCACGAGTTCGGCATCACCTACCCGAGCCTGATCGACGTGAACACGGCCGAGGCGAAACTCGCTTTCTCCGAGGTCGTGCCGATCCAGGCGACACCGACGACTCTCGTGCTCGACAGGCAGGGCCGTGTCGCCGCCCGCATCATCGGACCCATCGACGGCACCTCGATCCTCTCGACGCTCGTCAAGGACGCTCTGGCGGAGACACCGTGAACGCCGACACCATCATCGGGTCCGGTGCGCTCTGGCTCGCAGTCCCCGTCGCGATGCTCGCTGGCCTCGTGTCGTTCTTGTCGCCCTGCGTGCTCCCGCTGGTCCCCGGCTACCTCGGCTTCCTTGGCGGGGTGGTCGCGCCGGACTCGAAGGGTCGCGCGACGAACGCAGTCGCGCCCCAGCGCCGTCAGCTCGTAGTCGGCGTACCGCTGTTCATCCTCGGCTTCAGCGTCGTCTTCGTTCTCATCACCGCGCTGGGCGGCACGGCCGGCGTGTTCTTCCTACGCTGGGGCGACCTGGTCACACGCATCCTCGGAGTCGTCATCATCCTGATGGGGCTCGTCTTTCTCGGGTTGTTCAATTTCGCCCAGCGGGAGGTCCGCTTCCACGTCGGCTCCCGGGCCGGAATCGCAGGGGCGCCGCTACTTGGAGTGGCACTTGGTATCGGCTGGGCACCGTGCATGGGTCCGACGCTTGCCGCGATCATCGCGCTTTCGTTCAATGCTGGCGACCCTGTCCGTGCCGGCTTCCTCGGCCTCGCGTATTCGCTCGGCCTCGGCATCCCGTTCCTGTTGGTCGCATTCGGGTTCGGTTGGGCGGCGAAGACGGTCGAGTTCCTCCGTCGTCACATCCGGGTGGTGAACGTATGCGGAGGCATACTGCTGATCGTCCTCGGAATCCTGATGGTGACAGGGCTGTGGACCGACATCATGTCGCGGCTGACGGCGGTGATGGGTAGCGTCATTCTCCCTCTCTGAGATCCCTAGCAAGGATGTCGCGAGTGACGACTGGAGCAGCCCTCTCTACCCAACTGGTCATTGTGGGTGGCGCCACTTCGTGCTCCCATGTCGGAGCCTTAGATATAGACGCCGCGGTCTTCCATGAATCGGACGGGGTTGGTGTAACCACCATTGATGTAGACCTCGAAATGCAGATGGCAACCGAAGGAGCGTCCAGTGTCACCCGCGTAAGCGATGACCTGGCCCGAATTGACCCATTGCCCCCTGCCAACGAGGATGCCACTGGGTTTGATGTGCGCGTACCCGGTGCTGACGCCCCCGCCGTGTTGGATGCGGACGTAATTGCCGTAGTTGCCGTTCGCGCCGGCGTAGTCCACTGTTCCGGAGTTGGCGGCGTAGATCGCCGCTCCGCAGCCATTGGCCATGTCCGCGCCGTAGTGGTAGCTCGAGGAGCAGCCCTGCGAACCGCAGATCGGGGTCCGCGGGCCGTAGCTTGAACTTCGGCCGCCCCCGTGGGGCCGGACCCAACCGCCGCTACCGGCAGAGCCTCCGCCGCCGCCGTTGCCGCCACCGTTGGCTGCCGCTTCCGCGGCTTCGCGTTCGCGACGGGCGCGCTCTTCGGCCTCGCGCGCGGCCACACCCGACTGGTAACCAGCGACAGTCTGCGTGGTGGTGTCTTTCAGCGCGGCGAGCTGCGCCTGCATCGTCTCGAGGTTCGCGGCTTGCTCGTCGAGCGCGGCCTGTGCGGCGTCGGCCGCTTCTTGTGCCGCAATCATCTTCTGCTCTGCGACCTGCTGCAGGCGGTCTCGTTCGTCGCGGGCAACCTTCGCCTGATCGGTCAGCGATTGGGCGGTGTTGCGCGCCGAGATTGCGCCATCGTAGACCGACCGGTTGTACTCGAGAAGCTTGTCCATGGTGCCCAGGCGTGACAGGAGCTCATCGGCGTTGGCCGCGGAACCGGAGAAGAACAGTTGCAGTGCTGAATCATCTCCACCGTTGCGATACAGCTGTGCCGCAACTTGACCGGCCCTGCGCGCAGAGGTTTCGGCAATCGCTGATTGTTCGTCCGCCTGCGCCTGCAGGCTCTGAGCTTCCGTGATCGCAGCGAAGTACTCCTGCTGCGCTGCATAGAACTCGTCGGAGGCTGTATCGGCAGCAACCTGAGTCTCAGCGACCTTCCGCGTCAAGGACTGGATCAGCCCTTCGATTCGGGTGATCTCGGCAGCCTTGGCAGCTTCGTTGTTCTTGGCGCGTTGCACATCGTCCCAACTCGGGTACGACGCAGCGTACGCCGCTGAGTCGCCGGAGCCGATGCCGAGTGCAGCGAATGCAGCGACACCGAGCGCGCCGAGCCCGAAAGCGCCACGTCGAGTAACACTCAGCTTCCAGAACGAGTCGCGTTCGGCGGGCGTGGGTGCACAACCGCATTCTTCAGCCGCCTCCGTAGCCGCAGAGACGAGTCGTCCGTTCACTGTGCCCTCTCCTCGAGCTCGGCTTCGTGGATTCTGCTGCCATGGGCGCGCAGATTGGCCACGCTTGCATTGCCCGCCGTCTGGTCCATCGGCCGTACGTGGCCGCCGAAGTCGCGCCGACTCGCTCGTGATCTCTGATCAGTGGCCCATATCTGTCGCATCGAATTCGAGTTCGACTGTCCTGACACGAAGTTCACGCTTTCGGGTCCGTGTGGATGTCGGGGCTCACCTTGTTGTGTTTGTTCTTTTTCACTTGCCGTACGACAACGGTGGTGGCGATCACCGCGGCACCTATGACAGCCACGGCGATGATGAGCGGGATCGCGATCGAAGCCACCTCGTTCTCGCCTGCGGATGCCGCCGGGGCAGGGGTGTCCGCTGCGGGAGGTTCGGTAGTTGGCACAGCAGAGGGCGACGCCTTTGCCGGTTGCATCCGTGATTGTTCGTTCCCGCATGCTGGTTGGTCCCATCCCAGCCCTGGCTCGATGCCGGTGGGAGCGTACGTGAACGTGAAGCTCTCGGATATGGGGTGACCGTCGCTGGAGACGGCGTTCCAAAGCACGGTGTAGACGCCGGGTTCTCCGAGTGCGACCGGGGTGGTGAGGATGTTGCGGTCGATGGTGGAGCAGCTGGATTCGTAGAAGAGGCCGTCGGGTCCTTGCACTTGGGCGAAGCTTGCCTGGCTGAAGTCAATGAGTTCCCCGCTGAACGTGAGAGCGACGTCGTCGAGTTGGGTGACGGTTTCGTCTGCCCCGGGCACGGTGTCCAGGAGGTTGTCGTGCGCGAGAGCTGCGGGGGCCGGTGCGGCCACGATTCCCAGTGCGATGAGGGCAAGAAGTGTGCTGGCGAGCCAGCGGGTGCGGTGGGTGGAGGTCACGGGCGTGGGTCCTTTCGTCCGGCGGGCACGGGGGTGCTGTCGGTAGGTCTGTTGTTGCGTTTCGTGTGGAGGACGGAGAAGCCGGTGAGGATTGCGAGCATTCCCGCGATCATCAAGGTGGCGGCTCCGGCGAGGGCCTGGTCCTGCAGGGGGGTGGGTCCCCACGTCCGCCCCATGGCGCCAAACCACTCCGCGACGATGAGGTCGGAGCGAGCGATAGTGGCGATGCCGAAGAAAGTGGCCACGCCTGTGAGCGCAGTGAGTGAGGCCACACGCCACCGCCCCTCGGGAGTCGTGGACGCGTTCGGGGAAAGCGATCGTACGAAGAGGCACCCGGTGACGAGGAGCTGGCTGATCATCCATTCCGCTCCGAGCTGGTCGTAGAGCGACCATCGGAACAGGTCGGAGTAGTGGAACAACCACAGCGACGTGGCGAACAGGGACGCGGCGACGACGGGGCGACGAGTAAACCGGGCCAGGGGGCTGTGGGCGGCCCAGAGAAGCCATTCGCGCGGTCCTCGGCTTCCATCGTCCCGTGGGTGGATGACCAAGGTTGCGAGGGTGATCGGCGCCGCGAAGACAAGGAGCAAGGGGATCGCGAGACTGAGGAGAGCGAAGGCGAGGAATCGCATACTGATGAGCGAATCGTCATAGGCTGCGATCGGCCCACTGGTCGTCCACAGAAGCGCCCCCATCCCCGCAATCCAGCTGATCGTGCGCCTGGCTGGCCACGGATACCCGCGGCGCCGTGCGCGTCGGACGCCGACGAGGTAGAAGACGATTCCGAAACCCGCGACGAGCACCCAAAGGAGGTCGGGACTCCACGCCGTGAACCATCTCTGCAGGGTGAGTGCGACCGGGACGGGTGCGTCGGTGAGGATCTCCGCGGCGGTGGTCTGCGGCAGGGTGATCGCATCGGCGGGGGCGGCGGTGCGGGCGAGGGCGGCGGCGACCCCGCTCGCGACACCCATGAAACCGAGTTCGACGCACACGATCATCCAGAAGGCGCCACGGCCCTCGCTGGTCTTTGCGATGAGTCGGCGGCGGTAGGCGGCACCCAGGACGCCCATGACCAAAAGCGCGCCGATCTTTGTGAGAAGGAGGATGCCGTACGGTGAGGCCAAATCCTCCCACCGGCCGAGGGCTGTGAGCGTCCGCGCGTATCCCGAGACGGCGACGCCGATGAACGCGATGAGCGCCACCGTCGAGTACCGGCGGAGCAGGTTCTCGAGTTCGCGCGGCGAGCTGATCGGTCGCGCGACGACGAGCAGGATGAGCCCCCCGAGCCATACTGCTGCTGAAATGACATGCAGGACGAGGGACATGACAGCGGGATCGTGATTGGCGAGCTCACCCGAATGACCTTGGGTGGCCATGGGAATCAGACTGATGATCGCAAGCACGGTTGTGATCATGACCGCACCATAGCTGCGAACAGCGAATGCGAGGACTGTCACGACCGAAGCGAGGATCGCGGTGATGAGCCATGATCGTCCCAGCTCCGTGTCGAGGAGGAAGCGACCGAGCTGCGTGCCGAACTCGGCACTCAGGTTAACTTGCGGATTGAATGAGGACAGGAAGGTGAGGTAAGCCACCACCCCGCTTGTGAGGGTGAGGGTCGCGGCGCCGGCGGAGGCAATATCGAGCGCGACGGTGAAGGGCTTCCCTGCCGAGGGGAGAGCGAACACCGCCAGCACCAGGGGCCCGAGCATCGCCGCACCGGACAGATTGACGAACAGTTTCGCGGCCGGGAGTCCCCATCGCACGAGCGCTCCAGGGTCACTCGCGAGTCTTGGTGCAGCTCCTCCACCAATCACGAGCCCGATGACCACAGCGATGAGTGCGGCGGCAACGAGAATCGTCGGTCCAACGATCCGGAGAACAACGGGATTCATGGAGTGGTATCCCCTGTCTGAGCGCCAGCAGCGTCCGGGTCTTCCGTCACAGGTGCCGTGCATTCACCGGTCTTGGGGAGCTGCTGGATCGCCCCGGCAAGAGATTCGAGAACCGCGTCCGCCGACAGGGTGGTCGTGTCCACGTACACCTGGGCAGCTGGATCTCGGCCGTAGGTTGTGAGCCGCAGATTCGGGGTCTCCTCCTCGTCGACGATCCAATCGACGCCCCCCAAGCTGACACATTGCAGCGTGGTGGGGCCGGGGCTCCAACCCGCAGGTGAGGAGCACGCTACTGGGGGTGCCCCATCCTGCGGTGGCCTGAGCGTCCGTCCAGACGCGAGCCTGGTCGCCAATCGAGTCCGGTAATCGTACGGTGACCTCTGCGCACAGCGGGTCATTCGCGTTCGCTGCGGGCTCGAGGTGGACGGTGGGTGCGCAGCTGGTGAGCACAAGCAGTGCGCACAGCGCCGCGCCAGAGGTCAGAATCTTGAGCTTCACAACGTCATCCATCCGTCTTCCTGGGAGTCAGCATGCGTCCGTCGCTGTCGGATCGACATGACGAGCAGCGCTAGTACCGTTCCGATACTGAGCATCCAGCCGAGCCACGGCATCAGCACGACAGCGAGAGTCGTGCCGGCGCGGAGGGGGACCTCGGTGATCTTCGCCGCGGTCGTGTCCACCGCAACCTGAGCCAACACTTTTCCATCGCGGCCGATGACTTGACTGGTCCCGGTGGTGGAGACGTTCACCGCAGTTCTCCCTGTTTCGAGCGCGCGTATGCGGGCGATGGTCAGCTGTTGGAGGTTCTCGTCCGTGCCTCTGAAATCCGCATTGTTGGTTTGAAACACGAACATCTGCGCGCCAGAGGACGCGCTCTGGTGGATGACGTCGTCGTAGATGACGTCGAAACAGATCGCCAGACCGATGGGCACATCGCCAACGTTCATGAGGGGCGTGTTGGAGCCGGGCGTGTACTCGCGTTGTATCAACCCGATGAGATCGGGGGCGATGGCTTCGTAGAACCAACGGTCCGGCACGTATTCGCCGAAAGGGACGGGGTTGGCCTTGTCGTGGAGCTGCTGCGGCCCGGCGCTGGTCCACAGCATCGAGGTGTTGAACGTGTCAGCTCCGCGGGTGGTTGCCGCATTCACCAGTGCCGGAGCGCCAGCACCCTGCACGAGTCGATCAAGGCGGCCTGCGACGGCGGCATCGCGCAGGGGATCGGCGTCGACGGCCCCTTCTGGCCAGACGAGAAGGTCCATTTCACGCCCCAGGAGCGGAGCGGTCGCTTCTTCCTGTGCGCGCAGGATGTCACCTGTTGTCCTGGTGTCGAAGTAGCCGCTGGGACCGTTGCCCTGCACCCATCCGACGCGCATCATTCCCGCTTGCTCAGTCGGGAACAGAGGGACGGCCATCGCGGCAACGACGATGACCGCCGCTGCTGCTCCCGGCTCCCACCGGCGGAGGGTGAGGGCTTCCACGACGCTTGCGCAGACGAGGATTGTCAGGAAGGTCAGCCCGGTTGTCCCCACCCAGGAAGCGGCTTCCGCGAGCGGGCTCTCGGCAAGAGTGAAGCCGATTCGCGCCCACGGGAACCCGGTGTACGGCGCATTCCCCATCAGCGTTTCCCGCAGCACCCACACCCCGGCGACGAGCACAGGAGTGATCGCGTGATACCCGAATCCCGCCCGCGTGGTGGCGACACGATAGGCGAGTGCGATCAGCGCACCGCCGGCACCGAACAGCAGGGATTCCAAGCCAGCCAGCGCGACCCATGGGATGGGCCCCAGAAACCGGGTCACCCATACCAAGTGAGTGAAGTAGAAGGCCGTCCCGTAGACGAGGGAGATCAGGAACGCCCCGGGAACAGAGCGTCCGCGAAGCGTCCACAGCCCGATGGTTGCGCTCACGAACGTCGCGGGCCACCACCCGGACGCGGGGTAGGCGAGATCCAGCATGCCTCCTGCGATGGCGGACGCGACGATCGCTACGGGAAATGGCACCGCAGCTGCCAGGAGCGCATCGTGCGCACTGGCGTTGCCGCGCCGTGGTCGAACGGAGAGGGCGTGTCCCACCAACGGGTCAGCGGTCACGGTCATGAGTGCCCAGGTTTTTCAGGTAAGCGTTGTACGAGTCGAGGTCGGCGTTCCCGTGCACGTCGGCATACCGATCCGCCGCGGCAGCACGAGCGGTGTCGCTTCGGAACCAACGATGCATCACGTAGATCAACATCAGTACGGTCGGGGCTTCACCGTAGGACCATGCCAGAGCGCCGGCTAGCTGCTGATCGGCGAGGGATCGATGCCCAGTGCTTCGGTGGGCGCGACGAACGAGCCGACCAGGATCGTACTGGCCATCATGAGAAACACCCCGAAGAATGCGTGGAGCGCGGCTTCGGCAAAGACGTCCAGTGCACGGGCACCATGACCCAACCTGACCGGCAGCGGATCGGAGGACAGGATGGGATGGTGAAGAGCACGCCGGCGAGGAGGAATCCGACCTCGAGTGCGACGTGACCCCGGGGAGAGCGAGGATGGCATCGGCAGCACCCGCAAGGTAGATGCCGTAGAACGCGAACAGGTAGAGCGGGACAGTGGCCCACGGACTGAGTATCCATTTCGCGGCCGGCTTCGAAGAGCACCGTGGGCCGCTGTGAGGACTAACCGTCCCGCTCCATGATGCGGTGTCGCTCGCAGAAGAAGGGTGCCGGGAGAGCCCAGGACGAGGAGCGGCGGCACCATCATCATCAGAGTGAGCTGCTGGAACATGAAAACGGACACCAGCGCCTGGCCGTAGGTTTCAACGCCTAGACCAGTGACCGCCGCGAGGAGAACACACCCGAGAAGGAAGCTGACCGTTCGCCACACGGGCCACCGACGCCCGCGCGTCCACAACCGGATCGCTCCGACCAGATACAGCACAGCGAGGATCCCCGCGACTATCGGTAACACCGGAAGCGGGATGTCCGCCGGTGCGAGGAACGCCTGCAAAGACGGGGACTTTCGAGGATCTGGCCGCTCACACGCATGGTCGTGACAAGAAGATCGCGCTGTTCACTTCCGGATCACCTTGATCGTCGCCCCCGCTGCCAGGAACGCCACGGCCGCGATGGGCTGTGCTGTGGTCCACACGACACCGGAGAAGGGGAAGGGCATTACCGGGTTCCAGAGCACGGCGATCGCGAGGAAGACCGGGATCCACCACCAGTGGCGTGCCTGCAGCGCAAACCACGCGACGATCAGCCCGAAAATTGAGGCGATGAAGAGGACGAGGGCGCCCAATTCGCCTGGAAGAGCGCCGGGCGAGGAACAGGATCGCGGCGGCGACGAGGCTGGGGCCAGGGCGTTCCGCTGGTAAGTGGAGGGGACACGTTCTTTGGGACTCATGGGTGAACCGTTTCTTCGGCGGGTACAGGGTCGACGGGATCGGGGCGGGACGAGGGGTCTGGCCGGCGACGGCTTATGCGCAGACCCGCGACGATGAGGAACACGGCACCGATGCCGAGAGCGACATCGGCGAGGTTGCCGATGAACAGGTTCCCGTAGGCAAGGAAATCGGTGACGTGCCCGATCCCGAACGCGGGCGGCGAGAATAAGCGATCGATGAGGTTCCCGATCGCACCGCCCACGATGAAACCGAAACCAACCGCCGACCACACGTTGCGGGCTCGGGTAGCGGCACCGATGAGGGCCGCGGTGACAGCGAGCCCGACGACGGTGATGACCCATGTGGAGCCTTCCCCGAGCGAGAAGATCGCCCCGGGGTTGAAGGCCAGTTGAAGACCGAGCCAGTCACCGATCAGCGGTATACGCGCATCCTGTCGCAACGTGTTCAGAGCAAGAGTCTTGGTGCCTTGATCGATCAGGATAACGATGGCGGCGACGATGAGCACCACGGCCGACCGGCGGACTCGATCACGCATCGGCGTCTTCCCCGCGGCCGCGGCATCCTCAGCAACTTCGGCGCGATCCCGCTGGTGACGGCGGCGCCCGGCCATCATCACGCCACAACCCCGACCCCCAGGATGATAGCCAAACCGGAGAGGAAGAATAGGGGCAGCATTTCGAAGGCACCGCCTCCGGATGGTGTGCCGCCGTACGTTTGTGCCGGCGATGCGGTTTCCGTTTCTTCGCTGCTCTGTGGTGAGGCTTCAGGGGTGGGCTTGCGGTGGTTGTGCCGGATCCCGTGTCCGTCGCGGTCTGACGGTGTACACGTACTCTCCGCTGATCGGATGCCCATCGGCGGAGACGGTCTTCCATCGGACAGTGAAGACACCGGTCGCGGCGTCCGGGAGAGGTGCTGCGTGATAACGTCATCGGTCGCCTGGGGGCGTCGACTGCGACGTTTGCTCCGGTTTCATCGACCACGTCGATGACTGTTGCGCCGTCACCATCCGGAAGCAGCCCGGTGAACATCAGAGAGATCTCGTCGGAGAGCCGTCGACGGCCGAGTCGCGTCGGGGTACGCCGAGACGAACTCGTCGTGAGCGGCGGCCGGGCTGTGGTCCCAGCACGACGGATGCCGACACCATCAGGGCGGCGCGGCGAGGCTGTGATACGTGCCGAGAGGCGTTTATGCATGGGTGTCGTGCTCTCCGGGGTGGGATTCGGGTTCGATCTGGAAGGTGGAGTGTTCGATGCTCACGGCGAAGTGCTCGTTGACGCATTGCTGAAGTGATGTCAGCAATGCGGCGGAAGCTTCCATCGTGACGGTGTCATCGACCACGACATGGCGGTGAGCGTGGGAGGTCGGTCGAGACTTGGGTCGCGTGAAGGTCGTGCACCGCGACCACGTGCGGAAGGGCAAGGATGTGGCGGCGGACATCCTCGAGGTCGAGGCCGGCGGTGTGGACTCCAACAGCACCGACCGGATGCTCGCAACAGGATAAGAGTGCGGGGAATGATGAGCAGCGCGATCAAGACGCCCGCGACGGCGTCCGCCTGATACCAACCGAAAACGGCGATGAGGATGGCGCTGGCGATGACGCCGACGGAACCGAGGCATCGTTGACGACCTCGAGGAACGCGGCGCGCATGTTGAGATTGCGTCCGCGGCCGCTGAACAATACGAGCATGGAGGCGATGTTGGCGACGAGACCGACGATGCGAAGAACAGCAGACTCCCCGATGCGATCTCAGGGGGCTCGAACAGCCGCCGTACGCCTTCCACGAGCGCGAAGATGCCCACCCCGAGCAGCAAAGTTGCTTGAGCGAGCGCACCGAGAACCTCCGTGCGTCGAAGACCGAAGGTGTACTTGGGAGTCGGGGGACGATTCATCAGATGCGCAGCGGTGACGGCCATCGCCAACCCGACGACATCGGTGAGCATGTGCGCCGCATCAACAAGCAGTGCGAGGCTGCCTGTGATGATTGCGCCGATCACTTTCGACGATGAAGACCGAAGAGGTGATCGCGAACGCGATGACCAGGCGATTGCGGGAGTGGCGTCACCGATACGTGACTGTGCCCTGTGTCTGTCATGGTGCTCCTTTACGGCCGTCCAACGATGTGCCGGCGACGATCGCCGCATCACGACCCGCCCCAGCGAGGGTGCCCGCATCTGCCCGGGAGTAACGCGGCATGCCAACAGTGAACAGTCCCGGGATGCGTGCATTGACGTGCAAAGGCTGCCCGGGCGGCTCCGAATCGGGCAGCCATGCGTCCGCCGGCCTGTACCCGGTCGCAAGGATCACGGAATGCGGCTTCACGGACGCCCCATCGGCGAACATCACGGTGTCTCCGTGTACCTCCGTCACGGCGGCGGCATGAGTGACGTCTGTCGAAGCTACGCGGGGGCGTGACTCAGACATCGGACCCCGACGTCGCAGCCTCGACCAGATGGGCCGCTCCGACACCTCTGAGGATTCCGCTCGAGTGGAGAGGGTGACGTCGTGGGAGGAAGCGAGCTCTTCTGCAATCTCACTCCGCTGAATCCACCGCCAACGATCAACACGCGGCCGGGAGGTATCTGGGCGGATAGAGGTACTGGCTGGAATGCAGCACAACACCGGGTACTGCCATTCCAGGCGCCAGCCCGGCACGCGCGGCACCGCGGCAGCTCCCGTTGCACAGACCACATTTCGGGTTTGCACTTCCCGGCGGAGGTCGACAGATGCAGTGTGGATCCGTCGCCCAACCGGGTGATTCCAAGAGCACGAGTGCCCCACACGGTCTTCACACCGAGGGCGTTCTCCACCGAAGACAGGTAATCGGACATCTCATCCTTACTCGGATAACGGTCTCCATCGCCGGGAAAGGAAACCCGCGACGACACTGTGGCGGGCCGCGCTGCGTAGCTTCATCGACTGCCACCGTGTGGCCCAGCTTCGTCGACCGGGAGGTGCAGAATCGATGATCACGAAGTCCTTCTGCGGCTCAAGCCCGGAGGACCTGAGTGCGGCGGCTGTCGCCAACCCGGAGTGCCCGGCGCCGACGATGATGACGCGACGGTGCGATAGCGAACGCGCCATCATTCAGCACCGTTCACCGCGGCTTCAATGGTGTCCTCCAGGTCATTCCACGTCTCCAGCACGACAGGCTCCCCATCGATGAAGAACGAGGGGGTACTGCTGACACCGAGCTGCTCACCCTCGTCTAGATCGAACTGGACCCGTTCTGCAGTCGCCGGATCAGCGACCGCATCATCGAACGCGGCATATCCAATCCGAGTTCCTCCGCAAATCCCCGGAACAGGTCCGCACGAGAC
This sequence comes from Microbacterium hydrocarbonoxydans, assembly GCF_900105205.1. Classification (NCBI taxonomy): domain Bacteria; kingdom Bacillati; phylum Actinomycetota; class Actinomycetes; order Micrococcales; family Microbacteriaceae; genus Microbacterium; species Microbacterium hydrocarbonoxydans. Next base: position 442 of record NZ_FNSQ01000005.1, on the reverse strand, counting down.
TCTTGAGCCTCACCCCATTGAGACTGCGTCTCGAACAGGCGGTGATACATCTCTTCCAGCCGTCCCTGCTGCGCTGCGCTTCGCAGCGATCGCGGCATTCTTCGAGTTGAGATGACCCGGCAACGGGAAGTAGCGGATCACGTACGTGATCTCGCCATCGAACTTGCCACGGAGATCCTCGACGAGGGGATAAAAAGCACCGCAGGCTCGCACTCGAAATCGAGGAACTCGACCACCGTCACGCCCCATCTCCTCCGTCATCGAGACATGCGAGTTCTCACGGACGACCTGTGGACCATCAGCGGCCCCCGTCTCGGGTGCGGCAGCTCGACTCTGATTGACAAGGACGAACACCAGCGCAACGATCAGCAACACCACGGCGAGAGCCACGGTGACAAGTTACCGCTTTCATAGAAGATTTCATAGACACTCCAGACACACA